>CAURBE010000015.1:0-2755 GCA_963523045.1 uncultured Candidatus Saccharibacteria bacterium | reverse complement strand
TTTTTCAGCACCGCCGCCTTGCCTACATAAATAATCTCGCCGCTGGCTGACTTGTGAAAATAGACACCGGGAGTGCGGGGTAAGGTTTTGAGTTTTTGCTGCAACCGTTGATTCACAGCTACCATTATATCAAGCAATCACGTCTTGCCGACAAAACCACCCAGCATTTCATTATACTCCGGATCCGAACCAGTCTGTAAATACTATCTACGTAATAGTAGTTTTGTTATTTTATGTTACGACACGTTCAATAAATTATTTTGTTACGCAATATTGTCTCAAACAACTCAGGAAAAGTATCGTCGGCCATGTCGCGCTTACCACAAAAATGCCCATATCCCGGAAATAATCGATAACAGGCAGACGGGAAAGAATTTTTTAGAATTTTTATTGCAGTATCAACTCGTACCGAGTCATTATCAGAGTAAAATATAGTTAGACTACGCACGCGATCAAGTAGCGCCTCGTCAATCTCAAAATCAAAAAAACCGCCACGAAGCGGCTCATCATATGGAGCTTCGAGATTAAACTTATCACCAAAAGTTGGCGCAATGAGATAGACGTCGCCTGCACAAATTTGCGGATTCTCGCTCATCCATTGAATTAGAAAACCCCCGCCACAACTATGTCCAACCAATATAGTTTCTGAATTTACATCATATTTTTCAAAAGTCTGTCGCCACAACGAGTAATCTGGTCGCCATGATTCAGGCATCTCGGGTGTCTGAGTGTCAATACCGCGAATTAGCAGCTGCTGTTGCAGCCATGGAAGCCAAATCGAGTTACTGGCGCTCGGTAGATTTGGATTGAAATACGATCGTTTGGACGGCTTACCGTGAACAATTATCGCCTGATTCATATTTCAATATTAACATAATGACAAGCCAGCTTATGAATTTGACAAATATGCAATGTATGATATGATAGCAAGCGAAACGATGGATGGTCTAAAACAACCCATAACAGCTTTTTGTGTAGGCGGTGGTGGTAGTCATTTGGCACGAGGCTAGACAACGAGCTATCATCATACCAAAAGCTGGCCATTCGCTCCATCCAAGTGGAAAGAACAAGCACCTCGCGCCCCTTTCGCAACAGCAAGCCTGCCAATTAGTCGTCGACATCGGCTTAAAAATTTTGAGCACCAGCCTTCCAGGTAGAGAATCGGAATAAACAAGAAAGTACTTCAGCGACCTATCAACGGCGTAAGTATTCTTCTAAAAATTCGCCCCAGTCCGGCGCATTCTTCTCGCGGAAATAATGGCGTAAGAAATCAACCATAATTTGCTGGCGGTTTTCTGCCTCTATTCGTCCTGGCTCGGTCAGCATCAAGTCTTTCAGTTTCAGCAGCTTTTCAAAGAAATGATTGATGAAGCCGTCGGTATCATGCGTATTGCCGTCAGCATTATACTCATGCGCCGCCAGATTAACATTTGGCCAAACCGCGGGATCAAAAATCCGCCCACCATGATAGCAAGCATAAACCAGCGCCCGCTCAATCCCAACTGCGCCAATAGCATCGCACATGTCAGCGTCGGACACCAGCCGTCCCGCCAGGCGCTGCGGCTGCTTGCCGTTCAAACGTTTGCTATAGCCGATCGCAGCAACATTTTCCAATACCGCTCGGCGCAAATCTTCAGCCACCTTTGCTTCTATCATAATATTTACTGCGTTCGTTAATTTCTCTGCCTGCGCCTTACCGACCAATTTGTAATCATCAACGTCATGCAGCCAAGCCGTCAACAGCACTTCTTGCAAATCCACTGGCTCGCTGCATTCGCTAGCAAAACGCTCTGCCAGCAGCGCTACTCGCTCGACATGATCATCGGAGTGACCTGAGGTATCGCCACCAAGTAATTGGCGGATTTTAGTTTTTACTGTTTCAAGCTGGGCAAGTTGCTGATTATTCATGTTTATATTATACATAAAAGACAGAGATATCTACTGATACCTAGTAAAATACAGAGTGTAATACTCTTTAGGAATATACTCTCTACTAAGCCACCGAGTCTCCATTATTTCAAAGTTACATTTTATATCATAATCAGAAGCTTGCGCCGCAAAGACTCGAACTGAAAACTCAACATATGACTCACGAGAATTAGCTTTCCCAAGATACTGCAGATTCTCTACGCTAATTCCTAACTCTTCCAACACTTCTCGGATAGCAGCCTGCTCATAACTCTCATTACGATTCACCCCACCTCCCGGCAAAGCCCATTTTTGACGGCTAAAGCGACTCCTAACCAACAAAATCTTACCGTCATTACGATAAACAATTACACGCACACGATCTTTTGTCGGTATAATCCTAAAAATTAGCGATATGACACATGCGATTCCACGATAAATTTTATTGATCATAGAAATTTATTTACCTAAAAAATTACCCTGCTTTAGTCAGTGTAGTTGACTAAGCAAATTGTTACGACTAGCTACTCCTCCACTATCATTATACTTTATCTCTTATTAATCAAGTTCTCATCCCTCAAACGTTAGCTCAAGTCTAATTATAGTCTTGTATAATTATCTAATATAAAATCAGCCCTCTAACCATTGCTTAAGTACTACCGCCTGGTTAAAATCCGCATCCTTAGCGCTATACAATAGCGTAACGATTGGATGACTAGGCCAGTCATTTCTCGCCTTGATAGTGGCGGGATTTTCATCTAACTCTTTTGTATAACGTTCTGAAAATTCTGTAAATTTTTCTGGATCATGATTAAACCATTGGCGTAGCTCATTGGTTGGCGCGATT
>CAURBE010000014.1:0-9693 GCA_963523045.1 uncultured Candidatus Saccharibacteria bacterium | reverse complement strand
ATCCATTTTATTTCCCGTTCACCGAACCGAGCTTTGAATTTGCGCTGAGCTGCCCATTCTGTGAAGGCAAAAATACAGACTGTAAAGTTTGTTCAGGCGAGGGCTGGATCGAACTACTGGGCTGCGGCATGATTCATCCGAAAGTATTGGAAGCCGCCGATATCGATCCGAATGAATACACTGGTTTTGCCTTTGGCTGCGGCATCGACCGCCTGGCGATGATGAAATACGGCGTCGAGGACGTGCGGCATTTTGAGAGCGGCAAGCTGGACTTTTTGGAGCAGTTTTAAGCTATATGCAATATCGCCAAATTGAAAAAAATTTTTACAAAAATCGCCTACAGGTGCTATGTATTTTTTATGCGATTATTATATCTGTGGGGGTGACTTTGGCGATCCTTTTATCTGACGATCCTCGGTGGATGAATTGGAGCTTGAGTCGACTGGGCGAAACTAGTACCAATAGTCTGTCGGCGCTATCATTTAACGCAGGAGTGTTTCTATCTAGTCTGGTGATGGTAGCAATTGGCGTTTTTATGACTCGCAGTTATTCTCAACTTGGACAACGGCGTTCTGCCCAAGCGTCTGGCTGGCTGGTGGCATCGTTGACGATTTGTATGCTGGGTGTGGCACTTTGTCCAAACGATACTATGCACGCGGCGCATTTCTTTTTTTCACGCGGCGTGGTGATATTGATGGTGGTGTTGATGTTTGTTTTGCCGTCAAGCTTAAGTTATTTAAATCACCGTGAACGATTATTATCGTTTAGTTTTCCGGTTTTTGCGGCACTTTTGGCCATGCAAGGGTATCTGATGGGGCGGTTTTGGTTTGTTATTATTGAAGTCTTCTTGGGGATTTTTGCGATGGTCTGGCTGTTTTTAGTTTGTCGCCGGATTGATATTAAGTTAGCGGACGTGAAACTTCATAAAATGCTATAATTGTCTCAAAAGGAGCAATTATGAATCACACAATTTTTGACGATATCGTGTCAGGTAAAATGAAATCTTGGAAAGTCTGGGAAGATCAGAAATTTTTAGCATTTTTGACACCGTTTCCAAATACACCAGGCTTTACTGTGGTGATGCCGAAACATAATCCAGGTGATTACGTATTTTCTTTGGATGATGAATTGTATTCTGAGATGATGCTGGCAGTGAAAAAGGTTGCTAATATTTTAGAAAAAGCCTTCGATACGCCGCGAGTGGCATTGATTTTTGAGGGGACAGGCGTGGCGCATGTGCATGCCAAGCTGGTGCCGCTGCATGGTGATTTAGCGAAGGGAATTGGTTCGGCAGTATCGCATGAGCAGGCATTTTACGAAGAATATCCAGGCTGGCTGACTACTGCTGACGGTCCAAAGATGGATGATGCTCAACTGGATGAGGTTCAGGCGCGGATTTTGGCTGCGCAGGATAAAAAGTAGATTGCTACTAATTTGATTCTAATTTTACGTCTTTTCCTTCGTATATATCCAGATAAAATGGGTATAGCTTGTCGGAATATTTCTTGACTGAATCTTGGCTCAAAGCTACTATGTCATGACCAATGCCAAACGAGGCTGGTACAGTAGAATGTTGGAATTTTGCATTGGAGGCGGAGGCTATTTGCTGCGGTATATTGGTTGCAAGGTCCATGTCGATTGAAGTGTCGTTATCGCTTGTTACGACGCCAATATACTTTAATCCTGGCGCCTTAAAATCAGACTTGTAATTTTTGGCAATTATCATGTATTTACCGAGTGCACGGTATGACAAGTTGCTGCCTGTGCTGAATGAGTCAGGAAGGATGTTGCGCCCGTAAAGATTTCTAAGAAGTGGAGCTTGCCAAGTGGGCATTTCCGAGGCTGAAGGCTGATAAAAAGGTGATAATAATAGAGCGCGTGATATGGTAGCGCTATTATACTGAGTTATCCAAGTTGCCATATTGGCGCCGCCAGATAGGCCAACAACTCCTACTTCCTCGCCCAAACCGCTAATAATGTTGGTGCTGGTATTCATGAATTGAGCCATTGCCGGAATGGTAATTTCTCCGTGTCGTTTATTGTCGGTGAGGCCGTGGCTAGGAACGCGGGGGATGTAGACATTATATCCGGCTTTGAAGAAGGTGTCGCCTAGGTCTGCGAATTGCTGCGGACAAGAACTTATGCCATGTATCATCAGGACGGCTTTAGTAGTTTTTTGGCCGTGAGTTTTAATAATTGATTGGCAACCTGATCTAACTTCAGTATTGGCAGTATCTTCATTGACAATGCGATTGGCGACGGTGATGGCATCGCTATAAATTAACCTCTCGGCATTGGATGATTGGAGTTGCTTGGTTGTTGCTGGCCAAAAGAAGGCTGTGGCTGCTAGTAATGCTGCGATGAAGATAATTGCACTAACTGTCCATATGATAATTTTGATAATCCGATTCTTATGTGGAGTGTTCATATTGATATTATATTGGTTATGTGTAGAGATGTGAAGTTGGTATAATTAATTATATGCAACAAAATCCAACTGTTCTCCTCGTTGAAGACGAACCCGCCGTGCGTCAAGGCACCGAGCAATTCCTCCGCCAGCGCGGTTTTACGGTGGTAACGGCGGTGAGTGGCGAGGAGGCGCTGGAGAAATTTACTGAGGCGGATGTGATTATCCTGGATATTATGCTACCGGGGATGAGCGGCATTGAAGTATTGCATCAAATTCGCCAGACCAGCGATGTGCCGGTGCTGATGTTGACGGCTCTGCATGATGAGCCGACGCAGATTGCGAGTTTTGACGAGCTGGCGGATGATTATATGAGTAAGCCGTTTTCGCTGGTGATTTTAGAAAAGCGCATCAGGGCGTTGCTTCGCCGGCAGCAGTCTGTCAAAAAAACCTTGTGGCAGCGCGGACTGGCTTCGGTGGATTTTATGGCCTATCAGGGATTTTATGATGACAATGATGCACATCTCAAGCCCAAGGAAGTGCAACTCCTCAAGCTGCTCGTGGATAATCCAAACATGGTCTGGAGCCGGCAGGCTATCATTGACAAGTTATGGCGTGATGACGAGGTGCCATTTGATCGGGTGATTGACGTTTACATCAAAAACTTACGCAAAAAATTGCACCTAGACTGCATCGTCACGGTGAAGGGAGTGGGTTATCGCTATGAAGCGGCTTAAATTATTTCCCAAAACATTTTTGGTGTCGATCGGTCTGTTTGTAGCGTTAATTATCCTGGTGCACGCGCTGGTCTACACCTTGATGCCGCAATTTTATTTACAGCAAAAAGAGCACGAGGCGGCGGATAATCTCACAGCATTGACAACCGAACTACGCGGTAAATCTACCGAGGATATACGTCGGACTAGTCAAGAATTTGCTCAAGTGAAAAATGTTAATATCACACTGACGATTGATGGGCGTGATCAGTATTTTCAAGGTTTTCAGTCGATCAACATCGTGACGGACGGCGACAAATCGGTCGATACTAGCGTGGTAAAAATTGCTGACGGGCAGACTGTCGATCCGCGCTCGGTGATTTTGCGGCAGGGGAGTGTGGCGAATAGCCAAGGTCAAACGATCGCAGTCAAGCTGCTGGCAGATGTGGCGCCTGTCACCCAGGCCAAGCTCGCTACCTTGCAGGTATTGCCATATACCATGCTTGGTTCGCTGTTAGTGGCGCTGGTGTTTTCTTACATCTATAGCCGCTTCGTGACGCGGCCGATTCGTCAGATGGCGGCGGTGACCACAACCATGCAGCGGCTGGAAAAGGACGTGCGCTACCCGGTGAACAGCCATGACGAGATCGGCGTGCTAGGGCGAAATATTAATGAGCTCTACCAAAACCTGTGGCAAACGATTCGCTCGTTGGAGCATGAAAATAAGCGGATCGCGCAACTGGAGAAAGAAAAAATCGCCTTCCTCCGCGCGGCCTCGCACGAGCTAAAAACACCATTGGCGGCCCTCAGGATTATGCTTGAAAACATGCAACTAAACATCGGTGAATATAACAATCGCGATCAGTACCTGGTGGAATCGGTGGCGCAGGTTGACCGCTTGGCGGCGATGGTGAATGACGTTTTGCGCTCTGGCAGTGTTGCCGAGCAGGCTTTGCACCAAGAGAAACGGCTGAGGGTCGATAAGCTGATTACCGAGGTGGTTGATGATTATACACTGCTGGCGAAAACGCGCGGCATGACTTTCACGGTTAACGCACACCCAACGACCATTCGTGCGAACCGTGACATGATGCGCCACGTCATCTCGAATTTGGTATCAAACGCGGTGCGCCACGGCGATGCGGGAAGCGTGATAAAAATTACTTGCAACCAGAATGAGCTGGCTATCGAAAACGTCTGCAAGCCACTCACCAAACAGCAACTCCAGCACGTCTTCGACCCGTTTTATCGTAGCTCTAGCGACAAGAAGCAGCACACTGACAGCAGCGGCATTGGCCTCTACACCGTGAAAATGCTGCTAGACACCAAGGGACTGGACTATGACTTCACGCCGCACGGGCGGGGCATGCGGTTTGTGGTGCGGTTTGCCTGAAACAGATAGTGCTAAACTATAATTATGGACTTAATTTACGCGACGACTAACAAACACAAACTTGCCGGCGCTAAGCAGGCGCTGGCAGAAACGAACATTAACCTGATTGTGCCAGATAAAACCCTACCTGACGTGCCAGAAATCCAATCCGACGATCAACAAGCCGTCTCTGTCGATAAAGCGCTAAAATATTACGATCTACTTAAACGTCCGCTGGTGGTGATGGATTCAGGTCTGTTCATCGACGAACTGAACGGCTTTCCCGGCGTTTACACCAAATACGCGCTCGACACCATCGGTATTGACAGGATAATTCGACTGCTTGGCGACAGCAGTCGGGCGTACACCCAGCGCACGATTACCTATTTTGACGGCGACAAACCGCAGACGTTTACCTTAAAACTGCATGGCATACTACTCAAAGAACCGCGCGGAGATAACGGCCGCAATTACGACAAATATTTCTTGCCAGACGATAAAAATAAAACGCTCGCTGAAATGACTGATGAAGAGAAAGCGGAATTAACAGCAGCGGTTTGGCGAGAGTTGGCGGCGTGGCTACAAAAAAGCAGTCAATAGATTATGTAATTTCGCTAGTAGGTAGGCGATACTCATCCTCCTCAAATAAACTCCCAGCGCCTGCAACGCGATACAAAGCATCTACTGCCAGAAGTACATCACGCTGAAGCGCCGGCTTGTCGCTAATAGTCTCATTATAAAAATCTTGCAACGACTCTGGATAACCTTCGTCCGGTGCATCATATAAAAATACGTTCTGCAATAACTTTTTCTGTTCAGGCAAAATATCATCAAAAAACTGCGGATGAAAATCATAAAACCATTCAAGGCGAGTCTGCAGCTTTAGATATTTGTCATAGTCCATAACCATATTATATTCAGGGAATGGCCCCTCTTCAAGTCTGAAGAGGGGCATCCTTGAGGGTTATCTCACTCGTCCTCCTTGTCGTCGGAGTGGTACTTCAGCCAGCTCGGTGTGCCCTCGTTGTACATCAGGTAGCCATCGGCGTGCGTTTCGCCGGACGTCTGCCCGCTGTGCATGTGCTCGTGCTGGTCGGGGTCGACAACCCATGCTTCGTCACCCGGGTTGGGCACGAGGTAGCTGGCGATGTCGTTCAGATCGCGCCGGTTCGGCATGATCGTCTCCTATCTACTCAAGGATGGCTGCATTTCAGCCTAGATTGTATGATATAGAATAGAATAGAGTAGAGTAGAGTAGAGTATGTCAACCATTAGCGTCTTTTGACGATAAGTATCTTTGCTAGAACAATAGATTAGGCCAACAAGCTTTAGAAAATCTCTCGCTTTTCCCATCCGCCCATGCTACAATAAAACCATAACCAACATCCGCGCGCTGCCATCAGCAAAGAGGATGTTTGTAATTATGAAAGGGGGTGGGCGAGAGAGAACATATACCGCATAATTACAGTCTTAAGTGGGGGTAAAAAGTTCTATAGCACTTTTTCGAATTTCCTATAGCACTTTTGAAAATCTCCTATAGCAGTTTTACGAAAGTCCTATGGCACTTTCAGGGAAGTGCTAAACGCATATATCTAACGGAATCATAAGGAGGCGTTATGAGTATAAAATATAAGACCGTCAAGCTTGGCAACCCAGCCAAGCCAGCTGAGCCGAAGAAATTTTTTGCACAGATCAGCGAGTCCGGCCGCATCAACCTCCCCGAACTCGCCGATAACATCGCCCGCCATTCTACCACTGTTAGCAAGACAGACATTCAAGCGGTTTTGACCATCCTGGGCGAGGAATTGGCAGCGCTGCTCGCCAAAGGCCACAGCGTCCATTTGGGCGAGCTGGGCTACTTCCACGTTACCCTCAAATCCAAAGGCGCTCTTGAAGAAAAGGACGTCAACGCCAGCCTCATCGAAGAAGCTAAAGTCCGCTTTATCGCTGGACCTGTCCTAGAAAAAGAACTGAAGAACGTGGCATTTGAAAAGGCCGCCGAGCCGAAGAAGGAGGCGCCGGCGCCAAAACCGTGAGCATAAACCACCCAAAAGCAATGGGTAGGTTTTGGGGCGCGGGGTAAAGTCCGCGCCCCTTGTTAGCTACACTCCATTTAATTCTGCTATAATAATCTACTATGACAACACACCAATTAAAACTAGCCACCGAACCTTTTGACGCCATCACTTCTGGCAATAAAACCATCGAATCACGGCTATATGACGACAAGCGCCAGAAAATTCAAATCGGCGACCAGATTATCTTTACTAATCGAGACAATCCCAGCCAAACTGCTGCTGTTACAGTTGTCGGTTTATTGCGCTATGCGACGTTTCATGATTTGTTTTCGCACAATGATCCGCAGAAATTTGGCGGCGAGAGTGTTGCATGGCTAGAAAATCAAATCAACGAATTTTATTCTATTGAAGACCAGAGACTACATGGGGTAGTGGGTATTGAATTTATATTATCTCGATGATATAATAATGACTGTCCTATCCGAGCTACGTCAAAAATCGTAGCCATCACAGGAAGGTGTACATTGTGACTGAAGCATCAGTCGGCAACATCGTCGTGCGCCCAGCAAGGGCGAGCGACTTCGGTTTCGTCTCGGACCTCATGGTTCGAGCACTGACTCCGTTCTACGACGGAGACCACCGCGCCCATGCGCGGCGTATCTTTGATACGCACATCGCGGGCGGCGTTGACCGCGTCGGTCAGTTCTCCGCTGGGCAGTACATGTTCATCGCTGAAAGCGACGGGCGCCCTGTGGGCGTCATCCACGTCGTCAACAAGAAACAGGGGACTGCCAAGATCAGCCCCCTCATCGTTGACACGGCGTACCGAGGGAAGATGGGCGTTGGAAGCATGCTGCTCAAGCACGCTGAAGATTTCGCCCGTAGCCTCGGTGCTCGGCAGATCTACTGCACTGTGGCAGAACCGAATAAAAAGGCGCTGGGATTCTTCCTCCGGAAGGGCTTCCGCATCACCGGAACAGCGAAGGATCACTACAAGATCGGCATCGATGAGCATATGCTGTATAAGCAGCTCATTGACGAGGCGGGGTTTGACTCGCCGAACATCTCTGTGGTTCCGTTCGATGAGAGCCAACACGCCGACGGCGCGCGAGCTCTCATTCTGTCGCAGATGAGTGGCGACTTCGACGGTGTGGATAGCAACTGGGTTGACGCCCTATTTGCTGGTTACCGTCGTATGGAGTCTGGCGACGTGAATACCAAGTTCAAAATCATCTTCGTCGCTGAGTGCGACGGTCAGGTAGTTGGCGTCGCGGGCGCGACCCCGAAAAAGGGTCAGCCCATCAAGCTGATGCCACTCGTGGCGAAGTCGGAGGCAGCGTTCGAAGCGCTCGTCATCGACCTCCAGGGGCTACTGGAGGACTACGGCCACAAACTGTACGTCCACCTCGTCCCTGAGCCGTGGCAGATCGCCTGCCTTCAGCGTCACGGATGGACGCTCGAAGGGGTGTTCCCGGGAGGGTACGCGCCAAACAATGTCGTACAACAGTGGGGGCTCAGCCTCCAGAAAGGAAGTCCCGTGCGCAAGCTGCGTATCAAGAAACCCTACTTTGATGACATCATGTCGGGCCGCAAGACCTTGGAGGTTCGTGTCGGCTACAACAGCATCAAGCGACTGAAGGCCGGTGAGCTCCTGCAGCTCGAGACCGGACACACGTCCGGTGCGGTGCGGATCAAGTCGATCCGCATCTACCGTAGCTTCGCTGACATGCTCTCATCGGAAGTGTGGCAGCAGATCGTGCCGCAGGCGAAGAGTGAAGAGGAGGCACTTCGCCTCCTCCGCAAGATCTACCCTGACCACAAGGAACGCCTCGGCGTTCACGTCATTGAGGTCGAGAAGTAGATAGGACAACAGATTGGGGTGCGCATCCCCTAGATTGGAGAAATCCATCTGAACAAATGCGAGTGACTTGGGCTAGTGTCACTGATACCTGACTTAAGGTATCGAACAACTAGCCTATTTTTCTTGGAAGAGATATCTGATATCTATGAGAGATGGGAGGTTAAATTTATACAACCTCACCCATTTCACATTCCCTTCACACACCCTTGCTACACTGGCATAGAACCAAGAAAGGAGATCTATGTCATTCATACAACGTGCCTGGTTGTATATCACCAGGAAAAAACTCAAAACGCTGATTTTGCTGGCGATTTTGCTGTGTATGTCGACGATTATGCTGAGTGGATTTGCCATCAAGCATTCGACCGACGCGGCAGCGCAGTCGCTCGACAAAACGCTCAAGGCCGGCTTCACGCTGGGCAATAATCCGCGCACCAATCCGGGAACGGCCCGCGGCTCAGGAACGGTATCAAACAAAGACATCGATGCAGTGAAGAACCTGGAGGGCGTGACGGATTATGTCAAGCGCCAGAACGCCACGGTCGATTTTATCAATACCAAGCTTGTGCCATTACCAAGCGGCGGCAGCGGCTATGACGCCCAAAAAGACAAGCAATTTGGCAACGCCGCGACCATCATCGGCGTTAATAAATCTGAGTCCGAGAAAAAGTTCCGGGCCGAGTCGCTCAAACTCATCGCTGGCCGGCACATCACCGAGAACGATTCGCACAAGATCTTGGTGCACGAAGATTTTGCCAAGGCCAACAATCTGAAGCTTGGCAGTAAAATTAAACTGAAGGCTAACCAATACGACACCGACAACGAGCATCCATCCAAGGATGAGGTTGAGGTGGAAATCGTCGGTATATTTAACGGCAAGAACCCAAAGCAGGCGACGTATCAGGTGGAGCTGTTCGAGAATTTGTTCCTGACTGACATCGCGACGACCCGCCAGTTGAACGCGTATACCGAGCAAAATGAGATTTACCAAGATGCCACGTTCTTCACCAAAGGCACTAAGCAGCTGGATGAGGTGATGGCGCGAGCAAATAAATTGCCGGTCAATTGGCAAAAGTATCAATTGAATAAGAATAGTCAGGAGCTGGCTGGCGTGACTGGCGCGGTGAACGGCGTGTATGGCCTGATCGACGGTATGCTGTGGGCGACGGCACTGGTCAGTGTCGCGGTAATCGGCATGGTGCTGTACCTGTGGATGAACGAGCGCAAGCGCGAGGCGGGCGTACTCTTGGCGACGGGCGTGCCACAGTCAAAGATTGTGCTGCAATATATCGCTGAGCTGGTGATGATCGCGGTGCTGA
>CAURBE010000013.1:0-10270 GCA_963523045.1 uncultured Candidatus Saccharibacteria bacterium | reverse complement strand
ACTCCCCTGCCTGGATAATAAAAATCTATCGGCATCAACGCAAAGAGATCGGGATTATAAAACTGCTTATCCGTTACGTTCAGCCATCGCCTAAGCAAACGACCGCTAGCATCATTCCACGGCTTTAGCGTCTGCTGAGCAATTCGACCTGGCGCCTGCCCGACCAGTACAATTCGCGAACTTGACGAAGCAGAATATACAGGCGACCAACCTCTATTGACAAAATCAGCATTCATTGGATCGGCTGCGATTTGGTCATATAAAAGCGGTTTAGTATGCGACTTCATATATTATTAATAATAATCTTATCACACCCACTTCGTCAGCTTTAGCCTAATTTCTTTTCTCTACCAGCCAAGCAATTCAGTAAAACGCTTCTGCATACTGACATATTCGCCTAATTCAATGCTCGTCACTGGTATGTCGATACCGCATGAAAGCAATAATTCTCGCATTTCGTCCTGCTTATCGCGAGGAACTTCTATGTGTGAAATATTTGCAACGCCTATTCGTTTATCAGCGCGTACTTCGTAATGACTCATTGGTTTTTCTAGTTTTAATTGCGAATCAAGACTCCTAACACCAATTAAAATTGGATAATTACCCGAAATATCGCTACCCAGACAGAAGATATCCCACACATCGCGTGCCTGCTTATTCACTTTCTTTCCCCAAGTATTATCGCCATTTTCATCATGCGACAATGTACGCCAAGTTTTCCAACGGCGCAACACTTTGACCCCATTGACCGTAAATAGTCGCGCATAAAACAAGCTGTAGTAATACGATGTCCAAGTCAGAGTGTCGCCATAGCGATTTTTCTCTTTCCAGCCAAGACCATGCATGTCAGCATATGATCGCGCCACCATCCGACTCCGGCATAATGAAACCGAGTATACGATATGCCGATCACTGCCGCCAAAAACTGCATACACATCGCGGGATGGCTTGAGGCCACCAGTATCACAAAAGTTCTTCAGAACATCAATTGTACCGCGCTCACCATGCTGCCAACGACCGGTTCCATGCCAAAACTGGGTGTATTGCGTCAGTTTTTGATATTCGGCTATCTCAGAGCTACTAAACCGGCGTAGTGTTTTTGTTGTAATAATCCGCTTCTGAGCTATGCTGCCTAGCAACTTCTCCGCATAGCGTAACCGAACCTTGTGAGTGGTTGCCAGCAAAAGATGGTGCGGCAAATACTGCAAGAGTTTTTTGATAAACAACTTTTGATATCCGTTATCTTTGGTCCTGGCGCGCCGACAAGTAGTCATGATTTATTTTGCCGCAGCTTTTTCCAAAGCATCAATCAGCGTTTGCTTTGGCTTCATACCAATCAGCTCAGCAACCTCCTCGCCACCAGCGATAATCTTCATGTTTGGAATGCCCTGCACACGATAGTCCATAGCCAACTGCGCATTTTCCTGGCTGGCTTCAGTATCGACTTTGACGACATCAAACTCAGTTTCTTCAGCAATTTGGTGTAAAATTGGCGCCATCGCTCGACATGGCGGACACCACGGTGCCCAAAAATCAACCAGCACCGGCTTGTCGCTTTTTAGTACTTTCTCTTCAAACTCTTGTTTTGTTGTAATTTCATATAATGCCATTATTTCCTCCTCTACTCACCATACATTATACATCAGTCGGGTAGAACCAAACAACGAAAACTGCCACACATTATTGACTCAAGATGCAACAACATTATATACTTATGCAACATGCATGAACTTACTTGAGTGAGTTCCTCTAATATTTTCGAATTTTTTATTTAATTTGTAGAAAACTATTTTGAATGCAGAAGATAAATTAGGAAGAGAGGTATTATGCAGCCTGATTTAAAATCATCATTTGTTTATGAAAATCAAAAAATCTTAGCGAACTGGTATACCATAACAGAAAAAGAAAACATTCCAGATTTGCCATGGCAACAAGTTTATGCGATAGGCGACTTGGATGGTCAAGTACCGCTCATCACCAGCCTAACATGCGAAAAAGAATTTAATTTACCAGGCGGGCGTACCGAGCCAGGCGAGACAATTGAGCAGACTATTGCTCGCGAGATGATTGAAGAATGCAATATGCGCGTGATTGAATGGCAACCGCTTGGATATCAGCACTTAACCGAACCTGATGGTAAGCAAATTTTCCAATTTCGCGTATATGCCAAATTGGAAAAAATCGGCGAGTTCGTTAATGACCCAGGCTGCGGAGTTATTAAAAATACCATGGTTAATTTAAGCCAAGTTAATTCGCTAATAAAATATGGTGAAATCGGCGAGCGAATGGTTAAATTAGCAAAAAAATATTTTACCAACGAAAGGGGTTATCTTGAAAAATAAAATTAGCAACAAGCAAATCTTAGGCCTATTCTGGCAAGCATCAATCACCTACAAGCATAGGCGAAATCTGACTATCTTTTTTGCCATCATAACACTTGCAATAACAATTTTCGTTGGTCCGCTAATCATTGCCGAGCTACTCAATATCATCCAGCACGGCAGGCTACAAACCGCAGAGAACTTATGGACACTGATCATTTTATATGGTGTTAGCCAGTTATGGTCAAGTGTTATCGGCTGGCGCTTAGTCTTATACCTCGCTTGGACATTCGAAACTGCCCTGCAGCGAGATCTGTACGCACAGTGTTTTAGCAAACTAACCAACCAAACGATGTTTTTTCATGCTAACAAATTCGGTGGTTCACTTGTCAGCCAAACCAACAAATTAAATGGCGCAGTCGAGCGTTTTTGGGACACAATCATTTGGTCGATTTTACCGTTGGTAATTTCTCTGGCTGGCTCAATCATAATCCTATCAACCCTATTGTGGCAGTATGCCGTATTTCTCCTGCTCTTCTCAATCATTTTCAGTGTCGTTGTCTATTTTGGCTCTCGACCTATGGCCAAGTTGAACGAAAAAGAAGCCAAAGCCAGCAACAAAGTGAGCGGACAATTAGCGGACGCCGTTTCAAACATTTTGGCAGTAAAATCGTCTGGCGCTGAGGCGCTGGAGCAACAGCGCTTTGCAAAAACTGTTGAATCTTGGCGCGGTGCCAGCTTGGGTACAATGCACGGATTTTTGAAAGTAAGCACTGTATATTCGACCATCAACATGGTGATAAAAATTGGCGCAATTGCCTTCGCGATATATGCCGCCCAGCATAATGTAGTGTCAGTAGCGGCGGTTTATCTCATCATCACCTATACTGGTAGCGTGGCGCACGAGTTGTGGAACATGAATGGCATCATGCGCAGTTACAATCGTATTATTGGCGATGCTCACGAAATGGTAGAAATCCTTAAAACACCAACAACGCTAGTTGATCGCAGCGACAAAAAACTAAAAATTAAACGCGGCGGCATTGTCATGGACAACGTAACCTTTACGCACGACGAAGGCCAAGGCGATACCTTGTTTCATGATTTCTCGCTCAATATTCAGCCAGGTGAAAAAATCGGCTTAGTCGGATCAAGCGGGTCTGGCAAAACTACCCTCACCAAATTATTGCTACGATTTGCCGATATTGACTCGGGCAAGATCACAATCGACTCGCAAGATATTGCTGAAGTTACCCAGGTAAGTCTACGCGAACAAATCGCCTATGTGCCGCAAGAGCCGCTGCTATTTCACCGCTCCGTCCGCGAGAATATCGCCTATGGTCGACCTAATGCGACCGATGCCGAGATTGAAAAAGCTGCCAAGAAGGCTGGCGCCTATGATTTCATCGTCAAACTGCAAGACGGTTTTGACACGCTAGTTGGTGAACGCGGCGTCAAACTTTCGGGCGGACAGCGGCAGCGCATCGCTATTGCCAGAGCAATCTTGAAAAATGCACCAATTTTAGTCCTTGACGAGGCGACATCAGCATTAGACTCAGAATCAGAAGCGCTAATCCAAAAGTCGCTGGAAACGTTGATGAAAAACCGAACGTCAATTGTCATCGCCCACCGTTTATCAACCATCGCTAAGCTCGATCGTATCATCGTCCTGGAAAACGGACGTATCGTCGAAGACGGTTCGCACGATCAATTGCTTGCCAAAAAACGCGGCGTTTACGCCAAGTTGTGGGCGCGACAGTCGGGCGGATTCATCGAAGAATAGTCGGATTCATCACATGATAATTATGCTATAATTGACGCATGGAATCTTTTATTCATCTGATCACGAGCTTTGGCGTAATAGCAATTTTATTAGTGGTTTTCGCAGAATCGGGATTGCTTATTGGGTTTGTATTGCCAGGCGACAGTTTACTTTTTACTTCCGGCTATATGGTACAACAGAATATTCTACATATTGATATTCATATTTTTGCACTTTTAATTTTTATAGCGGCGGTGCTGGGAGACAGCGTCGGCTACAGTTTTGGACATAAGGTTGGGCGAAAATTATTTGAGAAAGAAAATTCTCGCTTTTTCAAGAAAAAGTATTTAGAGCAAACCGAAAAATTTTACGACAAGCACGGCTCGGTGACAATTGTTCTGGCTAGATTCGTGCCAATCGTTCGCACCTTTGCGCCAATTGTTGCTGGTGCCAGTAAAATGCACTATAAGACCTTCCTGACATTTAATATTGTTGGTGGATTTCTATGGTCATCTCTATTCGTCTACCTAGGGTTCTACGCTGGCGAATTCCTCACTAAAGCAGGTGTTAACATCGAAGTTGCCGCAATCCTCATAATTTTCTTATCAGTACTACCAATGATTATCCACGCACTAAAACAGCCCAACACTCGAGCCTTAATCCGAAAACAATTATTAGTTCTTCTGAAAAAAGCCAAACGAAAAAAGTAATTCTTAAAGCATATTTTTTAGATATTTGCCGGTAAATGACTCTGGCACTTTGGCGACTTCTTCTGGCGTGCCGCTCGCTACTACCGTACCGCCGCCGAGACCACCCTCAGGTCCCATATCGATGATCCAGTCGGCTGATTTGATGACATCCAAATTGTGTTCGATAATAATCATACTATTACCACCATCAACCAGCTGCTGTAAAATTCCCAGCAGCCGCTTGACGTCGGCAGAATGCAGCCCAGTTGTCGGCTCGTCTAAAATATACATCGTCTTGCCCGTCGAGCGCTTGGAGAGTTCTGTCGCTAGTTTTATCCGCTGCGCCTCACCACCTGAAAAGGTGGTTGCTGGCTGACCGAGCTTGATATACCCAAGGCCAACCTCCACCAGTGTCTGTAGTTTTCGGGCGATATTTGGCACGCTATCAAAGAAATCGGCTGCCTGCTCGACTGTCATATTCAGTACGTTAGCAATCGTCTTATTTTTATACTTAATCTCTAGCGCCTCACGGTTATAGCGCTGGCCATGACATTCGTCGCACTGGACGTAGACATCCGGCAAGAAATGCATTTCGATCTTTATCATACCGTCGCCTTGACAATTTTCGCAGCGCCCGCCCTTGACGTTAAAACTAAACCGCCCCGCTTTATAACCACGAACATTAGCCTCAGGAGTACTGGCAAACAGCTCGCGAATTGGCGTAAAAATACCAGTGTAAGTTGCTGGATTAGAACGCGGTGTGCGGCCAATTGGTGACTGGTCGATAACAATGGCTTTATCTAGCAGGTCAACGCCATCAATCGTTTTATGTAGGCCGGGCGCTGTAGTTGACCGATTAAGTTGCGCCGCGAGCTCACGCGCTACGATATCGTTAACTAGTGTCGATTTACCGCTACCCGAAACCCCTGATACCACTGTCATTAGTCCTAATGGAAACGCCACATCGATATTCTTCAGATTATTTTCGCGAGCACCCCGAACAACCAATTGCCTGTCCTTCATAATCTTACGACGCTTTTTTGGCACAAGAATTTTTTCTGATCCTGACAAATAACGACCCGTAATGCTGTCTTGGTTTTTTGCCACCGCTTCAGGCGTACCAGTGGCCACCACTCGGCCACCGTTCACGCCAGCGCCTGGCCCCATATCAACCAGGAAATCACTCTGCCGAATTGTATCCTCGTCATGCTCAACTACCAGGACGGAATTACCAAGATCACGTAGACGCTTTAACGTGTCAATCAGCCGATCATTGTCACGTTGATGCAGTCCAATCGACGGCTCGTCAAGTACATAAAGTACGCCCTGCAGACCAGCACCGATTTGAGTCGCTAGCCGAATTCGCTGCGCCTCGCCACCGCTCAACGTATTGGCCGCCCGACTTAGCTCCAAATAATTCAAGCCAACATTGCTCATAAAACCCAGCCGAGATTTAATCTCTTTTAAGACTAGCCGAGCAATCATCATCTCCTGTTCGGTCAATTGTAATTTATCATTAAACAAATCCAATGCATCATCAACACTCAGATCACACACATCAACTATATTCAAATCATGGACCGTTACTGCCAAAACTGCCGGCTTTAAGCGCGCACCCTTACATGCATAACAATCCCGCTCGCGCATAAACCGCTCAATATCTCGCCTTACAAAATCACTATCAGTCTCCCTCCAGCGCCGCTCCAAATTAGGAATAACGCCTTCGTATGTAGTTTCATAATGTCGCCCACCACCTAGCTCCACGCGATATTTCTGATCGCCAGTACCGTATAAAATTTTCTGCTTAACATCATCGGGCAATTTACTTACAGGCACTCGCAAACTAAACTCATGCGCTTCGCCCACGGACGCCAGCCGCTTCATATTCCAGGCGTCAGAATTCATTCGATTATACGGCCGAATCGCACCTTCAGAAATTGTTAAATTATTGTTAAAAACCAATTCTGGATCAATCTCCAACCTCAACCCCAACCCAGTACATGTCGGGCAAGCACCTTGTGGAGCGTTAAAGCTAAATAGTCTCGGTTCTAATTCTGGAATCTCGACATCAGGATGGTCAACGCAGGCGTATCGCTGTGAAAAAGTTTTTATATCACCGCTATCAGCCTCTAAGACCTCAAGGACTCCTTGCCCAAGTTCTAGCGACTGCTCGATGCTCTGACTTAAGCGTGAACGCATTTTACCACTCAGAGCTAATCGATCAACCACCAGTTCAATATTATGCTTGTAACTTTTTTGCAATTCCGGAAACTCGTCTAACGCATACACTACACCGTCAACACGCACTCTGGCGTAACCAAGCCGCTGATATTGTTCCGGAATATGCGCAAACTCGCCCTTTTTATTTTTAACAATTGGCGCCAATAATAAAATTCGCTTATCAACAAATTGCCGTAAAATCTCATCAATAATTGCCTCAGCCGTACGTCGCGTCACTTCATTGCCACAAATTGGACAATGCGGCACGCCAATTCTGGCAAACAATAGTCGCAAATAATCATAAATTTCTGTCACCGTCGCCACCGTGGAGCGCGGGTTTCGGCTGGTTGATTTCTGGTCAATCGAAATAGCTGGGCTTAGACCTTCAATTGAATCAACATCAGGCTTATCCATCGTCCCCAAAAACTGACGAGCGTAAGAGTTTAGACTTTCCATATAACGGCGCTGACCCTCGGCGTAAATCGTATCAAACGCCAAACTAGACTTGCCTGATCCGCTCAGCCCCGTAATCACAACTAATTTATCACGTGGAATCTCAATATCCACGTTTCTTAAATTATGCTCACGAGCGCCCTTGACGCGAATCACCTCTGCCATAACCGCTATATTATACAGGCTTTACAACAATTTTTCTAGTCCTGATGCCAGTCCAAATTTAAATTACAACATATTATGCTTATGATTGCAAGACTACCTCTTATTTGTTACAGTTAGATCTATGAGAAAGTTGGGCGTTTGTTTAATTGTAATCTTTGGAGCGATCACACTCGCACCATTTGTCATCGACCAATTATTTTTCTTTCTTCTCTTCGGCAAAATACCCTTCACTAACATTAGTCTGTCGGCAACGATAATGATTATTTTTTGGGCAACAATTGTGCCACTAGTCATCTTCTTAAGAAAATCTTTGTCAGCATTAGTTTGGAAGCTTGTGGATGTTGCTGGTGAAATCACTCAACGTCGTATCAATAGATCAATCCGTTATTTTACACCAAACCAAAAAAGCGAGTTTATTTTACTATCAATTTGCCTTCTATACAAAATGAAGACGAACGAGCCTAATACTAAAGTTGAGTCTCAAAAACTCGCTCCGTCTTTAACCTAGCACGTGTCCTATCACAAGTCGCCAGCCGGCAACACCGCCTCCGCCCACAGCTGCAATTCTTGTAAAATAAACTGCTGCTCGTCAGTCGCTGTTGGCGCTAAACGATACAGAGACGCCATAAACCCTGGCAGTTGTGCCTGCAAGCGCTGAGCCCGCCAGGTTTCCCACTGCGCCAAATCGTCTTCACTGAGCGAACGCGGAAAGTTGCGTGCTTTGTAGTGCAGCAATAGCGGCGCTAACCGTTCGTCCTGAAACTCTGGATGAAAATCAGCCAGCTCGCGCTCATCAGCATTACGCACCGCTTCGACACGGATACGATCACGATCGTTCAAAAAGCCATCATACAATTGCGCTTCCGGATCGGGCAGTTTCTTGAAGGCTGGCTTGTTTTCAAAAATAGTCCGTAATTTTTCGGCAAAATCTGGGTTGTCTAGCAATATATTCTGGTGCTTTTGCACCGTCTCTAGATCAAGCGAAATCTTCTGCCAACCGTCGCCCTGCTCCAGCACACCCAGTGGCGCCACCGCCGGACAGCGATTGTACTGTAATTCTTTGACCGGTAATTTGACGAAATCCTCAGCCTGGCGCTCCTCCCACGAAGCAAATATTTTCTTCGCCAATTTCTCCGCACTCAACCCAACAAACAGCGTCGGATCATACCGCAGATCATAGACAACCACGCCGCCGTTTCGACTGGTCGTCAGTGGAAAAGCCACCGTGGTTTTAGCAAATTCTTTATCGTAACGCCCGCTGGCGTAAACAAACGGTTTTTTGTCGTCGACATTGACCAGCTGCTGGACTACTTTTTTGTCGCGCATTTTTAGTAAATAGTCATACAGCTGCGGCTGTTTTTGCTTGATCAATTTCGTCACGGCGATCAATGCCGTCACGTCCGCCAAGGCATCATGAGCATTTTCGTGCGTAATACCATTGGCGCTGGTAATCAATTCCAGGCGGTTGCTCGGCTCGCCCTTGTCATCAAGCGGCCAATTAATCCCTTCCGGCCTGAGCGCCCGCGTCAATCGCACCACATCTAGCAAATCCCAACGCGAGCGACCGTCTTTCCAGCTCCATTCGTAAGGATCATGGAAATTGCGCCACAACAAATGGCGGATAAATTCGTCATCAAAACGCACGTTATTAAAGCCAACCGCAATGGTGTCCGGCGTAAAAATCTCCTCACTCAGCATCCGTGCAAACTGCGCCTCAGTGTAGCCTTCCTCGACCGTTTTTTGCGGCGTGATGCCAGTCACCATCAGTGCGTCAGGACTCGGCAAGGTATCATCATTTAATGTCACCAGCAGATTATACGGCTCGCCAATCGGCTCAAGATTCATATCCGTCCGCTGCCCCGCAAACTGCATGATTCGGTCTTGCCGCGGATTTAGTCCGCTAGTTTCTAGGTCGTAGAAGAAGAATGTCTGTGCCATACCTATAGTATAGCAAAGCTACGAGATGACACCCAAACCTATTGCTCAACCAGCGTAAACGGCGCAGATTCGCCAACCTGCACCAAGGTCTTGCCCACTGCATCCTGACGGATTAGCTCGTGGGTGATGCCCATTTTTCGCATGATATCGCGCAGGCGATTGACTGATTCAAATTGATCAAAGTTAGTGCGGCGAGCAAACTTTTCAATTTTAGCGCCGTGGATAATGAAACCAACCACATCTTCCTTGTCTACATTTTCAGGCTCCGCACCAACTACCCGCTCTACCGTCCAGGCGTCAGACGCTGCTTGTGCATCCAGCGCGATTACCGGCAGACCATCACTCCCTTCTTCGACCATCTCCGCCTCACGCGCCCGATATTCAGTAACTTCACGGCGCAGCAAACGAAGCAACTCAGTCACACCAGCATGCGTTTGTGAGGAAATAGCCACCACTGGCGAACCGTTCGCTACATTCTGCAGTGCCGTCGACTGCATGGCAATAATCTCATCATCCAATCCTTCGCACTTCGTCAAAGCGATGATCTCTGGACGCGCCGCCAATTCCTCAGAATATTTTTCCAGCTCGCGGCGAATGGTCTGGTATTTTTCTGCTGGGTCGTCACTATACGCGTCAATCATGTGCAGCAACACGGCCGTCCGCTCAACGTGGCGGAGGAACTGGTCACCCAAGCCCTTACCTTCCGAGGCGCCTTCAATCAG
>CAURBE010000012.1:0-15712 GCA_963523045.1 uncultured Candidatus Saccharibacteria bacterium | reverse complement strand
AAACTCGGTGAGTTTAGCCCAACTCGTAAGTTCCGTAAGCACGGCGGAAAGGATAAGAAGTAATCATGGCTGATACAACTTATACTGTTCGCGCTTACGCCAAAGGTGTTGACCAAACACCACGCAAGGTTAGCTTGGTGGCTGCCCTAGTACGCGGTCGCACCGTTGCTGATGCATTGGTTATCCTGGAGCATGTTCCAAAACGTGCTGCTATGCCAGTCAAAAAGGCAATCGACAGTGCCAAGGCAAACGCCATCAACAATCACGGTTTGGACGCTAAAAGCTTGGTGATTACCACGTTGAGCGTTACCACTGGTACGCGCCTGCGCCGCTTTAAACCAGCGTCTCGCGGTCGTGCCTTGCCATTCCAGAAAAAGACGTCAAACATTTTGGTTGAAGTAACTGGTACTGAGAAGCCAAAGAAGGCACCTGCGAAGAAACCAGAGACCAAGGCAAAGGCAGAGACCAAACCTGCCAAGCCTGCAGCGAAGAAAGCCGCCGAAACCACGGCAAAAAAGGAGGAGAAGTAAATGGGTCAAAAAGTGAATCCAATCAACTTCCGCCTACAAGTTCACAAGAACTGGAGCTCTCGTTGGTTTACGGCCAATAAGAAAGAGTTTGCGGAGGCAATTCGCCAGGATCACGAAATCCGCGAATTGATTGAGAAGAAATTTGCCTCACGCCCAACCATCAATCGTATTGAGATTGAGCGGAGTGCCAACTTGATCACGGTAACCATTCATACGGCGAAAGCTGGTGTGGTGATCGGCCGTGGCGGTGCGGGCGTGAATGAATTGAAAAAGCAAGTTGAGAAGATTGTCGGGTCACCTGTTCGTATCAACATCGAAGAAGTGCGCCGACCGGAACTAGCAGCCAAATTGGTGGCAGAGAACATCGCCCGCCAGTTGGAACGCCGCATCAACTTCCGCCGCGCCACTAAAATGACAGCGCAAAACACCATGAGTGCCGGTGCCAAAGGCATCCGCATCGAGGTGGCTGGTCGTTTGAACGGTGCTGAAATGGCACGCCGCGAAAAGGTTATTGAAGGCTCAGTGCCGCTGCACACCTTGCGCGCAGATATTGACTTCCACTGTGCTCGCGCCCAGACACCAGCTGGTATCATCGGCGTGAAAGTGTGGATTTATAAGGGAGAAAGGAGTCGCTAAATGCTGTTACCGAAAAAGACTAAATATCGCAAAGTGCGTATCGGTAAAAACCGTGGTCGAGCAACCCGTGGTAATTACATCGCGTTCGGCGACTTTGCACTGCAATCACAATCAAACGAGCGCATCAACTCCCGCCAAATCGAGTCTGCTCGTCAGGCAATGACCCGCTACATCAAGCGTGGCGGTAAGATTTGGATCCGGATTTTCCCGCATACCCCAGTTACTCGCAAACCACTTGGTTTGAAGATGGGTCAGGGTAAGGGTAATCCAGAGTTCTTTGTTGCTAAGGTGAAGGCCGGCACGGTGATGTTTGAAATGCAGGGCGTTTCTGAGGAGACGGCCCGCGAAGCAATGCGCCTGGCTAGCCACAAACTACCAGTCAAATGTAAGTTCATCAAGCGGGAGGACGCATAATGGCTGAAGTAAAGAAACCTGCAAAAGCAGCAGTTGTAAAGACCGTTGACGATTTGAAGAAGGAACTCGCCGAGAAGCGAAATGACCTGCTTCAAGCAAAGCGTTCTCACGCTGCTGGCGAATTAGTTAATCCAAAAGCGTTGCGTTCACTCCGCAAGGATATCGCACGCCTGCTGACACAAATTAACGAAAAGGAGAGCAAGTAATGGCCCGACGAACACTGATTGGCGTCGTAACGAGTGCCAAGCGCGACAAGACTATCACCGTGACGGTCACCAGCCGCGAAACGCATCCGCTCTACGGCAAACAGTACACCGTGACTCGCAAATACACTGCTCATGATGAGACCAATGAGGCAGGCGAAGGCGACAAGGTGCAAATCGAAGAGACCCGCCCAATTTCCAAGACCAAGAGCTTTACGCTGGTCAAGGTGATCGAGAAGTCTCGCGGTTCTATCAAACTAAAGGCTGAAGTTTCTGGCGAAGCTGAGGAAGAGACCAAGGAGGATGACAAATGATCCAACAAGAATCTCGCCTCAAGGTAGCTGACAACTCGGGTGCCAAAGAAGTATTGTGTATCCGCGTTCTCGGCGGTACCCGCCGCCGCTACGCTCGCGTTGGCGACGTGATCGTCTGTTCAGTCAAGGACGCCAGCCCAACCGGCAACGTCAAAAAGAAGTCTGTCGTCAAGGCTGTGGTGGTTCGCACCCGCGACCAAATCCACCGCAGAGACGGCTCGACCATTTGCTTTGATGACAACGCCGTGGTGATTATCAACGATGACAAGCAGCCAAAGGCTACCCGTGTCTTCGGTCCAGTACCACGCGAGCTTCGCGACATGGGCTACATGAAGATCGTAAGCCTAGCTCCGGAGGTACTCTAATGGCTCGTATTCATAAAGATGACACCGTAAAAATCATTGCTGGTAAAAACAAAGGCACGACCGGTAAAGTCCTGAAGGTTAACACCAAAGATCAAACTGTTTTGGTCGAAGGTGTTGGCGTCGGACATCGCCACGTCAAGCCAAGCCAGTACAATCCAAAAGGCGGCAAGAAAGACATCCACGTACCGATGGACATCAGTAAAGTCGCCCTGGTTGTCGACGAAAAGTCAGGCAAAACCAGCCGGGTTGGTTTAGTAAAGAACGCTGACGGCGGCAAAACTCGCGTCGCTCGCCAAGCAAAAAATAAGGAGATTAAATAATGGCAGAGAAGAAAACCGTCGTGCCAGCTCCTCGCTTGAAAGCCTTGTACCAGGAGAAATACCTGAAGGAACTGCAAGCCGAACTAGATCTAAAGAACGTGCACCAAGTGCCAGCTTTGGAAAAGATCATCGTGAGCGTTGGCACCGGCAAAAAGAAAGATGACAAGCGTCACTTTGAAATTGTCAAAAACACCGTTGCAAAGATCACTGGTCAGGCACCAGTTGCCCGCCAGGCGAAGAAGTCAATCGCTGGCTTTAGCATCCGTAAAGGCATGGGCGCGCCAATCGGCGTCAGCGTCACGCTGCGCGGCAGCAGGATGTACGAGTTCATGGATCGTTTGATCAATGTGGCACTCCCACGCGTGCGCGACTTCCACGGCGTTGGCCTGAAATTTGACAAAGGCGGCAACTACAACCTGGGTATCATCGAACAGTCAATCTTCCCAGAGCTGACGTTCGAGGAAACACAGATTTTGCACGGCTTGCAGGTAACATTTGTCATCAAGAACGGCAGTAAGGAAGCATCAAAAGCCTTGCTGGAGAAGTTCGGCATGCCGTTTGAGAAGAAAGGAGGCGTCAGGTAATGGCTAAGAAATCAATGGTCGCTCGCGACAAAAAGCGTCTGAAGATGATTGCAAAATACGCTGCGAAGCGCGCTGAGCTCAAAGAACTTGGCGACCTCGACGGACTGCAGAAATTGCCTCGCAACTCGAGCCCAACTCGGCACAAGAACCGCGACAGCATTTCCGGCCGTCCACGTGGCTACATGCGCCAGTTCGGCCTGAGCCGCATCAATTTCCGCGAAAAAGCAGCCAAGGGTGAAATCCCAGGCATAACAAAGAGTAGTTGGTAAGAAGGAAAGGAGATTCGACAATGTCTATGCAAACTACAGACCCAATCGCCGACCTTCTGACGCGCATTCGCAATGCGAAGCTGGTTGGCAAGACGGAAGTTCGTGTTCCGTCCAGCAAGATGAAAAAAGTCATCGCTGAACAATTAGTCAAAAACGGCTACCTCGCAGATGTTAAACTAGAAGACGCCAAGCCTCGCGGTGTGCTGGTCGTGACCATCAACGAAGAAGGTACCAACAGCACCATCAACGAGATCACCCGCGTCTCAAAGCCAGGTCGTCGTGTTTACGTCGGCGCTAGCGAGATTCCAAAGGTGAAAAGCGGCCGCGGTTTGGTACTCATCTCAACCTCAAAGGGCGTCATGACTGGCGCCGAGGCAGCCAAGGCTAAACTTGGTGGTGAGTTGTTGTTGAAGGTGTACTAAACCTTACGCGAATCAAATAAACGTCCTCGTTGCAGGGCGTTTATTTTTTTATCGCTATTGACACTAAATGATCTTAGCGATATTATATCCCGATAATGAAAGAGAATATTAACCCATCAAAGCAAGAATTAAACCCAGAATCCTCTTCTGCACCAATTCTAACGGTATTAGCTATAGCCTCTGTCGCTATAACCGCGATCACTCTTAACAAACTTGGCGGTGACTCCAGGAATAACAGAGGACCGATCGAGGGCTGCCAGGGAACTGTCGCTACCGTCTTAGAGAGCCCTGATAGCACAATGTCTAGGAGTGGGACCATAGCCATTCCCGGATCGAAAAAATATAGAGTTGGAATTGTAACTAAAGATTGTTATCCAGATAACGGTACCAATAGAGATCCTAGGTATACAATATTTGACACAAAATTTGTAGGAGCCTTTAGCCCTGGAGACCTAGTGACATATTCAAAAAATGGTTGGATATCAGTCGATGCAGATTCGACACCTAAGTAGTTAATGGACACTCCATGCAAATATCCCGATATGGCCGAGTAACAACCTCAAATTCCTGAACTCCTGTCCGCGCTTCAATATCCCCAATCCGCCGCAGTGCCGACTCTTTATCTTCACTGATGATTTCCGTTTCTACAAAAACACCCGCACCGCCAATCTCATCAATGGTAATCGTCAATCCCGGCTCATCATCACACTTAAATATCCGTCGAAACTTGTTGACTTCAACTAATTTTGCCATCCCAAGATTTGCCAGCAACTGCTTCGCGACAGTTATACTCTCTGGGCTAATCGGCAGGTTGGTTTCTGGCTTGATGATAATTCCATTCTCAGTGCGCGTGTGCTGATTGGTCGGTGGTTTATAGGTTATCTCAGCAAAACCGTCACGCTGCCGAATCCGCAGGCATTCAACTGTCTGTATGAAATCAATATCAGGCCGAGAATAATAGATATCAATCTCAGTAGTTTCATCAGTCAAAGAAAATCCCTGAGAGCCTAGCCGCGCAATAAGCACCTCCAGGTTACCCACAAACTTACGCTTACGCTCTATTTCATACTGTTCTAGCACGCGGAACTTCCAACTTACTTACGTAATACCAAAAGTATACATCAATTTACGTCGACTTGCTATACTAGATGTATCAATAAGTAAATAATTGTCATGGTTCCACTTCTTCATCTACCCGCTAACACTGAGACCGAATTCATCACAGTAAAAGACGTGCTTCGCAAAGATTTGTTGCGATTATTTTTGTCGACTGGCGTATTGCTGTTGTTGTTCTATGGCATTGGTGCGCTAATCGCCGACTTGAATAATAACAGATTTCCGGCGCATTATTATATTCAATCAATTTTCGCCTACCCAACAGTACGACTCATTACTCCGCTGGGATTTTGCGTGTTAGTAATGGGTTTAAAACGAGATGAACGATGGTGGTCGTGTCTGGTTGCATCAACATTTATATTTGTAGTGAACCCTATGAATCGTGCTTTACTACTTGATCTTGGCGGTATATTGTCATTAGGCTTCGTCGTACTATTGGTCATCTGCGCTTGGCGGCTGTGGGATTATTATGAACTACGACGAATATATCATTTTAAAACACCGTATTTGACGCGACCGACATTGGCAATGTATATCATATTGGCGATACTAGCAGCGATTATGTTGTTGCCGTATTGACACTTGTTATAAAATCCATCACATCCATATAATACGGGTCGGCGCCTGGGAATTTGGGTAGGGACTTTAATTCCTCCGGTGCTATCCAGCGGTAGCCTTTATGCTCCCAGCTTAAAGCGGCTTTCGCGTCCGGTTCGGCGAGCTTTGCCTCAAATAACATATGCGTTGTTTGCTGGTATTGTTTGGCAAATAGCTTCTTCAATTTATTTGGATCAACGGATAGTCCCGTTTCTTCCTGTATTTCGCGCGCTACTGCTGCTTCCGGTATTTCTTCCGGCTCAACCTCTCCGCCAGGAAAATCAATATGTCCGGGAAACAGCGGATGCGTATTGCTTCTATATAGCACCAAACATAACCCTTCAGAATTCCGCACCAGCGCCTTTGCAACTATCTTAGCCATATTATTACCTTATTTTTATGATAAAATTTTATCATAAAATGACTGAAAGATTGAAGAATATAAAATCGGCATATCGAGTAGTAGTAAAGGGATTAGTACGTGATCAATCAGGTAGGCTACTGTTCGTTCAAGAGAGAAGTGACTCATGGGACCTTCCTGGCGGTGGGCTAGAACACGGAGAAAATATAGTCGAAGCACTCACTCGTGAATTTCGGGAAGAATTAGGCGTCGACATTACAATAGACAGCGACCGCCCACGTATAATCCCGACATGGAATACGAAGTTCGATGATCCAGTTTTAATCATCATCTACGAGGTTACTCTACTAACAACGCCTTGCTTAACAGATGAAGTTTCAAATTTTAGCTATTTTGATATTCATGAGATAAAACAGGAAAAACTAGACTCTACGCTAATTGGTAAACTCTTAGAGATATACTAGACTAACGCCTATACTCGCCAGACCTTGCATTTCACCCCTAATCTATGCTAAAATATCGAAGTTAATAGCAAATCACGAGAAAGGTGAGTAATGAGTCTGAGTCGAATCGGAAAACTGCCGGTGGTTATTCCGGCCGGTGTGACAATCACGGTTGACTCTGGCGATGTGGTCGTAAAGGGCCCGAAAGGTGAATTGACACAATTCATCACGCCAGCAGTTGAGGTGAAAGTCGAAGACGGACACGTCACGGTTCATCCGAAGGATGAGTCCAAAACTGCTCGCGCCCAGCACGGTCTGATGCGCGCGCTGATCAACAACATGGTAATCGGCGTGACCAAAGGTTACGAAAAGCGCCTCGAGGTCAATGGTGTCGGTTTCCGCGTCAGCTCCAGCAACAACGAGCTGGAAATGGCGCTCGGGTTTTCACACCCAGTCAAATACAAAGCCCCAGAAGGCATAACCGTTACCAATGAAAAGATGACTATCATCGTCAGCGGTATCAATAAACAGCAAGTCGGCCAAGTCGCTGCGGAAATCCGCGCACTGAAGAAGCCTGAGCCATACAAGGGTAAGGGTATTAAGTACGCTGACGAGCAGATTTTGCGCAAAGCAGGAAAGACAGGTAAGTAATCATGACTGAGAACAAGAAATTACTCAACCGCGCTCTCCGTAAAAACCGCGTTCGCGCGAAAGTTTCAGGTACTGCAGAGCGCCCACGCCTAACCGTCACCATCAGCAACCTGCACGTCAGTGCTCAGCTGATCGACGACGTTGCAGGCAAAACACTGGCTGCCGCAACCACAGTTGGCACCAAAGCAAAAGGTACGATGAGCGAAAAATGTGCTGCCATCGGTACGGAAATTGCTAAGAAAGCAAAGAAAAGTAAAATTAGCGCAGTCGTCTTTGACCGCAACGGCCGCCAGTACGCTGGTCGCTTGAAAGCATTGGCTGATGCTGCGCGCCAAGAAGGATTGGAGTTCTAGTATGGCAGAACAAGCTGCAAATACTACCCCACGCGCAGAAGGCCGTCGGCCTCGTAGTCCGCGTGGTGGTCGCCGCGATGACCGGCGAAATGTGCGCGATGACGCACCAAAAGAGTTTGAAGAATTGGTAATCAACATTGACCGCGTGAGCCGCGTGGTGAAGGGTGGTCGCCGCTTCCGCTTTAAGGCGTTGGTGGTTGTCGGTAACCGCAAGGACAAGGTTGGTGTCGGTGTTGCCAAAGGCGCCGACGTGCAAGCTGCCGTTGCTAAAGCAACCTCAGTTGCCAAGAAGCACTTGATCACCTTGCCGCTGAGCGGTGAGACCATTCCGCACGACAGCGAAGTCAAGTTCTCGGGCGCTCGCGTGCTAATCAAGCCAGCTGCTCCTGGTACTGGTATCATCGCTGGTGGTGTCGTTCGGCAAATCATCGGTGTAACTGGCGTTCGCAACTTGCTCACCAAGTCACTTGGTTCAACTAACAAGGTGAACATCGCTTACGCAACCATTGAAGCATTGAAATCACTGGTTCCACGCGAACAGTGGCTGAGCGTTCAGCCAGTCAAAAAAGCTGCTAAAAAGGAGGCTAAGTAATGAAATACAACGATCTCCAAGTTTCAGCAAACAAGAATAAAAAACGTGTTGGTCGCGGTATCGCTGCTGGTCAAGGTAAAACCGCTGGTCGTGGTACTAAGGGTCAGAACGCCCGCACTGGTAAAAAGCTTCGTGCCATGTTCCAGGGTGGTCAGCGTCCATTAGCTCAGGCCGTGCCAAAAGCTCGCGGCTTCAAGAGCCTGCGTACGCCAGCTCAGGTAGTCTACCTGGATCACCTGAACGCCTTTGACGGAAAAACCGTCGACAACGCCCTGCTATTTACCGAAGGCTACATCGCCACACCGTTCCACACGGTCAAGGTGATCGCCCGCGGTGAATTGAAAGCTAAGGTTGACTTGAAAGTACAAGCTGCTTCCGCTTCAGTCGTTACAGCGATTGAAAAAGCTGGCGGCTCATTTGAGAAAGTCGCAACGCCACTGCGCCAAAGCATGAAAGAAGCCGAGGAAAAATAATCTTCCTTTGGTGACTAGAAAATCCCCTTTGTAAGAGAAGGGGATTTTCTTTTGTCTTGGTGAGTCGGATTACTTTTCGCTACATTTCTGCGGTGCAACGAAATAAATCGTTACACGCCCGTCAGCCATATCGTCGTTATTGTCATGATCGGCGACCGTTGGCTCAGAAACAGTAATCTTACGCTCTGGAATTCCATTAGATACCAAATCGTGCTTAATCTTATCGGCACGCTCCAAAGCCAGCTTTGAGTCCTCACCCGTCTCATTAGGAACCAGTTCAATCGAAAATTGCTTGTCAGTATTAAATTTGTAAAGCATTCCTAGCTTAGCCATTTCAACATTGGAAGTTCCACGTTGGTATTGCGTTGAATCTGGCTTGAAGAGAATGCTACGAAAGTTAAATTTGCCGTTCTCTAACACAAAATATCCATCCTTTACGTGCGTATAGCCAGATCTTCGAAAATCTGCAGACGTTAGGCATTTTGTGGCCTTCGTAGCTGAGCCTTGCTGATTGTCTTCATCCTCCTCATTGTCATTATTCTTATCAGGCTTGGTCGCCCGCTGACGTGAAGTTGTTGTATCAGCTGAAGAAGTGGAGCTATTCGACACAATGATAATTGTTATGATAATCCCGACTATCACCAATACGCCGACAATCGCCAGCGTAATCCACAGCCATAGCTTACTTTTCTTTGGTGGATAATTTGGCGGTAATTCTGATTTTGGCTGCGGCATTGGCGATGGAGTTACTGGAGTTTCGGGACGTTGTTGCATATGACACCTCAATCTTGCGTTATGTTATTATTTCAATTATAGCGCATGTGCTTTTATGTTTTTAGTATGGAAATATTGGCCGCGGTCATGTATAATTAACAGAGTTAAGAATTGTTAGTGACTATGAGGGGCTAAAACATGAATTGGAGAATAATTTTCCGCTCGCTAAAAAATAAAGACATGCAAAAACGATTATTAATTGTTGTCGGAATAATTGTTGTTTATCGATTACTGGCACATATTCCGGTGCCACTAGCCGAGCCAACCCAACTACGTAACGCAATTTCATCGGTACTTGGCCAGACTGATTTGGGTGGAATCCTGAACTTGCTTTCTGGCGGTGCGCTATCAAGCTTCTCTCTGGTTCTAGTCGGGCTTAGTCCATTTATTACCGCCAGCATTATCATACAGCTACTAACTAAAGCCATCCCAAAACTGGAAGAACTTCACAAGGATGGTGAAACAGGGCGTCGTAAAATCCAACAATGGACGCGTATTATTACCGTACCGCTGGCTGTCGTTCAGTCAATCGCTTTTATATTTATTTTGCGCCAGACTGTCCTCCAGGGCGGCACCACAACCTTAGCCGACCCAACGATGATGGAGTGGATTGTGTCGGTGACTGCCATGACTGCCGGCTCAGTGTTGCTTATGTGGCTTGGCGAATTGATTACTGAACAGGGAATTGGCAATGGTATTTCCATCGTGATTTTTGCTGGCATCATCAGCCAATTGCCACAGATGCTAGCATCACTCATTTCTTCGCTTATGGACACTTCTTCTGGCGGCTTAAATGTTTTCAATTGGTTCACACTGCCCGTTAATCCGACCGTATTCTGGACTATTCTCATCATGGCAATCGCTGGCCTCATCGTTCTATATTTCCTGGTGAAAATCAACGAAGCACAGCGTGTCATTACCATCAATTACGCCAAGCGTGTCCACGGCAACAGCAACTATGGTGACGTAAAAAGCATCCTGCCAGTTAAGCTGATTGCAGCGGGCGTTATCCCGGTTATTTTCGCCGTTGCATTCCTCAGCTTGCCACAGTTCGTCGGTCAGGTCATGAAAGCCTCCGGCAACACGGATCTTCTACCAACCGCCAACAAACTCATCACTTGGTTCCAAGCGCCAAACTCTGGCTCATTTACTGGTAGCACCGCCGAGGCGTTCATCTACCCAACGCTATATTTCCTATTGGTTATTGCCTTTACATATTTCTACACTGGTATCGTCTTTAACGCCAATGAAATCGCTGAAAACTTACAAAAACAGGGCGGCTTCATCGAGGGCGTTCGACCGGGCGCTCAGACTGAAAAGTACCTTACAAAAACCGTCAATCGCTTAATTTTGTTCGGGTCAATTGTTCTGGGAATTGTAGCAATCCTGCCATTTGTCGCCGAATATCTCACATATCATTTGACGGGTCTGCGCGGCCTACGCCTATCAATCGGCGGTACCGGAATCTTGATTATCGTGTCGGTTGGACTAGAGACGTTGAGACAAATTAATTCGCGAGCATTGATGGTTACCTATGATGACTTTGATCCAGACGAGCTTCTCGACAATGATAAAAAGTCTAAAAAACGCCGCCTATTTAAGAGAAAATAATTGCTTCATAAAAAATCCCCGCCAAGTAAGCGGGGAATTCTTTTTATAGCCAACTTAACGCAGCCTATAATCGTAAATCAGCTTTTCACCGTCTTTCTTTTCGTTCTGGCAAACCGGTGCAATTTCCTTGCTGATATTATTTTCGTCGGTCATTTTACAACTTGGAATATCGAACGTATTAAACTGGTTAGTTGGTGAAATTGCTTTCCAGCCATCATCCTTCTTAACTGCAAACATTCGCGCAGCCGTACTACCACAACCATATCCAAGCAGCAACTGCTTCTCGTCTTGAGTATTTACAATTACGTTGGCCGCACCATTGTCATCCTTGCAGCCTGATTGAGCGACTTCTTTTTTCAGAAAATCGCGAATTTCCTGCACTGACGCATCATTACGTGCAATCGCCTTATTTCCCTCAAATCGAAAGCCAAGTGAGCCCAAACTCACGAATCCGTTACCAACTTTTTCCGTCGCCGTGTATACTTTATGTGGTGATTGATTATCTAATCGCCATGCCAAATATCCGACTGTCGCTATTAGCACCACTACCGCACCAATCAAAATTGGCACCAACATCTCAATCTGAGATTTTTTCGCCTGAGTTTTTGTCCGATTTTTCGTACTTGCCATAAAAATCCTTATGTTAAATTTGATAGCTCAAGTATAGCACACAAATTTATGAAAATACCTCTTGTCAAACCACGCTGAGTGCTGTATAATTGACAACTGTAACTTATGGCGAGTCAAAAGGAAGTCATCAAAATGATCGGTAAGGTAGTGGAAGCACTGCCTAATACTCAATTTAAGGTGGAACTGGAGAATGGCCATAGTATCATCGCGCACATTTCAGGGCGAATGCGCAAGCACTATATTCGCTTGGTGCCTGGTGATAAGGTTGAAGTTGAGATGACCCCTTACGATCTGACAAAGGGACGAATCAGCTTCCGCCTACGCGACGACCGGCCTCAACAGAGCCGGTAGTCAAATATTAACGTTAATCTCGGGTTTACTCGGGAAGGGAGATTTAAGCACTTTATGAAAGTTCGTGCAAGTGTTAGAAAAATCAGTCCCGATGACGTACTCGTGCGCCGCGTTGGCCGTAAAAAGGGCAAACGGATCGCCAGACTACGCGTCATCAACAAGAAAAAACCTAAGAACAAGCAAAGGCAGGGTTAAGCATGGCTCGAATTGCTGGGGTAGTTATCCCAACAGAGAAGCAGGTGCAAATTGCGCTCACCTATATTTATGGGATTGGGCCAAAGCACGCTTCGAGCATCCTTGCGGCGGCTAAGATTGAGCCGACCACTCGGGTGAAAGATCTCACCGAGGCTGAAGAAAACAAGATTCGCGAAATTATCGACAGCGAATACACCGTCGAAGGTGATCTCCAGCGCTTGGTAACTAACAACATTAAGCGCTTGAAGGATATCAACGCCTATCGCGGTCTTCGCCACAAAGCAGGACTGCCGACACGCGGACAGCGGACTCGTACGAATGCACGAACTCGCAAGGGTCGCGCCATCGCCGTGGGCGGTACACAACCAAAAGCAGCAAGTAAGACCTAAAGAAAGGACTAAGAAATGGCAGACGCAAAATCTACCAAGAAGAAGCAGCGCCGATCAGTCCCAGCTGGTCAGCTGCATATTCAAGCAACATTCAACAACACCATTGTTACCTTTTCTGACAAGAAGGGTAACGTGTTGACCGCTTCATCAGCTGGTGCATGTGGTTTCCGTGGTAGCAAAAAAGGCACCGCCTATGCTTCACAGGTTGCCGCTGAAAAAGCTGCTGAAGCTGCGAAAACGCAGTATGGTTTGAAATCAGTTGACGTTTTCGTCAAAGGTGTCGGTTTGGGCCGTGACGCCGCTATTCGTGCGGTTGGCGCTTTCGACATCTCAGTAGAAAGTATTAAGGACGTAACTGGCGTGCCTCACGGCGGTGTTCGTCCACGAAAGGCACGGAGGGCATAATTATGGCACGAGATAATTCACCGATTGTCAAGCAAAGCCGCCGCGAAGGTTATGCGCTTCATCCAAAAGCACATAAAGTTTTGGCACGAAAATCTGGCATCCCAGGCCAGCACGCGCACGGCCGCCAAAGTAAGCCAAGCCTGTATGCTACGCAGCTGCGCGAAAAGCAAAAAGTTCGCCGGCTTTACGGTTTGGTTGAAAAGCAATTTGCGCGCCTGATGAACGAAGCAACCCGCACCCAAGAGGGCTTGGCAGGTGAGAACCTGTTGAAACTGTTGGAGCGCCGGCTGGACAACGTGGTGTATCGCTCTGGGTTCGCCGTATCGCGCCGCGCCGCCCGCCAGTTGGTCAGCCACGGGCACTTCGAACTAAACGGCCGCCGCGTCGATATCCCATCGATTCGTGTTAAGGCTGGCGATGTTGTCACCGTTCGCCCAAAAAGCACCAAATCTGAATACTTCACGCACATCGACGACGTGATCAACAATTCAATCCAAGGCCCGCTGAGCTGGCTGAAGAGCGATAGCAAGAAGCTGAAGATTGAAGTGACTGGACTGCCAAAGCGCGAGGAAGCAGAAGCTGACATCAACGAGCAATTAATTGTTGAGTATTACTCACGATAAAAGAAGGGTTAGGGAAGAATTATGGCAAAAGCAATTTACAATCCAGCACTCGCGAGCGTTGATGACATTTCCGCGACCAGTGCTACTTTTCTAATCGAGCCGCTTCATCCAGGATATGGCAATACTCTCGGTAACTCATTGCGACGCGTTCTGCTGTCAAGCGTTCGCGGTGGCGCGATTGTCGCTTTCAAGGTCGAAGGCGCAACCCACGAGTTTACGACCGTTGAGGGCGTTAAGGAAGATGTCGTTGACATCATGCTGAACCTGAAGAACGTTCACTTGCGCGTGTTTACTAACGAGCCAGTTGAGTTACGCTTGGAGAAATCTGGCGCCGGCGAAGTAACTGCTGCAGATATCCAGACAAACGCTGACGTTGAAATCGTTAACCCAGAGCAAGTAATTGCTACGATTGACGATCCAAACAAGCATTTGGTAATGGATTTGGTGGCAGAAGCAGGTTGCGGCTATCAGACGATTGAAGAGTCAAGCGAGAACCGTTTGCATAGCGACATGATTGCTATCGATGCAATGTATTCGCCAGTGCTGCGCGTCCGCTATAAAGTTGACTCAACCCGCGTTGGTCAAGAAACAAACTTGGACAAATTAGCGATTACTGTTGAAACCAACGGCGCAATTACCCCGCGCGAAGCATTTGAGGAAGCAGCGGCAATCCTGGTTAACCAATACACGGCTTTGGCGGGCAATACCATGGTAACTGGCGCGCCAGCACTTGGTACAGCCAAAGATGACGAAGAGTCAGAGTTGGCTATGCCGATTGAAGAATTAAACCTAAGCGCCCGCACGACGAACGCGCTGATTAACAATGAAATCCGCACGATTCGCGACCTGGTAACTTTGACCGAGCAAGATTTGCGAGAATTGAAAGGCTTTGGCTCAAAGGCGCTGGATGAAGTACGCGACAAGATGGCGGAGTTGGAGTTTTAACTATGCATAGACACGGATATCAAGGGCGCAAGTTCGGCCGCGAGCGTGATCAACGGCGAGCCTTGCTCAAGGGTCTGGCAACCAGCCTGGTCGAGCACGGCAAAATCGAGACCACCTTGCCGAAGGCCAAAGAGCTGAAGCGCCACATTGAAAAAATTATCACCAAGGCGAAGAAGGGCGATCTGGCAAGCCGCCGCCAGGTGATCGCAGCACTCAGTACCCGCGCTGCTGCTTACAAACTGGTTGATGAAATTGCCCCACAACTGAGCGGTCGCACCAGCGGACACGTTCGTGTTGAGCGCACCCGCCTACGTGTTGGCGACGGCGCTCAAATGGCAATCATCGAGTTTGTCGACGACATCAAACCAATACCAAAGAAGGAGAAATAAGATGAAGACTTATTCACAAAAACCATCTGACGTTTCTCGCCGCTGGGTATTGTTTGACGCGAGTGAGTTACCACTGGGACGTTTGGCAACTGAAATTGCTAAACACCTGACCGGTAAATACAAGCCAACCTACACACCACACGTTGATGGTGGCGACTACGTCGTGGTTATCAACGCTGCAAACACCGTCGTTACTGGCTACAAGGAAACTGACAAGTACTACTACCGTCACAGTGGTTTCCCAGGCGGCATCAAAGAAACGCAGTTCAAAGAAATGCGTGAACGCCACCCAGAACGAATTATTGAAGAAGCTGTCAAAGGTATGCTACCAAAGAACAAATTGCAAGCAGAACGCCTCAAGCGCCTGCGCGTGTTTGCTGGCAGCGAGCATGCTCACGCAGCACAAACCCCAGAGAAAGTTGAGGTAAAGTAATATGGCTACTGATACCTATTTCTACGGCTTGGGACGACGCAAAAGCGCCTCGGCAAGTGTTCGCTTGCTTCCTGGCAAGGGTACCATCACCATCAACGGCAAAGCAGCCGCTGAGTACTTGGATGGCAACAAAACCTTGCTCGCCGAAGTGACCGACCCACTAGCTGTCGTCAGCAAGCAAAAGGAATACGATGTTACCATCTTGGTCAAAGGCGGCGGCCTCGCTGGTCAAGTTGACGCCATCAAGCTTGGCATCGCTAAAGCATTGACGGCCGCTCACGCTGATCTGCGCCCAGTCCTGAAGAAGGCTGAGCTGCTCAAGCG
>CAURBE010000011.1:0-18793 GCA_963523045.1 uncultured Candidatus Saccharibacteria bacterium | reverse complement strand
AAGTAGTGCCGGTGTTTTCAGCAGTAGCCATCAAAAATATTGAGGTGCAGCCAAGCCCGCTGTGGTTGCAGTGTCAGTTAGTGGCGATGGGCGGTAAGCCGATTAATAACATTGTCGATGCCACGAATTACGTGATGCTGATGACGGCGCAGCCGACGCATGCCTATGATTATGATAAATTACGCGGACATAAACTCGAGGCGCGGATGGCTCGTGATAGCGAGAAAGTCAGTCTGCTCAATGGCAAAGAATATGAGCTGACGACGGACGACATCGTCATCGCTGATGGCGAGGGTGTGATAGGTCTGGCGGGAATTATGGGCGGTGCTGACACTGAGGTTTCGGATGGCACGAAAAATATCGTTTTGGAATGTGCTAATTTTGACATGTATGCACTACGCCGCACCGCCATGCGCCACGGTATTTTTACTGACGCGCTGACGCGGTTTAATAAGGGCCAGTCGCCAGCACAAACAGATCCAGTACTCAAGCGACTTATGGGTATGGTTGGCGGTGAACAAGCCAGCCCCGTGCTGTTTAAGAATCATCAGTCTCTGCGGTCTGTGTTGACTGATGGTATGCATTGGTGCGGTGGGCTGTTGGTACCGAGTGGATTTATTGAAGAGCGGCTAGGGGCGCATTTTGTTGATGATGAGATGAGTATGCTGCTAAAAAATGTCGAATTTATAGCCAAAGATTCGCATGAGTACGACGAGCAGGGTATGATGATCTATGTGCCATTTTGGCGCACTGATATTGAGCTACCTGAGGATATTGTCGAGGAAGTCGGCCGGCTGTATGGCTTTGATAAACTACCGCGCCAATTGCCAATGCGCAGCATTAAGCCAGCGCCTAGGAATCCGCGCCGCCAGCTCAAGCAGGCGATTCGCCAAAGTCTATCGCGCGCCGGCGCCAACGAAGTCTTGACCTATAGTTTCGTCCACGAGCGTGTCCTGAAAAACGCCGAACAAGACCCAAGCCGCGCCTATCGGCTGAGCAACGCCCTCAGTCCTGATTTGCAGTACTATCGCACCAGCGTGCTGCCGAGTTTGCTGGATAAAGTTCATGCCAACATCAAAGCTGGCCACGACGAATTCATGTTGTTTGAAATCGGTAAAATTCACGATAAAGAATTGCCGCTTACCGACGAGAATCTGCCAAGCGAACAGACGTTTGTCGACGGTGTTTACGCTAGCAAAAAGCCGCGGGCGGGCGCGCCGTTTTATAAGGCGAGGAAGTTGGTAGATAGATTGTTAGCGGATATTAACGTTGACGCTGATTTTGTGAAAATGGTAGAGTCTGGCGCGGATATGCCAGCGCCGTTTGACGGCCAGCGCAGTGCTTGGATTGTCGCAAAAAATGGCGAGAAGCTAGGCATCGTCGGTGAATTATCTCAGGCAGTGCGGCGTAATTTCAAGCTGCCAGATTACACGGCGGCGTTCTCGCTTGACGTTGAAAAATTGCAAGTCTGTTTGGCTAGTAGCTGCGCGCATAATTACCGGCCGCTGAGCCGCTATCCGTCAACGACTCGGGATATATCGCTGAAGATGCAGTCGGCGGTTGATTATGCGTCGGTGTATGCGTGCGCTGAGGAAGTTGCGAAGAAACACCGCGAATTGCAAATTAGTATCACGCCAATTGCGATTTATCAGCCGAAGGACGATGATTCAATAAAAACCGTAACCTTGAGTGTCAAATTTACTAGCGCCGAGCGAACCTTAGCGGATAAAGATACTGCGCCGATAATTGAAGAAATAGCAGCCATGGCAGCGGAAGAATTTGATGCCGCGCAGGTTTAGGCGGGCGATTGTTGTACTTGGTAAAAATTGTTATAATTGGGGAGGTAAATAAAGGAGGACTATGGCAACGACGAAAAGCCAAAGGATAGGTATTTGGGTGATTGCTGGCATGATGTTTTTAGGAACAGTTGGCGGATTTATCGCTATGATGGTGCAGCCGGGCAATGATGCTAAAGATCAGGCTGAGCTGAAGCAGGCGCAAGAAGACTATAAGAAGGCAACCACGGAGCGTCAAAAGAAAGTTGACGCGCAGACGGCAGAATTGAATAATAAATATTATAGTAAATTTGCCGAGTTTAGTTCACGAGTTGGTAAGTTTGAGGCTGGTGATGTTAAGGAATTGGGTAAAGAAGATTTGACGAAAGGTGACGGCGCCGAAGTCAAAAATGATACCAAATTCGCAGTTTACTACATTGGTTGGAATGCTAAAGGGGAAGTTTTTGACCAATCAATCGCTGATGGCAAATTGAAAGCGCCTCTTAATTTGGACGGCCCGGCGAATACGTCGGTGATTCAGGGCTGGAAAGAGGGCCTGGTTGGCATGAAGATTGGCGGCGTACGCGAATTGACAATTCCAGCGGACAAGGCTTATGGCAAGCAATCCCAGGGCGATAAGATTCCTGCTAATTCACCACTGAAGTTCGTGGTTATGGCTATTGAAAGACCAGCAGAGATTCCACAGCCAGAAATGCCAGAAGTTATGAAACGATATTACAGATCAAGGGGGCTAAATGTCTAAAGAAGTTATCATCGTTGGCGCCGGTCCAAGCGCGCTGACTGCAGCAATTTACCTGTCGCGTGAGGATGTGCCAACGACATTGTATGAACGCGGCGTGGTTGGCGGTATGGCGGCCATCACCGATCAAATTGACAATTACCCAGGCTTTGCTGAGGGTGTGACCGGCATGAAATTGGCGTCCGAGCTGCAGCAGCAAGCTGAGCGATTCGGTGCAAATATTGAGTACGGTGACGTGACGGCATTGAAGCAAGTTGACGGCGAATTGGAATTGACAGTTGATGGCCAGCCAGTACGAGCCAAAGCAGTGCTGCTGGCTACTGGCTCAAATCACCGCAAACTGGGTGTGCCAGGCGAAGATGAATTGTATGGCCGCGGCGTACATTACTGTGCGACGTGCGACGGTGCATTTTACCGCGACAAGCGTTTGATCGTTGTTGGCGGCGGCAACTCGGCGGTGCAGGAAGCGATCTTTTTGACTCGCTACGCCAGCCACATTGACCTGTTGGTGCGCAGTAAATTACGTGCCAGCGATGTCCTACAAAAAGAGTTACAAAAATATGTTGATGAGGGTAAAATTACCGTCCACCTTGGCGCAACCACCGACGAAATTATCGTAAAAGACGACAAATTTTACGGCGTCAAATCAACTCAAGACGGCGAGCAGAAAGAATTTACCGCGGATGGTTTGTTTGTCTTTATCGGCCTGATTCCAAACACGCAGTTTTTAGCGGACTCAGACGTGGAGCTGGACTTAGGCGGACATATCGTTACGGACAAGCATCTACATACCAATATTCCTGGCGTCTTTGCCTCGGGCGACGTACGTTCGGGCGCAACCATGCAAATTGCTTCGGCGGTCGGCGAGGGTGCGGTGGCAGCGTCACAAATTCGTGAATATTTACAAGAAAAAGCCAGAGAGGAGTAGAAGATGGCAGATTTTAATCAAGTATTAACCCCGGGAAATTATCAGGACGGCGAAATCACCGTTGTCGTAGAGATTCCGGCTGGGTCGAATCATAAAATTGAATGGGATCGGAAAGTTGGCGTTATGCGGCTAGATCGGGTTGATCCGGCGATTTTTGCCAAACCGACTAATTATGGTTTCATTCCGCAGACGCTGGATGAGGACGGCGATGAGTTGGATGTGCTGTTGGTAACAGATACGCCGCTGACGACCGGGTTGGTGGTCGAGGCGCGAATCCTTGGCGTGATGAAGTTTGTCGATGACGATGAGGTCGATGATAAGATCATCGCGGTGCCAAGCGACGATCGCCATAATGGCAATGCTATTCAGTCGTTGGAGGACTTGCCAGCGCAGCTGATTAAGCAAATTGAATTCCATTTCAATCACTATAAGGATCTGAAGAAGCCAGGTTCGACCATTGTTAAGGAGTTTGCTGGCGTTGATGCCGCCAAGCAGGTCGTGGCGGCGGCGATCGAGCGCTGGAACGAGCAGGCGTAAATTATCGTGTAAAGCAGGGTGGTATCACGTCTCACCTAAGATTCGAGCCGTGTTTATCACGCAGTGCAACCGTCAGCCTCTCTGACGTGTCGACGGTTCTTGCGGACGGCGCCCGCCGGATGTATTCGACTTGGAGGAGATGGCTGGAAGACGAACCGCGGTAGCCACTCCACCATCCTCTGCCAGAGCACACTCTTCGCTCAAATCTCCGCTGGAGATTCCTCGCGAGCGTTCGGCTGAAACGTCCGCTGTTCGCGAACGTTTCACAGTCTCTGGCGGAGGAGGTGCCGTGTCTGCCGTAGTCTCTGGGATGAGGCGTGAGTGTTTTGTTTACCGTCGAAACAGCGACGAAACACCGTCGGTTAACCCGGTCAAATGCGCTAGTACGCCGCCACTCCTTGATAACTGCATACGTAATTTAGCCTTGGCGTGCGGCGTGATGACCATGTCGCGCCAGGCTGGTTTGGGTTTGGCGGATTTGCTGGTCAAAACTTCGACGACGTCGCCATGCTGTAATTCATAAGTGAACGGCTTCATAACGCCATTGACCTTAAAGCCGCTGGCGTGCGCTGCGATGTCGGAATGAATGCGATACGCGTAATCCAGCGGGAAGGCGCCGCGCGGCAAGTCATAAATATCACCCTTTGGAGAATATACGAAAATTCGGTCCGAGAACAATTTCATACGGAACTTGTCAGAGTCAAATCGTTTACCTTCGCTAGCCAGCGCTGCCGCTTCCTGAAGGTCGCGAATCCACGACAAGTCTGCTGGCATGGCACCCATGCGACCTTTTTTGTAGGCGTCAGTTAATTTCTGTTCATTGTAGTGGAAGCTGGCCGCCAAACCACGCTCAGCGTGTTCATGCATTTCCTTGGTCCGAATTTGAAACTCAACGATTTGTCCTCTTGGTGTCTGCACTGTCGTATGTAGACTTTGATAGCCGTTTGGCTTGGGATTGGCAACATAATCTTTGATTCGCTCGTGCATCGGCTGATACATGTCGTGCAAAATCCCCAGAACCAAATAGCCGGTTGACAGATCATCAACGATTACGCGTAGCGCGATCAAATCATAAATCTTATCAATATCGCCAACCTTATCAAGTTTTTTGAACAGGCTGTAGACGCTTTTGACGCGGCCGTCCATTTGGAAAACCAGCTTTTCTTCCTTCAATCGTGCCTCAACTTCACGGCGAACACGGTCCAGTTTTCGCTGCGATTTTTTCAATCGACTATCCATCAAACTTTTGGTGCGGTGAAAATCTTTCGGCATCAAATATTTGAAGCTTAATTCTTCCAGCTGCACGCGCACCCGTCCCATGTTTAACCGGTCCGCCAGTGGGGCAAACACCTCAATCGTCTCGCGAGCAATTTTTTTCTGTTTCTCCGGCGACATAAATTGCAGTGTCCGCATATTGTGCAAGCGATCCGCTAGTTTGATGATAATCACTCGCACATCTTCACCGACCGCGATCATCAATTTAGTCAAATTGTCCTTGGTGTGCGGCAGATAACTGTCCAGACTGCGCATGCCAGCGCGCGCCTGTGAAACCTTGGTTACACCATCCACCAAAAACGCCACATCCCGTCCAAATAAACTCTCTAGTTCATCCAGTGTCGCGTCAGTATCCTCAACCGTATCATGTAACACGCCCGCCACCACCGTGTCGATATCCATGCCCCACTCAATCAAAATCCCTGCCACTGCCAGCGGGTGATTGATGTATGGCTCACCGCTTTTGCGTTTTTGTCCAGCGTGCTTTTCGGCGGCGTAATCGATGGCACTTGCCAGAACCAGCACCGGCACTTCGTCATACTTTTGTCCAGCTGTGGCGAGTAACTCTTCACGCGTCATGTATTTATTATACAACTTTGTAGTATAATTAAGAAAAGCTAAAGCGAAATATCTAACGGGGAGGGCATATGTCAGTAACAAGAATAGCAATTAATGGCTTTGGGCGGATTGGGCGCAATGCGTTTAAGATTGCGCGCGAGCGTAGTGATTTGGAAATTGTGGCAATTAACGATTTGACGGACACGAAGACGCTAGCGTACTTACTCAAGCATGATAGTAATTATGGTGAGTACGGTCGGCAGGTTGATTTTAGTGAGAACGAGCTAATTGTTGAAGGTCAGACGGTTAAAGTTCTGGCAGAGAAAGATCCAGCGAATTTGCCGTGGGGTGAGATGAATGTTGACGTGGTTATCGAATCGACAGGATTGTTTACTGATAAAGATGGTGCGGGCAAGCACTTGACTGCCGGCGCCAAGCGCGTGGTTATCAGCGGTCCGACTAAATCTGACGGCGTCGATACGATTGTGCTAGGTACGAATGACAGCAAGATCAAGGACGCGACGCCGATAGTCTCTAACGCCAGCTGTACTACCAACAGTCTGGGTGCGGTGATGGCGGTTCTGGACGCAGAATTTGGCGTGGAAAAATCAATGCTGACGACGGTACATAGCTACACTGCCAGCCAAAGGTTGCAAGACGCGCCGGCTAAGGATCTCCGCGAAGGTCGCAACGCGGCTGAAAATATGGTGCCGACAACGACGGGTGCGGCCATTGCTGTGACGAAAACCCTGCCGCAGTTGACTGGCAAGTTCGATGGTCTCAGTGTCCGCGTCCCAACACCAGTGGTGTCTCTCAGCGATGTAACAGCACTTCTCCGACGCGACGTAACGGTTGAGCAGGTAAATGAAGCCTTCAAAAAAGCTGCACAAAGTAATTTTTACCAGGGTATTTTGGGCGTATCTGAAGAGCCTTTGGTCAGCCGAGATTTTATTGGTAATTCGTGCTCGGGAATTGTTGATTTGCCGCTGACGAAAGTGGTTGGCGGCAACTTGATAAAAGTGATGGTTTGGTACGACAACGAGTGGGGTTACTCTAATCGGCTGGTCGAATTAGTAGCGGACGTTGGACATTATCTTAGTCGGAGCGAATAATTCCGCATAATTTCCTATGAAAATAGCCCGCCGAAAGGCTCAAACCGAGGCTCCAAAGAGCCGTCCAGGCGAGCTATTTTCGGTGGGCTTAACGACGAGAGTATGCTTCGCCGTGCCCTTTTGGATCGAGGATGTCTAGGGAGATAATTCTTGGTCCCCCCAAAAAGGAACCCAAGTCGATCGATGTTGGTGGTGACCTGTCGCCATCCGCAGATGGCGCACTCGACGCAGAGCGTGTCTGCATCCGACCCTATCAACCGCCAGGTAAAAGTCTGGTGGAGGGAGAAAAACTTCTCCCTCTCAGGGTACTCCCCCTTATGGGGGCAGGAGCTTTCCTTCTTCATGCTCCTCTCCTTTCGAGAGCGCTCAAAGCTAAAGGGCGACTTCTGCCCTTTATCCGAAAACTTTGAGCAAAAGTCAATATATATATATATCATACTGGTCACAAAATGTCAATACTTTTTGTCAAATAGACATGCTCCACCTCTGGAAAAATCTCCAACTTTCCCTTGCAAAAATCGCCGAAACCGCTTATACTAAAATTATGAAAATCTATCTCGGCTCAGACCATCGTGGCTTTTTTTTGAAAGAAAAAGTTTTTGCATATTTGGCGAAGAACGGTTATGATGTCGAGGATGTTGGCGGCGTGGAATTGAATCCAGACGATGATTTTCCGCAATTTGCCCAAGCGGCGGCGTTGAAAGTTATCGGCGATGACAGTAAAGATCCGCGGGCGATTTTAATTTGCGGCGGCGGTCAGGGCATGTGTATGGCGGCTAACCGTTTTAAGGGGATTCGCGCCAGCGTGATTTGGGATGCCTTTGAAGCAAAGATGACGCGCAATGATAACGACTCGAATGTGTTATGCTTGCCGGCGCGAATTTTAGAAGACGACGAATCAGCTTGGAAGGGTATTATCGAGACGTGGTTAAATACACCTTATGCTAATGCTCCGCGGTTTAATCGGCGCAATGCGCAGTTGGATGAGCTATCATGAGCGCCGTAATTACGCCAGCGATTTTAGCAGAAAATGCCGCTCAGTATAAAGAGCAGGTTGATAGAATCACCGGTTTCGCTGAGCGCGTACATATTGATATTTCTGACGGTGAATTTGCACCGACACTGACGGTTAGTATTCCGGAGTTGTGGGCGCCAGAAGGCTGGACAATTGATATTCATGCCATGGTGAACAATGTGGAAGAATATGTACCAAAGTTGATTGCCCTAAGGCCACATATGATTATTATCCATGCGGAAGCAACTGGTGATGTAAAGGCGGCTCTCATGCAGATACGTCAGGCAGGAATCATGGCAGGTCTGGCGTTATTAAAACCGACAGTGCCTCGGACGGTTGAGGAGTTGATAAAATTAGCTGATCACGTGATGATTTTTAGCGGTGAATTAGGCCATTTTGGCGGTACAGCTAGCTTAATGCAATTGGAGAAAATCCGACTAATTAAATCTATCAACTCAAACGTAGAAATCGGCTGGGATGGCGGAGTGCTGGTGGATAATGCATACAGCTTAGTGCAGGGTGGTGTTGATGTTTTGAACGTTGGTGGTGTTATCCAAAAATCATCAGACCCACACACCATTTTTTCCAAACTCCAGCAGGAAATTAATAAAACGAGCGTACTTTAATGCCTGATGTCCAGCTGGATAAATTAAAGAAAACGTCGCAGCATCTTCGGCAATTAGTTATTCGTGAACTAGCGGCGGCCGGTTCTGGACATACGGCCGGTTGTTTGGGTTTTGCGGACGTTATGGCGGTTCTTTATTTTCACGCCATGCGTCTAGATCCTAAAAATCCTGATTGGCAAGATCGAGATGTTTTCGTGATGAGCAATGGCCACTATGCGCCGCTTCTATACGCCACTTTAGCGGAGCGAGGGTTTTTTGATAAAAAAGAATTAGCTAATTTAAGGAAATTTGGTTCTAAACTTCAGGGTCACCCAGAGCGCGGTAGTTTGCCTGGTGTTGAAACGACGAGCGGTCCTTTGGGGTGTGGCCTAAGTCAAGCCGCTGGCATGGCGTATTCATTGAAATATTTAGGCGGCAATCCTCAGCGGTTTGTTTATTGTAGTCTGGGTGATGGCGAACTTGATGAGGGAAATATTTGGGAAGCGGCGATGTTCGCTGCGAAATACAATTTGTCAAATATAATTGCGATTATTGATAGGAACAATATTCAGATTGGTGGTGATACGGAAAAAGTTATGCCGCTAGGGGATTTGGCAGGCAAGTGGCGGAGTTTTGGTTGGTTTTCACAGGAAGTCGACGGACATAATCACGAGGCAATTGTAAAATCAATTGACGTGGCAAAAAATTCCCATCAGCCGAATGTGATCATTACGCATACAATTCCTGGACGCGGTATTGATTTTATGGAATATGATTATCTCTGGCATGGAAAAGCCCCAAATGCCGAGGAGGTCCAGCGGGCGCTTACCCAATTGAGCGAAAAAGGAGATAACGAGTGAGTTTTCTGAGAGAAGATTGGCGGCAGGCAGAGTCTGCGGCGATTCGCATTGGTTTTGGCGAAGGGTTAGTTGACGTCGCTAAGAAGAGTAATTTGGTGGTAGCGCTGAGTGCGGACTTGATGGAGAGCGTCGGCTTTGGTGAATTTGCTAAGGAGATTGGTAATCCTAGGGCGATTGAAGTTGGTGTGGCGGAACAGAATTTGGTGACAGTGGCGTCTGGGTTGGCTTCCATGGGTAATATTCCATTTGCGGCCAGTTATGCGGCGTTTAGTCCAGGGCGGAATTGGGAGCAGATTCGGACGACTATTTGTTTGAATAATCAGCCAGTCAAGTTGGTGGGTTCTCATGCGGGGCTTAATGTTGGTCCAGATGGTGCGACTCACCAGATGTTGGAGGATATTGCCCTGATGCGCAGTTTGCCAAACATGGTGGTGTTGGCGCCAGCCGACGCTAATGAAGCCAGGCTGATGGCGGCGGCAATGGCTGGCGATAAGCGCCCGAATTACGTGAGATTGCCTCGGGAAAAAACGCCATTGTTCTTAAATCAATCGACTTTTGAGATTGGAAAAAGCTATACGTTGAGGTGCGGCAAAGACGTTGCCTTGTTTGGAACGGGCGTGATGACATATCAACTGCTATTAGCGGCGGAAAAATTGGCGAAAGAATATGATATTCAGGCGGAGGTCATTCATTTTCCGACAATTAAGCCTTTGGACGAGGATGCTGTGCTTGACGCGGCTCAAAAATGCCAAGCTGTCATTACAGCGGAAGAAGGGCAGATTGCTGGCGGATTTGGTTCGAGTGTGGCGGAAGTTCTTAGTGAGAATTTGCCGGTGAAGATGAAGCGAATTGGTGTTAATGACGCGTTTGGCGAGTCGGGCAAAATGTCTGAATTATGGGAAAAGCATGGTTTGGACGTCAATTCAATTGTGCGTAGTGCTATAAATTTTCTCCAGTGAAAAACCCGCCAGGAGCTACTGCTAAGATCTAATTAAAGACCTCAAAGCAAGTAGTCCTGACGGGGGTTGTACTAGCCTATGGTCGATCGTGATATATCATGCTGAAGACAAGCACGAAAAGATAAGTACTCCCCAGGGCGAATGTTATCCCCTCGGTTAGCCCATAGGCTACGAGGAAATATATGACCGCCGCCAACCATGCTGCACAGAGTAGCACGATAATAACCAAGAACGATATGCCTGCAAAATACGCCACGCGTACAACAGGATTCATTTTTCCTCCTTGCGAAACGCTCAAGACCAAAGGGCTCTTTCGCCCTTAGGCAAGCCTTGAGCAAAAGTCATTTTATATTACCACCAAAACAACATGATGTCAACTCTCTTGGCATAGCGGGCTGTAACTGATATAATTAGCATAAGTATTTTAGGGGGCAGTATGGGACTATCGATTTCAGAGATTCGGCAAAACACGACGCGGGCGCGTCATTTAATGCAGCGGACGCGGGCGCAACATTTTGCGGTCGGGGCGTTCAATATTGATAATCAAGAGACGTTGATCGCGGTGGCACGGGCGGCACAAAAGCTGCAATCGCCAGTGTTGGTTGAGGTTTCTGACGCCGAAGTGAAGGCTATGGGTCTAGAGAATATTCGCGATTTGGTAGACAATTATAAGACTGAGTACGGGATTGAAATGTATTTGAATTTGGACCACGGTCCGACGGTCGAGGGTTGTAAACGAGCCATTGACGCGGGTTATGAGTTTGTGCACATCGACATTTCTCAGGCAAATCACGACGCTTCTGATGAGGAAATCATCGCCAAAACCCGCGAAGTGGTGGAGTACGCTAAGTTTACTGGTGCGTTGGTGGAGTCGGAGCCGCACTATTTTGGTGGTAGCTCCAACGTCCATACTGAAGCCATTGATTATGAAGAGATCAAGAAAACCTTTTCCACACCAGACGGTGCGCGGGCATTTGTCGAGGTGACGGGAATTGATACCTTTGCGGCGGCAGTGGGTAACCTGCACGGTAAATATCCAGTGCCGAAAGTGTTGGACTTGGAATTATTGGCACGCATTCGCGAGGCACTATACTGCCAGATTTCGCTCCATGGTGGGTCAGGTACGCCGCTGCACTACTTTGAAGATGCGGCAAGAATTGGCGTTTCCAAAATAAACATCAATTCCGACATGCGTTACGCTTTCCGTACCACTCTGGAAAAAACTTTGCGTGAAAATCCAAATGAATACGCTATTGTTAAGTTGATGCCCCCAGTCTACGCAGCTGTCCAGGAGGTAGTAGAGTCAAAGATAAAGGCATTCAATTCTGCAGGAAAGGCAGTTATTTAATGGCAAAAATTATTACTGTTGGCGCCGCTATTCAAGACGTTTTTTTAAGCCAATCCGACGCATTAACTCCAGTATGCGAAAGTCCGGAACACTGTTTTGCGCGGCTGGATTTGGGCGCGAAGGCTGACGTTAACCAGATTCATTTTTCAACGGGTGGTGGTGCTACAAATGCGGCAGTTACCTTCGCCAGACAGGGTCACTATGCCAGTTTTATGGGCGCGATCGGTCATGATCCAGCTGGTCAGGCTGTCTTGGCGGATTTGGATAAGGAAAATATCGATACGCATTTGGTTCGATATTCACCAAAATACAGTACTGGCTATTCAGTATTATTATTAGCGCCAAATGGTGAGCGAACGATTCTAACCTATCGCGGAGCTTCAACGCATTATCATGAGGCAGATTTTGATTTGTCTGATGAAGATGCTGATTGGTTATATGTTTCGACTTTATCAGGTAATATGCCGATGCTTCATAAACTATTCCAGCAAGCCAAGCGTCGTGATATGAAGATTTGTTTTAATCCTGGAAAAAAAGAATTGGCACAGAAAGAAAAATTATTAGGACTATTACCTGACGTTGACGTGTTGACTCTGAATAAAGAAGAGATGCAACAGTTGGTGTCGGGCGACGGGCTGGAGGTCTTGGTGCGACGGGGGTTAAGGCTGGTCCCAGTAGTGTTGGTGACGGACGGAGTTAATGGTTCAATGGCTAGTGATGGTAAAACTATTGTGCGCGCATTGATGTATGATGATAGTCCTTCAATTGACAGAACGGGTGCAGGCGATGCTTTTGCTTCTGGCTTTTTGAGCGAGTGGGCGAAAAGCGGGAATTTGAAAAATTCTATATTGGTGGCCAGTGCTAATGCTAGTTCGGTTGTTATGAAAATTGGCGCAAAAGCTGGTATTTTATATGCCGGTACGCCACTTCACACTATGCCAATTCAAGAAAGGGAGTTATAATGGCGCAAAATCTAGGAAGATTATTAGGAGATGATAATAAAAAACGTCTCGCTCTGAATGAACTAAGACGAATGACTAGGGATGATAGTGACGTACGGTTGATTGTAGAAATATTAGCTAGGGCGCATTCGATTATCCGTTCTTTGGGTTTGGATCCGACAAACGCAACAGCTGAGGAAATTTATCAGTCGCTCATGGCTATTGCTCCAAAGGTAGACAAATGGGCGCCATTTAAGGCCTCCGACTGGGTATTATTGGATATTGACGGGCAGGTGATATCATTTAACCCGATTGATATTGTGAATAATTATCATTGTCAATTACCGCTTGGCAAACAACAGACAACTCATGGCAAGCGAGGATTAGGCTTTGAAATTACGCGTCGCTATAAAAACCACCCGCGCACGCATAATCCTGCGGTTGAGCGAGTGGTCTGCCAGGGCGGAATCTGTTGGATTGAGCCAAAATCTAAGAAATAGTTCAGCGGTCGCAACAAGTTCGCCGATTTTTAATGACGCTGATTATTTCTGGGATATTTTCAGTGATGGTGTAGATTTTTTCATCACCGTCAGAGATCAACTTACTAGGAAGCATATTGCTGCGAACAAAATCGTCCCATTTACCCCAAAACTTTTTGTCAAATAGAATAATCGGTGCTGAATTCATTTTTTTGGTCTGTGTTAAGGTGATGATTTCACATATTTCGTCCATCGTCCCAAAGCCGCCCGGGAAACAAACGTAAGCATCGGCCAGCAATGTCATGACAATTTTGCGCGGCGCGAAGTGAGTAAATGCAAAAGAGTCGGTGGTGTATTTGTTGAGCGATTGCTCGTGTGGCAGGCGGATATTAAAGCCAATTGATTGTCCGCCAGCTTCTATGGCGCCACGATTTGCCGCTTCCATGATTCCGCCGCCACCACCGGTAATAATTGTGTAGCCATCTTTTACCAATTGAAAGGCCAATTCTTTGGCTTTCTGGTAGTAATAATCATCCTCGCTGATTCGTGCCGAACCAAAGAACGTTACGGTTTTATGATATTTTTGGAGGATTTCATAGCCGGCATGGATTTCTTCATCGACATTACCCAGACGAAACATGGCTGCCTGGAGTTGTAGCTCGCGCGGAATACAAACATTTTTCGGAGTCATTATTAATCCTTTTTATTTTATTTTTTAACTTTCCGATTATATCATAAAATGCCTATGGTTGCAATGAATTGACGACAGATAGCCAGTCATATACAATCAAAAGCACAATCTAAAATGGAGGGTTAGGCATGGAGAATAAACCAACGGCTAATAAATGGTTGATAGCGACGGTGATTGTTATGGGGCTAGTTATTATTGGTCTGGTGGCTTGGATTATTGTGGGGGCGCTAAATAAGGATAAAAGTGTTGAGTCTTCAAAAAATAACGAGACGAAGAAGGATTCTTCTAGACTATCAGATAAAGCCCGTGAAGAAGAGGTAAATCCGTCGAGTGAAACTAAGAAAAAATATAAAGATTTTCGCACTGGCGGAGACGGTAGGGGCACTCAATTAACTTCAGTAAGTGATGTTGATAAGTTGGATATCGACGATTCTCTAAAGGAGTTCTTGAAATCTAAAGTTGGCCAGCCAATTCCGGAGCGTGAAGGTTATACTTATAAACCGGTTATTGACCGTGCGTATGGAAAATATGCAGCAGTTTACGGCTTGACTAACGCCTATACAATAATTGGCCCAAAAAAAGGCACGGGTGAAATTGGTATAGTCGCAGGCACACAACAGAGTTATATACCATGCTCAGATCTAAAAGCCGCTTCGGTTCCGAGCCGGCTGGTTGATGGCAAGTGTGAAATTTCTGGCACACCTCAAACTTACGAACAAGACTAGTTTTTATAAATATAGTAGAATAGAGAGGTGAATAAATTTCTCCTCTCTTCTTCGTACCAGCCGACTGGCGACCAGCCGACGGCGATTGCTCAGTTGGTGGATGGTTTGGAGCGGGGCGAGCGCGAGCAGACGTTGCTAGGCGTGACGGGGTCAGGTAAGACGTTTACTATGGCGAATATTATCGCTCGAGCCAATGTGCCGACACTGGTGTTAGCTCACAATAAGACTTTGGCAGCGCAGCTGTTTTCTGAGTTTAAGGATTTTTTTCCGAATAATGAGGTGCATTATTTCGTCAGCTATTTTGATTATTATCAGCCGGAAGCCTACATTGCCAGTAGCGACACCTACATTGAAAAAGATTCGAAGATTAATGATGAGATTGATCGACTCAGGCATGCGGCAACCTCGGCGCTGCTAACGCGACGCGATGTGATCATCGTGGCCAGCGTGTCCTGTATTTATGGCATCGGTTCGCCGGAAACGTACGCTGACATGGCGATTAAACTGACGGTCGGCGAGCGGCGGGTTCAGGACAAGTTTATTCGCTTGCTAACTGATATTCAGTATAAGCGCAACGATGTTGATTTCGCGCGCGGTACTTTTCGGGTGCGCGGCGACGTGGTCGATATTTTCCCAGCTGGGCAGGACACGGCGGTGCGGGTGGAATTTTTTGGCGATGAAATTGAGAGACTAACGCGAATCGATCCGCTGACTGGCGAGATTTTGGATCAGCCAAAGCAACTGACGATTTTCCCGTCGAGCCACTATTCGACGCCACGTGAACGAATTGAAAAAGCCATCATCGGCATCGAAAAAGAGTTTGACGAGCGGCTGAAGTGGTTTGAATCACACGACAAATTGCTGGAGGCACAGCGCCTAGCTCAGCGCACCAAATATGACCTGGAGATGCTGAAAGAAACTGGCTTTGTCAAAGGTATTGAGAATTATTCGCGCTATCTGACGGACCGCGAGCCGGGCGAGCAGCCGGCGACGTTGATTGACTATTTTCCGGACGATTGGCTGCTGCTGGTTGACGAGTCGCACATGACCTTGCCGCAAGTTCGCGCTATGTATAACGGCGACCGGGCACGCAAGGAAGTGTTGGTGGAACACGGGTTTCGTTTGCCGAGTGCGCTGGATAACCGTCCACTGAGGTTTGATGAATTTGATCAGCATATTCACCAGGCGATTTATGTTTCGGCCACGCCGGGCGACTATGAACTGGCTCATTCACCAAAGCCGGCTGAACAGTTGATCCGGCCGACGGGTCTGCTTGATCCGCCGATTGAGGTGCGGCCGACTGAGGGGCAGGTTGATGATTTGATGGAGGAGATTCGCCAGACTATTGCCAACGGTCACCGCGTACTGGTAACGACCTTGACCAAGCGTATGGCTGAGGATTTGAGTGCTTATCTGGCTGACAATGGCGTAAAAACGGCGTATCTACATAGTGAAATTGACACGCTGGAGCGCGGCGATATTTTGAAGGACTTGCGGTTGGGGACGTACGACGTCTTGGTTGGTATCAATTTGCTGCGCGAGGGGCTGGACCTGCCAGAGGTCAGTCTAGTGGCGATTATGGATGCTGATAAAGAAGGGTTCCTGCGCTCTGAGCAAGCACTGATCCAGACGATTGGCCGAGCGGCGCGGCATGTCGATGGGCGGGTGCTGATGTACGGCGACAATGTGACTGACAGTATGCGCCGAGCAATTGATGAGACCAATCGTCGTCGCGCTATCCAGCAGCAATATAATGAAGAGCATGGCATCACGCCGCAAACCATCCAGAAGAAGATTGACGATGGCCTGCGCTCCATCATCCCGCAAAAAGAATCGGATAAAAAGCCAAAGCTGGACTTGAAGAAGATTCCAAAGGACGAATATCCAACGCTGATCAAGGAGTTGACTGGTCAAATGGAGCTGCATAGCGCCAATCTAGAATTTGAAAAAGCGGCGGAGCTGCGTGATTTGATTGCAGAAATTCGCCAGACCATGTAGAATAGAATTATTATTAGATTAGGAGGTATTATGGCAACTAAACAACAACCACAGCCATCAACCGTTGCGCAACCAGAAATGCCAGCGCAGCCAGCCGGTTATCAAGCATACCCGCAACAGTATACGTATGCTGATCCAAATAAAGGTAAGGCAAAGTTATTGACATTGGAATACGCTTTAGCGATGTCTTCAGCAGTTATCTCAGCGTTTTTGTTGATCAATGTTATTTCTAGTGTGTTTGGCTTGTGGGCAGACACAACTTCAGTATTAGTGAAAACTGTCGGTGGATTTTTCGCCCCATTGATGGAAACCCCAGGAACTGGTATTGTCGCAGGTGCAGTCTTTGCGCTTCTTTTGGCGGTATTGTCATTTATTCTGTTTTCGCGTGTATCAAAAGCTGTTCCAGATCGTGAAGGCTATACACAGCGCACAGCTTATAAGCTAGTAACTTACGGTGGCGTGGCAGCTTTGGCGATTCCAGCTCTTGAGTTGGTTGCCCGTCTGGTTAGTATTCTAATCAATTCATTGCTATTTATTGGTACAACTGGCGCAGAAAAAATCTACAAGAGTTTGTACTTGAGTGAATTCTTGCCGTACCTATTAGCTTTCGCAGTTGTGGCGGTAAGTATTTACTTTATCTATCAAATTGTTCAGGGCCGCAACACTTCAAAGGCTTTGACGCTGACACTGGTCGCTGCTTCTTCAGTCGTTCTATTGGCTAGTGCGATTACGATTGCAGTGAAAGTTCACAATGCCAGCAGTTCGGTTCCGTCAACTACGACGACAGATTACAAATACAATAGCAGTAGTCAATATAAAAGCTATCGTAGCTACTCAACCCAATAAAAATTGTAAAATGGATAAGTCGCTCACTTTGGTGGGCGACTTTTATTTTAGTGTTATAATATTGATATGACAAATATTTCTATAAGTGATATTCAGCACTTGGCGAGTTTGAGTAGTCTGGCATTAGCTGATGATGAAGTTGATGGACTGCGCCAGGATTTGGAAAATATAATTGGCTACATTGAGCAGCTTGGTGAGCTTGATACGGCGGGTGTGGAGCCAACTTATCAAGTGACGGGACTAGAGAATGTCTGGCGCGAAGATGAGATTCAGCTGGGGATTTCGGCAGAAAAGCTGCTTGAGCTAGCGCCTGAGAAACAGAATAATCAAGTGAAAGTGCCGCAGGTATTGTAATGAGTCAGATTAGTGATTTTACCGGAAAAAGTGCAGTCGAAAATGTTAAAGAAGCGTTGCGACGAGCGCGCGATATTGAGGAATATCATGCACTACTCAGCTTGACGGAAGAACGGGCGTTGGAGCGAGCAGCCAAGGTTGATCAGGGTGAAATTTCTGGCAGGCTGACTGGCGTGCCTTTTGTAGTAAAAGATAATTTCTTGGCCTTTGGGGCGCCGACAACTGCTGCTTCAAAAATGCTCGAGAATTTTGAGGCGCCGCTCCAGGCAACAGCCGTTGAAAAATTAGAAGCTGAAGGTGCAATTTGCATTGGCAAGGCGAACTTGGACGCCTTTGCTCACGGCGGTTCGACAGAAAACTCGGCCTTTGGTCCCACTAAAAACGCTACGGATAAAACTAGAGTAGCCGGCGGTTCGTCGGGCGGCTCGGCGGTAGTGACGGCGCTTGACGTGGTGCCATTTGCGCTGGGAACAGACACTGGCGGCTCGATTCGCCAGCCAGCCAGCTTTAACGGCGTGGTCGGTATCAAGCCAACCTACGGCGCAGTCAGCCGCTACGGCGTGGTAGCCATGGCATCAAGCACGGACACGATTGGTTGTTTCGCCACGAACGCTGATGACGCCAATTTGGTGATGGAAATTATGGCGGGCCGCGACAACAAGGATATGACGACGCTGCCTGACTTTTGGCGGAACCAGTCAGGCTTTACTAAGAAAAAGATTGGTTTGGTTAAGCAATGTATGACTGACGACGTAGACACGGCAGTTCGCCAAAAAACGCTTGATTATGCCGAAAAATTGAAGCAGCTGGGCTATGAAATTGAAGAAGTAGATCTGGACATGATGCAATATTCGCTGGCGATGTACTATATCATCGTGCCGGCGGAACTGTCGTCAAATCTAGCGCGCTATGATGGCGTGCGCTATGGTCACCGGGCGTCCGAAGTGAAAACGCTGGCGGAATTGTACGGCCGCAGCCGTAACGAAGGTTTTATGACGGAGAATAAGCGGCGGATTATGATCGGTAG
>CAURBE010000010.1:0-25540 GCA_963523045.1 uncultured Candidatus Saccharibacteria bacterium | reverse complement strand
CCAGCATCTCTAGCGTCGTCGTCTTACCAGCACCATTCGGCCCGAGAATACCAAAGATCTCGCCTTTCTGGACCTCAAACAACACGCCGTCAACGACGTTTTTGCCGCTGTAGGTTTTGACGAGCTGATTGACTGTTATGATTGGTTCGGGTTAAGCCATATAAATTCCTTTCTGCCAATTTGGCCGATCTTAATCCGACCATCCTCCGCTACTGCTGATTATAACAAACCACACTAGTGCTATACTATATCTATGCGAGTTCAAAAGAAAAAAGTAAACCGCCAAGCTAAAAAGCAGCAATCGACTTCTCCAAAACATCTATTTATCGGAATTCTTATAATTGTACTATTTTTGACAGGATTATTCGGGATATATTATCTCAATTGGCTAAATTCGCAGAGAACAACCGCGCCTTCCGATGAAAAATATTACTTTGCCGATTCGCGTTATGCTGGCATTCGTTCCAAATTTGTAACCAGGAATACTGCTCGAGAAAAGGTTTCAATTGAATATCCAGTCACAAAAAGTGAAAAAATTAATCATACTATTGCTAATGCGATTGATAAGACTGATCGTGATTTTCGTAGCGCTGTTCTCTTGGCGACAACTTTTGACAAGCCGCTGACCGAGACGATTAGCTACCAAGTGACGCATAATAATTCGGTGGCTTTATCAATCATTGTCAATATTAAGCAAGACATGCACGGCGCGCATCCGGTGTCGTTGACGCATTTTTGGACATTTGATAAAAAATCTGGCGAAGTGATCAGCCTGAGCGATTTGACCGAGCAATCAGAGAAAGCGATCGGGGAAATCGTGGCGGCTGCCCGAAATAATATCAATGAGACCATCAAGCAGCGCCGGCAAGCAGAACTGGATCTTAACGGAATAATCACCAAAGAGGCTCTGTCTAATTTTATTATTACTGATAATGGCAATAGTCTGGCTTGGCCACTTGGCCAGGCATCGCTACTACCGTCATCTTATGGCGAGATGACCATCACTGTGCCAATTTCTTCAGTCAGCAAATACCTACAAAATCCAACAGCTCGGAAACTAGCCAATATTCCCAAACCGCCCGAGCCAAAACCAACGCCAACTCCTGCTGCGCCAACAGCCACGAATTCTGGAGGTAAAGTGATTGCCTTAACGTTTGACGACGGGCCGGGACCATACACCGCACAGCTACTGGATATTTTGGAACAATACGGTGCTAAAGCGACATTTTTCTTAATCGGCAGCAAAGTCTCCGCACAAGCCGACGTATTGCGGCGCATGCATACGCGCGGCCATCAATTAGGCAATCACTCGTGGTCGCACCCAGAGTTGCCTAAGTTACCAGTTGGCCAAATTGCCGGCGAAATTGACCGCACCAACGACGCCATCAAGCAAGCCACCGGCATCACACCGGCTATTTTGCGCCCGCCGTACGGTGCAGTCAACGGCGTCGTTTTGGAGCAGCTTCGCCTGCGCGGCATGTCGTCAATCTTATGGTCGGTCGATACCCGCGATTGGGCCGACCGTAATAGCGAAATCGTCTGCTCGCGCGCCGTCGCTGGCGCTCACCCTGGAGCTATCATCTTGATGCACGACATTCACCAAACCTCAGTCAATGCCGTACCGTGCATCCTCAACGCACTGAAGCAACAGGGATATTCGTTTGTGACGGTGCAAGGATTGAACTAGGCCGCCTCGTCAATCTCAAACACCTTGTATTTCGAAGCCGCGCCGCGCAGTAATTTTACTTTTGACGGCGCCACGCTAAAATGCTTTGCCAGTAACTTCGCCGCTGCCAGATTCGCCCGCCCTTCAATGGCTGGCGCCTTGGTGTAAATCGTCAGCACGCCATCGTCACCAACCACCACCTCTTCGCGGTGACGGGAGTTGGGTTTGAGGAGAATGGAGATTTTCATTGGTTATCTAGTTATTATTTCTCTATATCTTCTACGCTAAAGTATTGACGAACAATATTCATAATCTCAACTACAGTCTGGGAGTAGGTTTCTCCTGAATTATAAGCTCCAATAGCCCTCTTTACTGTAGTATCATACATATCACAATCACGAGTATCTCTTAATATCCCGGCGGCAATCTTGATGCTTTCAATATCCGTAAGTGGCTTTTTAGATTTGACCTGCGCAATACCAACCGTAAGCTCACACTTGAAAAATGTAACTATAGCATTTTCTATTTTCCGAATTACTCGTGGCCTATTCATATCCTCGTATACCAATATGCAATACAATAGAAGTTTATTACATGATTCATCTTTACAATACAGGTCTATAGATTCATGATAATTATTATAAATATCATAAAATGACCTGACGACATAATTGGTAAAAGCTATATTATTTTCGTTTTCCGCAACATCATGACTACTACCCATGTTAGTTATGCGAAAATATAAAAGAACCAGCATGGCTACAACCATACTTGACCATAAATTGTCGAATAAGCTATTGATGCTGCTTGGTGCAATAATTGACAAATCGACAATATTACTTACGACTCCTATAAAGGACCCTGTGCATATTACGAATAAAACATTGGCGACATGAATTAATCTCTCGCTAATAAACTTTTTCTTTTTAAATACCCCCAGAGAATCTCTAAAAATTAGTGAAGTTATTGTTGATATAAGCGCATAAACACAAGGCTCACCCACCCTAAAATAGCGCTGCTCTATAGATACCACCAGAAGAACTATAACAGCAACTGGAAGTGTTCGAAACAGGAAGTAGCTAAGCCACTTCCTGCGTCCATAACTAACAAATTGTCGAACTGACAGATAGTTAGCTGCTGACGATGTGTATATTATTGGGTTCTTGTTATTAAGAGAATCCTTGTATTTTACTAGCTGAAAAAACGCTTCAACAAGAAAACCTCCTGCTATAGCTATGAATACCGGCATAATATTTTCTGTCATCATTTCTTTACTTAATTTATCATAGTATTCAAAAAATCACCCTAGAACGATATCACCTCCAGCTCCCGCGGCAAAATCTCCTGCACTTCTACCGAACCTGCCACCAAATGGTAACCCTGCAACTGTCGCGGCAAGTCACTCTCGGCACGGCGCCAGTTGATCGGGTGGTTCTCGTCAAAATAATCGAGCAATTCCGCATTCAAAAAATGCTCGCGCGGTAGATCCACCGAACCGTCCTGAATAACAACCAGCACTATCGACAAGCCCGACGTCACGCCGTCTTCATTTTTAGCATACGCCGCCGTCACCAAATGAACCAGCGGCTCAAATTTCAATACTGACTGATCACTCGCTTCCACCTGCGCCTGACCGCGGCGCGCCAGCTGCTGATTGATTTTCGTTGTCAATTCCTCAAAGCTCGGCTTACCGTCGCCCGCTCGGCAGTAGTCGCAACCATCCGTCGCCTCGACATATTCCAATAGCAAATCCATATCGACGTCAGTGTCCTTAACGCCATGCTGTGACAGTTGCTCCACCATTTCATGCAGCGCGCCCAGCAAACTATAATCATTCGCATTTCTGGCAGCATCACCGATACGGATGATGGCGCGAGCGACGGTAATGGGTTTGCTTGGTTTGTTCATATATTCTCCTGAGGACATCTCGCAGCTCTTTATCGACATACTTACACCCGCCAATCATCAGGAGTTGACTTAGCATAATCATACATACCAATCGTCTCGAAGTGTTTCTTGGCGCAAGCAATTTTATGCAGTTCATTTTCACGCTCACCGCCATTCTTCGTCTCACGCACCATATATACTTTTTCTACGCCATTAGCTTCTTTGACAATTGCCCAATCTGGATTGTAGTCACCAACTGGCGTTGGTATCGTAAACTTCGACGGCAGCTTGAGGAATAGTTTGATATCTTCGCGACTATCCAAGTATTCGGCAAACTTTTGTTCAGTCGCCGAATCCAGCGCCAATCTATCTGTCACTGTTTTTTGTTGATTCTTAACTTGATACAGTCGATCAATAAATCGTTCGACTTCTTCATCGCTATCTTTTTGGAAATTGCGAAGTTCATAATTACGCTCACCTATCTTTTCATACTCAACGCCGTCCACCACGACCTGCGCCAGTACCGACTTAATTGCACTCTTCACCATCTGCACATAGTCATACGGGTTTTTCAAGAATTCATGTAGCCGGCCACTACCGATCAAAATATCAACTATTGTTCGTCGAGTGAGACCAGTGCTATCCTGTAATTCAGAGATGATATCCGGCAGTTCAAACGTTCCCGCCAAATCATGCGTTGTTTCACCGACCATACCGTCGTTATGAACGCCGCCACGCTTCAAAAGCACTATATGCTTTTTCACCTCAATTCTTAACGGCTTAAGCTCAGGCTTGGCTTTAATAGCATTGATAGCCGCCATAATAATCTGGCCGTTATCAAATACCACACGGTACGTTGTTTTATGCGAGATTCGCTTCCACAATTCCTCAAGCAGTGGACTATACAAAACTTCTTTATTGGGACGAATCTTCTCTTTTTTACGTGCATCCTTAACAAATTTATCAATCTTACAGCCCTCAATAATATCGACCACCTCAGCATGATATTTTTGCAGATTGCCAGGTAAATCAAGCGTAAAGCCAATATTATTCGGTGCGAAATTCGCCAACACCCGACCCTCGTCATCAATCATACTGCGGCGGCGCAAACACTCCCAGACCTCATTTGATTTCTGATGACCCAACGTACTGTTTGGATCGTCATGTAGTGGTATCCGCGCAAATTCACTACGCCGCACAAAACCAATCTTAACACCAGCCTTCTTATATTCCTTTTGTAAATTATTCGCAAAATCACGATACGATTCATTAGCGACCACCATCAACTGATTGATCTGCCCATCAAACACTCGCGTGCCATCCTGGCGCACTGGCAGACGCAAGCCCCGTCCAATCGTCTGGCGCCGGTCGTTTTCGCTGCTGCTCTCGCGCATCATGCAAATCTGAAATACGTTCGGGTTATCCCAGCCCTCTTTTAGCGCCGAGTGGCTAAAGATAAACCGCACTGGATTTGCCTGGTCAAGCAGCTTTTCCTTGCCTTTCATAATCAAGTCGTAAGCCGATTCATCCTGCGCGTTACCCTTACCCTCTTTGCTGTCGACGAAGCTCGTTTTGCCGCCTTTGCGCATCTCGGCAAAGTATGCTTTTCGAACTTCACTTGAATCTTCAGGCATAATATCTTCGTAAAAACGGCTCTTTTTTCGCTCTTTCTGATACAGTTCATCAAACCAGCGCGCAAATTTTCCGTCAATCATATTACCATCGGCATCATACTTCAAGTAGCTGGCTACCTTGTCCACGAAAAACAGACTCAAAACCTTAATCCCTTGGTCGCGCAGCAAATATTCTCGCTTGATATGCTCGGCAATAGTCACGCGAATCATCTCGCGCATCACCTGATCCTCGTTGCCGCCCCAATTTTCGCCAATCATCAAAACACCCTGCGACCCAATCTCCACGCTCGCTGGAATTGTCGAAATCTCATTGACCGTGTAGCCTTCGTAAATACTGTTGCCAGTACGAATATCCAGCTTGTCATGATGATTTACCCACAGTGGTTTTCGTCCGACATTACCGTTTTTGTCGCGAACCAGCACTTCAACATATGCTTGGAGTTTCGGCGTGTTGCGCACATCAATTAGCTTGATATACGGCTTTGCATCGCTGCCCTCTTGCTGCGCATTCGCCACCACGATGCTTTTCACCAGCTTCTCTCGGTGAGCGTCAACTGGGTCCAGCCGATACATCATGTTGTACTCGCGCGTATGCGTAGCGCTATAGCGCAAGGTACACATCGGATTTAGGTCGTTAATCGCACTCGTCGACAATTCGCTCTCCATATTTTGCGGCTCGTCCATAATGACAATCGGATTGACAGCAGCTAGGTATTCAATTGGCGCAATACCATTTAGCTTATCGCGCTCTTGATGAATTACTCGTGTATTCTTATTACCGCGAATTGCATCAATTGTCATGACCATAAACTGGGTCATAGTACTAGTAGCGTAACTCTGCACCACCTCTGGATTTTTACCATCATATACCGACGCTTCGTACGGACTATACCCCATCTCACACGTGAAATGCTCACGCATACTATCAAGGCTACTTTTCACACCCTCTTTAATAGCAATGCTCGGCACGATGATAATAAATTTCGAAAAACCATACAATTTCGCCATTTCCAGTGCTGTACGTAGGTATACATAGGTTTTACCAGTACCTGTTTCCATCTCCACGGAAAAGTTCATGCCGTCCAATTCTTTAACCGGAGCGATGCCGTTGTCATTTTGAATTGATTTCACGTTCTCTAAGATAGCATCATCATCAAGCAGCAAATTATTGCCAATTGCACCAATTTCATTAAAAAGTCCAACCTGGTCGCCATACACTGATCTAGACCGTAAAACTGCATCAAACGCATCAGCGTCGTCAGGCTGACCATCGAAAACACTTGTAATAGCACTAATAGCCTGTAGTTGGAACGGCTGGCTGGAATCGTATTTAATTTTCATGAGGCGTTATCCAGTCTATTATCTTTTAACCCATCAAGTGTTATCATACGACGCCTATCCCTTGAATCAATCTCCTTAAGAGTTTTCTTCATCGGCTTAGCGATTAGATTGTTATACACAAGCTTCAGCACATCATCTACACACTCTCCAAATTCTTCAGCACGCTCGATATTATCATACGTGTCATCCTTAAGCCAATCATATTGTAGAATGGTTATATCCTCTATCTCGATCTTCGTCCATTTATTTTGTATCTTTTGCATTGAATTATTTAAATCATGATACACAAGCCATAGTGCGTTATAAGCCTTGGAATTGCTGCCAAAATCAGCTCCGCTCATATCTAACATCCTAGTTAGGTCAAGCGCGTTAGCTAAGAGTTTATGTGAGTTATCTAGGATACTCTTAGTAGATTCAGCCCATTCTTTGGCTAGTTGACGTTTTCGTTCATCTGAAGCAGCTTCGCCCTGGAAACCACCTAAACCATGCCACTCATTCAGCAATTCTGCAGTACGATCAATATGAAATCTTAAGCCAGTAGTGTAACTAGAGTTCTTCTTAATGATGCTATTCACCTGGTTTAGAATATCTTTATAAATGTCATAATTGGTCGACATTATTGATTCCTGGATGACTTGATCTCTTGCAGTCTTACTGGCTTCCTTCCAGCCTCGCCAAGTCATAAAAACAGCGACAAATGCAGCGATTGCAGTAGCAACCTGCGACATATCAATTATTAACTTCCAAATATCCATATTCTACACCGTCCACAATTCTACATCATAGCTTTTACAGGTTTGGACCAGATTGGTTTTAAGCTGGTTGTCACCCTGGAAGGCGTCGTCGAGAATGACAAACTTACTCGGAGTCAGGTCGGTGATAATGGCGCGTAATTGTTCTAATGTCGGCTTGGCGTGTTCGTTGAGATACAGCACTGGTTGACCTTCTGACAAATCACCCTCAGTCACAACTTGGTGGACATGAAGTCCATCAACATCGACGGTTTTAGTCCGCGTAGTCAGCGGCAAGCCCATTTTCAAAAGCACTTCCACTAGCAAATCTTCCTCGCTAGCATTATCATTACTACTTTCGCGCATCAGATCTAAGCGTGCCTGCAGTTCTGTCAAATCGCCCGTCGGCGTACTTTGCCACTTGGTGAAATTAGTGTCAGCCAGTTGGTAAGTACGATATCCAACGTCCAGCGGGGTATCACGCTCAGCCAGCTTGTCGGCAAAGTCAGCCTTAATCTTTTCGCCCGCCCGATTGATGCGCTCGCGGGCAATATCGCTAATCTTTTTATAGCCAGCCTTAAACGCCTCGCTCTTTTCGTCGGTCGGCTCAGGTAACTGCACCATGATGTGCTTGCGATTACCGCCATCTTCGGCGTTGAGTTGCATAACAGCATGAGCGGTGGTAGCAGAGCCGGCGAAGAAGTCAAGGATAGCATCTCCCTTCTGTAGTCCAATCATCGTTAAAAAGTAAATTAGCATCATTGGCTTTGGAAAATCAAACAATTTGGGGTCGAGATTTATTCTTGCTATATCACTAGATCCATGTGTGGTGTTTATGTCAGCAATAACGTCCTTAACTGTAGTGTCTCCAATATCACGCACTTTTGTGTATATCTTAAAATTATCACCCACTCTTACAAACTCTAAGTTGTAAAATTCAGACAAAACCTTATCTCTACCCCACCTATAGGCATGATACTTATGAGTGCCGTTATTATTAACCTTGGGGCTGATTTTCACATAGCCATCAAGATCAGATACTGCATTAACATCAAAGGTCTTTATATCATTAGTATCAGGATTATAAAAAATATCAAACACAAGATTAGGGCGTGTTTCTTCGTTGAATGCAGAGTTAGAGTTATAAAGCTCGTTCTTTAATACATAGTTGCCGTATTTATCTGACTTAACCTCATAATCAAATCCTTTATACACTGATGGCATAATTTTCTTTAACTGTTCTGCGTTAGCCCGAAATTCATTAACAAGACTTATTTTACGAGCAAAACAGACTATATACTCATGTGTGCGGGCGGCACCATGACCAGATATCTGCCTACCCTTAAGGTTGTTCACCCAGGTAAACGTATTGACATAATTCGCTTCACCAAAAATCTCTAGCATTAATTTCAATAGATTGTCATACTCATGACCATCAATCGAAATAAATATCACCCCGTCATCGGTCAACAAATTGCGCGCCAGCTTCAAACGCGGATACATCATGTTCAGCCAGTTGCTGTGATAACGGCCGGCGGTTTCAGTGTTGGTACTGATCTTTTTGTTACCCTCGTCTACCTGCTGACTAAACTCCAGGTAGTTTTGCAAACCTTCCTTGAAATTATCCGGATAGACAAAATCTTTGCCAGTATTGTACGGCGGATCGATGTAAATCATCTTGATACTGTTGTGGTACTGCTTTTGCAAAACTTTCAGCACCTCGAGGTTATCGCCCTCAATGAAAATGTTATTGGTCGTATCCCAATCTTTACTTTCATCTTTGGCGGGTCGGAGCGTCGCAGTCGTTGGCTCTTGCGCTGCCCGAAGCGCTTGTTTCTTGCCCGGCCAAAACAGCCCAAACCGTTCATTCGGCTCACCAGCATCCTCCGCCAGCAACTCCTTCAACTTAACTACATCCACCTTGCCGTCCGCAATCGCCTCCGGCACCAACTCCTCCAGCTTTTTGGCTAGATCGGTGCGGAAGTTGGGAGAAGTGCTGATTAGTTGGTGGTTGTCTGTATCATCGTATTTATCCATAGTGTTTATAGTCCCTTATCTAATCAATATTATACTATATTAGATCTTGAAAACGTTCGCGAAGCAGTGACAGTCGTTCGGATTTGTCCGAAGCTTTAGCTGCTAATATCAGCGAGCGCACATCATCATCGTCAAGAGCTATTATGTATCCTCTTCCATCAGACGACACATCCTTGCATCTTTGAATAAATAGTTTTTTATTGTCAAACTTTCTACACACAATCAAGCCAAAATGTCCACGCCGAACACCAAATCTTCCAGATATTTGATCGAGTTCTGGATTTGCAAGATCTTGATTATAGTTTTTGCACTCAACCATTATAAGAGGAGCTAAATAATTTTCACGTAACCAATAGAAGAAACCCTCGTTGGCAACATTATCAAAAGTAATGTCGATTCTCTTTCTTCCGTCATGTAACTGGTTTTGAGCAATTGGATTGCTAAGCCATGGATAAAACAAAGCTGTTAATATATCTTTCATCAAAGCTTCGTACTGGTAAGCCATACTACCACCCGTCTCTAGTGCATCTAATCTAGAAATCAGCTCATCCCAATTAGGGGATGACGCTTGTAACGACTCAGCTATATCCGCTTGAGTGAGTGGTTTTCTCGGATGAGATCTCTTTTCCTCACGATACTCACTAAGTGCCTCTGGAAATATAGGCGTATATGTACGGTTTTGCTCTTTTCTCGCTTTTCCAAATTTATCTCTTAGTTCATTTTTTGTTAATGGTCTCGTTCTGTTATTTTTCAAGATTCGTATAAGACCCCTAGCGGCTTCTCGTTCTCCTAGGTACTTCAAAATATATACATTATAATAACTAGCTGCATCATAGGTAATATTGTGTCTTACGATTGTTTTCGGTACAAGTAACAATGGTTTATCGTTCACTACCGGAAGAGCTTCAAACGACTGCGACCACTCTTGCAATCGCGAATTCCAAACTCGACCAGAAGCAATTCCCGACTCCATAGGAATGTTATAATACCCGCACATTTGCTGAGTATATTTAATTAGTTGCCCTCTAATAATGTTTGTTACTATATCTGATATAACGTCCGAACCAATACCATCTATTAGTAGAGCTGTATCCTCTAACTCTTGAATTATGCCTGTCTTGGCAGCACTGCTATTTTTCAAAGCAAGCCACATTTTTTCGGCTAGATCTCGACCCATACCATGACCTTGTGGCTTATTGCGGGAAAAACCAAGTCTAGTTTCGTTAGGCTCCCCCAATACAGACAAAAGCTTTTTTGCCCTAAGGTCATCGGCGCATATCAATTGAAGAATAAGCGAAAAATAACTCTGTATCAAGCTAACACATTCCCTACCCCATTCGCTATCAAATAAATGAAGAGATGTCGGATCGATAAATAAAGGTACATCAGTATCAATTCTTACATCGACAAAATCAAGAGAGGCTTGATTTCTATCTAGTTTATAATACTCAGAAACCCGCACTCCCTTAATCTCCATCGCTTTGAACAATGATTTTACTATGCATATCTTGCATTGCTGAAAATGGTAGCAACCTATCATTCTTTAATCGCCCGACAACTATGCCTGCATGGATTCCCTGTTGTTTTGCAAATTTTCGGATAGACTCCTTTGATAAATCTTGCCTACTAAGAAATAGCGCGTATTCCTTATCGGGTATAAGCGTTTTTGCAGCAAAATCATCAGCCTCTTTCTCTTCTGTAGACTTAACGCCAGAATCAAAACTAATAAACTGTTCTCGTTTACCATGTCTCAGCACATGTCCAATCTCATGAAATAATGTAAACCACATTTTGTCAGCATGTCTACCATATGCGCTAAGCTGTATAATTGGTCTTTCGTTGATCCACCGCGTGGCACCACTCGCTTTCGTACCTCTGATGTGCACTGCTGCCACCAAACCAACCCCTGCGGTAGACAAAAGATTTTGTGTTTGCTTAAAAAAATCATCTGGCATATCAGCAGTAAGGTTCCTGATTTGAGGTAACACTCTTTTTAGCTGAGCTATATTATACTCAGGCAGTTCTGGGATTATTTTAGTAGCTTCTATTTCACCACATCGCAACCATGCAGCTAAAAATCCCTCCTTAATATTGCTAACGTAGCCGCGCCTATAAGCAATCGCTTCAGTGACTTGTATATGAGATAGCGAGTTGACTCCAAAGAATTTCCATAGATTAAAGACTCTTTCAGTCCTATCTTTTGTAGCTTTCACTTTACCAAGCTTTGCAAGCTCACTGTAAGGAAAATTCGACAACAGCTCCTCCTCACTTTTTAAGCGCTTTTCTTGATCTATTCGAGCTAGCGTTGCTTTATAGTTCTTATCCAGGTTATTCCAAAAAGAAGCCGTGCCACCAATGGCGTTAGCAAAAAGTAGCGCCGTTTCAGCCGTAATTGAAGACTCTCCATTAATGATCTGACTAATATGCTTTTCTGACAAACCAGTTCTTGTAGCCAGCTGCTTCTGTGTCATACCGAGCGCTTCAATACTTCGCTCTACCGTACGCCCTGGATGAATAGCTTTATGTGGTTGATAAACCATAATGCCTCCTTTAATGTCCGTGGTAGTTGATACATAATTCTTCTACTACGATACGTTTAATAGTTTTAGGATTATCTATCCTGAACGCCGAGTCTTCAGCATGATCAGGTCTGAAAATAATGCGAGTTTTCTTGTTTATCCAAACAGAAAACATTCCTTTCTTGTCACCAGAGAGTGGATGAGGGTGAAATGGAGCAGTTGGTAGATCATACAGCGTCTCAGCGGCAGCAAGAGCATCTAGTGTTTCTATGATTTCTTCTGATGTGCAAGGTGCTTTTTTGCGACGAATAATTCTATCGATTTCAAGCATATTGTCAGAGGACGCATTATTGACTGCTTTTTCGATCTTTGGAGTCGCAAATCCTATTATCATAGTACTCTTACCTCATCATTATGTCAATAGTTTTGTTTACCATAATGGTAATTATTATATTATAAAACATATTGAAATTCAACCGCGTTTTTGTTGTTTTATAGTAGGACAACCTCTCTATGGTTGTTTGCCTATGGAGAGATGTCCCGACTAACTACTTTCCTGTCCAAAATTATGCCTTATCATCCACACTCCACCAACCCTAAACGCTGGTATGGTTTGTCGAGCAGCTTTATTAGCGGCTATATTTCCAGCAACGCCGTTTTGTTTCGCCCATTCGGAGAGCTTAATAATTTTTGATGAAGATAGCAATGTTATTCGTTTGTGAAGCGACTCTATAAGTAGCAGTGAAAATAATTCAGTAAAGCCGTCGTATCGATTAGTCTTTATATATTCATCAAACAGTGGGTAGTAGTCAGTATTTTTACTCTTGCTCTGAATAATAATTGGTGGGTAGCCAGCCAAGGCAAGCTGTTGATTGATCAATACTCGACCCATCCTACCATTCCCGTCCGTGAACGGATGGATAGATTCAAACTCTGCGTGAAAATATGCAATTTTGTCAAGAAAGTAATCTGTTTCATTTTGGTAATAACTATCAACCAACTCAAATACAAGTCCTGTTACGAACGCTGGATTCGCACCCAAATGGCTACCAACGCGTACCCACTCTTTACCTGATCGAAATCTACCAGCTATATCGTCTCTGATGCCAGACATTAACAGTGAATGAATTGATAATATCAGACCAGTTGATAGGCGCTCTTTGGGATTTTTCAATAACTCAGTCGCTATCCTAGCTAGGTTTTTTACCTCATATATCTCTCTTATTTCATAATCCTTGATAATTTTATCGTGGACAATGATAGCCTCAGTATCCTGCAGGGTCAACGTGGAGTTTTCAATAGCGTTGGAGTTGTAAACCATCTCAGATAGCTCGCTCATAGATATTTCATAGAGAGCGTTTTCTTTACCTTTTGATGACTTATCATATTGCTTACGTAATGATTCAATTTTATCTTTTGTCGTTTGGTTAATCATATATTTATTATAGCATATTTACCGTGAAAATTACCAACTTTCTGCCATTTTTCACGGTAAGTTGCTTATTGTATGGCAAATTCTATGGTAAATAGTATCTTGGTAATCACCCCGCCCTCAGACGCTTGTTGCGCTAGAGCTATTTTATCGGATATTTGCTCGTCCATACTATCTTCGAGGTCGTATTTCTCACGGTTGAGAGTGCGTACTTTTTTACGTAAGACTTGAACTTCGCTAGCAATTTTTAGACGAGAGGCGGCATCGCCTGCCTGACGCTCTTGTTTTTGCAGATCTCGGATCTTACCTTCAATTTTATCGACTTTCATCTCGTATTCGACAATTTTGTCTTTGTATTGACGTTCTAGTAGATCTTTTTTGTCGAGATAAGCTTCGGTGTTGCGGCCCTTGACTTCTTCTTGGCGTTCAGTAATCTGCTGAGTAAGCTGATTTTGCAACACTTCATCTGGGATAGCTTCCTTATAATTAACACCAACAACACATAAATCAAGTATCTTACGGCAAGTTTCGGTGTCAAGCAACACACCGTCATCTGTCTGTGCCGATGCCAAAATGTAACTTTCACTCATGTCCGACAAATCTATTTTCATCGGAAAGGTTGCCTGCTCGACAATCATTATACCTCGTGCGCCAACTAGATTTTTAACCTCAGAGGCAATTCGATCAGATTGACTAATGTCAAAGATGAGTTCTGCTGGGGGCGTTTGTGTAGTCTTTGCACTGTGACGTACATATTCAGCCAAATCATCAGCATATTTATACTGTCGGGCATGCGGCAAACGTTCGGTTTTATAGAAATATGTTCCAGATTCGATATCTTTTTCTGGTGCAGTTTTTAGATGAAAAACATGTTCGTTTTCAAATGACGCCTTATCACGTAATATATACCGTGTTAAGCCCATGAATAATCGTTCGAATCGTGTAAAAGCTTCTTCAGCTTGTTCGTCATATCGACGAAAGCGATCTTGCACGTGAGGATCAAGCCCTTCAAAAATCCGCGTACGCACCGCTTGTTGCTCAGTATCAATTTCCATCTTAAATTCTTCTTGTAACTTTTCAAACCGTTGGCTAATCTCATCATCGGTGCGGCACGTATTCAAGATATCGCTAATTTTCTTCTCAAAGTCGAGTCCGCTTTCAATCGCACCAAGCACATCATTACTAGCACCAAACGTGCTTTTAAATAAACTAAATTTATCGGTCAATAATTCAAGAATTCGCTGCTCAGCAACATTGCCTTGATTGCTAAAATTCACCACCACGACGTCATATTTCTGCCCCATACGATGGACGCGCCCGATGCGTTGCTCTACACGTTGCGGATTCCACGGTAGATCGTAGTTGATCAGCATGGAGCAAAATTGCAAGTTAATACCCTCACTCGCTGCTTCGGTTGCAATCATAATTTGCATTTCAGGTTCTTTAAATTTATCAATTAACGCTTTACGTCGATCAGCCGATTCTATACCAGTAACAACATCAGAATCTTTATTATCTATCAACCACTGACGATAAATTGCAGTACTTTCCGGCGAGTTATTTTGTCCATTAAATAGGATAATCTTGCCACCATAGCCCTGCTTCTTTAGCGTTTTAGCGATGTAGTTTTGCGTCAAGGTTGATTCGGTAAAGATAATTGCTTTACGAGCAGCTTTTGACTCCAGTGCACTAAAGCCAGTATTGATCGCTTCGACCAATTTTTCAGCCTTGACGTTTTCTTTGATAGAATCAGCAAAATCCGCGTATGATTTTAGTTCGTCAATTTCAGCTTGAAACTCGGCACGCTCTTTGGCTGATTTGATCATATAGTCATCGTAAGCGCCAGTCTCCTCAAATGCCTCAATATCTTCATCGTTCAAGTCACCCAATTCATCAATCAAGCCACCGCGGTTATCGCGAACCTTACCCGCAGCGTACTCCTCCTCCATGCGCCGTACGATATTTCGAAGCGTACTAGCAACTGCGAATGTAGATGAACCGAGGCGTTTGCGAAGAATCAGCGCTGACAAGTGGCGCTGCGAAGATGCAAATGCATACAGTTTATCGCGATGCAAATATTCGTCCACCAGCTCATATAATTTTTGCTCATCGCCAGATGGTTCAAATTTCACCGTCTTGGCAATACGGTCAGTGTATTTAATATATTTCTTGACCTCCGATCGCAAAGTACGCTTAGCAATTTTGCTCATGCGCGAGCGAAGATCATCGAGTGCAAACGGATGATTTGACTTAATATAGCGTTGGCGAAAAACATCGAGCTTATAAAAATATTTAGGGTCAACAACCGACACTAAGCCGTATAATTCTTCGAGTCTATTCTGCAGAGGTGTGGCTGTAAGGAGTAGCGATTTTTCAGAGCCCCTGGCAATATCAGAGACCGCATTAGCGATGCCCTTTTGGTTGTTATAAAAATTCCTTAGCTTATGCGCCTCATCAAGAACTAGCAAATTCCAGCCATTTGAAAGTTTTAGTGAATGGCGATTTGCAAATTCATAAGAGCAAATATAAATACCGTCTTTCTCGATGTTTCTTCTTGATTTGATCCATTTAGCGTCAACAACGGTTGCCGGTAAATTAAACTTTTCCTGCAGTTCCTGCGCCCACTGCTGACGCAAACTTGATGGCGTAATAATCAGAATTTTTCGTTTGCGTTCTGAGTAGTATTGCATGATAACAATGCCTGCCTCTATGGTTTTACCGAGGCCGACCTCATCCGCCAGAATAATACCGCGAGCCGTTGGCGAGTTTAATGCAAACAATGCCGCGTCGATTTGGTGCGGTGTCGGAATAATCTGAGCATCAAACATCAAACCTGACAACTTAGCAACGTCATCGTTAGCATAGACGCGCTCAAGCTCATGGGCAATATACTTTGCCTGATAATCAGAGGTAATCATCAAGGTTATTATACCATTTTCTAGTCGATAATTTGGAAAGATTGCTTGGTGATTAACAGGTGATAAACTAGTGTTATGCCAAGTAATTCACCAGCGTGCTTAAGGCGTTCAGTCGTTGCTATATCAACTTGACTTGGTCTTAAGCTCCCGCTCGGATGATTGTGCGCCACGATAATTGAGGCGGCACGGTCGGCGATGGCGTCGGCGAAGACCTCGCGCGGGTGCACCAGGCTGGCGGTCAGCGTGCCGATGGTCACCACACGCTTGGCAATCAAACGATTCGCACCGTCCAGCGTCAGGCAGACAAAATATTCCTGCTTTTTGTCGCGAATATCGGCCAGTAGCTCGACCGCCTTTTCTGGGCTGTCGATGATTGGTTGGTCGCTGTCCAGCAAGTACCGCCTCGCCAGCTCCAAACTCGCCAGAATCACCGGGATTTTCGCTTCGCCCAAACCAACTACGCTACGCAGATCATCATACGAAATATCGCCACCCTTTTGACGCAAAATTTTCAGCACTTCGCGCGCAATTTTACCGACATCGGCCCGAGCATTGCCGCTGCCAATAATCGCCATCAACAGCTCCAAATCGCTCAGTCGCGCCGTACCGTAACGCGCCAATTTCTCACGGGGACGGTCGATTTTCGGCTTATCGAGCACTTTCATAGTCTTTATTATATCAACTTCTCGCCATACATCGGCCACCGATCTTCGCGCTACCATTTCGTGCAGCCCTATTCATCGCTTGCACCACGCAAAGATTATCAGCTATTCGGAATCGCTCTGGCTTGCCGGCCGCGCACCACGCATATCGCCACCACGAACATGCCAACCAGCCGCGACACCAATGACGTATTGTCTGCACTTGATTGAGCCGTTGACGCAGACTCTTCTTCTGGATTGAGCCGGCTGTCGTCTGACCATAAGCCAGACAATGGGCGAACATCTGTAGCCGGAATATCACCATCCACAATAGTTTCGACGGTATAAGTCTGAGTAACGTCACCCTTATCCATAACCAACTCGTCTTGCCTGAGCAGTTCACCATCAACCACCTTAGATTTGGACACTTCCTCGTCAGCAACATTAACCTCTCGCTCCTCGGTCATGCCAGTGATTAGCTCTAAGCCAGAAAATTCATCAAACAAAGCTTCTCCTTTCACGGGTGATAGTCCATTATCTGGTGCTTTTATCGGCACAGCTTCACACTCCTTACGAGACGTCTCACGTTCCTTTGATGTCGCCACAATTACTTCGTCAACAATATAATCTGTTTCTTTAGCGGTTGGCATCTCAAACGCTATTGGCAGCCGCTCCACCGGCTCATCATCGCAATCCACAGCTGTGCCATACACCAATATACCAGCACTATCCGTCCGCACCACAGATTCAGCCTCGATAACTTCATACAACCCCTCAATCTCCTCGCGCAGATCAGAAACCTCTGTTGCTAGCCCTATAGTCGCTTTTTCAGCCGAAACCGGCTTCATATCTGCTGTTGGCGATTCTTGATGCCGAGTCAAAACCACCGCTTCGTCTTCAGTCCAGATCTCACTCTCATCGTAAACGTAATCTACTACATTATCGCGATACACATCCCTAACCGCAATAATTTGCGGCTTAATATCAGCCTGATTTACTACTGGTTCAGATTTCGTTTTCTGAGGTAAATTATGTTGAATTTTAGTATCATTACTTGCCACAAAATCAATAGGCGGATCAATGTCTATAGCTTTCTTTCTTTTTAACGAAGCCTCTTCAGATACTGTATTTATAATATCACCCGTAGATGGAAATTGTTCTTTTTTCACTTTCTGGGCCGGCTGCTCTCTTAACGAAATCTCTATATTTTGTTCACTATTGGACGATTGTATGCCAGAAGCCCCGCGGTAATTTGCTTTATTAGACCTATCGCTAGCTTGGCTCCCCTCACGACTAAGTGTTGTTGATTCAACAGCAGCTTTTTCACTCCGGCTATTATATGGCAGAATATCCTCAATAATCTTATCTTGCGGCGTTTTTGTGATAATAGCTTCTCTCTCCACTGGTAAGCGATCACTGGCAGACATCTCGCCCTGTTCAACAATAGGGGAGTTGTCATCGTCAACCGACTTGGTTTCTATTTCTTGTGGTGATATATCCATAGGTTTTGATTGTGATTGCACATTTTTTTCTGGTAATACGTTAAGGTTATTGTGTATAGCTTTTAATTCTAAATCCACTCTACCACTATCATCAGCGGCTTCCCCTGTTTCGTTAGCCACTTTAGATACCACATCTACATGTCCTGTCTTAATTGGTGTTTCTGATGTTTCTTCAGTGTTCCTTTGATCATAGAGTCGCACTGGATTTGGTAGTACTAGCTCTCCACGACCATCTTCATCAAGGTCGTCAATACTGTCTGGAGCCAATAATCTATCACGTATCGTTTCTACGCCTTCCTGGCTTTTTGGCTCTTTTTCCATCGCAGCTTGACGATCTTGACACAATCCTAAGTTGACACAACCAAAACACGCCGCGCTGCCAAAATTTCGACAAAACTCAGGATTAATTGGCGTACAGTCTTCTTTTGTGTCGTTATCAGATATAGCAACATCAAGCTCTGCCTCACCGCCGGCCACCGCCACCAGGTCAAGTTGGCTTGCATCATTAGCCACTGCTTCACTAATGCCAGACGAAAAATCCTCGCCACCAGCACCGTATCTCAACGACGAAAACACATCAAAACCATCACCGTCAATTCCTGCCGGTGATGATTCTAATGTAGTCGCCTCCCCAATCATTGCTCAAAAAATGTCTCCGTTGAAATATGTGATTCATCGACACCAGCAGCGGTTAGTTTTTGCCAAACATCACACACAAACGGCAAGCTACCGCAGACCAAAAAGTGCGCATCGTTCGGTGTCTCAGCAACAATCTTCACCACCTCAAACCGCCCGTTATACCAGCCATCTTTTTCCTCAACTTGCTGACGAGTACTGAATTTTTTGACCGTAATATTCGACGCCGCCAACTCCTCCGAGAAAACCATATATTCTGGCGATTTCTGACTAAAATAAAGAAAAGTCGGCTGCTGGGCATCCGCCAAAATACCCCAAATCGGACTGAGTCCGCATCCCGCCGCGATGCCGACCAGCGGCCGCTCAGTTTGCGGGTTGAAATCGCCGTACGCCCGGCTAATGTGTAGCGTGTCACCAACCTGGCGTGAACACAAATAGCTCGAAAATTCGCCGCCAACATTTTTCACGGTAATCGACATCAATTTCTCATCTGGGCGCGAAGAAATACTATAGGCCTTGCCTTCGCGCACCTGGCTACCTTCGATGAACACCGTGATGTATTGCCCCGCCATAAAGTCAAACGGCCGCACGAAATACAGCGTCGCCACCTCTGGGTTTTCCTGGCGCACACGCACAATTTCGACAGTTAGTGAATCACGCATTCTTCGACATACCTTTCCATTATTTTTTGGGCGGCTCTGAATTCTTCGTCAGTAAAAGTTTGGTAATTGGCAAATTTCGGACTAATCGTCGTACCGGTGCGAAAATGCTGCAAAGCAAATCGCTTGGCACCTTTGACGAGCTCGCCGATCTTTTCAAAATCCGCCACCTCCAGCTGCTCGCGAACGATGGTCGTCCGAAACTCATGGCCAATTCCCGAATCAATCATCAGCCGCACATTGTCCTTGATCGCTTCCAAATCAATCGGGCGGGCGGCAATCTCCACATACTTTTCCAGCGGACCCTTGACGTCCATGGCGATAAAGTCAATCGTTCCCTCCTCGACCATACCGCGCACTATATCTGGATGCGTGCCGTTAGTATCCAGCTTGACATCAAAACCCAGCTTTTTAATCATCCGGCAAAGCACGGGCAGATCTTCGTTGACCGTCGGCTCGCCGCCAGAAATCACCACGCCGTCTAGTTTGCCGATGCGTGACTTCAGGAAGATCATTGCCTCCTCGACTGGGATGCTCGGTGTCAAGCGCTCGGGCAGTACCAGCTCGGGATTATGGCAATAGCCGCAGCGCATGTTACAGCCAGAGAGGAACAGCGCTGCCGCCACGTGCCCGGGATAGTCAACCAGCGACAGCTTCTGAATCCCGCCAATCGCCACCTTAAGCTGGGACAGCGACGGCGCAAGCTCGCTGGTGTTCGGCGGCATCGTCATAATGCTCCCTCATGTCAAATTCAGCCTGCTTACCCTTATTCCACTGGGAAACTGGGCGCAAGAACCCAACCACACGTGAGTAAACTTCGGTCGTTTCATTACAATTTGGACAGGTTGGATGTTCACCAACCAAGTAGCCATGATTTTTACAAATACTAAAGCTTGGACTAAAGGTAAAGTACGGCAATTTGTAATTTTTGCAAATCGTCTTAACTAATTTTTTCAGCGTCTGCGGATCATCCATGCGCTCACCCAGGAAGAAGTGAATCACCGTGCCGCCCGTGTATTTGGTTTGCAAATTATCCTGCAAATCCATCAGCTCAAATAGGTCGTCAGTATAGTTGACCGGCAAGTGGCTGGAGTTGGTGTAGAATGGATGTTTAACTTCCGCACCCAAGCCATTGGCGAAGTGCGCTCGGTCAGGGAAGCTAGCCTTGTCAAGCTGCGCCAAGCGGTAGGTTGTACCCTCGGCTGGCGTCGCCTCCAGGTTGTAGTTATTGCCCGTTTCTTTCTGGTATTCCACCAAGCGGTCACGCATGAAATCAAGCGTTTTCTCAGCAAACGCCTTACCCTTTTCGGTACCAATGTCAACACCCAGCAGGTTCAACGCCGCTTCGTTAGTGCCGATCAAGCCGATAGTCGAGAAGTGATTTTTCCAGTATTGATTAAAACGCTGCTTGATATTGCGCAAGTAGAACTTGGTGTACGGGTAGAGGTTAGCGTCGGTCAATCGCTCCAAAACCTTACGTTTAGTCTCCAGGCTATCTTTCGCCATATCCATCAATTCAGCCAAGCCCTTAAAGAACTCTTTCTCGTTCTTTGATTTCAGTGCCAGACGTGGCAAGTTAATCGTCACCACACCAACTGAACCAGTCATTGGGTTTGAACCAAACAGTCCACCGCCGCGATATTCCAGCTGGCGATTATCAATGCGCAGGCGACAACACATTGAGCGCGCGTCTTCTGGCTTCATATCAGAATTGACAAAGTTTGAAAAATATGGAATGCCGTATTTAGCACTAGCTTCCCACAGACTTTCAATTACTGGATTATCCCAGTTGAAATCCTTGGTGATATTAACCGTTGGAATTGGGAAGGTAAAGACGCGACCATTAGCATCACCCTCAGACAAGACCTCGAGTAACGCCTTGTTGAGCATATTCATCTCTTCTTGGTAATCGCCGTAGGTAGTGTCCCGCATCTCACCGCCGATGATCACTGGGTTATCCGCCATGTGCTTTGGACATTCCAGATCAAGCGTAATGTTTGTAAATGGTGTCTGGAAACCAACCCGCGTCGGTACGTTGACGTTGAAAACAAATTCCTGCAGTGCTTGCTTAACCTCATCGTAGTTCAATTTATCAGCGCGAATAAACGGTGCCAGCAGTGTATCAAAATCAGAGAATGCCTGAGCACCAGCCGCCTCACCCTGCAAGGTGTAGAAGAAGTTCACTACCTGACCCAAAGCTGAGCGGAAGTGCTTGGCTGGCTTGGAAGCCACCTTTCCGGCAACACCAGTGAAGCCTTCTTGCAACAAGTCAGTCAAATCCCAACCGACACAGTACACACTGAGAAGGTTCAGGTCATGAATATGCAAATCACCTTCTTTGTGCGCCCGACCAATCTTTGGTGTATAAATCTTGTCCAACCAATAGGTTTTAGTAACTTCCGCCGAGACGTAATTATTCAAACCCTGTAGGCTATAGCCCATGTTGGAGTTCTCATTCACCTTCCAGTCCAGGTTGCCTAGGTATTTATCAATCAAATCAATGTGTGACTCAGAGGTAATTTCACGCAGTTTTTTATGCTGGTCGCGGTAAATAATGTAGGCTTTGGCGGTCTTCTTGAATCTGGAACCAATTAAAATATCCTCGACGACGTCCTGGATGTCTTCGACGCCTGGCAGGCGTTTTTGGTTGCGGGTTTCTAGTACCGCCAGTACCTTATCGGTCAATTTGACGGCCTGCTTGGCATCAAATTCGCCGGTCTCCAAACCCGCCTTCTCGATGGCTTTCTCAATTTTTTTACGGTCAAATTTAACAGTCCGACCATCGCGTTTTTTGATTGATTTGTACATACCCCTCCTTATTATGGCAATAGCAAACCAGCCCCAACCTCCCCGAGGGGCTTGTGTTGCAAAAAACGTTATTTATTTTCTAAGACACCATATGTAGTGCTTAATATAGAATATACACGCGATATATAGCGTTTGTCAACGAAAATACATTGTATTATTTACATGTGAGAAGCGGAAGTATTTGCTCCCTCTGATAATGCCAAAACGTCGCGGTGAATCATATCAACAATTTCTGCCTGGGTCAGCTTCTCGCCAATTCGCTGCTCGCCAGGTACATTCAAAACATCTTGATCTTTCCACCACTGGCGCATCTCCGATTCACCAAATTCATGAGCATTTGGCTTAGTGGCGTGGCGACGCACCGTTTCCTCAAATGATACGTCAAAATAATAAATCAGTTTTTCGCCCTGAAAATCATTCAGTAGCCGATGTAGCATCGCGCCGTATTTTTTATTGCTCAAAATACCTTCCAAAATCACCGTATAACCAACTTTATTGCCGTACATACATAGATCATAAATCAGCTGAATCGCCGGGTTGCTTTCACTGTCTTTCACGCGAAGCATCTCCCGCCGCACCATATCCTGCGACACCAACATCGTGCCGTAGCCTAGTTGACGCTGGAGTAGGCGCGCCGTGCTGGTTTTACCGCAGCCAGAATTACCGCGGAGAATGATCAGCGGATGAGAGACCTTCACGTGCGCTCCAGCAAATCATAAGCGGCGGCCGCTGACAGCGCTTGCATTTGGCGAAGATCGTCGCCCGGCTGGAGCGGCGGCTTGAGACTGCGGACAAGACAAAAGCCAACAAATGCCGCCAACATCTCCACATTGAGTTCGTCGAGCCACGGTGTTACATCCTGACCGTGCCGCGCCATATCGATCAGAAACTCCGTCGCCCCAGAACCCCGCGGTGCATAGGAGGCCCAATTCCAATCGACCAATTTCAGCTCACCAGTTTGCGGATGAAACGCCAAATTATCACTGCGAACATCACTGTGATCAAAACGATCTTCTGACTGCTTGGCGAAGTGTTTAGCATGTACTGAAATATTAACTAATTCATTACGCTCACTCAGTAGCCTAATCATCTTCTGACAGCGCCGCTGGTTGACTTCTGACTGCTCCAGTAATAATGTTCGATAATTATCGATCAGCTGACGGCGAATATCAGCCTCGGCAATAATTCTATCAATGCCGTCATCCAAGCCGAGTTCCGCCGTCGTAAACGGCTGCAGTTGTAATTCCTCAATCACCTTATGCGGCAACTCCGTTTTTTCCAGCTCGCGAGTTGCTGTCACTACCGCCGAAATATACCGCTTGGCCACAGATTTTTCCGCTGGCGGCTGCCACAACCAACCGTCGGTCGACACATAACTACTGGTCATCAGCACATGCCCATCGCCAGCCAACGTAGTCCAGTCAGCCACATATTGCGGATGAAGTTTCTGCAATAACCGCGTCACTTCATAGTCTTTTTTCAGCCAAGCCAATTCCCGCTCACCGTCGTCTGGCAGTAAATCGACGTCAACCTCTTTGACAAAGATTGTCCGATCGCCCACTGACACCAAGGCGCGGCGATTACGCGAAAAGCCGCCGCTCACCGAAGTAATTTGTAAATCAGATATATTAGTACCAAGCTCCGTTGCAGCGCACTGCAAGGCTCTGCTGGTCAATAATGCATCCCTATCAGGCGGCGTCTCGATGGTTTCCATGATTAAAGTATAACATTGACTACACTGATCGCGACTCAGAACACGGAACAACCAGCGTAAATTCCGCGCCATTTGGTGGCTGGCTTTTAACCCGAATCGTGTAGCCACAGCGATCTGCTAGCGACTTGGCAATCGCCAGCCCCAAACCGTGGCCCGATGCGTCAGTCCGCGTCCGCGCCGTGTCCGCCCGGTAAAATCGCTCAAAAATATGCTTTTGGTCGCCCGGTGCAATGCCCGGGCCGTTATCTCTCACTGTGAATTCCAGCACGTGTTTTTTACGATTCACCCGCACATTCACTTTACCGTTTTTGGGCGGCGCATACTTGATGGCGTTATCCACAAAGATTGCTAGAATTTGGCGAACGGCATTTGTGTGAAGTAGCGCATTGTGCGTAAACTTTGGACAACTAATTGTAACTTGCTTCGCCCGCGCTGCTGGCGCACATTGTGCTGCCACCTCTTGGATGAGTGATGCTGGATTGACCAACTCTGGCTCGGTCATGGTCTGCTCCGACTTTGCCAGGTCTAACAGCGAGTTGCTGAGCTCGGTCAATTTCTTAATCTCCGCAACATTTTGCTGTAAAACGCGGCGGGATTTTTGCTCGGTCAGCGTCAATTTTCTGAGTGCCACTTCATTCACAAGCAACAACGCCGCCAACGGTGTTCGCAGTTCATGGCTGGCATCCGACACAAACTGTGCTTGCTGTTCAATCGACCGCTCAATTGGCTCGAGCGTCCGCCGCGCCAGTAGCAAACTCAGCCAATAGCCAACCAGCAGCATCACCCCGTTCAGTGCCGCCAGTGACATAATTACCGACCCGCGCGTCTCGCGGTTGCGCTGCTCCAGGCGGCGACTAAACTGACGCTCGACAAGTTCCGGTGGTTGCTGAGCCTGTTCGCCCGGCGGCAATGGACGATTTAATTGCGCGGAAGTAATGGCATAAATAATCACGCTAAAGGCCAGCGACAATGTCATAATCACCGCCAGATAGCTCAGCGCCAAGCGCCTGACGCGCTGCTGTTTCATAATTTATCCTCCAGTTTATAGCCAAAGCCCGGGACGGTGTGGATCAATTTTGAGTCAAATGGTTTATCGATTTTGCGCCGCAAAAACATGATGAATAATTCAACATTGTTCGGCAAGACGTCGGCATCAAAATCCCACACGTGCGAGATGATTTGCTCTTTGGACAGAACCTTGCCAGCGTTACGCATCAGATATTCCAAGACGGCGTACTCTTTGGCAGTTAGGCTAATTTCCTGATTCGCCCGCGTTACTTTTTTCAAACTCGGATCAAGCGTCAAATCGCCGACCCGCAAGACTTCTTCCAGCTTCTCGTTCGGACGGCGCAGCAGGGCGCGAAGACGCGCCAATAACACCTCAAAACTAAACGGCTTCGCCAGATAATCATCAG
>CAURBE010000009.1:0-26739 GCA_963523045.1 uncultured Candidatus Saccharibacteria bacterium | reverse complement strand
ACAAGTCAGCCAGCGGCGAGATTATTTATGTAGGCAAGGCGGCGGTGCTGAAAAATCGCGTGCGCCAGTATTTTCAAGATTCGCGCGGGCGGGACAATAAAACCATGGCGTTGGTGGCGGAAATTGCTGACACCGATTGGATTGAGACCGAGAGCGAGGTTGATGCCTTGTTCCTGGAAAGTGAGATGGTCAAGCGCTATATGCCGCGCTACAACGTGCTGCTGCGCGATGATAGATCACAGATGTATGTGCGAATCGACACGAAAAGCGAGTGGCCGACCGTCAGTTTTACGCGTAATCCCGCGGATGATGGTGCGGAATATGTTGGCCCGTTTTACAATGGCTTTGCTTTGAAAAAAGCGCTGCGCTACTTGCGGCGGATTTTCCCCTATTTGACCAGGCGGCGCCGTCCGGGGCAGTCGAAATTGGATGAAGATTTGGGTTTGAGTCCGCGGTTGAGTGATGGGTCAGATACTTATAAAGCCAGTTTGCGCAAGCTCATCAGCTACATCAAGGGTAACCGTAAAGCTATTGCCACCGAGCTGGAGCGCGATATGAAAACGGCAGCTGGGCTGCATGATTTTGAGCGGGCGGCGGATCTTCGCAATAAACTGCGCGCTATGCAGGAGTTGCAGCGGCGGGTTTGTTTTGGTGACAAAGAGTTTTTGGATATTTCTAAGGACAAGGCGCTGGCTGAATTGGCAAAATTATTGGGTCTAAAAGATATCCCAGCGCGCATCGAGGGTTATGACATTTCGCATATGAGCGGGCGGCAGGTCGTCGCCAGTATGGTGGTATTTACGAATGGCGCGAGCGACCGAGCGGAGTACCGCAAATTCAAAGTCAGCGATAAAAATGATGACACTGGCAATATGTACGAGACGATTTTTCGCCGGCTGAGTGAGCGTAATCTGAAAAGCTGGGGTCGTCCTGATCTGCTACTGATTGACGGCGGTAAAGGCCAGCTAGCGGCGGCCATCAAAGCGCGCGATGAGCGTGGTGTCACCGTGCCGATTATTAGCATCGCCAAGCGCGAGGAAGAGTTGCTGATACATAAAATTGGTTCGCAGATTGATACGGCGTTCATCAAACAGATCCAGTCGCAGTCACAGTCAGGTATCGCTATTCATGAAGACGGCGATGTTTATGTGGTGAATTTACATCCAAGTCAGCGTAACGCCGGCTCGCACTCAAAAAACTTACGGGCTAGCACTGAGCAGAATTATAAAAAGCACCTTGAGGCAGAAGATAATACTCTCGCGGCAACTGACATCGTCAGACTGTTCCAGCGCATCCGCGACGAATCGCACCGCTTTGCCGTGAGCTACCACACCACGCTGAAGCGCCAGCAACAAACGAAAAACCAGCTGGAGGAAATTCCTGGCGTGGGACCAAAAACCCGTGCAAAATTGCTGAAAAAATTTGGCAGTATGAAGAAAATTTTTGAGGCAACTAGTGAAGATCTAGAGTTAGAAATTGGCAAACAGAAAGCACAGCTTATAAAACAATTTTCAGAAAGCAATAATGCCAATCGACAATAAAGCATAAATTATATATAATAAGACTAATGAAGAGACAATTCGCGACATTTTTACTCCGCTGGATTCTTAATTCGGTTGGTATTTGGGTGGCTGTGCGACTACTTGGTAATGAAAATACTGAAATGACGTCAGCATGGACTTTTATGACAGCAGGGCTGATATTCTCGCTCGTTAATAGCATATTAAAGCCTATTATCACAATTTTGGCACTACCAGCAATTCTATTTACCTTGGGTCTATTTACTTTAGTTGTCAATGGATTAATGGTTTATATTTCACTTGCTTTGGCGCCAGGAATTTCTATGACATTTGTACATTCAATTATTGCCGGAATTATCCTGAGTTTGGTAAACTATATTATAGGTAGTGCGCTAGTTTTACAGCAGGAAGAAAAGGAGTAATATGTCAATTGATACAATTTTACCGTACATTACGCTTGGGTCAGCCGTGTTGATGGTTATAGCGATTTTGTTGCAGCAGCGTGGTGCGAGTTTGGGTGCCGGATTCGGCTCTTCTGGTGAATTGTTTACCACTCGCCGCGGTTTTGATAAAAACTTATTTGACGTAACCGTGGTTTTTGCGGTGATTTTTGTGCTATCGATTTTGGCAAGTATGATTTTGCCAGGATTACAGAAATAGGAGAAGGATATTGAGCTCAGACAAATCGTCGTGGAATCACTTTGCGCGGTTAAAAGTTTCCAGTAAAGATGTCAATAAACGCCTCCGCAAGATCGAAAAAGGTAGCTTGCGGCATGCGCATAAATTTGTGACTTCGCGCCTGGACCGTCTAGCGAACGTCAAGCGGCGTGTGTCTGTTTGGGTAGTTTTGGTCTTGGTGATGATTGGTGTTAGTGCGGCACAGTGGAGTATTTCTCGCAATTCTTTCACCGCTATGACTTATGCTGCCGGTGGCTCATATTCTGAGGGGGTGCTGGGTCCTTTAGAAAACTTAAACCCAATTTTTGCTAAAACTAGCGCTGAAAAGTCTGCTGCCAAATTATTATTTTCAAGTCTATATCGATATGATTCCACCGGTAATATTAAGAGTGATTTAGCAGACGACATAACCATCAATGACAAAGAGACTGAATATGTTGTTAAATTGAAGAAAAACCTAAAATGGTCAGACGGACATAGCCTAACAGCAGATGATGTAATTTTTACATTAAGATTACTAGCAAACCCAGAGGCTAGGGCAGAAATATCTGGCTGGCGGTCAATTAAGTTTGAAAAAGTGTCCGACGATTCAGTGAAGTTTATTTTACCGGCTTCCTATGCGCCGTTTATTCATGCGCTGACCTTTCCAATTATTCCAGAGCATATTTTAAAGGACGTCCAGCCATCTAACCTGCGCGAGCACGCCTTCAGTAAGTCGCCAATTTCTAGCGGTCCGTTTGCTTTCCGGTTACTTCAAAATGTTACTAGCGATGGTAGTAAAAAGGTGTTGTATTTACAGGCCAACAACAACTACCATGGGGGTGTGGCAAAGCTTGAACGATTCCAATTATATGTGTATCCAACTCAGAATGATATAGCAAAAAGCTTACGAACACGGGAAATTACCGGTACGCCAGAATTAATTTATAATGAGCAATCGGACGAAGTTAAATCCATGTATGCAGCCGAATCGCACTCATTAAATAACGGCGTATATGCTTTGTTTAATGCCAATAGTCAGTTCTTACATTCAAAGGCTATTCGTCAAGCATTGGCAATGAGTATTGATGTGGGTAAACTACGCCAGTCTCTATCGTCATCAACTAAGGAGTTAACAGGCCCAATTCTCAACAAATTCCTTGACAAAACACCCCAGGCATTAGGCTACGATGTCAAAAAAGCAAAATCGTTGCTAGACGCTGAAGGCTGGAAAATAGCTGGCGATGTTCGTAAAAAAGAAAATACTAAATTAAGTCTGAGTGTTGTAGTCTTAAAAAATACTAATTATGAAAAAGTTGCGCAATTTTTAGCCCAAATATGGCGTAAGGAATTGAATGTAGAAGTGGATATTAAAGTGGTTGATCCAAATGATGTTGCGCAGAATATCCTCCAGACAGTGCTGCAGCCGCGTAGCTTTGACGTACTGATTTACGAGCTGTCGTTGGGTGGTGACCCAGATGTTTACGCCTATTGGCACTCTTCTCAGGCAACAAATAATGGTTTGAATTTTTCTAATTACAATAATGCCGTGGCGGATGATGCCCTAGCAAGTGGTCGCTCAAAGCTATCAACTAAGCAGCGTGCTGATCGCTATGCAAAATTTGTCGCTATTTGGCAGGCAGATATGCCAGCGATTGCCTTATATCAACCGAAGTTCGACTATATCCACACTCGGACTGTGCGGGCGCTTGATAAAAATACTGAGGTAGTTAACCTGGTTGATCGGTATGTTGACGTTCAATATTGGGCGACAGAGAAACAATCCGTTTACAAAACACCTTAATTTCGGGTATAATAACGACAGTCGTGCGGGCGTGGCGGAATTGGTAGACGCGCTAGCTTGAGGGGCTAGTGAACCTAGGTTCGTGGAAGTTCAAGTCTTCTCGCTCGCACCAAATGTAACAGAGCGGCGCGTTGGCGGAGCGGTTACGCAGAGGTCTGCAAAACCTTTTAGACGAGTTCGACTCTCGTACGTGCCTCCAAGTGAATATGAAACGTCTGGGTATCGGGCGTTTTTATTATTTTTCAAGCAGTTCTTTTAATTCTGGAAAAGTCGGTTGGAAAAAGTGGTTGCAGTCTTTAAAAATATGCACCTTGGCGGTCGGTAAATCGCGCTGAAATTTGGCAAGTTCAGTAAAGGGCACCACCGGGTCGTCTTTGCTGTGAAATAAATGAATTTCTCTTGCTGATTTTTCTAAACCAGTAGCACTCGTTACTCGAAAACTACCTAAATCTTCAACTGATTCGTCGTCATAGCACGGTGATACTAGCACTAGCCGTCGAACTGGCGGGCTAAGCGGTGATTCGTGTAAATATTTAGCCAAAAACATTGCGCCCAGGCTATAGCCAATCAACTGAACGTCGCTGCCGAGTAGCGGCAATAGTTTTTCGAAATATATTTTCCATTCTTCATACTGCGCATTCTGTTTGTTTGGGAAATTTGGCAGTAATACATCGTAGCCAGTTGTGGTTTGCGCCAGCCATTCGCGCCATTTTTGCGCCCAAAGCAATCGCTCGTAATGGAGAGGGCTATTTTTTAGACTATCCAAGTAATTTTCATAACTGTTAAAACTTGACCCGCCGTGAACTATTACAATTTGCTTCATAAATATAGTATAATATAGGCAGCGCTGGTTAGTGAAATCCTGGCGTGTAAATAAAAATCAGCGCGAGTGGCGGAATTGGTAGACGCGAGGGACTTAAAATCCCTTGACCAAAAGTCGTGCGGGTTCGATTCCCGCCTTGCGCACCAAAATTGTAAAAGGAAACTTTAATAGTAATAGAAAGGGTAATAAGGTAAATGAGTGTATTAGCAATTGTACTTATAGTTATTGCAGCTTTATTGGGCCTGATTATTATGTTCGTTGTCGGTTCATATAATGGTCTAGTGACGCTGCGTAACCGCGTTGAAGAAGCGTGGAGCGATATCACTGTGCAGCTCAAACGCCGGACTGACTTGATTCCAAATTTGGTCAATTCGGTCAAGGGTTATGCCACACACGAAAAAGAGGTGTTTGAGAAAGTCGCTGAAGCTCGCTCGGCAATTATGAGCGCAAGTGGCGTGGCTGAGACCGCAAAGGCAGAAAATGCTCTAGAGGGTGCGCTAAAGAGTCTGTTCGCCGTTTCTGAGGCATATCCAGAACTAAAGGCGAATCAAAACTTCTTACAACTGCAACAAGAACTGGTAGATACTGAGGATAAAATTCAGGCTGCTCGTCGATTTTATAATGGCGGAGTTCGTGACTTGAATACCAGGATCCAAACTTTCCCAGCAAATATTATTGCAGGTATGTTTGGTTTTCGGGCAAAAGAATTCTTCGATGTTGAAGATCGTGCAAGTGTCGAGAATCCGGTAGAAGTAAAGTTCTAATCAGGCCTAGTAATAATAATCGCTCGCCTATTGTTGGCGGGCGATTTTTGATATAATTAACATATGTATAATGCAGTTTCTCAAAATAAACGCAACACCGTATTAATAATGGCGGTGTTCGTTGCAATTATTGGTATTATTGGGGTGTTTATTGGCATAGCGATGGATAGTTATTCGCTGTCTGTCATAATATTTATCTGTGCAATGTTATATGCTTGGCTGCAGTATTTTATCGCTGGTAAATTAGCTATGGCGATGACCGGCGCGCAGGAAATTGAAAAAAAGGATGCACCAGAATTATGGCGGGTAGTGGAAAATTTGGCGATTACTTCTGGTATGCCCATGCCGAAGGTATATATTATTGACGATCCAGCGCCAAACGCCTTTGCAACAGGACGCGATCCAAAGCATGCTATTGTCGGTGCGACTACTGGACTGCTAGAAATTATGGATAAGCGCGAGCTGGAGGCGGTGATGGCGCATGAGATGAGTCATGTGCGTAATTACGATATTCGCGTTAGTATGATTGCTTTTGGTCTGGTGAGCGCAATCGGTTTGTTTGCAGATTTGGCATTAAGGATGATGTTTTATAGCGACGATCGCGATAGAGATGTCAATCCAGTTATCTATGCTCTTGGACTAGTGGTGGTTATTTTAGCGCCGATTTTGGCCACAATCACTCAGCTGGCCGTTAGTCGGCAGCGCGAGTATTTGGCGGATGCCTCGGGGGTATTATTAACGCGCGATACTGAAGGCTTGGCTAGTGCACTAGAGAAGTTGCGGCAATACGGCAGACCAATGCGAAAGCAAAGCTCTTCAACTGCCAATTTGTTCATGAACAATCCGCTGAAGCCTGGTTTTTTCTCAAAGTTATTTAGCACCCACCCGCCGCTAGAGGATCGGATTACTAGGTTAAGGAATAACGCCGCAAAGATGTAATTATGACAACAAAGAAATCTAAGAAGCAAATTAACAAAGAAAAGTCAGTTAAAACTCAGAGCAAAAAGCCAGCATCAAAGAAAAAAAAGTTTTGGCCTAGATTTAAAAGGGATTTTAGTAAACTAAGTCAGCGTCGGCAGAATTTTTTGGCGCGCCGCCCGCATCGCAGTTTCCGTTTGTCTAAGCGGCGTGATTATCAGCGAGACTTAAAGATTGCTGGCTATTGGTCATTAACTAGTGAGACTTGGCAGCTCATTTGGCGGCATAAAAAAACATTCTTAGCGCTTATTGCCATGTTGTCATTATTAACTGTCATTCTATCAAACGTTATGTCACAAGACACATATCAGCAGCTGAGAGATACACTATATAAAGCCGAAGAGGGTGGTATAGGTGGGATATATACAACAATCGGTCTATTTTCTGGCGTGGTAGTTAGCTATTTTTCTGGTAGTGGTACCGCGGGTGGTAATATCCAGCAGGCCGCGGGAATATTTTTAGGGTTATTAGCTTGGCTATCGTCAGTCTGGTTGGCGCGAGCTATTCTGGCTGGAGAAAAACCGAAAATGCGTGATGGCTTATACAATTCTGGCGCACCAATTATTCCTATGATTATTATAGTCGGAGTTCTTTTGCTGCAATTAATACCAGCAGCTGTCGCTATAATTGTTTATAGTGCTCTGGACGCCTCTGGCGTACTAAGCCAAACTCCAATTCTGATGGCATCTGGCGGCGCCGCGATTTTAATAGTAACGATGTCTGTCTATTGGGCAACATCAACAATTTTTGCGATGATTATTGTAACACTACCAGGAATGTACCCTTCCCGCGCCTTACGCCTGGCGGGAGATATTGTGACTGGCCGAAGGGTGCGGGTTCTGCTTCGGCTTGCTTGGGCGGTAGTGCTTGTTGCTTTATTGTGGATGATTGTTCTAATCCCGGTAATTTTACTTGACAGTACACTAAAAGGCTGGATTAATGGCATTGACTGGTTGCCAATTGTGCCAACAGCTGGGCTGATTCTGGTGTATTTAACAGTTGTTCTTGTGTCGGTATACGTTTATGTTTTTTATAGAAAGGTTGTTGAAAGTGGCAATCAAAAAACCAAGAATTGATGAAATTAAAGAACTGCTAAACCAATATAGTTATGAATATTATACGCTTGATAAGCCAAGTGTCAGTGATGCGGTGTACGACAGCTTGATGGATGAGCTAAAGGGTCTTGAAGCAGCACACCCAGAGTGGATTACGCCAGATAGTCCGACGCAGCGGGTTGGCAACAAGCTGCTTGAAGGTTTTCAAAAAGTGCGCCACGAGCGTCGGATGGTTAGCCTGAATGATGTGTTTGATAAGAGTGAAATCGAAGCGTGGATTGAGCGTACTGATAAGCTAATGCCGGGACATAAGCATGAATTTTTTACCGATATCAAGATGGATGGCTTGGCGTGCGCGTTGATTTATATTGATGGAGTGCTTTCGCAGGCGGTGACGCGCGGTGACAGCTTTATCGGCGAGGATGTGACGAACAATGTGCGGACTATAAAAAATGTACCGCTGCGGTTGCATGAGGCGTCAGGCTTTGAACAATTTTTGCGCGGGCGGACAGAAATTCGCGGCGAGATTGTGATGCTGAAGCGCGACTTTGCTGCGCTAAACGAGAAGCAAAAAGCTTCGGGGCAGCCAGAATTTGCTAATCCGCGCAATTTGGCGGCAGGGACAATCCGCCAGCTTGATCCGTCTTTGGTGGCGGCGCGACCGCTGCATTTTCGCGGCTACGATGTACTGCGTGATAATGACTCTGAGGTGCCGACCAACAGCTTTGCTTATGAGGCGCTGACTGCTCTAGGAATTACTCGTAATCAGCAGGCGAGCGTTTTTACTACTTTAGTTGACGTGATGAACTTCGTTAACGAATGGGATGATAAGCGCCATGATTTGCCGTTCAATACTGACGGTTTGGTGATTAAGATTAATGATCGAGCGTTGTATGAAAGTCTCGGGTTAGTCGGGAAGAACCCGCGCGGCGCGGTCGCTTACAAATATGCTGCCGAGCAGGCTACAACCATCGTCCGCGATATCGTTATTTCTATCGGTCGAACCGGTGCGGCCACGCCAGTAGCGGTGTTCGACCCGGTGGTGGTGGCCGGTACGACGGTGCAGCACGCCAGTCTGCATAACGCCGACGAAATTGCTCGGCTGGATGTGCGTCGCGGCGATACGGTGGTGATTTTCAAAGCGGGTGATATTATTCCGCAGGTGCAAACCGTACTGAAAGAATTGCGGCCGGAAGATGCTAAACCAATTGATTATCCAGCAGAACTGGCGCGCCAATATCCGGAGCTAGAATTTGTGCGGCCAGCAGGCGAGGCGGTGTATCGGGTTAAAGGTTTGAGTGGCTCGCTGATTTTGAAGCGAGCCTTGGCGCACTTTGCCTCCAAAGGCGCGCTGGACATTGATACGCTGGGCGAGAAAAATGTCGAGGCGCTGGTCGAGGCCAAGTTGGTCAATGACTTGGCGGATATTTACCGGTTGACGAAAGATGATTTACTGCAGCTGGAACGGTTTGCTGAGATTTCTGCGCAAAAACTCATTGATGCCATTGCTGCTAAAAAGCAGCCAGCATTGGAGAGATTTTTGTTCGGCCTCGGTATTCGTCATGTTGGTGCGCAGACAGCGATTGACCTCTCTAGTAAGTTTGAGAGTATCGAAAAGTTAATGGTAGCAACCATTGATGAGCTGCGCGAAGTAGACGGCGTGGGCGAAATTGTCGCTGAGTCAATCGTGGCGTGGTTTGCCGATGAGGATAATGTGAAGCTAATCGAAAAATTTGCTGACCTTGGCGTGACGCCGCAGTTTAGCCAAAAATCCGACCGCCTGGCTGGCCAAAGTTTCGTTATCACTGGTACTCTGCAGTCGATGGGCCGTGACGCTGCTGCTGAAAGAATCCGTAAGCTCGGTGGCACTTTCCAAACCGCTGTCGCAAAAGATACAACATATCTAGTAGCCGGTGGTAAGGTTGGCGCCAGTAAATTGAAAAAAGCCGAGCAATACGGCACCAAAATTATTGACGAACGAGAACTATTAAACATTATAAGAGGATAAGGAGAAATAAGCATGATTCGCTTTTATTTACAAAAACTAGTTCGCGACAAAGTCGTGAAAAAGTGTCTGGATGACGAAGAAGTTTTACATACGGAGTACCGCGAACTAAACAAGCAAGAATTTCGCCGCGAACTGCTCCGTAAGATTCATGAGGAAGCGGACGAAATTCCGCTGGACGATAATCAACGCGGCGAATCTCTCAAAGAGCTGGCTGATTTGCAGGAAGTTGTTGACGCGCTGCGCCAAGATTTTGGTTTTTCTATAGAGCAAGTTCAAGAGGAAATGGCGCGTAAAAAGCAGGATAAGGGCGGCTTTGACAAACGACATTACATCAAATATCATGATTTGGCTGATGATAGTAAATGGGTAGGAATCTTCCGCGCTCAGCCAGAGAAGTATCGCGAAGAAAAACCTGGTGAAGATTAAGATAAAGTTGGTAATATAATAATATGTCTAAGAAAATCACGTTTATCACTGGTAACCCGCATAAACTCGAAGAAGCCAGGTCGGTTCTGAAAGACTATGGGATTGTTGTCGAGCCGCTGCAAATTGATATTGATGAAATCCAGCATCATGATCCGCTGAAGATTGCCGAAGCGAAAGTTAAATTGGCGTATGAAAAAGCGGACCAGCCGGTTGTTGTTAACGATAGCAGCTGGGAAATTCCAGCACTTGGCGGCTTTCCGGGCGGTTATATGAAAGATGTTGCTAATTGGTTTACGGCTGAAGATTTTTTGGCTTTGATGAAAGATAAAAATGATCGGAGAATTATATTGCATGACGTCGTGGCGTATTTTGATGGCGATCAATTAAAGCTGTTTATATATGATCAAACTGGTGTGTTTATAAACAAGCCGCGCGGCGAAGGAACATCAATGAATCAGGTTGTGTCAATGGAGGATAGCGGCGGATTAACAATTGCTGAGGAATTTGCGCTCCGTCATGACGGCGCGGAGATTAACCCTTGTCATTTTCAACATTGGCAGAAGTTTGGCGAATGGTTCGCTAATAAGTAAAGGTATAAATGCAGGTTCACGTTGCTATTCCACACTATAACGCTCCTCGGGCTTTGAGAAATATTTTGGCGCAGCTGACAGAACAGGATTTTGACAGCACCACGGTGCTTGATGATCATTCCGCCGACCAGCAAAAACTGCAAGATCTCGCCCGTGAATTTCCGGCAGTCAATTTTATCTTTGGTGAGAAAAATATTGGCGCAGGAGCTAATCGTAATCGCTTTTTGGATATGCATAAAACTGGCGTGGTGTGGTTTATTGATTGCGACATGCGTGTTGAAACAGTAAACATCGCCGATATTTTGCGTCAAAAGTTTGCTGGCGAAAATCACATCATGCTTGGCAGCACTATTCTCTACACCAATGGTCAGCCGATGGCCTGGAATTATGGTCATGAAATGCACCCGCAGCGCGACCGGCAATTTACGCGGGCGGTCCAAGCTGATGACCGTCAAATGTTGCAACAGCAAGGCTGGGATTATCCATGGATTTGGGGCGAGCGAGTTACGGTGGATCGTCAAGTTGATTGGGCGGCTGAGGGGAGCTTCGCGCTGCTGATTGATGATTTTGCAAAGGTTGGTGGATATGACGCAGAGTTTCGCTATCATGAGGGGCAGGATTTAGCGCATCAACTGCGTGAGGCGGGTGTGAAGATTATGGTGACCGGAGATATTGTCTGTACGCATTTGGATATTGATGTTCGCGGAAAAGCTCGCCACCGGGAAGTTGAGCAGTCCTCCAAGCTATTTTACCGGAAGCATCAGATTCGGCTTGACTAAGATAATGTATAATGCACATATGGATAAATTCAGAACACCGAAGCTCTACTGTTTTTCACCGCCAGTGATGTTGGCAACCTTGGTAATTGAGATTATTTTGGCACTGTATACAATATGGCACTACAAATTAACTCCTGTGACAAGGATTGTCGTGGCGCTGCTCGTTTGTTTGGCGCTGTTTCAATGGGCTGAATACAATGTTTGTGAAGGCATCGTATTGTTTGATAGCTTGGGCTGGGCAAAGTTTGGCTACGTGGCGATTACCATGTTGCCACCTCTGGGCATTCATCTAGTCTATCAAATCTCTGCCGACAAACGACGTTGGATTCCAGTGCTGGGATATGTCCTGGCGGTCGTATTTATCGGCTACTTTTTACTGGCAGTAAACGGAGTTAGCGCCGGCGTTTGCTTGGGAAATTATGTAATTTTTGAAAATCAGCCAGGCATCAGTGAGTGGTATGGGTTGTACTATTATGGCTTACTGGTTGTGGCGATTGCCTACGCCTACACTCGTGGCAAAAACGCCAAAAAGCATATTCGCCGCTCGTTGTGGTCATTGATTATCGGCTACGTACTGTTTATTGCGCCAACGACATTTGTTAATATCATTGATCCATCAACCATCATTGGCATTCCATCAATTATGTGCGGTTTTGCAGTGCTGATGGCTGCCACTCTCGTGGGAAAAGTATTGCCAGAATACACAGAGCAAAAATAGTGCTTGTGTTTTTTTGGAAATTGGTGCATAATCACAAGTGAGCTGGTACGCATAGGGGCATCTCCTATGCTTGCCAATTGAAAGACAAACACGTTTCAAACATGCCCCGGGTGGGCGCGTAGCAGCTCTTTTATGCCGCTTATGGTATGATATAGTTATGGTTACAATTTCAAAAAAGAGGGAAGAAAAACTAGCGGGATTAGTGCGAGAGTTTTTTGCGGCGCATCCAGAAGTTAGATTGGTGGCGGTAACGGGCAGTGCTGGAAAAGCTAGCGCAAAAATTGCTATTGGTACAGTTTTAGCTCAGCAATTCAATATTCAGCTTGGTAATGATGAGCCAAAAACAAAGGCAGATGTCCTATTGCAAATGATGGGTGTAAAAATGCCAGAAAGAGGCTTCTTCAAGTGGTGGAAAGTAATTAGAGCGGTAAAGCGAAGGATTGAAGCAGAAAAACCAGAAATTCAAATTATCGTTCAAGAGTTTAATCCTAAAGAAGCTGGCTATAATGAATGGTTTAAGAGTTATGTCATGCCAGATATCGCGGTTGTGACTTCTGTGACAAACGGGCGTATGCAAGTTGAGCATTCACTGGAGGAGGTGGCGAGTGAAATGATTTCACTCGCAAACTTTTCACGGATGGCAATGATTAACCGCGACGATATTGACGGTAGGTTCGCTGGCTTTTTGACAAATCCCAATATTACTACCTATGGTAGTGACTCAGTGGCAGAGTATAATTTTGATGATCGTAGTTTTTCTTTGACAGATGGACATCATGGTTTTATTCTGTCGCCAGAGAACGCTGATGGATTAGAGGTTGACGTTAAGTTAATCGGTGAGCATAATATTCGTCCAGCAATTGTCGCAGCTGCAGTTGGTTATGCATTGGGTGAAACTGAGGAGAATATAAAAAAAGGCGTGGAGCATTTGCGCCCATTACCAGGTCGGATGAACTTATTGAAGGGGGCGGATAATACTTGGCTGATTGATGATAGCTATAGTTCGACTCCATTGACGGCGCTGGCAGCTCTGCAATCGCTATATAGAATTGAGACACCACAGCGGATTGCCGTGTTGGGTAATATGAATGGACTGAGGGGAGTTTTTGAACAGGCTCACGCTGAACTTGGCTCGCATTGTAGCCCTGACCTATTAGACTGGGTGGTGACAGTTGGCGAAAAGGCTAACCAATATCTGGCGCCAGCTGCTCGTCAAAAGGGTTGTCAAGTGAAGGAATGTAAAAACGCCATTGAAGCTGGTTCATTTGTGAGAGATAAATTGAAATCGGAAGGTATTGCATTATTTAAAGGTTCTAGTGGTGGAGTGTGGCTGGAGGAGGCTATAAAAATTAATTTACACAGCACTGAAGACAATAAAAAGTTAGTACGACAAACCCCAGAATGGATTTCCAGGAAAAATCAATTTTTCTCTCAATTCAAAGATTAAATATGATATATTAAAAATGAGATAAGCATAAGGGGGAATATGGACCAGAAAAATCAACCTGCACCGCAGCCACCATACGGCAATATGACTACGCGGCCAAAGAAGAAGAAAACGGGACTGATTGTCGGCATTACTTTGGGTGTGATAGCGGCTATTGTAATTATTGCTGCCGTGTTGGTTTACTTCTTGTGGTGGCAAAAGCCACAAAAAATGGTTACCGACGCCGTGTCTAGCGCTATTACAACAAAAAGAGCTACTGTCAATGGCAAGGTGGTTGTTGACATGCAGGACTCAGCGAAATTGGAGTTTAATATAAAAGCGGCTTCTGCATCTGATAAAGCAAAAGTTAATATTGATGCTACCTTAAACGTTAAAGCGGTTGAGAAAAAGTTTTCTTTGAAGGGCGATGTTGCTATTGATGGTGACGGAACTATATATATAAAAATCGATAACTTAAAAGATTTGTATGGTGATATCCTTGATATGGTTATAGAGAAGCAGAGTGTGGAGTCTGGTATTAATCTATCAAAAGATCAAATGAAGGCCTATCGTGACCAGGCTTTAGGGCGACTTGATTCTCAATTGGATAAGGTCAATGGCAAGTGGATGAAGATTTCTCCAACTGAGTTTACAGATGATAACAACAAGTGTTATGCTGATATCTTAAAGAAGGTTCGAAGTGATGAAAATGTCCGTAAGGAAATCTCGCAGTTTTATCAGAAGAATAGCTTTTTGGATGTAAAAGATACGAAGCTCAGTGATCGTAATGGTGGTCGTGGTTTTGAAGTTGAGGTTAATCGCGACAAGGCAGCCAAGTTTGCTAATCAATTGAAAGATTCGTCAATTGGTAAAGAGATTGGTAATTGTAAGAAGATTTATGGTAGTGAAGTTACCGATTCATCCGCTGAAAAGAGCACGTTAAAGTTGTGGGTTGATAGTTTATCTCATGAACTGAAGGCGCTCGAACTTAAAGGTAAAAATGACAAGGCTTCCACAGAAATTTCGCTTGATGTCACGATAAATAAAGCTGATGAAGTGGATATTCCATCAAATGCCAGCAGCTTGAAAGACTTCTTGGCTGGATTCACGAGTGGTTTGTCATCTTTGTGATTGTAGGTATCTCGTATATCTAACATAATCCCGTTCGTAATGAGCGGGATTTTTGTTATAATTACAGATATGAGACGCTACAATCCGACGGAAATTGAGAAAAAATGGCAAGATAAATGGGAGGCTGACGGCACTTATGTCACTGATCTTAGTGATACGACGCGCCCAAAGTACTATAGTCTCAGCATGCTCCCTGGCATTACCGGGGCTGGCATTCACATTGGTCACGGTCGGACGTTTCAATTTGCCGACATCAAGGCGCGCCTGAAGCGTCAGCAAGGCTACAATGTGTACCATCCAATTGGCTGGGATAGCTTTGGTTTGCCGGTGGAAAATTACGCTATCAAGGTCGGTAAAACGCCGCGAGTGGCGCATGACGAAGCCAAAGCTCATTTCATCGCCCAGTTAAAGCGACTCGGATTTAGCTATGATTGGACAAAGGAGATTTCCACCGCTGACCCCGAGTACTACAAGTGGACCCAGTGGATTTTTACGCAGCTATACAAGCACGATTTGGCGTATCAAAAAGAGCAGCCACAGTGGTGGTGCGATACTGACAATACAGTGCTAGCTAACGAGCAAGTTGAGGGCGGCAAATGTTGGCGCTGCGGCAATCCTGTGACCAAGCGCAACCTCAAACAGTGGTTTTTCCGCATTACCGCCTATGCTGATGATATTTTGGAAGCGACTGACGATTTGGATTGGACGGAAATGGTTAAGACCATGCAGAAAAATTGGATCGGCCGGTCGGTTGGCGCAGAAGTTGACTTTGTAGTCAATAGACAGGATGCCATTATTACCGTATTCACCACGCGCCCTGATACCCTGTTTGGGGCCAGCTACGTGGCTTTGGCGCCAGAACATCCATTGGTACCTCAGCTGGTTAATGCTGATACGCGCCAAGCAGTTGAGGCCTATGTGATGGCGGCACAGCAGAAATCCGACGTTGAGCGCCAGGAGAACAAAGACAAAACCGGCGTATTCACTGGCAGCTATGCCATTAACCCAGTCAACGGTCAGAAGCTGCCAATTTGGGTAGCAGACTACATCCTCGGCGGTTACGGCACTGGCGCGATTATGGCGGTACCGGCACATGATGAACGTGACTTTGCCTTTGCTGAGAAATTTGATCTACCAATTGTCCAGGTGGTTGACAAGCCAGAGGATTCGGCAGATATTGGTTGCTACACTGGCGAAGGTGAGTTGATCAATTCTGGGCAATTCGACGGTACGCGGAGTGAAGATGCTCGCGAACAAATCGTCGCGTGGCTGGAGCAGCAGGGATCTGGTCGTAGTAAAACTACTTACAAAATGCGTGACTGGCTGATTTCTCGTCAGCGTTACTGGGGTGCGCCGATTCCGATCGTTCATGTCGATGGCCATGCGCCAATTGCCGTAGCGGATGAGTGCTTGCCGGTGATTTTACCAGAAGTTGAGAACTTCAAGCCGACGGGCGGCAACACTTCAGTTCTAGCGCAAGTTGATGACTGGGTGCGCGTGTGGGTTGATGTTGAGACGGGTAAAACCGTGCCGATCACCGATCCAAAGCCGGCGGGTGACAATTGGCGTGAAGGCCGACGCGAAACTGATACGTTGGATGGCTATGCCTGTTCCAGCTGGTATTTCCTGCGTTATCTTGATCCGCACAATGACGCCGAGGCATGGAATCCTGAGCGAATTGGTCATTGGATGCCGGTCGATTATTACAACGGTGCCGACCACGCGGTGGCGCACCTACTGTACAGCCGTTTTTGGATGCGCTTTTTCTATAAACTCGGTCTCGTGCCGACGCCAGAACCATTCAAGCGAATGATGTACAATGCTTATATCATGGCGCCAGACGGTCAAAAGATGAGTAAGTCCAAGGGTAACGTCATCGATCCGATGGAGATTATGGATAGCGGTTACGGTGCCGATGCGCTGCGTGTTTACGAGATGTTCATCGCACCGTACGATATGGATGCACCGTGGGATCCGCGCGGGGTGCCGGGGACGTATCGGTTCTTAAACCGAGTGTGGAATTTGGTGCAGGAATTTGTGGTTGCGGATACATCACCATCCTCCGCCAGAGTACACTCTTCACTCACATCTCCACCGGAGATGTCTCGTGAGCGTTCGGCTGAAACGTCCGCTCCTCGCGAACGTTCCACAGCCTCTGTCGGAGGAGGTGATGTATCCACTGACCCTTCCTTGAGCGACCCATCGTCATCGACTGATTCTTCTGAATTATTGCGCCTCACTAACCTCACTATCAAGAAAGTCACTCGTGATATCGAGGACGAAAAATTCAATACAGCCGTAGCGGCGATGATGGAAATGGTCAATGGCTTGTATAAAATTAAAGAAGCGCAGGGTATTCAAGCATCAGCAACGTGGCGGTTTACTTTGGAGAGTTTGCTACAAATCTTAGCACCATTCGCACCGCACATCACTGAAGAACTGTGGCAAGAGTTGGGCTACACTGATACCATTCACGTCAATCACTGGCCGAAATGGGATGAAAAATATCTAAAGAGTGATACGATGACTGTCATCGTGCAGGTCAATGGTAAGCTTCGAGCGAAACTGGAATTACCAACTGATATCGACCGGCAGGGTGTTGAAGAGGCAGCTTTAGCTGATGAAAATGTCCAGAAGTTTACAAACAATAAACCACCTAAAAAGATGGTTTATGTTTCAGGTAAGCTGGTGAATATTGTGGTTTAGTTATTCCGGTTTTCGACTTTCTCTGCTGTAGCCGTTTCACTAAAAGCGTCCGCGGTAACAATAACTGTGACTTCGTCTCCTGACTCCAGTCCTCCTTCGGTTTCAGTGGCCATGTTGGTTGTTACTTCGCATCCTTGAAAAGTATCGTAGCTGGTAGATTTAGGCAATCCTAGACTCTCTTCTAGTGTAGCCTGTGTACTACATATCTGCTCTTGTGCGTTTTTTGGGTCGTAAATAGTTATCTTTGCAGAAGCAGTTTTTTCTGTGAGTTTACCTAACCCAACGATACCGCCTATGGCCATAGCTACAGCTAGTGCTCCTGCGGCCATTTTGGTTGGTAGGTTTTTGTTGTTTTTCTCTGGGGTGGCACTTATTTCCTCGTCCGTCCGAGTCTCTGGTGTCACACTAGTGCTATCATAGCTATCTGATTTAGTAAATACAGCATCCATCAAGGCTGTTATTCCCGTGGATTTTTTTGAATAAATCTCGTCTATCAATGCCGTTAAATCATCTTCTCTGTTACTTTGTGGTGTAAACTGTTCTTTACTCATGTTTCATATATTAACATAACCAATACAAAAAGTCAATACACTTGTATAATTTTTAGATAAAACCTTGAGATTACCTAATAAAAAAGGTATAATGGTACGTAAGTTTTATGACAACCTAAAAGAGGAGAATAAATTATGGCACAGCCTAAAAAACAGAGCAGCCCACGTAAAACTGGACTTCGTCGCAGTCATTTGGTATTAAAATTGGCACGTCGCGTTAATGGAACTTCACCAGTGAAAGTGAAGACGACTAAGCGTGAAACTGGTAAAACAACAAAATAATAATTACGAACAGGACGCTTAGTAATGGCATCAAACCGTCATTTAGGACGAATTGTCGCGTTGCAGACACTGTATGAATATGAGTTTCGCGCAGAGGTAGGCGATGCTGATATTGACTACAAAAGTATCTTACAGCGTAATTTAGCGGAGTATAAATCGTCAGTTGATGATGTTGATTTTGTCGATAAGTTGGTTGGTGGTGTACTCTCAGTACAGGAGCAACTAGACGAGAAGCTGAAGCCCTTGGCGCCGGAGTGGCCAATTGATCAGTTGTCGCGCGTTGATAGGGCAGTGCTGAGGATTGGCCTGTATGAATTGCTATATTGTGCGGATACGGTTCCGCCAAAGGTGGTGATTAATGAGGCGGTGGAATTAGCAAAGGCGTTCGGTTCGGATAACTCGGGTAAGTTTGTGAATGGCGTGCTTGGCACGGCACTCCGTACCCTCGTGGAGGAGTCCGATAATGAGAACAAGCAACTTTGATAAGATAAAAAAATACTTTGGTGGCAGTAAAAAGCCGTTGATTCAGGAAATTGTACGTGAGCCAACCGCTGGTGGTGTGATTTTTCGACGCAATGAAAAGGGCGAGGCGGAATTTTTGTTATATCAAGACGCCCGCGATCGCTGGACAATACCCAAAGGTCATATTGAGCCGGGTGAAACAGCTCAGGTGACAGCTCGCCGGGAGATTGGCGAAGAGACCGGACTGAAGAATATTGAGCTGCATGGCTGGCTGGGCAAGGTGAATTTCCGTTATCGTCGAATTGATAAACTAGTGCTAATGACGACGCAGGTTTATCTGGTCAAGGCATTGGATCCTAATGAGAAACTTCAGAAGGAAGAGTGGATGAATGGATTGAAGTGGTTTTCGTTTCATGAGGCGTTGGATGAGGTTGAATATGAAGATATCGGCAAGCTCATTTTGTTAGCGATGAAACGAATTAGACAGGAGAATTTGTAAATGAGCGGAATGAATACGGCGCCATATCAGGAATTTGCGCGCGAGAAACTGGGGTTTGAGTTTAATAATTTGGATTTGTTGATTACAGCTTTAACTCACCGCAGCTATGTTAATGAACATCGTAAGTTTGTTCATCATCACAACGAACGTCTGGAGTTCTTAGGTGATGCAGTTTTGGAATTGGCAGTAACAGAATATTTATTCAATAATTTTTCTGAGCCAGAGGGAATTTTGACGGCTTGGCGGGCGGCACTGGTGCGGACAGAAAGCATTGGTGATGCGGGTGATAAGTTGGGCTATGGGCCGCTGATTCGTATGTCAAAGGGTGAGAAGAATGGCTCAGAGCGGGCACACTTGCAGATTCTAGCCAATGCCTTTGAAGCGGTGATCGGTGCGATTTATCTGGAGCGTGGCTTTGACGATGCGCGCGATTTTATTCATAAGCATATTATTATCAAGCTGGACGGAATATTGGAATCAGGCAGTTGGCGCGATCCGAAGTCATATTTGCAGGAAATTTCTCAGCGCGTTGACAATCAGACGCCAGTATATAAAGTTTTGGACGAGGAGGGTCCAGATCATGATAAGATTTTCACGCTTGGGGTGTTCGTCGGCGAAACAATGATGGGGCGCGGCGTGGGCCCGTCCAAGCAAGTGGCCCAACAGCAGGCTGCCCGTGCGGCGATTGATAAGTATAAACAATCTGGCAAGAAATAGAGAAAATTTGCACGGCTGAAAACGCTCGTGTATAATGTAAGTTACAGTTTAATTCCAGGAGGAGGGGCAGAATGTCAACAATAGATCAGCAATTTGTGGAGTATGTCGTAAAAACACTCGTTGGACATCCCGATGACGTCGTGGTGGAGCGAGAGATTGATGAAAAGGGTGTTCTACTAACGCTGACCGTCAATCCAGAAGATTTGGGTCGGGTCATTGGTAAGCGCGGTGGCACAGCACAAAGCCTACGGACGCTACTGCGGGCTTTGGGTGCGAAGAATGACGCGCGATATAACTTGAAGATTGTGAATAATGATGGTTTTTCTGGTGCACGTGAGATGAATGGTTATGACAATAGTACTTCTGTGGATAACTCAACAGATGAAGTTGTGGAAAATAAGTCATCTTACGCAGAAAATACCAGAAAAGAGCTTGCAGAACTGGACGACCTTGATATATAATTAAAACCAGTTCAAGCACAGACATTATGCGAGAACAGCTCTATGCGAGACAATGGGAAACCATTGAGAGCCTTATTTGTGCTAAAAAACCGTCCTTACTGGGACGGTTTTTTGGTGGGAAATATGACTGTTTTATTGCCATCGCGTTGCAGTTTCGCCAAGTTTTCTTTCTGTCGATTTTGATTCTGTTGATTCCGTCTCCGTGTTTTTTGGTTCATTCTCCTCCAATGCTTTCGAGTATTCTTCCATTGATTTTAGAAATTCTGAAATTTTGGCTAGTTCACCCTTTTTTATATCTCCTGAATATCCTTCTATCCAATTGATCATTTCTAAAATTTCATCTCGTTTATCCTCTTCCAGTAGTTCCAGGTAGAGACTAAGTAGTTCCAAGTAGACACTAAGTAACTCCGAATCACTGAGCACAAAATCTTCTTCTTGTGTGCATTTACTAATTTGTTCTATTTCTTGATCGCTCAGAGGGCGTTTATGGAATTTCTCTTCAACTTTGATAAATAATTTAGTTAAGGATCCTTTTTTATGATATTCAGACATAGATATTGTATTATATAGTGATTCTTTGCGTTTCTCCCTAAGATATCTTATTGTTTTTGCATAACCTTTTCTGACTTCCTCGTCTGTTTTACCATCAAGATTCCATCCGAATTCCAAAAGGCATATAGTGCGCATTTTCTCCACGTCATCAGTGTTGTATTTAGGACCAATCGGCTGGGATATAATGTCTCCTAATGTTCTTCCCATTGACACTTCAAGAGCTTCTCCGGTTTCTGGGTCATGCGTTACTATATGACCAGACGGATCTACTGATTTCAGGACTGTAGCTCCTTGCGCTTGTAAGTCACGGAGTCTATTTTCTCGTATTTCTTCTAATCTCCCCATCGGGTCGTCATAACCATAATCCATCACTACTTTACCTCCCTATAAGTTTCCCCGGTATTAGGTTGTATAATATATTGGCATAATAAATTAAATAAGTCAAATAATAAAATATCAAACGTATATCATAACTAGACAAAAAAGTCAATGCTTGGTACACTGTAACAGATGAGAAAATTTCAAGTAATTACGCTTTTTCCGGAAATGATGACGGGGGTTTTTAATAATTCCATGATGTGGAAGGCCCAGAAAGACGGTGTCGTGGAGCTCACGACGGTGAATCTGCGGGAGTTTGGTTTGGGCTCTCGCCGTCAGGTGGACGACACCCCGTATGGCGGCGGTGATGGCATGCTACTGATGGTCGAGCCATTATGGAAGGCGGTGGAGTTTGCTAAATCTCAGGATGAAACAGCGAAGGTTGTGCTGATGAGTCCACGTGGCCAGCGCTGGAAGCAGGCAAAAGCGCAGCAAGAAGCGAACGATAACAGAGGTGTGATATTTATTTGTGGGAGATATGAGGGTGTTGATGAGCGAATTTTGGAGTTGGTTGACGAGCAGTGGAGTATTGGCGATTTTGTGCTGACTGGCGGAGAGTTGGCGGCAATGATGATGATCGATTCTATTGTCAGGTTGATCCCTGGAGTGCTGGGCGGTGAAAAGTCGGCGGAAATTGAGAGTTTTTCTGATGGCGAGACACTAGAATTTCCGCAGTATACCCGACCTGAAGAATTTAAAGGGTTACGAGTGCCAGAGGTGCTATTAAGTGGCCATCATAGAAATATCGCCAAGTGGCGTACCGAACAGTCGCAAATATTAACAAAGAAAAATACCCCATAGAGACGGGGTATTTTAAGTTGTGGTGGATGTCGTAGAGCGAAAGATACGATTTATGGTGTTTGTTTTTGTAACGTTCGCTATCTTAACTGTATGATGTTTTTTGAAAAAGCGCAAGGATTTTGGTAAAAAATACAACAAACTTGAGCTTTTTTGATGTGCGGTCTATACTAAAAATATGTCTGAAAAAGTGCTAAAAACCGCCAAGCTAATCTTAGGAGTATTAATTATATTCTTGTTGTTATGTCAATTATTTACATTTGAGAAGTTTCCGGGAATTCTTTTGGCGGTGGGAGTTAATTCGTCAATGAGTTTGGTAGTGATGATAGTTTTAGTAATTACTGAGCTAATGTCGTTGCCGTTTTTCATTGGCATGGAGATATCGCGATTGGCGATTTTGGTGAGTCGGGTGGCTGGATTTATTAGTCTGGGGCTTATGACGATGACTAGTGTAATGGCAGTCATGAATGGAGCTCCGGCGGTGATATTTGGTGCAACATTGAAAAACGTTAATGGCTTAGTCGGAGCGATGGTTTTAATAATTATGTGGGCGCTGCTAATGATTGCAAATATACCGACGAAAAAAACAGCCAAATAGCTGGCTGCTGAGTTTCAAATTTGGCTGGGATGGAGGGATTCGAACCCCCGAATGCCGGGACCAGAACCCGGTGCCTTACCGCTTGGCGACATCCCAACGGCAAAGATAATTGTACTATAGAAAAATGATTTCCGCAAGCGTTTACGAGCATCCGTCAACGCGATATACTGATGGTATGGACTTACAATGGATTGTGAAATTGATAGCCGATGGATTGGTCGTGCCAATTGCGCTGATCGGCATATATGCGTTATTAAAATTGGTGCCAAATGATAAGAAATACCAGGTTTACGCTCGGGCGCTGATGGCGGGGCTAACGGCATATGTGGCAGCAAAAATTATCGGAGCGATTTATCAGCCAGATCAAATGCGTCCGTTTGAGGTCTTGGGGGTGGCGGCAGGAGCGTCGTTTTTGAATAATCCAGGATTTCCGTCTGATCACGCATTATTTACGATGGCGATTACACTGGCAGTATGGTTTGGGGCGAAGGATTGGCGATTGGCGTCTATTTGTCTGGCAATGACAATTCTGGTATGCGCAGGGCGGGTGATTGCGCTAGTACATACTCCGCTTGACGTTGTTGGCGGATTATTGATTGCCTGTGTAGGGATTGTTTGGTATTTACCGATGAGGCGTCCAGAAAAGTCGGATATTTAATCATATACATTTGCAATATTGACAAGTTTACGTTACAATTTTTATATGAAATTATTGTCGGCTATTTTTCGCGAGGAAATCTCTGATTACACTTATCCGTTTCCGAAACAGAGTTTTTTACGGATTTTTGCACTATTGATTGTAAGCGGTGTAGTGGTCTGGGTGCTGGCCTTAGCTTTTGACAAATTAATGATTGGTCCGGTATTTTGCTCAAATGCAGACAATGTATCAATCTGTGCAAATAGTACGACTATCGCCTCATATGTGGCGCTGGTGTTGACGGGAGTTTTGTTGGTGCCGCTTTTGGCGGTGTTTGGAGTGAAGAGGCCGCTGCTGCTGGTGGTTGCGGCAACGATATCTTTATGGGGAACTACATTATGGGCGAACGGTTCCTGGATATTGTCAATGTTGTGTGTGTTGGCAGCAACAGTGCTAGTGTATTTGGCGTTAATTTGGCTGAATCGTATTCGCGGTAATGCGGCAGCAATTTTATTTATGACACTGTTTGTGATTTTGGCACGAGTTGTCTTGGCTCTGTAATCCCTGTACACTAAGAGTATGGAAATCATTATCATTATTCTCTTGGTTATTATTGTTATGGGGCTGGGTGCGACGCTGTTTGTGCTACAGTCAAAGTTAAGCGAGCTGAAAAATCAATCATCAGTTGAACTTATTAAAACTGACGTGGTGGAGCTGGGGCGAACCATTACCAAGCTGAATGAATCAGTCAGCGATAAACTCGAGCGCAGTAACGCTCAGGTGCAAACCTCGGTGCAAAAGCAGTTGTCAGAGAGTGCCAAGCTGGTGGCGGATGTGACGCAGCGGCTGGCAAAGCTGGATGAGACAAATAAGCGGGTGGTCGACGTGGCGACTGATTTGAAGACCTTGCAAAATGTCTTGCAGAACCCGAAGCAGCGTGGCGTGTTTGGCGAGTTTTACCTGGAGAGCGTGCTGGATAATGTGCTGCCCGCCAAGCAGTTTCAGATGCAATATCGCTTCAATGATGGCGAGTTCGTTGATGCGGTTATCTTCCTGGACAAGGGGCAGATTTTGCCGGTGGACAGTAAATTTAGCCTGGAAAATTATAACCGGATGATCAACGCCGAGACTAAAGCTGAGCGCGAGCTGTGGCTGAATAAGGTGAAGGCTGACCTGAAGGGGCGCATTGACGAAACCAGCAAGTACATTCGGCCGCGTGAGAACACCATGGACTTTGCCTTTATGTTTATCCCCAGTGAGTCGCTGTATTATGACCTGCTCATCAATAATGTTGGTGCGGGCGGTTCGAGCCGCGATTTGATCGAATACGCCTTTCGTGACAAGCGTGTGATTATCGTCAGCCCGACTAGCTTTTTGGCGTATTTGCAGACGGTGCTGCAGGGGCTGCGGAGCCTACAGATTGAAGAGCAGGCCAAGGACATTCAGGTGCGTGTCGGTCAGCTGGGCGTGCATATCAAAAAGTTTGATGAGCTGATGACCAAGATGGGCAAGAGTCTCAGTACCACCGTCGGGCATTATAATAATTCGTATAAAGAGCTGGGTAAGATTGATAAAGACGTGGTGCGAATCGCTGGTGGTGATCATCAAACGCAGCCAGAGCTGATTGATCGGCCGGCGCAGGAATAATAAATATTACTTATAAGCGTAAAATAAAAATCCTCCGCTTAAAACGGAGGATTTATTAGTATAGAAGCGTCTTACTCTTCGTCTTTATTGCGGTAATTTACTAGTAAGAATAAGTTGCCGCCGAGCGCTGCGCCGATGAGCGTTGCCACGATTACTTCCAGGCTAAAGCGAGAATAGCTCTTTTCGCCTTCAGCTGGCAGTGGGCTATTACTGCGGATTTGTGAGTCGGTCTTCTCTGTGCTTGCCAGAGCAACTGCTGGGTTCAGGGTTGCGCCTGAAACATAAATCTCGCGTGGATAGGTTCGACCATTCTTCTCTTTTTGAGCGGTGTTTTGCTCTTTCTGAAGTTTCGCAATAGCGGTACCTTTAACGTATGACGCTAGCGAGCCGGATGCAACCAGGCCAATCATTAACGCCAAGCCAATACCAACAGCTTGACCAGCTGCCTTAATTTCTTTGCGCTGTAGAACTGCTGAAATGCCAAACATGAAGATGGCAGTACCGATTAATTCTACTGCGAAGATCTCCCAAGAGAACGTAGAGAACTGATCAAAACTAAGGGCAAATCCACCGTTCGTCAGCGAGCCAATAAGCACGATAGCTGCCATTGCGCCGAGAAATTGTGCACCCCAGTAAAATGGCACCAGAACAGTCTTCAATTTACGCATTGACCATAGGCCGAAGGTAACAGCTGGGTTGACGTGCGCACCGGAAATGCCGCCGATAGCGGTGACAATGAGCATTAGTGCAAAGCCAACATACATCGACGATAGGATGTCTGAGGCAAATAATGCGGCCAGTGTCAAAATGAATGTGCCAACAATTTCCGCGATGACGATGTTGATTAAGTTGTTTGGTAATTTAGAATCTAATTTGGTGCGCTCACTCTTGGCCGCAACAGATTCGGTAACGACTCGCTTGACGGTCGTTTTGGTTTCGGTTTTGGCTGCAGCAGTTTTCTTTGCCGTAGCTTTAACCGGGGCTTTCTTTGAAGTTTTCTTCGTAGCCATACTCCCTCCTTAAAATAGTATCACGACTATTATAGCATAATTTGTTATACTATAGTCATGGGATTATTTGTGAATCAAAACGATCAGCGCAGCGAACTGCAAGAGCGCATTGCGGCGGAGCTGCGCGAGAAAGCCAAAGCGTCGGGTCTGCAGGAAAAAGCTAGCTTGGACGGCGTGGAAGATGTGAAATATTTGGAAGATACGAAGCAGACGACGACGCTGGCGCCAGCTTGGATTTTAATTATCATCATGGCGGCAGTGGTTGTCGGTATGTTTTTAATGCAGGGGCGATGACATGGAAAAGTTGGATGAAGTTCGAGCACTATTATTATCACGCGTAGCCGAAGTAGCTGAACCGCGCAGTGTATTGCGGAGCGCAGAGCTGCGGGAACTATATGGCGTTATCGCGACGTTGCCAAGCGAAGAGCGCGGGGTATTTGGTAAAAAGGTTAATGAGTTGAAGCAGGAATTGGAGCGGGCGATTACGGCTCGCGAGGATGAGCTGTCAAAAGTTGACTTGCCGCCAATTGACGTGACGGCGCCGATGGACATCAATGCACCGCAGCCTGATCTATTGCCCAGCGAACGCGGTACGATTCACCCGCTGAGCGCCGAGATTGAGCGTATTTCTGACATTTTTAACCGCATGGGCTTTGTGACGGAAGAGTCGCGTGAGATTGACGATCAATTCCATATGTTCGAGAGTCTGAATTTCCCGAAAGGCCACCCAGCGCGCGATGATTATGACACGTTCATGACTGA
>CAURBE010000008.1:0-36874 GCA_963523045.1 uncultured Candidatus Saccharibacteria bacterium | reverse complement strand
GTGTACTTCTGGCGATGACCAGTTTCTTTGTGGACACGTTTCTTGCTCTTGTAGCGGATAACGCGGATTTTATCGCCCTTGACTTCCGCCTCAACGACTTTCGCTTTTACCACCGCGCCTTTTACCGTTGGCGTACCAACTTTTGTTTTATCACCATCAATCACTAAAAGTGCGTCGAGAGTGAGTTCTTTCGTGCCTTCAGGGAGGAGATCCACCAAGAGGGACTCTTTTTCGCTGACAATGTATTGTTTGCCAGAGATTTTTACGACTGCTTTCATTTCGTTCCTTAAAATATATTTACTATCAGTAGCCAATTATAACAGAGATGGATAATACGTGCAACTAATTTGCTAGCAGCCGAGCCATGGCGTTATTAGCACGCAGCCAACCGCTGGGCGAACCGCATTCCATGTAGTAACCCTTGGCCTCGCCCACCGCGATGATACCGCCACCGGCAATGTATGCGTTGATGGCGTCAGTCAGCTCAAATTCACCGCGCTGCGGATTGGCGGGCAATGTACGCGCCAGCTCGAAAATCTCTTTATTGAGAACGTAAAAGCTTGAATTACTGAGATTACTCGGCGCGTCTTCCAGCTTCGGCTTCTCAATGATGCGCACAAAATTACCCTGCTGGTCGGTTTCGATAATGCCCGTTTGTGGGATAAGTGCCTCCTCAACAGGGTTACCCAATAGCCCAGCTGACAGGCCGCGCGCCTCCACCAACTCTGCCAGATCAGCCGCATTTGAACCGCCGTCAACACGCCAGAAAAATTGGTCACCCATCACCACAAACGCCGACTCGCCTGGATCAATGAATTCGCTGGCCAAGCCCACTGGAATACTAGTGCCGTAACCGCCCGTACCAGGCTGGGTTAAAAAATGTATTCGCACATCGCGTAGCGGCGCCACCAAGGCCAATTTATCCTGCTTACCAGCACGCCGCAAATAGTCGTTCAGTTGGATATTTGACCGATAATAGCTCTGCACCTGAGTACTCTGCTCGCCCACCACGAAATAAATATCTTTGACACCCGCCCGAATAATATCCTGCACTATATAATCAACCACTGGACGTGTTCCCACCGGCAACATACACTTTTCGATTGATTTAGTAATCGGCAACATCCGCGTGCCCCAACCGGCGACCGGAATGATAGCTTTGGTAATCATATTTTCTCCTTACATCTTCAGTTCTTTATGCGATTTCTGTAAAATATCCATCATTTCCGCATAGCGCATCTCGCCAGAAGAAATTTTAGCGTACAGATAAACTACGTTATCGACAACTTCAATATTAACCTTGATATTCTGATCGTACAGCCACGCCATGAAGCTGGGATTAAGTAGCTCAAAGCTGGTTACTTGGTTTTCATCAGTGGCATACACCTGGTAACGCTTATTAAAATCACCCCACTCCATCTGGACTTTTTTATAACCCGACGGCGCCTTGAATCGTTTTAACAAACGCAAATCCGAGCGCTCCACCAAAATCCCCCCATACGACTTTGGCAAATTAACCTGCCCGACGATATAATATTCCATATTATCTTCGCCGATCGGCTTATTGTACGTATACAGCTGCACCAACAAATTGCCCGTCCAAAAACCGATGATATGATTGTTAATATCGGCACCCTGAAAGCCGCGCTTAAACAACTCGCCGCGAGTCGGCAGCAATAAATGCCCCCAATCGGGACTGAAATACATATTATATTGCGCGGCAAATTGCCGCATTGAAGCGATGAACTGCGCCGAATCTTCCGTCGCCTGATCAATGCCGTCCAGTAGCCAGCCATTACCCGAACGTACGAAGTTCCACTGCTCGCCGAATTCCTCGGTGTCGCGATAAATCAGCGAACCATTTTCAATCAATTTGTCATCCGCTGACGCCACAAACCCGATACTCACCCGGTCGTTTTGATCGTTCTGATCATCGTAGGCTTGAGTAATCACCGCTTCGCTTATCGACACGTTGTTCATTTGATTAACTCGTCCCATCTGTTGTAAAGCATACAACATCAGGCCGATGTGCCGCGTATAATTTGGCGTGGTGTATTGCTGGATTGACGTCAGATCCAACCGTTCCCAATCGTACTGAAACCGGTTGAATACCGTCGTCGCATAACTAATAATCCCCTGTTCATTCCAAGCACCATCCTGCATAGCCGCTTGCTGGACAGTTTGCCTGGCTGCTTGGCTATTCTGGCGAAAACGCCCTAATTTGTCAGTAAGCGCTCCAGCCGCCGCGCCGACAACTGCTGAAATAAGCGCAATAATAAACAATATTGGACCGCCTAATAGATACAATAAACTTACTAATAAGCCGGCAGCAAAACCGACAGCCGCGCCAGCTGCTTTCGATTGGGTGCGTTTTTTAACCGGTTCAGAGACTGACGCAGCAACAATACCTGGTAACGCAATAAGGACAACAGCACCGCCTCCGCCGCCAGAACTTGATCCACCACCACCAGCGCGCGCAAAAACCGTTAGGAACTCACATACCATGAGCTAATTATACACTACTCATCAATACTATCGTTGACGCTACTCCAAAAACGACGAATATCCTCCACCTCATTAGCATCTAGGCGAATCGCTTGCGGCTCTCGGCGTTCCTTAGCAATCTCTTCAGCAAGTCCATCCGCCAGCGGATCAACTGGTAAAAATCCTACCTTATGACCGAATAATTTTTTGAATATATTTTGCATATTTTTATATTTATTAACAACTAACCCTATATTAACATAAAAATCATATAAAGTCAATAAACAGCCTTCTCGCGCCTGGGAGGCCATTTTATTGTAGCTTCTTTATTCCTATTCAGCCTTTCTCAGATAGATCTCTACTGGTTTACCGTCAATTTTAACGTCGTATTTTTCCATATCATCCGCTGCAGAACCTAGTTTTACAGCCAACGTCTCAGCCTTGATGGTATCAGTAAATACATCGACAGCTTGGGTGATTTCTGCGTCACTACTAGTAATAGCAAGCTCAATCCTATCATCCACCTGCAGCCCAGCTTTCTTACGCGCACTCTGAACGTGGCGAATGATCTCGCGCATCAGGCCTTCGCGTTTGAGTTCGGGGGTGATAGTGAGATCGTAGACAACACTTGGCTGAGTAGACGCTTCAGGAACATCAAGTTCTGAACCAGTCACTGCTTCCACCAACTTAACATTCAGCTCGTCTCGTGCAATATCAACTAGGAACTGAGCAACTTCTTCTGGCGTATTTTGCGAAATAGTGCTGACAAGTTTAGCGGAAGCCAGCGGTTGGCGAACCTTAATCCCCTCGGCAGCACGCTTCGATAGACCGTCATTGACAGCAGCACGCAAAGCGTTCATATCGCGTAACATTGCCCTGTTAATTTCGCCCGCAGGCAGCCAATCCTTCAAATGAATTGATTCATCATCACCCGTCAAATTATGGTATAGTTCCTCCGCCAAAAACGGCGTAAACGGTGCCAGAATATAGCTCAGGCGCACCAGCACGTAATGTAGCGTGCGATAAGCATCGTTCTTGTCACCATCGTCTTCCGACTTCCAGAAGCGGCGGCGGCTGCGGCGAACGTACCAGTTGGATGCGTCGTCCAGGAATGGCAAAATCGGCTTGGTGGCGTCTTGTAAATTGTAATCATCAAGACCCTTTTCAACATCCGCCACCAATTGATGTAAGCGGCTAACAATCCAAATATCCAACGGATTGGTCAACTCACCGAGCGGATCTTTCAGCTCGCCGTCAAATTCCCAACCGTCAACCTCTGCGTACATGGTGAAGAAATCATACATGTTCCAAATCATGCTGAGTTTACGCGCTACATCCACGACATCCTTATCCGCTAGCGCAAAGTTCTCGCCATTTGTTAGCGGACTAGATAGCATGAGAAAACGGAAACTATCAGCCGACGTTTTATCCATCAGTTCCATCGGATCGGTGTAGTTTTTTAGCTTCTTACTCATCTTTTTGCCATCTGCCGCGTTGATGAACCCGGTACAAATCAAATTTTTCCACGGAGACTTACCGAATAACGCCACATTGACCGCTGTCAAACTGTAGAACCAACCGCGTGTTTGATCAATCGCTTCAATGATGAAATCGGCAGGAAAACTTGCTTCAAATTTTTCTTTATTCTCAAACGGATAATGAAACTGAGCAAACGGCATTGAGCCAGATTCAAACCAGCAGTCGAGCACCTTACCGATATGCCGCATTTCCGTACCATCACACTCAAACGTCACGTTCATCACTTGCGGCAAATGATAATCATCCAGCCTACTCCCCGTCAGCTCTTCAAATTCCGCAAAGCTACCAATCACTTTGACAACTTCCGTGCCGTCATTCTTGACGCCTTTCCACACTGGAATCGGCGTCGCCCAATAGCGATCACGGCTCAGATTCCAATCCGGTGCTTGCTCAATAATATTATGAAACCGCCCCGTCCGCAGATTATCTGGCGTCCAATGAGTTTGCTCGTTCGCCTCCAGCATTTCCTTTTTCTGGCTTTGGATGTCCATGAACCAGCTCGGATGCGCTCGATACATCAGCTTCGTGCCACAGCGGTGACAATGCGGATATTCGTGGCGAATATAGTCAATCTTCAGCGCTCGACCTTCCTCCAACAGTGTCTTGGCAATCTCTTTATTGACCTCCCAGATATTACGACCGAGCCACCTGCCCTCAGTATAATTGCCATCACCATCCACCAGCGACAACACCGGCACGTCATGCTTGCGGCATAGTTCATAATCGTCTTCGCCATAAGCCGGCGCAATGTGCACCAGTCCTGTACCGTCATCGGTCGTCACAAAATCAGCATGCAGCACTTTATGCGCATTCGGACCGCGGTTCTCAAATAGCGGCTCAAATCGCTTGCCCACCAATTCCGAGCCTTTTATCGTTTTGACAATCGAATATTCAAGCGGCTGATGTTTTTCATCGGTCATAACTCTTTCGATAGCATCACTTGCGATATAGAATTTCTTATCGCCGTACGCCACCAATGAATAGTCAACATCTCGGTTGATTGCCACCACCATATTCGCTGGCAAAGTCCATGGCGTAGTCGTCCAGGCAAGCAAATATTCATCTTTATCTTCCAGCTTAAAATAGACAAACAAGCTTGGGTCGGTGTCCATCTGGTAGCTGTTTTCCATCGCCACCTCACTCTTGGAAATTGGCGTAGCGTCCTTCGTACAATAAATCAGAATCTTCTCGCCTTCGTAAATCTTGCCCTCTTCATAGAGTTTCTTGAACGCCCACCAAACTGATTCCATGTAATTATTATCCATGGTTTTATAAGCACCCTTAAACTCAACCCAGCGGCCGATTCGCTCAATTGTATCTTCCCACTCAGTGCCAGTTCGCACCATAGCCGCACGGCATTCCTTTACATAATCTGAGACGCTAATCTTCGTACCGATTTCTTTTTTATTAGCAATGCCAAGTGTTTTTTCAACATAAACCTCAGCCGGCAATCCGTGACAATCCCAGCCCCAGCGGCGCTCAACTCGCTGACCCTTCATGGTATGGAAGCGACCCATCGTGTCCTTAACAGTACTCACCAACAAATGCCCATGATGCGGCGTACCAGTCAAAAATGGCGGCCCGTCATAAAACACCCAGGAATTATTAGCTGGCCGATTTTCAACCGATTTGTTGAATGTATCGTCGTCCTTCCAGCGCTGCACCCAGTCTTTTTCATATTCTGCCGCTCGGCGGCGTGTTCCGTGTTTGAATTTCATTATAATTTCTCCTTATTCTTATTTTTACTATCTCGTGATTCAATCTGATCTTTAACTCCTTCTGGCAAACTTTCGAATAATTCATTTATCTGATTCTTCTGAGTAATGAGCCTATCGGTAACATAGTTCATTAGCCCATACATTTGATGCACCAGACTAGGATCTTCATCAAGCTTAATCTCCCCAGGGTGAGCTCCATTATTGCCAAATATTCTCAGAATATCTAGAGCCCTTTGTGTTTCAGGTTCAACACCCAACGCAACTATTTTCTTTATATCATCATTTATGTTTTTACCATCGCCCCCCACAGCACCGAGAAGTATCTGCAATCCTAGCCTCAATAGTGCTGCAGCCGCACGTGGTGAAATAGACAAAACTTGAGATGATTCTCTATATAGTTTTTTAACCTCATCCGGCATATCATCGTTCGGATCTTCCACTGTAATTTGCGCCGGATAAACTAAAGACTCCTCAATCCAGATAGACAGCTTGTAACAGTGTCTGCATTTTGATACAGTAAGTAAATCTGATGGCAAGGATGAGTTAAGCAACATGCTAGACAAATTACCGCCCCATGTTTGATGCGCAAACACCCTACAATGTGCGCAGTTAAATTCATCTTTCCTGTATTCCGGTGGATAATACGTTATTTTTGCCATGATTCTCCTAAAACAAAAATCACCCCTTCTGACTTCGAGAATCCGCTGGAGGTGTTTCAAACGGACGGTACCATCTCGATTCCAAAAGAAGTGATTCTTTTAGCTCTTTCTTATGCTATTTACGCAAGCTCACGGCGGGGTCTAATCTCAGCTGATTCAAAATCACGCCGATTTCTTCCCGCAGGCTTCGCGGTTGATAGCCGCTCATTTCGCCGCGCCGCCACAACAGCCAGCACACGCGAAAACACCCTACTCACATTCTACTACATAAAATTAAAATACGCTATATCTAGCGTAAGCACACTAGATATAGCGTTATCTCGAGCCAACCCAAACTAGATCATTTTACTTCCAAACCGCCCAAAACGCACTCGCCGCGCAGATAAATTGTCTTTTTAGCGGAAGATTTAGATACTGTTTTATCCTCACTGCCGCCCAAAATGCCGCGAACTTCGTTTTTGATAATCACATCGTCTGGCAAGCTTATGCTAACGCCACCACAAAGCGTAAAGATATCAATGACCGCACCGTCCTTAATTTTCGCCTGGCGCAAATCCAAATCTACGCCGCCGAATATCGCCGTTGCTGAACCGCCAGTATAGTCACCTTTCACGCGCGACTCTTCGCCATAAAAAATAGCAACTTTTTCATTATCACTACTGTCACTGGCTGATTTTTCATATTTCTTGCGTCTTCCAGATCCAATACTAAACACCATCATCAGACCAACAGCAATCAGCACCACCGGCCAAAACAGCTTCCAAATACTAACGTCAATTACGCCATACGCGTTCAGGCCAATTGACACGCCAGCAGCCATCAATAGCAGCCCCCACGCCCGTGTTAGCATCTTTCGGGAACTAATTATCGTCGTTAGTCCCGCCAAAACCAGACCAGCCGCCCAAACCGTTCCCCAGAACACGTTCCAGCTATCAAACTTAATAATCTCGAGATTCCTTAGCAGCAGAACCCCGCCGAGCGCCGCAATGACAATGCCAAAAAACGCTCTGATGAGAAAGTTTTTCTTCATACAGTTAAGTATAATATATCGCTAACGATTACCAAAATTAACTGCTTTTTTGCGGCGCCTAATTGCGAAGATAATACCAATCAATAGTAGAATAGCCAATAACAAGACACCGCCAATTATCGCCAGAGCCATGGTCGACGGCCAGAAAAACAATTCTTTGGGTTCAATAGTCTTCGTTATTAACTCACCTTGATTCTGACTAATCCCCCATTCACCAGCTTTTTTCTTATAAGAAATCGAGAGTTCTGCTGTATATTTTCCGCCCCAGAACGGCGCCAACTTACTTTCATAACGGAATTGACGTGTCTCATTGGCGATTGTTGCATTTACGCCACCGTTCTTGTAAACAACATTTCCTGCTGCATCCTTGACCACCAACTTAATGTCAACATCAGCAGATACGTTACCAGAATTCTTTAGCGCAATTTCGTATAACTGACCACCATTTTCATGCTTAATATCAAATTTATCAATTGCCACATCACGATGAATATTTCCAGGAACAATTATCGCCATGCGAATCGCCTGACGGGTTTGTATCTGAACGCCACCCGTTGCTACAGGTTGAGTATTTTTACGCTGTACGACAATACAGGCGTTATGCTCGCCAACATCCACTTTACTAGGAACATTAACGGTAAAATCGACTAGTTTATTTTCCTTTGCCTCAAGCGTTATCTCCTGCCTAGGAATATTAACCCATTTACCAGCATCAACCTTATCCTCCACTTTTTGCTTGCAGGTCATATCACCAGTCGCTGTTACTGTACCATCAACTGCATAAACCTCAACCGTTGCTTTTTCATCTAGCCCATTCTGAAGGTGTAGTTGGTCGGATTTTGAGGCGCCACCAGATAGATTGTAAATAAAAATTGATTGGGTCCTCGGGTTATTCGGATCAGGATTAGCTGGTCGACTACCAATTCCCGCAGCAGATACTGACATAGGTAAAATTAGACCCACAACGACAGCCGCTCCAACTATTTTACGCCACAATAAACTATTCATAACCCTCCTTGTCAAAACTATACTGTCTATTATACCAAGAGAATATGCTTATGACTACTACTTAAGCAAATTAAAAACGGACATCCATAAAGGTGCCCGTTTTTATTAGTGACTTAGCTACTTAGATAGCGGCAACAGTCTGTGTCATTGGCAGGGTGTATGTACCTGCTTGCTGACCAGCTGGAATGTCCTGCTTCAAGCTAACACCTGTGATGTAGCCATTCCAGACAGCATCAGCGCCCGCCGAAGCACTCATTAACGTAACTGGGTTGCTACCAGAAAACGCCATTGAACTACCTTTAGTAATACCAGTAGCTGTACCAATCACTGGAGTAACTGTGCCAGTTGACGGATCAACAGTCAGACGACCGTCAGTGGCGGTGCCATTATATTTGTAGTTTTTACCGCCGTCTGCCCACGTACCAGTACCTGGGGTAGTTGCGTTTAGAGTCAGCGTCCAACCATTATTAGCACCGCCAGGATTATCAACAGAAATACGCTTGTCGTTTTCACCAAACGTACCTGTTGAGGTCTGAGCTGACGTAGACAACGTCACGGCACCCATCGCAAATGTCGGATTACTGACAACCGCATTGCTTGAATCACGGATATCAGTACTCAATGCACCGGCATTAATTGTTTGAGTTAGCGTAGAATTAGCAGTGGTTGCCGCATAAACAGCAGAACCAGCCAATCCGGCAAAGCTAACTGCTCCAAATCCGACAGCTGCCAATAATTTTAGTTTCTTCATTTTCCCTCCTTGTTGTGTGGATTTAATTTGTTTATCGTAAATTATTACGCTTATTTCTTCATCCATCCCGCTCCTCTTCTTTTTTACGAATCAACAACAGAATGGATGCTAGAAAAATTGCGGCAGTACTAACGACAATCATCAGCCACATACTAACGCCAGTACTCGCTAAAACTCGGCCAGCTCTCTTAAGCATGTGTGGAACGGCGAGAATCTCTTTAATGGTTTGCTTTGGAATAGTGACTGAAAAATCAGCAAACTGGGTTACTTCTGGAGATAAGGGGTTTGCTTTCATTTTGGCCGTAACTCGCCCATTATAAGTATGGCCTGGAGTTAGTGGCATAAAATTATCCCCCGGATGGTCAATTTGCCAATTTGAGAAATCTAATGTCCACACATTACCATTCACCCGAAGCTCACTGTCCCGGCCCAATACAAACGTCCGCCCATTAAACTCCACCACCAGATCATGCTGGCCCGTCATGGGATTAGTGACTGTATGAACTGCATCATATACGCCATATAAAACTGGATGCTTCTTATCTACCAAATCAAGCTTCATAAATTTTGGCGCAAAAATTTGACAATCTGGATGGTTTAATTGACTACCATTCTCAAGCGTAGTATGCGTGCAATCAATATCCCTAATCACCTGCGATAGCGTCGAATCTGCAGTCGCAAAAACCGGCGAAGAAATACTCGTTACAACAAGTAGTGTAATAGCGATAGATAATAGTTTTTTTGTTCTACCCATCATATCTCCCTACTGCGCCGTCACCGTTAATGTCATTGGTAAATTATACACGCCAGGACTCTGATATGCCGGAATAGTCTGATTCAGCCTAACATTACGCAATAAAAATGCACAGCCCAGCTGACCGGTTGAACTACTGCTACTCATCAGCGTAATACTATTTGCGTTTGCTCCTCCCGCTTGGAATTGCAAATCAGAACCCTTTTGTACACCACTAGTATTACACGACGACCCACTCAATGAATTACCCGACGTGATGACAGAGGCAGCCGCAAACTTAACAGACAAGAACCCCTGACTGTCACTATTACCATTAAACATGTAGGACTTCGTGCCGCCTGACTGCCGCCAGCGAGCAGTCGACCCATTAGAAGCCGATAATACCACACTCCATCCAGCATCGGTCTGCGTATTGACCACTTCAATTTGCTTTGAGCTAGCATCCGACAGAGAAGCGCCCGTGATTACACTATTTCTACTCGTGGTCGCATCAGCAAACCTCGCGGTCGGATTAATAACCGTCGATCCCGCACTATTCGCGAAACGAAGATCCAATGATCCAGGAGCGGTTTTAAACTCTGGGTACACCGCGTACACGTCGACACTGGTGCCTGGCGCAGCGGTAGTATCCGTCACTAAACGCACGCAATAATTTTCATTCCTATCAAGCCCCTTATCAACCAGCGCCAAATCCCAAAGACCCACTTCACCAGCAGCTATGTCTTGGGTGTTCGTGAAAGTTGTTGAAGAGCCGCCATTCTTTCTGACAATCGTCTGCGGCCGCGTACCAATGGCGTCTTCCGGCAATGACGGATCACCTGAGGTCTTAGCTATAGCCGTGCCGTCGGCTGGACCGCTCGTGGCGTAGCCAAGTTTTGTCGTTCCATCAATTACCTGCCAGGCCACACCATTAACCGCTGAGCATGTCACTGCGCTACCTTTTTTTGCATATTCTGCACGTAATTTAATTGCCGAACCTCCGATGATTCGTCCCGGAGTCGACAAGGATGTAGGTGTTAAAGCATTAGACGACGAACCATTGCCCAACTGATAATGCCAATTCTCGCCCCAACAATAAGCATATCCTCTAGTCGTTAAGGCACACGCGAAATTATTGCCACTATATATCTCGCGTATAGTATTATCAGCGGTTATAGATGGCATATTGACCTTGACTGGCGACATAGAATCTGAAGTCGAACCATTACCCAACTGACCCTTGTCACCAGCTCCCCAGCAATAAACATCCCCGTTACTAATGAGAACACATGTATGATCGTAGCTGGCCTTTACTTGCTTTATAGTCTTCCCACCGCCAAGAAGTCCACTGACTAAGACGGGCGAAGGAGAATAGCTATCCGAGGTTGATCCGTTGCCAATCTGCCCCCTATTGTTTTTCCCCCAACAATACAGCTCCTGGGAACCCGAAATTACAGCACAAGCGTGAGTGGCGTGGCCAGAAATTGACTCAACCGTCTTACCGCCAAAGCTTATCTGAACTGGTCGCGTAGAATAGCCACTAGTTTGACCCGTACCAATCCGACCATTTGCAGTGGTACCCCAACAAAACACCGAGCCATCAGTTGTTAATGCACAGGTATAATAAAACCCGGCAACAATTTGCTTAACCCTCTTTCCACCAAATTCAGTCATAGAGGTGGCTACCGGAACGTTAGAGATCGTAGTCGAATTATCACCAAGCTCACCATAATAATTCTCGCCCCAACAGTATACTTTTCCATCAGAATCAAGAGCACAGTTATGATTAAATCCAGCGGCAATTTGCGTCATTTTTTTACCTGCCACAACTCCAGAATCAGTAATAGGTGTTGGCTCATTAACCTGAACATTGAAGCTATTTCCAAGCTCACCTTTTACACCATACCCCCAGCAATATATTTTATCGTCAGAAGCAATCGCACAGGTATGGTAGTCTCCTGTAGCAATTTGCTTGATTGTTTTTCCGCTCAACCTGTGCCCTGTGTAGACGGGAGTCGGTACATTCGAATCAGAAGTTGAGTTAGTGCCAAGTGCACCCCAAGCACCCTCTCCCCAACAATACGCATTATTATCCGACAAAATAGCGCAGCTATGGTTATGCCCCTCACTACCTATCGGTAGACTTTTCGTATATAGACCCTTATTTTGCACACCAACTCGCAAGCGAAAATCAGCACCAGGTTTTGATAATGTAGTCTCAGTATTAGTATTGGCTAGTGGCGCCCCCGGATTAGCTGAATTCGACGGCTGATAAAAGCGATACGAGACTTGCCCAATCTCATTCTGTTTACCGCCAGCTGGAATTGTCGCATGGCTCTGCTGCGATGTCATGAAAATAAAGCTCATAACTGTGCCAACAGCAATAATGCCACCAAAGGCAAAACAATATCCCATTCGGTGTTTTTTCGTAATTGCTAATGACTTTCTATTTCTTATCATGCTCTATTGTTCTTAATTGAGCCCCGGCCCATAATTACTCATTATCAAGTATACCATGAGCTTTTTACTTAAAACAATAGCTTTTTAGAACAATTGCCCACCGAATTTGGCAATTATCACCACAATCACCACAACAACGAGCGACACCGTAACAAACACATCATATCCACCGTCAACAAATCGCCTCGCACCTCGCCAAGATATGTTTTTTAGTAAAATATTATAGCGCGTTAACCCAAATATTATCAGCAACATACCCATATCCAACGTCAAACACCACGGGCATAACGCACCAATCTCAACATAACTCATATAGAACATCCATCCAGCAAACAACAAACCAGCCACCGCACCCAGCTGCGCCGCCTGCATAAACCATTTCGGAAACTTCGCGCCAGCTAGCAGCGCCACTGCAATTGTTACCATTACTGGCAAAGTTATCATGCCGATGAAACTGTTAGGAAACCCAAAAATAGCTGCTGACCAGTGATGAGCCACTGCCGAACAACTTAAAGCTGAGTTTAAGTCACAACTTAGAACAGCTTGTGAATTTTTCGCTAGCACAAGTGATTCGATCGATAAAACAAACGATGTCAAAAGCCCGAGCGTGCTACCAATAAGTAACGACAATCCTGCCGAATACTGCTTCCTTAAGTCCTTATGAAAAAGTCGTGCTTTAATTTTACTGAACATAAAAACTCACTTCGCTAATAGTTGGCAGAGGCAGTCCACGCCACATACTTTGCATTTGTCCGCCATCGCTTAAAGCAATAATCGTCGGATATTCTACAATGTCATAAACTTCACAAAAACCATTTCCCGCCGCAGAGTCAGGATTCATCTCCTCCAGAACCCGACCAGTTTGTCGGCTGAAATCACGCAAAAAATCCGTCACTGCACGTGCATGGTCGCTTTCTGGACGATAAACAACAACTACTCGCATCACATAGCCTCATCTTTGTTACGGCGTTTTGCTAAAATTCTCACAAAATCATCCAATGTCTTAAAATCATAAAAAACACTTGCAAATCGGATATAGGCGACTTCATTGCGCTTTGCAAGCTCGTCTAATACTTGGTCACCAATTTGCTTCGAGGTTACCTCCGACTCTCCCAGGGCATACAGTGCGTCCTCAACCGCCGTAATGATATTATCGACTTCCTCATCAGACTTGAAAAACTTACCAACTGAACGACGCGTTGAGTTTGACAATTTTACCCGATCGAACAATTCACGATCACCATTCTTTTTAATGACCGCAAGATTAGGCTTCTCGACTCGCTCATACGTCGTGAATCGCTTGCCATCTGGCGTTTCGCGGCGACGACGAATTGCCGCACCATCAGAAACTTCACGCGACTCAATAACGCGACTATTACCGATATTAAATACCATCTTTTCTACTCCTTATTCTTCTTTCGCCGTCGTAGAAAGGCTGGCGTATCATCCTCTTCATCGTCAGCTTCAACGGTTGGGTTATCCCACATATTGGTTTCTGGCTCAGCTGCAAATTTCTCAGCTGACTCTTCCTTGTCCAACTCCAAATCGATGTTCTTCACCATCTCATCATCAACTTCTGCCTCAACTGAAGATTGCGGCGCGCCTACAGTCAAGCTAACATCCTGTTGATGAAAAGTATCGCTATCAAATCCCGTTGCAATTACTGTAATCACCAACTCATCTTCCATCTCTGGCTTTAATGTCGCACCAAAAATAATGTTGGCGTTCGGACTAACAGCACTAGTGATAATTTCTGCTGCTTCCTGAATTTCTGCCATGCTCATATCGTAGCCGCCAGTGACATTAAACAGCACACCCTTCGCACCATCAATTGATACTTCAATTAGCGGGCTTTCAATTGCCTGTTGTGCCGCCTGAACTGCCCTATCATCACCACTTGCTCGTCCGATACCCATTAAAGCCGAGCCGGCGTTGCTCATAATTGCTTTCACGTCAGCGAAGTCCAGATTAATTAAGCCGTGTTCAGTAATCAGCTCAGAAATACCTTGCACGCCCTGGCGCAGTACATCGTCGGCAATCTTAAATGTCTCCAGTAGTGGCGTCCGGCGATCAATCGTCTGCAATAACCTATCGTTTGGAATAGTAATCAAAGTATCGACTTCACGACCCAAATGAGAAATTGCCCAATCAGCATTGATTCGTCGCTTCTCACCCTCAAAACTAAACGGCCGCGTTGCTACGCCAACCACCAGAACTCCCATCTCACGGGCCACTTCCGCCACGACATAACCAGCTCCAGAACCAGTACCGCCACCAGCACCAATCGTCACGAATACCATATCAGCACCTTCTAGAGACTTCTTAATCTCTTCACGCGATTCATTAGCCGCTGCCTCACCAACTGTCGGATCTGCACCAGCCCCTAGACCATTGGTTGTATCGTGACCAAGATGGATCTTGATGTCAGCCTTCGAGTTATGTAACGCCTGAGCATCGGTATTCATCGCAATAAATTGCACACCAGTTAGGCCCGCATCTTTCATTCGATTGATAGCTGAACCACCAGCACCACCAACACCAACAACTTTTATACTGGCAAATGTTTGAACTTCACTTGGTTGTATTTGCGGCATATATTCCCTCTCTTAATCCTTACACTCAGTATAACATTTATTTGAATCTAGCAAAAATATTCTTCAAAAAACCACTCGCTTTTTTGGTGACATCACGCGCTGCCGCGGACGACTTAATGTGCTGAGGTGTACCCATAGCATCAATCAACATTAGGCCAACTGCCGCTGAAAATTCCGTTCCTTTTACCTCGTCGCTGATGCCACTATACCCTGTTGGTTGGCCCAGACGAGCCGCCACGTTTAGTTGGTCTTTAGTAAATTCTACTAGACCCTTGACCTTTGCCGCACCACCAACCAATACAATACCGCTTGGCAACTTACCTAATCTCCCCACCTTTTTAAGCTCCTTAGCAATGGCTTCAAAAATCTCTTCATAACGCGCCTGTACAATTTCATCAATCTCATCTTGCTTAAATTTGTAAGCCTGCTTCTCGACCTTCGTTTCAACTTCGCCTAGATCCTTTCCGCCAAATCGCGCATGCGCCAGCTTCACAACCTCCGCCACTTCTGGATCAGTTCTTAGCCCAATAGCCAAATCATTCGTTACATTTTGCCCACCAACTGGAATCACCGCTAAATGCTGTAAATCCCCCTCTTCGTACACCGCAATACCCGTTGTTGATGCCCCAAAGTCGATAACCGCCACGCCATTTTCGCGCTGGTTTTCTGTCAATACTGCTTGAGCCGCTGCCAATACCGATGGAACAACAGACGCCGAATCAACTTTTGCCATTTCCGCCGATTTCTGTAGATTAGTAATATGCGGCACCAGACCAGACACAACATTAGCCCTTATCTCCAATCGTGCGCCAGTCATACCAACCGGATCCTTAATATTATCCTGACCGTCCAACCGATAAGCATGTGCGACAATCTCCAAAATATCTCGATTCTGTGGCACCTTACCGGTTGTAGCCACTTCCTCTAAGCGCAATACATCGTCAGCTGTAACTTCATTATTAACCGTACCAACAGTTATCATACCGTCAGCTTTAGTACTTAACAGATGAGAACCATTAATACTCAATGTAGCTACATTTACCTGATGTCCACTCATTCGCTCAGCTGCGTCCAGAGCATTATCAATCGCTTCAGCTGGACCATTTAGGTTAGTTACAACGCCCTTTCGCATACCACTATTTGGCGCTTCGCCCACACCAACCACTTTTGGTATACCGCTCGTGGGATCGACATATCCCACAATACAACGTACATTTTTCGTACCAACATCAATTCCTACCACATATCGAGATTGCTCCTGCATGAGCTTTATTATACAGGTTATGGCTATAGTTTGGCAAGCAAATTACGATGTTGCTCCTAAAAAATATTTTTGTTACAATGTCTTCAATGAAAAACACAAGCGGTTTCACTCTAGTCGAAATTATAATAGTTATCTGCGTTATTGGTATTATTTCCACGGTCACCCTCGTTTCATATTCCAAACTGAGAGAGAATTCTTATGATGCCGCCGCTAAAGAAACTCTACATCAGGTTGAAACCGCCTTTAAGGCATATGTGGCTGGCGGCAATAAAATACCGCTAAGACATTATAAGAATATTGGTTTTTATGACAGCCCAGGCGGCGGATCGATGGATCTGGGAATAAAAGTATTTAGCGGCGGCGGTATTGGCTTAGCTATGCATAAAGCTAATTATCTTCCAGATGATTTATTAAAAACTCTTAAAAATGGCCCAACAAAAGATACTGACTTAAAAAATAATATTGGCTATAAAGAATGTGGTAAAAACAAAGTTTTCTTCTATATTGAAGTATATAATGGAGGAATCGAACAGCGCGATCTAAGAAGTAAAATGGACACTCTAAGATGTAGCCAGAAAACCGACACCGACTGGCTAGCTGAACATGGGATAACTCGCCATGCTGGTGGTTGGGGCAGCAGTGACTTCACTGTTCAGCCGCATTATTTAGTTGCAGAGGTAGACTTCGATAATGAATCCCCGGATTCTGACTAATCACTTTAGAGTTTCGTCAAAATCTCCGCGCCTGTTTCAGTAATCAACACAGTATGTTCAAAGTGCGCGCCCAGACTGCCGTCTTTCATGCTAATCGTCCAGCCGTCATTCTCGGTAACAATTTTCTCACCACCGAGGCTGGCCATCGGCTCAATGGCAATCGTGTCACCTGCGTGCAGCATTGGCCCGGTACCGCGCCGACCATAATTTGGGATCTCCGGGCTCATGTGCATTTCCAGCCCCACACCGTGGCCAACCAGCTCGCGAATGATACCCAATTTGGCTTTCTTCAATACCGCTTCCACGTCCGCCGAAATATCGCCAACGCGCGTCCCGTCACCGGAAATCGCATCAATCCCTGCATATAAACTCTGTTCCGTTGCGTGCAGCAAATGTTTTTTAGCACCACGCGGTTCTTCGTCAACCACCATTGTAAAGGCGCTGTCAGTTTTCATGCCGCGGTAGCCGATCACCAGATCAAAGCTCACTACGTCACCCTTCTCAAACACATAGTCTGTCGGAAACGAGTGCACCAATTGCTCATTGGTCGACACGCAAATCACCCCTGGAAATTTCACTTCATCCGTCAAATACGTCGCTTCCGCGCCGAAATCCTTGATACGCCCGGCCACGAAGTCATTGGCGTCCAGCTCGCTCATGCCAGCCGTTACCTTCCGGCGCAACTCGTCATAAATCGTCGCCAACATCCGCCCGCATTCGCGCATATCTTTCATTTGCTGCGGCGTTTTTTCGCCAGTGATCAATTGACTCATTTGGCACCCTCAACAATTCCGCGACTAACCAGTTCTTTTTCAATTTCATCATGCACTTGCCCAACTGTACCCACGCCGCTCATATGGATGATGGGGATATTATTATCATTCAAATAGTCCAAGATTGGATAAATTTCGCCTCGGTAAATACTGAGACGCTTATCAATAGCCTCTGGCGTGTCATCAACACGACCACGCACTCGCAAACGCTCCAAAATCTCATCTCGTGGCACTTCCAGAACGATCACTAATTTGACGTCCTGACCGTGATGCGACCGCGACTCAATCAGCCACTTGGCCTGCTCCAATTGACGAGGATAGCCGTCCAAAATGACACCGTTAATGTCCTTAGCTTTACTCAAAGCCTCGCCCATCAAACCATTGATAATCTCCACAGGCACCAATTCACCAGATTGCATACGATGAATCAGTTCGCCATCATGCGTATCACGCAGCAGCTGCCCCGCACTCAGCCAGCGCCAACCATGACGCGCTGCCAAAATCTGCCCCTGCACGCTCTTACCAGCACCGGCCGGTCCAAAAAAGATAATCATGTCCCCTCCTATTTTGTCAGTTTTTCTTTAACAATCTTTGCAACCAAAGCACCGTCAGCAGCATTGCCAACCTTCTGTTTCACTGCGCCGATAACCTGTCCCATCTTTTGCATGGAAACGTCATTCATATTTGCTATGACATCTTCAACAATCGTCACAACTTCTGCTTCACTCAACTGTTCTGGTAAAAATTCTCGCAAAATTGCTGCTTCTTTTTCTTCAGGCTCAGCCAACTCTGCGCGACCATTGCTACGATACAGCTCAGCACTCTCGACACGCTTTTTCACTTCACAAGCCAGAACTTTCTCAACTTCGGCGTCATTCAAGCCTTCATCACGCTTGCCTAGTGACACTTCCTCGTTCAAAATTGCCGCCTTTAGATTACGCAAAACATCACCACGAAAACGATGCCGCCCTAGAAGAGCGGCTTTCATTTCATCAGCAATGCGCGCTTTTAGCGCTGACATTAACGCACTCCCAGGCGCATTTTTGCAGCTTTGTCAGCTCGACGTTTGCGACGAACAATTGCATTTTTACGACGCTCGGCCTTTGAAATCGGTTTTTCAAAGCGCATAAAGCTTTTAGCTCGAGCTAAAACACCGCTCTGTAAAACCCTGCGGTTGAAACGACGAATAATATTTTCGTTCGCTTCCTTCTGATCTTTACGTGTTACTTGTACCATACTTTCTGCATTATAACAGATGAGAGACTATTTGCCAACTAGATTTAATTAAGGCCGCCGTAAACGCTTGTTAAACTAGGTCTACAAATACCCCTTTAGACACAGAGTAGCCCCCTTAAGCTCTTCAAACTGTCTCCATAGTCAGTCGACCCATTATCCAATATACCCCTCCATGAATATTAGCAACTTTTAGTAGCCTACGCTTAAAAATCACCAACGTTATACATCTTCGCCAAGGCTGCCGGATTATTCATCACATTGTGCGTATGACCCACAACAACAACCGTCTCAATCTTGGCCGGCGTTTCAGCAGCATAATTAGCCATTCCAGCAATCCGAGCAATATCGCGCCACTTATTCAAGTGGCTCAGCTCAGGAACGAAAATTCTAATTTTATCCTGAACATTTGGCGCGCCTATCATTAAATCAACCTGAAAACCAGCCTTACTCAACGCGAGCGTGTCAGTTAAGAACTGCTGACGCCATCCATGTTTTGGTCGAGAAAATTCACGGGCGTACTCTTCCGACAAGCCAGCAATCAACTCAATAGTTTCAGGATTATTCTGCGACAAGAAGCTCAGTCCCAACTCTTTTGCGCTTAGAACCGAGGATGACTTCTCGTAGCGCACTAACTCCTTACCTTCGCGCAAAATAAAGGCATGCCCTAAAGCAAATGCACCCATATCACGAGACCCCACTGGATCAATCAGGTTAACCTCACTCACCCTGCGAGCCATATGCCCAGTGGTTGACATGGCTACGCGACCGCCCAAAGAATGACCATTGACAGTGATATTACCATAATCTTGACCGACATGATCCACGACTGGACCAAGATATTCCCCAAGAGGCATGTAACTGCCCGTCTTCTTCATCTTTCTCCTAGCTGAGCCAGGTAGCATTTCAGAATTGCCTGTCCCCGGCATATTCGTAAACATATAAGCTACTTTTGGGTTTTCATATGTCAAAGCTATTGCTTCACGTACAGCATTTGGATCACGGAAGTTACCTCCCCAGCCATACATTATAACTTTTAGCTCGTCTGCATCTGGATTACCTATCACCGCCAATTCAACACCCAAGCCACCCAAGCTGCGAACATATCGCGGATTACTCATTTGCTCAGCCACTCTGCTCATGCGGTCTGGATTATAAGGTTCTTTAGATAAGGATCGTATTTCTTCAGGCGTAGCAACCTCTATAGACTTAGGCTGGTGCGTGTCGTTATCTGCGCCAGCAAGCCATAATCCATCACCAAAACCATAGTCTGGCGTATCATGTACCCCATTTTCTTTCAAACTCATAAATTGCTCCGTTGGATTATTTAAACTAGTGATTATTATACAACATATAACTATATAATGCAAATATACCATTTATCTGTGGATCATTATTAGTGAAACTATACTTCACTCACGTGCAACAGCCGCCCCTCAACCGTCCGCACCCCCTGCCATTCATTGACAGTTAGCTGGAACCACGCCGCTACCTCGTCGCCTGGCTCGCGGAAGAATTCCTCTGATGCGTTGAACGCCAGCATCTGCAACACTTTACCATTTTTATCACGCAGCGCTAATTTAACGTGTTGCCCGTCCGCGCCCATTCGTCGCATGCTCAAAACTGATACCCTGGTAATTTTTAGTACTGGTTCGGGATTACCATTGCCAAATGGCTCCATTTTCGCCAGATTTGCCACCAAATCCTCGTCAACTTCCGAAAAATCATCAATTTCCACATCAGCCCGCGGCAACAAATATCGCTCTTGATTTGTTAATTGCAACGAATCATAAAACTCATTCACGCGACAACGAAAATCGCCAATTTTCTCAGTCTCCAGCATCACGCCCGCCGCTGCTCCGTGCCCGCCGCCTTTGATGATAATATCGTCCGCCGCCCGCACTGCATCTGCTGCCGAAAAATCACCAAAACTGCGTGCCGAACCAGTCGCCTCCTCGCCACGCTCACCGATGATAAACACTGGTTTTTTATATTTCTCCACTAATTTTGACGCCACAATACCAATAACGCCGTGATTCCAGCCATCACTACTGACCACCAGCACCCGGTCATCAGCCAACTCCTCAGCTTGCACGCACGCTTCCTCAAAAATCGCGTCCTGAATGCCACGCCGCTTAACGTTCAATTCCTCCAGTTTTTCGCTCGCCTCCAATGCCGCTAATCCATCGCGCGCCACCAACATATCCAGTGCATGCTGCGCCGTTTCCAGCCGACCCGCCGCATTCATGCGCGGCCCCAAGCCGAACCCCAGATGTCTGGCATTGACCTGCCCTGGTTCAATACCCGCCACCGCCATTAACGCCTTCAACCCTGGGCGTTGTTGTTTTTTCAACACCTCCAAACCCCAATACACATTCGCCCGATTTTCATCAGCCAACGTCACGATATCGCACACCGTCCCCAGCGCCACCAAATCGAGCAGCCATTTTTCATAGCCATCAGGCAAACCATCTAATTCTGTCTGCAGCGCCTGCACCAACTTAAACGCCACGCCCGCACCGCACAAATCGCGGAATGGGTATGTATGACCCGAAAACTTCGGATTAACTGCCGCAATACTCGGTGGCGGAGTCTCAGCGACATTGTGATGATCCGTCACCACCGTATCAATACCTAAACTGGTGGCATAGGCAATCTCCGCATGACACAAACTGCCGGTATCGACTGTCACAATTAAATCTGCGCCCATGTCGCGCACCTTGTCTACCGCGCCCATAGTCATGCCATAACCCTCAACAAACCGGTTTGGAATGAAAGCATCAACGCTCTCAAAGCCAAACTTACCAAAGGCATCCAGCAGCAGCGCCGTAGCGCTCAGTCCGTCAATGTCATAATCGCCGTAAATAACAATTTTTTCGCCCTGCTCCCGCGCCTGTTTCAACCGCGCCACTGCCTTTTTCATGTCTGGCAGCAAAAACGGATCATGTTTCACTGCCGCATAATCCGGCTGCAAAAAAGCCTCACGCGCTGCCCGCGTCGTCAAGCCACGCGCCGTCAAAATCCGCTCAAATAATGCCATTAGTCTTTGTCGGCCATGCCGCGTTTTGATCGCGCTGAATATTGCTGCGACTTAATCACCATGCTCTGTAATTCCTTAAAGATAGGGAATTGTTTATTTGTAAAATACGTTCGCGAGTTACCCTGTTTTTCACTCTGTAAAAATCCAACCTTCTCCAGCCGCTTCAACTCACGCTGGATATTGCCAGGATCTTCTTTGATCAATTTCGCTAAACCGCGAACATGTGTATGAAAATCAGGATACTTAGCGTACACTACTACGATTTTTCGCCGCACCCTAGATGTAATAAAAACGTCTAACATAACCTCCCTAACGCATCTTTCTTATTTCAAGTTTATCACAATTTTACAACACCCGCCAGCATTTTACCGCCAATTTAAAATAACCTGATTGATTTTTGCTATCGTCTCCTCTTTAGACGGCAATATATTATCCTCATAATAATGGTTTAATCCCATAAAATTCTCCTTCACATCCAAAATATGCATTTCATCAACTGTCATATGAAGTTTGTCTACTGCCGCCACCCCACAAAACGGCACCGCAATTACCAGTTTCTCAATTCGGACAGATTTTAAAAAACTCAGTGCCACATCCAAAACCGACAAATCATCACCAAATCCATCACTAGCTAAAATTACCACTCTGTCTTTTAACATATTCTTATCAATTATACCGCCGTCCCCCAGCAGCCTATTGATACGCTGATGCGCTTCACGCTTTTTTTCCTCCAAATAGCCATGGAATTCACTAGTATATTCATTGATCTCGCCGTCAGAAAATTGACTATTGTAAGTAAATTGTCCTGACTGCGACATAGCCCCAAAATTCAAATTTTCTCCAGGAATTTCGATACCCTCGCTCAGTAGCATCATCAGGACACAGTGAAGCTTTACAGCAATTTGCTCGCCAATCAGTACACCACCCTCGCCAATGGCCACCACTGCGCAGTTTTCATAGCGGTATCTTCCCAGTACTTGATCCGCCAGAATTGCTCCAGCCTGCGAACGACTCTCAAAATACATATGCTTATTTTAGCATTTTTTCGCGATATAATATGGATTATGTATTACTATTTGGTTTCGCCAATAAAAATCGTTCGTAGCGACGCTAGTTCGTTTACCTATTCGTCTGAAGAACGATTGCCAACTGGTACAATTGTCGAAATAGAAATCGGCAAGGCCAAGAACATAGGTATCGTCTTGCAAGAAGTACGTCGTCCTGATTTCGAGGTTAAGGCAATTATTAAAATTATCGAAAAATATCCTCTACCAATTGAACTAGTTCAGACGGCCGCCTGGATGAGCAAATATTACGCAACCCATCAAGCAACCGTATGGCAGACTATTTTACCAAGCGGATTATCTAAAAAACGTCGCAGCTTAAATTTATCTACCTCAGTTATTTCGCCACAAAAACGAATAAAAAATGTGCTCACCACCGAACAGCAGACTGCACTACAGACTATTGACAATCTACATTCCGGAACAGTACTTCTACACGGCGTTACTGGCTCAGGAAAAACCTTAGTTTATATTGAAGCGGTGGAGCGGACTCTAAAAGAAGAATTGTCATCAATAATTTTAGTGCCAGAGATTGCCCTGACCTCACAATTAGTTGCAGAATTTTCTACACACTTCCCAAATGTTATCGTAACCCATTCTAAACAAACCGAAGCTCAACGCCACGCTGCCTGGAGAAAGATTATTGGCTCTAACGATCCGGTAGTAGTAATTGGCCCACGCTCTGCACTTTTTATGCCCGTGCAGCAGCTTGGTCTGGTAGTAATTGATGAATGCCATGAACCTAGCTTTAAGCAGGAACAATCGCCCCGCTACTCGGCCTTACGTGTTGCCTCAGTTCTCGCCAACCAACATCGCGCTAAACTAATCTTGGGAAGCGCCACTCCTGCAGTTGCCGACTACTATATTGCCCAGCAATCAAAGATTCCCATCATTACCATGACGAAGCCGGCCCGTGCAGATACAATACGTCCCCATGTCACCCTAGTGGATATGACTAATCGTAATAATTTTACTCAGCACCAATTTCTATCCGACCCATTTCTTAAATCCTTAAATACCGCACTATCGAAAGACAAGCAGGCTCTTATTTTTCACAATCGACGAGGTACCGCATCAACTACATTGTGTCAGAGCTGCGGCTGGCAAGCTGGTTGCCCGCGCTGTTTTGTTCCACTAACTCTTCATGCCGATAAACATAAACTGTCATGCCACATTTGCGGATTTTCAACTAAAGTACCTACTAGCTGCCCCGAATGTCACAACGCAGACATTGTTCATAAAGGTATCGGCACTAAGCGTATTGAGAACGAATTACAGAGGTTATTTCCGAATAAAAAAATTGCTCGATTTGACGGAGACACTGATATAAAATCCACAGTCGATGAGCGTTACGATGAATTAAAAAATGGCGATATAGATATTATCATCGGCACCCAAGTCATCGCCAAAGGCCTTGATTTGCCTCATCTCACAATGGTTGGAGTTGTTCAAGCTGACGCTGGATTATCCCTACCCGACTATTCATCACCCGAACGCACATTCCAACTACTAGCCCAAGTGGTTGGTCGAGTTGGTCGGTCAAGCACGCCAACAGAAGTTATTGTTCAATCATACCAACCAAATCATCCGTCTATAACCAATGGTCTGTCGCAGAATTATAACGAATTTTACCAAAGAACCATCAGCCAGCGACAAAAAACCAATTTTCCGCCCTTTACCTACCTATTAAAATTAACCTGTGTTTATAAGACTGAAGCAGCTGCCATTAAAAATGCAAAGAATCTCGCCGAGTTATTAAAGTCTCATTCTGAAAAAATCGATATATTTGGGCCAACACCTGCTTTTTATGAACGCGTCCGCGACACATACCGCTGGCAAATTGTTGTAAAAAGCTCTCGACGCCAATACCTCCTTGAGCTTCTTACTTTGCTGCCACCAACCCATTGGCAATACGAGCTGGATCCTGTCAGTTTACTGTAATTTCTGGTATAATTATAGTGATGACAAGAGATGACATTATCACACTACCGAACTCACATCTTCGCCAAAAATCAGCAAAAATCCACGTCGTTACAGATGATGTTATAAAATTAGCCGATGATATGACCTCGGCGGCGCTTAATTGGGAAGATTCAAGGCCTCATGAAATCAGTGCTGCGCTTGCAGCAGTCCAAGTCGATAAACTGGAAAGAGTTGTAATTGTACGCGCGGACTTTGATAACAAATCGACTAGAAAATTCGTGACACTAATTAATCCAGAAATCGTAAAATACGAAGGTGAAGTTGTTGAGGATTTTGAGGGCTGCTTAAGCGTTAAGGGTATTTATGGTAAAGTCCCCCGCCACAATAAAGTTCGAGTAAAGGCGACTTCTCTAGATGGAGAAGAAATCCGTATGAAAGCAGAAGGTTTCTTGGCACGAGTCTTACAACATGAAATCGACCACTGCAATGGAATGGTTTTTATTGACCATATTAAAGATAAAAAAGATGCTTTTTATACGCTCGACAAGAAAGGCGAGCTTCGTCCATTAGATTATGACAAAGACATTGCCGAAAATAGTATTCTTTGGAACTGAGAATTATAGCCTAATCACCCTAAAAGCCCTAGTAGAGAGTAACTTCAATGTTATTTGTGTCGTCACCAAACACGACACCAAACGCGGACGCGGACATAAACTTGTTGAGCCGCCAGTTAAAGTATTTGCTAAATCTCATAATATCCCTGTTTTGCAGCCGAATAAAGTCGGCGAAATTACCGAATATATAAAGCAAGTCCAACCAGTTACAGGTATATTAGTGGCCTACGGAAAAATTATTCCTCAATCAGTCATTGACTTGTTTACCCCTGGGATCATTAATGTCCACCCTTCTTTATTGCCAAAATACCGAGGTCCATCACCAATTGAGTCGGCTATTGCTAACCAAGATACTGAAACAGGCGTGTCAATTATGCAACTTGATGACAAAATGGATGCTGGTCCGATATACGCACAAACTCAGCAGACCCTGACTGGAAAAGAAACAAAACCTGAATTATATAACCAGCTATTCCATGACGGATCGGCCCTGCTGACAAAGATCCTGCCTGATATCGTCGGTGGCAGCCTGCAAGCAGTCCCACAAAATCATTCTGCTGCCACATATTGTAAATTGTTACACAAAGATATTTCGCATCTCGACCCAGAAACAATGACTGCCGCTGAGGCCGATGCCCATGTTAGAGCCTATCTGGAGTTTCCGCGCAGCCGGCTTAAAATTAATAATGCGGAACTCATAATTACCAAAGCACATACTGACACTAGCCCACTTTCACCGATTGATGTGCAATGCGCTGACGGTAATTGGCTTATTATTGACGAACTCATCTCCCCAACCAGCGGCAAAAAAATGACCGCAGAGGCGTTTCTCCGCGGTCATCAAGGCTAAGTCTATTGACTAAGCAGCCAAATCAAAGTCGCTTTGAGCCTGCTGCGGCGCTGAAGGTGCACTCATGCCACCTAAAATAGCATCGCGGTTGGCAATAATTTCCTTCTTCAGCTCGTTCATCACCGCTGCCACGACATCACGATAATCCGGACGATTCACCTCCAGCCACTTCGTAGCCGCAAATTCATCTCTTAGGCGAGTATCGTCAGCTGCCGCACCTGAAGCCTGCAATAACCTCTGGAACATAGGCTCTTGTTGGTAATTAGGCGCATATTTTGCTAAAAATCCTTCCACAACACCCGGAGTCTTATCTATAATATTTGCAAACTCATCCAACTGAGCCTCACTCATACCTTGGCTAAGCCGCTCACCCACCCTTAGTTCCAACTCGCTATAAATATGCTGCAAAAACGGCTTGCGCTGTTCTTCTGGCAACTGATCCAGCCCTAGTTCTTTCAAAAACTTTTCGTCTAACTGAAACATTATTCCTCCTTAGTCTTACAAACCAATTAATCTAATTATACCAATTGCTCAATCAAATTACCACCAAACTTTTATTACGATAATCGCTCCTTCAATTCCTGAGCATAACTTTCGGATAAGGCCCTCGATATTTCATAAATATTCGTGACTCGACCACTCAGCCAATTCAGCATCTCATCTTTACTAATCCCATCTGACTCCAGCTTCTCCAAAGCGACGATATCCTCTTTGCTCAAAGTCTCATTTAGTATGTTCATCAGCCTGGCGTCAACCGTTACTCGAAAATTATTTAGAACCGCTGATTTTAGATTATCATCAGAATTTTCAATACCTAAAACTTTTAGAATTTCTTCGTCAGTCATCAATGTATATCCCCCTTGCTAAATCTTAATTTTTATATTTAATGCCGAGACATCCAGTCCATAATATACTCAGCTGCACCCTTCTTCCAAGACGCAGAGCCCGGTGAAGATATCCCAATGTCATATGGAGTAGGCCCCATCTGATACGTGCCAGGACCATCTATGTAACTGCCAAACTTATCTATCAATTCTTTATGCAGATCCCATGCTTGCTCTGGCGTAAGATCTATACCATTTAATCGTGCGAAGCCTTGTAATTCATGAGTCAACCCATTACCTGGTTCAACAGTAAATTCATTACCCTGTATAACTGTAGTATCGGGCATTTCCGGGTGAGGCACCGTAGGATCTGCACCATCTGGAGCACTACCACCAGAGCCGTCACCACTAGTATCCACATTAGATTTGCCGTGAATGTTCGCCAAGTGATTTTTCTGTGACGAACCGGCAAACCAATCACCAATACCGTCAGCCAAGATACCACCCATTCTTGCCCCAAGCGTACCTAAGGCAACCATCGTTTTGTATCGATTACGGTTTTTCTTTATAGCTTCACTAGCTCTTTCCTCTACCGCCCCCGTAATAATATCTACAGCATCATCAATCAATAAACCACCCTCACCAGCTTTCTGCTGGAGAATATTAGAATTCTTTTCCTGGGCCTCCTCAGACTCTTGTTCTGCAATTGTCTTCGTACGCTCCTTATCGACAAACGAATTTGCCTGTCGATTTGTAACATGCTTAGCAGCGCCAAACCCAACCAAGCCGCCAGCAGCCGGCGCTATTACAGTTGTTCCAACACCCAAAAGCAAACCGCCCGTCGCAATCGTGACACCAGTCACAAGACCTGCGCCAACAATAACAGCTCCAGTCTTAACGGCACCTACAATACCTTTCTGGCGCAACCACCAGCTACTGAACCTCGTAGCTTTTTTACTATACCCCTGACGACACTTACAAATAGCGTCCTCTAATAGGGCATCTTCACTAGTAAGGAGGATAAGCTGTTTAGCTTGTACATTTTCTGGAGTGTCTGAAGTTTTTTCTGGATCGTCATTCTTCACACTTTCTCTTGAAGCATGTTTTATATATACCTTTACCGCATCTTCATAGTCAGCCCGCAAATCATCAGCACTATCTTCACTCCTGATACTGTCAATTTTATTATTAACAGTAGTAGACACTTTTTGTAAAAGAGGTATTTTCTTTAATATGCCAGATAGCCTAGTGTTAGACTTTAGAAACCTTCCAAAAAACCTACCATGATCTTTAGCTAGCCTGTCTGCATATCTCATCCTACGCTCATTAAGAATCTCCTCGAGCTGGATGGTCAGTTGTTCTATTCTTTTCTCAAGTTCCTTTTTAGAGGCAGGTTTATTTTCGAGACTAGTGTTCTTTCCAGAGTCATTATCCTCCGGAGTCGCTTTTTCTGCACTGCTACCGTCGCTACTTGCATTACCTATCGCATCAGCAGCATCGTCTTTAGAAGGATGCCTGTCGTGATGAGGGAAACTAGTGGCTTCTACCATTGGTTTAGCTTTCTTTTTGTGTTATAAATAACATATTTTGACAATAGCATAAATTATACCATAAGTCAATGATCACCCCAGCGTCTTCTTCACCAATTCCCGCGTGAAGAATTCCAGTTTGTCGCCAATTTCCAGAGTAATCTTTTTCTTGGTCTTCAGGCTCAAACCGCACATTTCGCCCTCAAAGACTTCCTTAGCCTCCTGCTGTTGGCGCTGCACTGATGATACTTCCACCTCGGCAATCTGCTCCTTGCCGCGTTTTACTCGCGCCAGCAGTCCTTTCGCCACCTTGCCGCGTTTTACTTCGCCGCCAGCGATTATTTCCTCGCGCATCGTCCTAAACACGCCTTTTACTTCCAATTCGCCAATTTCCGTCTCGACAACCTCTGGCGCCAGCAGCGCTTCCATTGAATCTTTCGCATCGTCCAATAGCTCATAAATCACCTTAAAAATCCGCACTTCCACGTGTTCGCGCGCCGCCAATCGCTTGACCGCCGGCGGAAGATCGACATTAAACCCGTAAATTACCGTGTTCTCGCCTACCGCCAAGTGAATATCGTTCTCAGAAATATTGCCCACACCCGTACCGACGATATGTAGTTCAACTTCGCCGCCCGTATCAATCAGCCTCAGACTATCCACCACCGACGTCACCGAACCCTGGACATCAGCCTTAATAATCACATTAAACTCCTCAGCATCAAGTTTCTGATTCATCATTTTCAGGATGTCCGCGCCAGTAATATTAGTGGTAGCGGCCATCTTTTCCTGCTCAATTTTCGCTTTTTGCGCCAAATTGCGCGCCTCTTTCTCGCTCTTAGCAATTTCAAATCCATCGCCAAACTGCGGCAACTCCTTAAATCCAGTCACATTGACTGGCGTACTCGGACCGGCATCTTTAACCGTCTTACCGCGGAAGTCCTGAAGCGTCCTAACTCGTCCGTAAGCCGTTCCAGCAACCAAATAATGCCCCGGCCGCAAATGCCCATTTTCCACCAGCAGCCCGACCACCGCGCCGCGCCCGGTTTCCATGTGCGCCTCAATCACCAGGCCTTCCGCCGGCACATCCTCATCCGCCCGCAAATCTTCCATGTCTGCCACCAGTAGCACCATATCCAGCAGCTTGTCCAAATTCTGGCCAGTTTTAGCGCTGACTTCCACCATCACCGTATCGCCGCCCCACTCCTCAGGATTGAGGCCATGTTCAGACGCCAGCTGCGTTTTTACCAGCTGCGGATTGGCGGTATCTTTATCAATTTTATTAATCGCCACCACGATTTTCGCATTAGCCGAACGCGCAAACCGAATCGCCTCGACCGTCTGCGGCTTGACGCCATCGTCCGCCGCCACCACAATGATCACCACGTCAGTCAGCACCGCGCCGTGTTGCCGCAGTGCCGCAAACGCCTCGTGTCCCGGCGTATCCAGCAGCGTAATCATCCGCCCGTTGCGTTGCGCTTGATAGGCGCTAATATGCTGTGTTATTCCGCCAGCCTCGCCCTCAACTGTCTTTTTATCTAAAATTGCGTCCAATAAGCTCGTCTTACCATGATCGACATGCCCCATCACTGCCACAATTGGCGGGCGCGGCACTGCCTTATCTGATAGTTTTCGTGTATGATGATGGATATCCGCAGCAGCCGCCTTGCGCTTCAGCTGCACATCCAGCCCCAATTCCTCGACAATAATCTGCGCCGTCTCAAAGTCCAGCCACTGATTAATCGTCGCCGCAATTCCGTTCTTAAACAACTCGCCAATCAGCGTAGTTACCGACAATCCCAGAGTTTCAGCCAATTCGCCAACCGTTACCGAATCCGCAATATTGACGATTTTTTCTGCCATAGTAAGCTCCTCTCACCTCTGGGCGTAGCTACGCTTCAGGGGATTTGTATTATTTTTTCTTTGACTTGCCAAGCGAAAGAGAAATCTTGCGGTTTTCTTTATCGATATCCAAAACCGTAAATTCTTTACGCTCATTCAGGGTGAATACTTTTTCAGGATCCGTCCCGTCGCCGCCAAGCTCTGACACGTGAACCAGCGCCTCAACTGCCGGGCTTAGCTGCACAAACGCGCCAAACGGCGTAATGCGGGTTACCGTTCCCTCAACTTTATCGCCAGGCTTGAATTGCTCGACCTCATCCAACCAAGGATCTTTAGTCAATTGCTTCATACTCAAGCTCAGCCGCTCCTTATCAATCGCGATAATCTTCGCCTCAACCGTCTGGCCGACCTTCACATAGTCAGCTGGATTGTTAACACGCTCCCAGCTGATTTCCGAAATATGAATCAGCCCTTCAATACCTTCAACATTAACGAATACACCAAAGTCGACAACGCCAGTTACGATACCCTTCACCGTATCACCAATCGACAACTTCTGGAAGCGCTCTGCCAGACCCTCTTTAACTGCCTCTTTCTCGGAGAAAATCAGCTTATTAGCCTTACGATCAGCGTCCAAAATCCGTGCCTTAATTTCCTTATTTACCAGACCATTCAATCGCTGTAAAATCTCATCTTTATCGCTAGAGCCAACACGTGGATAATGCTCAGCTGACAATTGCGACACAGGCAAGAAGCCACGAATTCCTTCATATTCAACCAACAATCCACCGCGGTTTGCATCGTATGGCAAAACCGTAATAATTTCACCAGATTCCAGTTTAGCTGCTATCTCGTCCCAACCGCGATCCTTAGCTGCCTTGCGTAATGATAATAATGAATAGCCATCTTCCAGCTCAGAGTCAATAACACTCGCAATCACCGAATCGCCAACTTTATAATTCTGGGAAAAACTGACTTCGCGACGCGGTACCAAACCAACGCCCAAAGGCCCCAAATCGATTAAAATCTCGTGTTTCTTAATTGATAAAATAGTGCCACTAACCGTCTCACCGACTGTGATTTGTTTTACACCATCGCCCGCTTGTGCCAGCAGGTCGTCCATTGTAATTTTGGCATTTGCCATAAGTCTTCTAAAGACCCCTTCCTTAAAATTGATATTATTTCTCGGAGAAACTCATAAAAATATCTCCACAGATTATGGCAATTATATCACAACAAACGGAGGCAAGTCAAAACTACACCAGATAGCGAGATTTCTGGTAGGCGACTGTCAAAAACGCTAAAATACCAACACCAAGAGCTGAAAACACCAAACTCTCTGGACCAGTTTTTGGCAGTCCTTTATCTGTTTGAGTCGATTGCTGAGAGGAATTATTAGATGAAGAACTCTCTGGCTTCACATCTTCAGTTTTAACCTCCGAACGCGCCTCTCCTCTACCACTTTGTTGATCATTAGATTTTTGCTTAGTCGACTCTGAAGTCTTGATACTCTGACCGTTCTTAGGTACATTATCTTTTTTCTCTTCCGATACGACCAAATCACTCGAAATTGGTGATGTATTTTGCGATAAAGCAGACTGCCTGACACCATATAACACTGCCAAAGACGTAACCACTAAAATAGCGCCCACTACTACAAAAACCCCAATAGACCCAGCTTGATTTGCTCGTTTCATAATTATATCTCCACTCAAATTTCCCTTATTATACCATAATAAACTCTCTCGAGTAAAGTTGATGTTATAATAGCTGTATGATTATTGCGGTTGACACAGGCGGCACAAAAACACTAGTAGCCAGCTTTAATGGGGACAATACACCAAAACAGGTCATTAAATTCCCCACTCCCAAAAGTGTAGACCAGTATATCCAACGCGTGACTGATCAAATTCACCTCATTACTAATAATCAACCAATTGACGTCATATCCATAGCCCTGCCTGGGGTTATTAATGAGGGTGTAGCTGTTTGGTGTCAAAATCTGGGCTGGAAAAATCAACCTATTCGCCAACTTTTTTCCCGAAAATTTCCCAACGCAAAGATAATTATTGCTAATGATGCCAACATGGCTGGGCTTGCAAGCATGCACCGACTGCCAACAATTCCTCGTTGCGGTCTATATATAACACTTGGAACTGGAGTTGGCACATCGCTTATCCTTAATGGTAGCCTAGACAAATCACTCAATGACTGCGAAGGTGGACACATGATGTTGCATTATAATGGCAAAACCACAACCTGGGAGGAAATTGCTGCAGGAAGAATTTTACGAGAACTTTTTGGTGAACTATCGGAAGAAACATCCTCCGAGATCTGGGAGAATATAGCCGACAGAATAAAGACCGGCCTTCAACCGCTTATCGCCTTTACTCAGCCAGATGTTGTTGTTATTGGCGGAAGTATCGGTTCATTCGTGCCTTATTTTTCTAATATTTTAAGCGGTCTTCTAGCAGAGAGTCTACCAGCCGCCATATCTGTTCCAAAGATTATAAGCGCCCCTAGTCCAGAAGAAATCGTATTATACGGATGCTACGACAATGCCATTAGTAAACTTAAACAAAATTAAACGCGATTTTCCAAATTTTCACTTCCAGGAAGGACCAGATTTTACTTGGAATCCTGAATTGACAACGGTTTCTTACGAGAGATTATCTTCGCAACAAGATTTTGCACAGCTTTTACATGAAATTGCCCATGCTAAACTTGGTCATAAAGATTATCAATACGATATCCAACTCATAGAAATGGAGCGAGCCGCCTGGGAATATGCAGTTAATGAATTAGCACCAAAATACCACCTAAATCTCAGTATGGACGATCCAGTCGTCCAAGATTTCTTAGACAGTTATCGAGAATGGCTGCATAGACGCAGTATCTGTCCACAATGCAGCGCCGTAGGCCTACAAAGAGCCTCTACAGAGTATCATTGTCTCAACTGCCACACAAAATGGCGCGTCAATCAAGCAAAGTCCTGTCAGCTTAAACGCTACCAAATAAAATAAGCCCCGAGCAGAGGCTTATTTTTAAAGAGAATGGAGCGGTCTTATTCTGCAACTGTCTGTGTGGTCTTCTTAGTGCGGCGTGAAATGCGTCCACCCTTAGCACCAGCAATACGAGCTAAAGCTGGATTTGCTGCAAACCCGCCAGTCCGACCATTTTTACCGCCTTTACGTCCAATTTTTGCATAAAAATTTGGATCACGAGCTAAGTTTTTTTGAGCAGCCTTTAAGCCGCCAGCCTTTGTCCCTGCCATGGAAAAGTTTTCCTCCGTTTTTAAAAAAGATTTCCACATAAATATTTATGGAAACCCTCACCTTTATATATCACACATGATATGTGTTATGGTTATATACTAGCATATTGCTAATACTTTGTCAATATTTACATAGGCGGTTTTTATTGTGAATAAAATATTGCACTCTGCTATAACATTAGTTATACTAATAAGGTCAGTCACTGACGGCACCTGTTGGAGCTTCAGGCATTATGAGTTCCACCACTTAAAAACCACCCTTTCTGCGAGATGGGTGGTTTTTTTGATTACACAAGGAATTTCACTGATACTTAGACGTGTCTAACAAAAAACATCACTCAAGCAAAAAGATCTGGGCAAGATAAGAGACCTATCAATGCACCGCCAACAGCTGCGCTGCCGGCCCAGCACCAGCTGTCATTGCTACAAATTGCTCCCTCGTCCAATAGAATTGTCCTGAGATTGGGTCATTAACATAAAACCCGAGCGGATCGTGCGGCTCACCACGAACCCCAACAATTAGACGCACATGCATCGGTATCGGCCCGCTCACCGTTCGGCCTGATGGTGTTTTCCAGCTATCAATTTTTGCACCAATCCGCCATACACCCCACGCAATGACCGGGCTACCATTGTGAATCTGCTGCGCCACGAAATTGGCATTAGCCCCATACGCTACCGACGTTCCGCGACCATACTGACCAGCCGCCCGTGCCACAGGACCAGCATATACACCCCAGCCTGTGCCCGCACCTTGATCGCCATTGACATCACCCACAAACTGTACGTTCGGATCATCCCATTCATTTGTCGCCTTGTCTCGCGGTCGCGGATGATACCCAAAGCGCTGCAGAATATTCCAATCATTATCATGTACACCACGATATGCCAAGGCCATACGCAGCGAGGCCGCTTCGCAGCTTTGGGCGTACGCCTGACGATAGAATGGTACGTTATTGAGTTTGACGACCCGTGAATTAGTTGTGAACGATGTCGCAATTCGCTCTACACTCGGCAGTCCAAATACTGGCTGCACGCCCGGCTCTACCCAAACCTGAACTTGCCGCTGAAAGCCCATATTGACCACTCGGGCAACCATCGTATTGCCACGCCAGGAAATACTCTGAACTGTACCAGATGAAACCCTGAGGCGATCCTGGGCGCTCTTGTGGTCAACCGCCTGATCAAAGGTTATCCGTACATCCTGCACCGCTTGATCAACCGTGGTTCGCCACGGAGACGCTCCCACGCCACGTACATGCCCATTAGTGGTAAACGTCTTTTTTACTTCTTCGACGAGAACACCTCCACGAGCTGTCCGTAGGCCTTTCGGAATGGTGTATGTGTACATCTTGCCCGGCTCCAATTTATCTGCCTTGAATATATACTCAGTATTACTCCGCCACGAACCATTACCAGCCGTGTCAACCGCTATATTTGGCCGATTCTTCGCATCAATTGCCTCCTGAAATGTCAACTTCAATTCGTCTGATGGCGTCACTGAATGCTCTTTAATCGGTGAACCAATCGCTGGTAGCGGCGCACTTTTCACCGTAAAACGTTTTAACTCTTCCTTCTGGGCTTTATCGTATAACTTGAAGGTGTACTGCGTGTCAGGTGCTAGTAGGCCAGTATATTTCCATGAAAATGTTTGATCATCAGACGACTCACGCTTCAGTACAAGCGCTGGCTCAGTCGTTAATTCTAGATCGCGTAATTTACCCGCCCGTGACCCTAAACGCACCGTCAACGCCTGGTCCATCGCGATCACTTCTTTACTGTCCAGCGATGTAGCGTCTACCCGTGGTGCTTTTTGCGTCTTGAACGATACATCATGGATTGTCGCATTACCAAACAGCGAACGTTTCGCCCTCGGGAACGCCACAGTGTAATTTGTATCAGCTGCCAGTGGTTGGTCGGGCGTAAACTCCACCTCAGAAACGCCGAACAATTGTCGCTTTTCGCGCCACGTGCCACGCACTTCTGGTGTAATCTTCGGTTTTACTTCGCCCAGTTGCTGACTAAACTTTAGGCAAACTGGACGGTCGACTTCCTGCAAGGACTCATCAGACACACGCTCGACACTGACATTGCCACGTGTTGTAATAACAAATAACGCCCCAACTACTATCACCGCCAATGCAACGATACCGCCACCAATAATAACCCACGATTTTGGCCGCCTTAACCAAGACGTGCATATCGCCACAAACCCGCTATGCTTCGGCTTAAGACGCTCTGGTTTCTCTGTTTGTTTCTTATCCATTTCTCATCATTGTATCATACTTATACTACTCGCAAACGCCTCCGGCAAAAACGAAAAAAGACTCCCTATTCGGAAGTCTTTTTTATAATTCGGCACCGTGCTAGTTTCCCACTTTCGCAGTATAATCGCCGCTGGGGAGCTTAACTTCTGTGTTCGGAATGAGAACAGGTGTTTCCTCCTCGCCATGGGCACCGAAGGAGGGGGTTTAAAGCGCTTGGTTCCACATATACTCGCGTGGTGGGCCAAACCCCTTTCTTCGATGTCCAATTTTCTGCACGGAATTGAGAATTGTTAATTGACCGGCACTTGTTGAAAAGCACCAATTACTAGTCAAGTCTACCTTATCCACGAGCGTTATGCAAGCATAAACGCTAGCAGACAAGGACATAAAAAGGCAATGGGACTATTAGTACGCTTTAGCTCCATGCATTGCTGCACTTCCACCTTGCGCCTATCAAACAGATAGTCTTTCTGTGTCCTCATAGGGAAACCTTATCTTGAGGTTAGTTTCGCGCTTAATATGCTTTCAGCGCTTATCTAGTCCGCACATAGCTACTCGACAATGCAGCAGGTGGCCACAATCGATACACCAGAGGTGCGTCCGCCCCGGTCCTCTCGTACTAGGGGTAGATCCTCTCAAGTTTCCTATCGTCCATACCGGATATAAACCGAACTGTCTCACGACGTTC
>CAURBE010000007.1:0-40502 GCA_963523045.1 uncultured Candidatus Saccharibacteria bacterium | reverse complement strand
GCAGCCGTAACGAAGGTTTTATGACGGAGAATAAGCGGCGGATTATGATCGGTAGTTTCGTGTTGTCGAGCGGCTTTTTTGATGCCTATTATATGCAGGCACAAAAAGCGCGCACGCTGCTCATTAACGAGTTCAAAAAGTTGTTCACTGAGTACGACGCACTGTTAATGCCGACGGCACCGACACCAGCTTTCAAACTTGGTGAAAATACCAATGATCCGATCAAAATGTACTTGGCGGATATTATGACCGTACCAGCCAGTCTGGCTGGACTACCGGCAATTTCCGTGCCAGCTGGAACTAGTGACGAAGGTTTGCCAATCGGCGTGCAGTTGATTGGTGATTATCAGTCGGACGGCAACTTGCTGAAGTTAGCGGCGGAAGTGGAGGCTGTCTGATGGATGGATTGTTGATTGCGCTGGTAGCGGCGGCGTTGTTAATCGGCGGTTTGTTGATCGTTTTTATCCAATTGACATCGCGCGGACACAAGCAGCTTGACAGAGAAATGTATCAAAAAGTTTGGCGGGCAATTCAGCGCGGCGCTAAGGCGGGTAACTCGGACAGCTTGCAGATGGCAATTGTCAAAGCCGACAAACTGCTCGACAAGGCTATGCGCGACTGCGGTGTGGCGGGCGCGACAATGGGCGACAGGTTGAAAACCCGCAAGGGTGATTGGACGGATGAAAATGGTTTGTGGGCGGCGCACAAATTGCGCAATCAAATTGCTCACGAGACTAAAGTGAAACTAACCGCGCAAAGTTTTCGGCGAGCTATGACGAGCTTTGAACAAGCACTAAAAGATTTGGGAGCGTTATGATGAGTGTATATGATGAATATGAAATGACCATTGGTATCGAGTGCCACGTCCAGCTGGCGACCAAGACTAAGCTATTTAGCCCGGCCGATAATGACGCGCGTAATGCTGGGCCGAACGAAAAAACGCACGAGATTGACTTTGGCCTGCCGGGCATGCTGCCGGTGCTGAATAAGCACGCCGTCGAGCTGGCTGTGCGCGCTGGTAAAGCGTTGAACGCGCCGATTGCCCGCGTCAGCCGGTTTGATCGCAAGCATTATTTCTATCCTGACCTGCCAAAGGGTTATCAGACTTCGCAGATGTATCAGCCGATTATTTTGGCTGGCTATGTCGACGCACCGCTAGAAGACGGTTCGCTCAAACGAGTGCGGATTCATCACGCACACATGGAAGAGGATGCTGGTAAGTTGACGCACCACGACGGCTATTCGCTGGTTGATCTCAACCGTGCTGGTACGCCGCTGATTGAAATCGTCTCTGAGCCGGACATCCATTCTGCCGAGGAGGCTAAAGCGTACGCTTCGGAATTACACAAATTAATGGTCTATGCAGGCGTTACGCACGGTGATTTGTACCACGGCAACATGCGTTTTGACGTCAATATTTCGGTGGCTAAAAAGGGTGTGACTGAGCTTGGCAAGCGCGCGGAAGTGAAGAATCTTAATTCATTCCGCAGCGTCGAGCGTGCTGCTGAATACGAGTTCAAGCGCCAAGTTGACTTGCTGGAAAGTGGCGAGTCGGTGGTGCAGGAAACCCGCGGCTGGAGCGATGACAAACAAGTAACTACTTCGCAGCGCTCGAAAGAAGACGCCCAGGATTATCGCTACATGCCTGATGCCGACATCCCGCCAGTGGTGCTGAGCGATGAGGAGGTTGCTCGGATCCAGACTGAAGTGCCAATGCTGCCGAGCGAATATCGTGAAAAATGGAATGAATTGAATTTGGATAAATCAGTGGTTAACTCATTATTGTCCAACCAAAATTACGCATCCATCATGCTGGAGGTACAGGAAAAATCAGGCGATGCGTCTGCTAAGCGAGTGGCGCACTGGTTTGCTAGTGCTTTGACAGCCAGTGGTAGTGATTCTGAGAGTGACTCCACGTCAGCTGATGGTAATGCACCACATGTATCGGTCGATGATTTGGTGGAATTGGCGGAGATGACCGAGAAAGCGGAGATTTCCAGTACCAATGCCAAGGAGCTATTTAACGAGCTATTGGCGGGCGCTACGGATCCGCGCAAGCTTGCTGAAGAAAAGAACTTGCTGCAGGTGTCTGACGAAGGCGCCATCGCTGCTATCGTTGATGAAGTGTTAAGCGATCCGGCCTCAGCGGCGTCAATTGCTGATATTAAAGCCGGTAAGGACAAAGCCATAGGCTACTTAGTCGGTCAAGTGATGAAGCGTTCCAAAGGCCAAGCCAACCCGAGCCTCGCCCAGAAATTAATCCGCGAAAAATTATAAGGTTCGACACTTCAGAAATAGGAGAGAATAGGAGTTAGATTATGAAAAAACCGACCAAAGCTATCATTGCCGCCGCTGGTTTCGGTACGCGTTTCCTGCCGCAGACTAAGGCTATGCCCAAAGAAATGTTGCCGCTAATTGACAAGCCGATTATTCAATATGTCGTCGAGGAATTGGTCGAGGCTGGCATTAAGGATATAATTATCATCGGTAGCGCCAACAAGCGGGCGATCGAAGACCATTTTGATACGCCAAACGAAGAGCTACTCGCCAATCTGCGCGCTGGCGGCGCCAAAAAGCAGCCGCTAATCGACATCGTTAAGCGTCTGTCTGAGATGGCTAATTTCGTCTATATTCGTCAGAAAGGACCTTACGGCAATGCCACGCCGCTGACTTGCGCTTCGCATTTAATTCGCCACGATGAGCCAGTGATTTATACCTTTGCGGACGATTTCATTACCGCTAGCCCAAGTCGTTTTCGGCAAATGATTGAGGCATCGCAACAGCTCGACGGGGCAATTCTGTCCTGTAAGAAAATTACCGACGATTCGGAATTTGATCGTTACGGTGTCATCAATGGCCAGCAAGTCAAAGATGGCGTCATTAAAATGACCAATATTGTCGAAAAGCCTGGCAAAACCAATGCGCCGTCCGATCTGGCGAGTGTCAGCAGCTATTTGCTGCCAGGCGAGATTTTTGGCTACTTGGAGAAGGCTAAGGAAAAATTCGATAGCCATGGCGAATTCACCATCCAGCCGATTATGCAAGAGATGATTGACGACGGATTTGATTTTTACGGCGTAGAAATCACCAACGGCACATATTATGATACCGGCGATAAATTGGAATATTTGAAGACAGTGATTGACTTTGGTCTGCGCGATCCGAATTTTGGCGAGGACTTGCGCGCTCATCTGACAAGCCGCTTGAAATAGTGTATAGTAAAAAGCATGAATGGTTTGTTAATAGTTTTAGTAGCGTTGATGGCGGTATTTGTCGTCATGCTGATCGTCATGACAATTTCCATTATCAAGTTGACGCGGCAGATCCATCAAACTCAGCAAAAAGTAGAGGCGATAACTCAGCGAATTTCTGGATTTAGCGGAATTGTCGGTGCTGTTTCAATTGGCGCAGAACTAGCGAAAAACTTGACTTCAAATCATGGATTTTTAGCGAAGTATTTTACTAAAAAGAAGGCGGGAAATGGCAGAAAAACCAACCAAAAAACAACCAAATAAATTGGCGCGGAAGATTATAAGCGACAATGAAAACGGCGCGCGGCAGGCGATTTTAGAAGATTTGTTTTTTGATTTTCATCGTTCTCGCCGTCAAGTCTATTGGATGAATTTTATTCGCGGTATTTTCTTTGGTATTGGTAGTGCGCTGGGAGCGACGCTGTTGATTACTTTGCTGGCTTGGCTATTAGGCCAGTTCGCCGACATTTTTCCGCCGCTGGCTGATTTTATCAACCACCTAATAGAGACGATGCGGCACCGTCAATAACATGCTATAATTATTAGCAATGACTGGGGGAACTAGCGGACAATCATCGCCGGCGGCTTTGAAGCCGTCAGATTTCGTGCACCTGCATAATCATACCTTTCATTCGGTGCTAGACGGCTTGACTAAAATCAATGATTTGGTTGATAAGGTTAAAGAGTTTGGCATGGAAGCGGCGGCAGTAACCGACCACGGCACGATGAGCGGTATCCTTGACTATTATAAAACTGCCAAAAAGGCTGGTATCAAGCCGATTCTCGGTATCGAGACATACGTAGCGGCGCGTTCGCGCTTTGACCGCGACCCGGCCAAGGATAAGCAGCGCTTTCACTTGACAGTGCTAGCGATGAACAACACTGGCTTTCATAATTTGATGAAGCTATCGACGCAGGCTAATCTGGAGGGAATGTATTACAAGCCGCGAATTGACCACGACTTACTAGAGGAGTTGAATGAAGGTTTGATTGTGATGAGCGGCTGTGCTAGCGGTGAAATTGGCGTGGCGCTCAAAGAAGATGACTACGACCGCGCCCGCGATATCGCCAAATGGTACAAATCGATTCTGGGCGACCGTTACTATCTGGAATTACAAGACCACGGCCATCCAAAATCAAACACGCATTGGGACGTCCAGGCGAAAATCAACGAGGGCTTAATTAAGCTATCGAAGGAGCTGGACATCGAGATGGTGGTGACTTGCGACGGGCACTACTTGACACATGATCACCAAGACGCGCACGAAATTTTGCTGTGTGTCGGTACTGGTTCGTACTTGAGCGATGAAAAGCGGATGAGCTTGAAGGATTTTGAGCTACACTTGACCGACCCGCGCGATATTATTGATCATTGGGGAGAGGAATATCCCGAGGTAATTCGTAACACTAAAAAAGTGGCTGACCGCTGTAATGTTGAAATTGAGCTGGGGCGTATTCTCATTCCAAAATATCCGTTGCCTGAGGGTGAGAATGAGCACTCGTATCTATTGAGGTTGACTTATCAGGGTTTGCTGCAGCGTTATAATGGCGCTTCGAAAGAGGAAGCTGAGAAATTAGATCCTGACGATATCATCCCGCAATTGTCTAACGAAGTTCGCCAGCGCGCCGAGATGGAGCTGGGCGTGATGGGTAACATGGGTTATGAGGGCTATTTCTTAATCGTTCAGGATTTTATTAACTGGGGTAAATCTCAAGGGATTGTTTTTGGTCCGGGTCGTGGGAGCGCCGCAGGATCAATTATTGCCTACGCGCTGAACATTACTGACCTTGATCCGCTGAAGTACGGTCTGCTGTTCGAGCGTTTTCTTAATCCAGATCGTATTTCCATGCCGGATATCGACGTTGATATTCAAGATACCCGCCGCGACGAAGTGATTGAATATTGCGCTAAAAAATACGGCGAAGACCACGTCAGCAATATCGCTACCTTCGGTAAGATGTTCGGCCGCATGGCGGTGCGCGATGTCGCCAGGGTGCTGGAAGTGCCGTACGCCGAGAGCGATCGCTTGGCTAAGTTGGTACCGCCGCCGAACCAGGGCCGGCACATTCCGCTGTCGGTTAGCGTCAAAGAAGACGCCGATTTGCGCAAGGAGTATGAGAATAATCCTACCGCCAAAGAGGTGCTGGATTATGCTATCCAGCTCGAGGGCACGATTCGCAGCCACGGCGTTCATGCCTGCGGCGTGGTGATTGCGCCGGATACGCTGGTTAATTATATTCCGCTAGAAATGGCGCAAAAAGGCGTGGTGGCGACGCAGTTTCCGATGGGCGAAGTTGAGGAATTGGGACTGCTGAAGATGGACTTTTTAGGCCTCAGCAACTTGACGATTATTAACAACGCCATGCGTATCATTCGTAAAGCATATAAAACCGAGATTAATCTTTCGGATCTTCCGCTTGATGATAAACCGACGTATGAATTATTCCAGAGAGGTGACACCACCGGCGTCTTTCAGCTTGAATCGGCAGGAATGAAACGGTATTTACGTGGTTTAAAGCCGACTACATTTGAAGACATCATCGCCATGGTAGCTTTGTATCGCCCGGGGCCAATGCAGTTTATTGATAGTTTTATTCGGCGTAAACATGGCCAGGAGGAAATCACGTATCTACATCCTGGGATGAAAAACTCCCTGGAAAACACCTACGGTATTTTGGTCTACCAAGAGCAATTCATGCAGATTTCTAAGGAATGGTGCGGTTTCACCGGCGGGCAAGCAGACACGCTGCGCAAAGCGGTCGGTAAGAAAAAAATCGACCTGATGAAAAAGGTCAAGCCAGAGTTCGTCGAAGGCGCGGTCAAAGTCGGCGGCGCCACGCGCGAAATGGCGGAAACCTTTTGGACACAGCTGGAGGAGTTCGCTAATTACTGCTTCAACAAGTCGCACGCCGCTTGTTACGGCTTAATCGCTTATTGGACGGCCTATCTTAAAGCGCATTATCCGGACGCTTTCATGGCGGCGCTAATGACCAGCGATCACGATGATACGGATCGCTTGGCAATTGAGATTACAGAATGTAAGCATATGGGGATTGACGTATTAAGCCCAGATGTTAATGAGTCATTCGTCGAATTTGCGGTGGTGCCTAATGAGAATAAAATTCGCTTCGGTATGTCGGCAGTGAAGGGTGTTGGTGTTGGTGCGGTTGAGGAAGTTTTACGGGCGCGCGAAGAAGGTACTTTTTCTTCAGTGGAAGATTTTGCCAAGCGCGTCTCGACCAGTAAATTTAATCGTAAGGCTTGGGAATCGTTGATTAAATCCGGCGCCTTTGATGATATGGGCGATCGGTCGGACTTATTATTTAATCTGGATTCTATCACTGCCTTTGCATCTAAGCTTCAAAAAGAAGCCGCCAGCGGTCAAACGGATTTATTTGGCATGCTGGGAAGTGATGAGGCAGCTAGTATCCAGTCAACACTTCATCTGCAAAAAGCTCCTGCCAAGCATGATGATAAAGAACGTCTGATGTGGGAGCGGGAACTGCTGGGACTCTATATATCGGCACATCCACTGGATCGATACGAAACATATTTAAGTGAGCAGACACAGCCGTTGACGCAGCTGGTACCAGAATATGATAGCCGGATGATGACAGTTGGCGGAATTATTAGTTCAGTGCGGACAATTGTCACCAAAAGCGGTTCAAAGATGGCTTTCGTGGGAATTGAGGATAAGTTTGGTGAAGGCGAGGTAATAGTTTTCCCAAATCTATATGAAAAAGTTGGCGCCAAGCTGCAGCAAGACGCGGTAATTCGGGTGTCTGGCAAAAATTCAGCGCGGGATCGCGATGGTAATTTGGGCGATGAAAGTAAGTTGATTGCTGACGATATTATTGTGATTACCGATGGCGATATTGATGGGTATGAATCAACTGGTCGTAAGATGGAGGCGCCGAAAATCAGTGCTGCAGTAAAGAAGGAGCGTCGCGAAGCTTATCGTAGCCGGAAAGAGGGCGTTTCTACCAAGCCTACTACAAAGGCTACTGCCGTAAAAGCTCCGGTAAAAACACATACTCAGCCTGTTAATGCTACGCCAGAAACTCCTGTCTCTAAGTTATTTGTACACATTAAAGATCCGAATGACCATACTCGCCTAATAAAAATGAAATCAGTGTGCGGCGAGCATGCTGGCATGACAGATGTAGTGCTGGTGCTGGGTGAGGAAAATAAGTCAGCCATGCGTCTACCGTTTAAGGTGGATACAAATGACAATTTATTAAACCAATTAAAAAACATTCTGGGCGAAGAGTGCGTAGTTGTGAAATGAAAATAGCCCGCCAAGAGGCTCAAGCCGAGACTTAATGTCTCAAGGCGAGCTATTTTCTTGCGGGCCAAAAAGCCCTTCATTGCTGGCGGTCCTCGCCTTCCGCTGACCGCCCCTCTCGCAGCGGGATGATAAGACAAAGGAGTGCGAGGAGGACACCCACGCTCTGCCAGAATGACAGAGCAGGGGTGCTGAAAAGGTTATGCAGCGCCCCAGTCAGAAAAACTACTGACCAGGACACGAGGGCGAGCATAGTCGCCCAGAAAATTATGTTGATGGTCATCACTATGACCATCAACATAATAGAGAAAATTCTCCTCATTTTTCTCACCTCCTCTCAAAAGGTGAGCTCAAAGCTAAAGGGCGACTTCTGCCCTTTAAAGACAAACTTTGAGCAAAAGTTAATATATATATATATCATATAAGATCGAAAAAGTCAAGCAAAACGCTCAAAATATGGTATAATATAAAAATTATTTTCTGACTGGAAAATTCATTCCAAACAGCGCAATTCCTGTCGCCACCGACACATTAAAGGATTCTTTCTGGCCAAACATCGGAATTTCTACGGTAAATTGACAGTTTTCTAGCAACTCTGGCGTAATGCCGTGAACTTCTTCACCGAGTAGTAGGGCAAATTTTTCGGGCGGTTGGAAATCTGGCAACATGATGCTGTTTTTTGCTTGCTCTAATGCCACAATTGGCAAGTTTTCTGTTTGCTCATTTTCCTTAATCCAGTCATTGATATCTTCGTAAAACTCAAACGGCACCAAACTTTCTGCACCCAAGGCGGTTTTATGAATTTGACTGGTTATTTTTTCACGAATGTGTGGCAGACGAGGGTCTTCGCGCCGAATTTCTCCATCAATTAACGCACAAGTAGGCGCCTTACTGCATAAATTCAAATCTGGATATGGTGTATAGCCGCTAAGAATAATCTTCTTCACACCAAATCCTTCGGCAGTGCGGAAAATCGCCCCGACGTTATGTGTCGAGCGAATATTATGAATCAATAGTGTAATTTCTGGATACATACGACTATTATATCACTCGTCAAACCGTAAGCTTTTTGCTATAATTCTCATATGGACGAAGATAAAATTCAGGCGCGCCGCCGTGAGCAGGATGAGGAAGCGACTCGTCGCCGAGCGTCAATTTTAGGCCTTCAATATCTGGATGGGCGAGAATTTGAAGACACTCTGCCTTTGCTTAAAGATGTTTTGACAATTGAAGAAATGTATAAGGGCCGATTGGTGCCGTTGGCGTTTAATGAGGATGATCAATCTTACAGATTTGGTGTTACATCACAGACTTCCGAATCACTTATGAAGCAAATGCGTGATCAATATATTGAGAATGGCAAGCGGGTTTTCTTTTTCTTGATTTCTGGCTCGGCGTTCCGATCAATCATGCTCAGGTTTGATCCGCCGAAGAAAGTAATTTACGATAATATCGAGATTGCTAAGGAAGGGGATAGTAATACGCTGGCGCAGGTTACGCAAACTCTGGCGTCGGTGGGGACGAACGATGTATTCAACTATTTGGTTGATCAGGCAGACCTGCTGGGTGCGTCGGATATTCACATTGAAAACCAGCGTGAGTCAATTAGGATTCGGATGCGTGTTGATGGAGCGCTGCATACCGTGGCGGAGCTGAGCAGAGATCGTTATCGGGTGATTATGGCGACATTAGCCTCGCGGGCAAATATTTCTACCGCCTCCAGAGAGCCGCAGTCGGGCCACATGCAACAAGAAATTCATCGCGGTGGCGCATCTCATATACTTAACTTGCGAGTAGAGGCTGTGGCGACAGTGTATGGACTGGATGTGGTCTTACGCTTGTTTAACTTTGACGAGTCAATGCTAAATCTGGATCTTTTAAGCATTTCTAAAAAAGAGCGTGAGCAAATTGATGAGATTGTTTCTCATCCGCGCGGCATGTTGTTGATGGTTGGTCCGACTGGCTCAGGAAAGTCAACGACGCTATATAGTATTCTGAACGCCTTAAATACGCCAGATCGGAAGATTATTACACTGGAAGATCCGGTAGAAAATACAATTCCAGGAATTACGCAGATTCCAATTGATACGACGACAGGTCAGAGATTTGCTGATGGTCTGCGTAGTGTTTTACGACTTGACCCAGATGTGGTGATGGTCGGTGAGATTCGCGACAACGAGACTGCTAAGACGGCAATTCAGGCGTCGATTACTGGTCATCTGGTGCTATCCAGCTTTCATGCCAATTCTACTGCGGCGGCGTTTAGTCGGATGATTGATATGATTGGGCAGAATCCGATTTTTAGCTCAGCGGTGCGGCTGGTGATTGCGCAGCGCCTGGTGAGACGACTGTGGGATGAGAGCAAAGAGGAGTATGAGCCGGATGAGGCGACACGTAAATGGGTGAAGGAAGTTTTGAAAGATTTGCCAGAAAATGTTGATTGTCCGAATCTGGACACATTTAAGCTATGGCGTGCGGTGTCAACTGACGATGCACCGTTTGGCTATAAGGGGCGTATTCCAGTGATGGAGCAGCTGGTGGTGGATGAGAATATTCATCAATTTTTACGCGGCGATGTTGGTGATGCGCATACTGAAACTATCGAAAAAGCCGCCAAAGAAAATGGTATGGTGACTTTGCTTCAGGCAGGAGTACTGACGGCGCTGCGTGGCGAGACGACCCTAGAAGAAGTGAACAGAGTTATCTAATTGACTTTACTATCATAAACTTATATAATATGAGTTTATGAGTGAGTTTCCAGGATCTGGTTATGTTGAGGAATATCCGGAGTCTACAGAAGATGTTACCGGTGAACTTATAAACATAATCATTAAGTATCTAAATGACCTTATCCGTAAGATACCATTTCTTATTGACGGCGAAGAGACGCGCGGTACGTATCAACAATCTTATCAGGAAGTCGTTGATGTATTTGAAGGTATTAAAACTAAATATCAGGAAATTTCGGACGGAATAGAGATATGCTTCGATTCAGAAGATGTCTATGAGCTAATGCGGAATGCCTTTTATGAGGAGTACGATTTATCGATTGAACGGTTTAAGTCTTCGCTTAATGGAATTTTTCCTAGTAATTTGGCAGAGGTAAATATCCCAAAGAATTGTCGTAATAACGATTACAGCATTCCCAATATAAAACGCTGGCAGCACAGCAAGAATCTCCCACCTGAGGTGGCAGATAAAGAATACATACGATTTACTAAGGAGGCTAAAGATGGAATAATCAGTGATCTTAGTGCAGAAGAGAGGCCTGTTTTTCCAGCGGATTTTGCAGTTGATTATCCCGAACGGTTTGCGGACGATAATGATAGAAAAATATTGGCAACTTTATTAGTAAGGTTTTCTAAACGTAAGAAAGATAGTGATGACGTTCTTGATTACGAGAGAGATTTAAAGGAGGCTAAAAATATCCTTAGTTACATAAGTAATATGGAGGCTTCGGATAAAGAGCAGATGACTAGTAGATATATAGAGGCTACAGTTAAGGCAAATTATCAGAAAGTTCTTGATATGGCTGAGCCCATGGCAGAAGAAAAGGTGATCGAGGTTTTAGGAAATAGATTGGCGCTACTCGCAGAAAAGCTGAATGGATACGAAGGAGCTCCTAAATTAGCCGCTAAAGCTTTGAAGAGGAAGGAAAAGAAAAAGAAAAAGAACAAGAAGTCTCCACAGGAGAATGCCGAGGTTGGTAGTCAGAATACTCAGGCGGCGGAGGTAAAATTGAAGGTCGGTGAGCGCATAAAACTTGACCGTGAAATATTTCCGTGGTTAAACGAGGATGCGGTCAAGGTTTTGTATATTGAGAGGGGCAGCAACGGTACTACGGTAGTAGTCGATGCTCGCACTGAAGCGACCAAGGATATTGAATATACTATAACTGGCTATGAAGCTGAAAAGCAGCAGAATATTTTGTCTATATTCTATAAGAAGTTACAGCTTGCAGCAAAATTAATATCAACCTCAGATTCCAAGCTATACGATAGATGGGGGACTTTAAAGTGTCGAAATAAAGCGCAATACCCTTTTAATATTCTGAGCTGGAAGCCTCTGGCATCTGACGCGCGAAGATTGTACGTGTCGGATGTTACTGTAGATATGCTGCCCAATGGACCTACGAAGTCGGTACTGGTGGAGCCTGGCATATCTCATTTATTGATGCTTTTAGGTATTTGTGATAAAAACCATCAGCCGGAACTATTGTCGAAATTTACTGGACGAGACACCCGTACAGAAGCAGTTAATGGTGCCGGTAAGTAGATTTATCTAATAACACTTGAAACGGCTTCAACTACGCCAGCGTCAAATGCGGTCGGAATAATTTTATCGACGGTCGGGTTTTCAACTAATCCTGCCAAAGCCTCGGCGGCTGCCAGCTTGTGCTGATCGGTGATTTTTTTCACGCCGTGATCGAGCGCCCCGCGGAAAATGCCTGGAAAGGCCAGGGAATTGTTAACTTGGTTTGGAAAATCACTGCGGCCCGTGGCAATTATTGCTACGCCTGCTTTTTGGGCGACGTCTGGCATGATTTCTGGAACTGGGTTTGCCAGAGCAAAGACGATTGGATCTTTCGCCATTTTCTGAACTAATTCAGGTGTGAGCAGGCCAGCACGCGATACGCCAATGAACACGTCAGCATCGGTGATGGCGTCTTCAATTGAGCCGGCTTGCGAAGCGTCGATGTATTCTAGAAGCGCAGTTTTTTCAGCATTCAAGTCCGTGCGAGACGAGCCAACAATGCCGCGACTGTCTACTGCCACAATGTTCCGTGCGCCGTATAGATGCAATAATTTGATGATGGCTGTGCCAGCTGCGCCCGCGCCAATGACCACGAATTTACAGTCTGTCAAATTTCGTCCGGTTAGCTTTGCAGCATTAATCAGCCCCGCTAATACCACGACTGCCGTACCATGTTGGTCGTCGTGAAATACGGGGATGTCCAGCTCGGCCTTCAAGCGCTCTTCAATCTCAAAACACTTTGGTGCAGCGATATCTTCAAGATTAATCGCTCCAAAGCTCGGTGCAATTGCCTTGATCGTAGCAATAATTTCTTCTGGCTGGTGAACGTCCAATACGACCGGCACAGCATCAACATCAGCAAAATGCTTGAATAGCAGTGCCTTGCCTTCCATCACCGGCATGGCGGCTTTCGGTCCCAGGTCACCGAGGCCCAAAATGGCTGAGCCATCGGAAATCACGCCGACCAAGTTGTTCGTCCAGGTGTACTTTGGCAGGTCCGCTGGGTTTTCGGCAATTGCTTGGCTGACCGCACCCACGCCCGGGCTGTAGTATGAGCTCAATTTGTCGCGGTCCAGCTCCTCCTGGTCACGTAAACTAGTGGTAATTTTACCCTTATATTTCTTATGCAATTCGAGTGCTAATTTATTGTAATCCATATTACTATTGTACTCCATCTAATATTTTTTCTCCATCAATCCTGTGGTATCGGTGCGACGGGAGGCGGGGCTAACATGAGCTTCCAAAGCAATAGAACCGTTGCTATACTAGAGGTATGAATGAGAATCATATCATCATCACAAGTATCATCACTGCTACAGTTGTCGGTGGTGTAGTGGCGGCTGTGTTGCTACTTCGCCCGCAGGCTCCGGCCAACGAATCAACAACACAGCAAGGTACTTCACAAAAAGCTCCCGGCCAATCTGGTAGTTCAGACTCCAAACAGTCATCTGGATCGGCACAACCAGCAAACCCAGCCGTCGGTCGTTACGCTGATTATGTCGATGGCAATACCATGGAACACGCCTACAGGAAGACAATTCTATTCTTCCACGCTCCGTGGTGTGGCGATTGCCAGGCGTTTGATGAGGTTCTGTGCGAAGGCCCAATCCCAGCTGGTGTGCAGATTCTGAAGGTTGACTATGATAGCCGTCAGGATCTCCGTCAAAAATACGGTGTAACCAAGCAAAGTACCTTCGTTGAGTTGGATGATGACGATGATGATCACGACCATGACGTTTGGGTTGGCTACGGCAAAGAAAAGTCCATTCACGCCATTTTGAAAAACTTATAAATCAAGTGTAATGATATGTCTCTAAGATTTCTTCCAAATCTTGTATATGTCCTTATTTTGTGCTAAAATACACTGAAGTTGTACAGAGTTAAATTATTCAAGCTTTGTTAGGTGTGGAGCCGCAGGAGTACAACTGCGTGGCCAGCCGTGGCGGGTTTGAAAGATAGGAAATATCATGAGTTTTGAGTTAATCAATAAAGTCAATCAAGCACAGAAAAAGCAAGCAGTTGTTGACGCCCGCAGCGGTGACACGGTTCGTGTTTACCAAAAGATTAAAGAAGGTAACAAAGAGCGTATCCAGATGTTTGAAGGTGTGGTTATTCGCACCGACAACAAAAAATCGCATATTTCGCGCATCACCGTCCGTAAAATTGCGTCAGGTGTTGGCGTGGAAAAATCATTCTTGCTGCACAGCCCACTGATTGAAAAGGTGGAAATCATCCGCCGCGCCAAGGTTCGCCGTAAGTTCCTCAGCTTCTTGCGCAAGCGCTCTGGCAAATCAGCTCGTCTGACCGCCAAAAACTTTAACCGTGTGGCTGTTAACAACGTGCACGACGCTAAAGCCGAGGCTGAGGCAGAGCGCCTGAAAGAAGAGGCCGCCAAGGAAGCTGCTGCCAAGCAAGCTGAAAAAGACGCCGCTCAGGCAGAGCTTGACGCCAAGGCTGCTGAGGTAGAGGCCCGCCACAAAGCAGCGTAAGTTTTTTAAACACACGGACCGCCCTCTCTGGGGGCGGTTTTCTCATGGTATAATGCTAGTATGTCGATCTTTCATTATATTTCCGTTTTCGTTCCCGTGACTTTGGCATTTGCGGTGCCATATATGTTGCGCCGTCATGGCTTCACTGATGAAAAGAAGTATCGCTGGTTGTTATATTGTGCCTGTGTATTATTCTTCATCTCGTGGTATTTGCCGTCGCCGCTGATAGAAGGGCGAGACACCAGCTTTGTCACGCATTTCGTGGGCGGCGGGTTGTTTACGGGACTAGTGTGGGTATATTTGATACTGGTGACGCGCTGGCGGTCGCACTGGTTGGTGATGGCGTTTTCGCTGTTTGCGCTGGTGTCGGCGCTCGGTTGTGTCAATGAACTGGCGGAATTATGTATGGTCAAAGTTGGTTTGGCGCGCATCACGCTGGACGACACCAATTGGGATATTTTGGCAAATACGCTGGGTGCGGCGGCGGTGTGGTTTGGCTGGGTGGTCGTAGGTTTGGCAGTAAAAAAGGCCGGCGCTGGGCATGATTCTCGGCATTGACGAAGTTGGGCGCGGTCCGTGGGCGGGACCACTGGTGGTTGGCGCGGTGATTTTGGGCGGTGCGGAGATTGAGGGTCTAAACGACAGTAAGAAATTGACAAAAAAACGCCGTGAGGCTTTGGATATGGTGATTCGTGAACAAGCGGCTGCGTGGGCATTAGGCTGGGTAAGTGCCGGGGAGCTTGACGATATTGGTATGAGCCAGGCGCTGCGATTGGCGACGCGGCGAGCGGTGAAGCAAATTCAGGCGCAATGCCGGGAAAAGAAGCTGGCATTTGATGAAATCGTCATTGACGGGACGGTCAATTTTCTGGCGGATACGGCGCTGGAACAATATGTAACGGTGATGGCCAAGGCTGATGGTTTGGTTCCGAGTGTGTCGGCAGCGTCGATCATCGCCAAAGTGGCGCGCGACCAGTTTATGGCCGAGCAAGATGCGGTCTATCCAGGGTATGGCTTCGCGTCAAATGCTGGCTATGGCGTGGCGAAGCACCGCGCGGCGATTGAGCGGTTGGGCGTGACGCCGCTACATCGGCTAAGTTTTGCGCCGCTGCAGAAGTATGTGGAGGCGGGTTCGCTACCGTCTTCCTCCAGAGTACACTCTTCACTCGCATCTCCACCGGAGATGGCTCGTGAGCGTTCGGCTGAAACGTCCGCTCCTCGCGAACGTTCCACAGCCTCTGTCGGAGGAGATAGCGAACCCGTTGCTCGTCTATCCACTACTCGCGATATTGGTAATGCAGGCGAGCAAGCGGCGGCGGATTGGCTGGTGACTGACGGTCATGAAATTATAGAGCGGAATTGGCGAACGCGGTACTGTGAGATTGACATTGTCAGCATGAAAGATGGCGTGCTGTGGTTTACTGAGGTTAAATATCGGAAGAATGACGACTTTGGTGGTGGGTTGGGGGCGATTACCGCCAAAAAGCAGCGTCAAATGCGCTTTGCGGCGGAGGTATTCATAGCAAAACAACCGCAATATGAAGGCTGCGACATGCGATTAGTGGCGGTGGCTGTCGAGGGTAATCCGCTGACAGTGCGAGAGCGGGTGGTGTTGGAGTAAAATAAGCCAAAGAAAATAGCCCGCCGAGCGAGCTCAAGCCGAGGCATGGAGCCTACGAGGCGAGCTATCTTCGGCGGGCGTTAGCCCTTTACTCTAGCATCTCGTCGAGTGTCTGAATTTTTTTCTTCAAGCGCTCCTTTCGTCCACCCTCCGGCATAGATGATACCGCTGCATGGGCGATTTTTTGATACCATTGGTACAATTCGATGATGCGGTTTTTCTCGTTTATTGTTGCGTACAGGAGGCCGTCCTGTGTCTCCGCCACGTCTTCACGGCGAGAAATGCAGCAGCCACCCACGAAGCCACCCACGAAGCCGCCGACGACAGCCATGATGGTGACAATAATGGTAAATGCAGTATCCATGATTCCTCCTAAGAATCAAGGCTCGAGTAAAAGGGCGCTTCTCGCCCTTTTATGAAACTCAAGCGAAAAGCTAATATATATATCACTAATAGAACAAAATGTCAAGCGATTTTGTCAAAAATGTGGTGTAATATGTCACAGTGTTGTTTGTAAAGCAGAGAGCACGCCCGTCTTATCTCGCTCAATCAGCTCAACTCGTGCTGCGATTTCTGTGATGCCCAGCTCAATCGTCCTGGTGAGGGCTGGGATACTCAGCATCGGCTCAAAGAAGCAGCGGAAGTCAGCCAGTTCGTCGCCCGTTGTCAGCCCAATGGCAGCGTAGCGGATGAAATCGTCGTAGCTTTTATCACCAGCAAAGGTTGTTTGGACCCACTGCCAATTGTCTTTCAACCAATTCCAGGTGAGCTGACGGCTTTCGTGAGTGCGGATGAGATAGACAAACCAACGACTGGCATCTTGCGGACGAATGACATCAGGGCGCTTGATATTTGCAAGGATCTTTTGCGCAGTTTCAGGGTTTTTAGTGGCAGTAAGCCCCAGGGTGATGTCGGCTTGCAGGTCGTTTGACGGCGTCTGTTGGTAAGTCTGGAACAGGCTGTTAATCATCTCTGGGGTTTCAAAATGCCTTACAGTAGCGCTGATGATCAACGAACGGATTTCTGTTGGTAATTCTTCGAGGGATTGACTGTCAAACCGCCGCTTGGCTTCCGTCAGCACTGCTTGGTCTTCGCTATAGATCATCAATCCCAGAGCAGTGACGCGCCGCTCGCGGTCGTCGTCGGACTCGCTAGGTGTTTCGTCCCAGCCTAGTTCGTCGAACGTAGCGCGGGCAAACTCACCAGAAATTCGCTTTAAGTGAGCTTTACCGTCTGTGTCATCGTCAACAAACTTGCGCAGTTCTGCCAGCGCCGCCGCCGCCATGTCGAAAACCTTTTCGTTGGTTTCATGTTTCAGCGATAGCGCCAGTGGCAGGAGTGAAGCTGAACTTTCAAGCCCAGCCCGAGCCAACAGTGTGGCGTCCTGGAGTAGGCAGATTTTATCCAGAGTCGGCAGTTCGTGAATGTTGGCTAGCAGTTGCTCACGAGTAGCGTTGTCATATTTGGTCACGAAATGCCCGTTCAGTCCGCAGTTCAGCTGCAGTAGTTTTTCTATGGTAAATGTTTTCTCACGTTCAGTTAAAATTTCGTCATCAAGTGGTTGGTTGGCGAACAATGGAATTGGCCACAAGGCGTCGGATGGCTGATGATCGCCGATGAAGAAGCGTTCTTGGCGGAGGATGGCGGTATGTTGTCCATCAGAGTTGTTCTGTTCAACTTGCACAATCGGTAGTCCTGGCTGAGAAATCCAGGCATTCATCAATTCAACAACTGGCTGGCCGCTGGCGGTTTCTAGTTCTTGCCATAAATCATTACCGACAGTGTTTTGGTAGGCAAATTTTTCAAAATACGATTTCAGCCCGGCACGAAATGCTTCCTCGCCGATCAGTCGCTGCGCCATCACTAATAGCCGTCCGCCTTTGGCGTAGACAATTGCTGGGTCGAACAAGGTGCTGATTTCATCTGGGTGATTAACATCAGCCTGTACTGGTTGCACACCGTCCAGGCTGTCGCGTCGCAGTGCCGCGGTGACTTCGCCCGTCGCAAAATCCTCCCACATTCGCCATTCCGGATGCAGCGCGTCGACCGCTACGTATTCCATCATATTAGCGAAGCTTTCGTTCAACCACAGATCATTCCACCACTGCATAGTCACCAGGTTGCCGAACCATTGATGGCTGAGTTCGTGGGCGATGACAGTAGCGATGAAGCGTTTGGATGATTCTGGCGTTAATTTTGGGTCAGCCAGTAGGCAGCTTTCGCGGTAGGTGATGAGTCCCCAGTTTTCCATGGCGCCCGACGAGAAATCTGGCAGTGCCACATGGTCAGATTTTGGCAGCGGATATGGCACGCCGAAATACTTATCATAAAAATCAATTGAGCGAGTGGCGATGTCCAGTGCAAAATCCAGCGTCTTCTCGCTTTGGGCTGGCGTCGCCCAAACATTGACTTCGACGCCAGAGTTAGTGTGAGCAGTTTTCTTGTGTAGTTCGCCGACGACAAAGGCTAGGAGGTAGCTACTCATCCGCGGCGTGGTTGCAAAGGTGGTAGTCAGCACGCCATCCTGCTCGGATGATTCGGCGACGGGCATATTGCCAAGGACGGTTAGTCTCGGAGCAGTTACGAGTGTTACGTCATAAGTGGCTTTGGCAGCTGGTTCATCAACACACGGAAAAACTTCGCGGGCGTGGTGTGATTCAAATTGGGTGGCAAACAGTTGTTTCTTGACGCTGTCGTGTGTGAAATAGCAGGGGTATAATCCGTGCATGGAATCGGTGATGGCGCCAGAAAAATCAATAGAAACAGTGTGCTTACCGGCATTCAAGTCTGATTGCGATAAGCGCAGTTCGTCAAACTCTCCGTGAGAAAATTCAGCTGGCTGATTGTCAATTGTGATTGATTGAATAGTTAAATCTTTGGCGTGTAGCGAAATTGATTCGCCAGTCGATTCGCCAGAAATGACAACTTTGCCAGAAAAGGCTTTCTCTTCGGCGCGAGTCAAATCGATGGTTAATGTGTAGTGGTTTGGTATAAATGTGTCGAGTAGGCGTGGAACTTTAGTCATGGTTTTATTATAATACAGCCATGAGGGTGAATAAAATATGGCGTCGACAAGTGATAGTCATACTAATAGTTGTGGTGGCCGGTGCGGGAGTTTGGGCTTCACAAATTGCCCAGCCTGAATCTCAGACGATTCAAACATCAACACAGCGAGAACTGTTTGGTAATTCAAACGCAAAGGCGGAACTAGAGAAATTAGAGATTAAAGGTCGCGCACCAAAAACCGGCTATACACGTAAGCAGTTTGGTAATGGTTGGGGTAAAATCAATAGTTGCTCGGTGCGCGAGGTGATTTTAGCGCGGGATTTAACGGATGAGAAGATTGATGAAAAATGTCGAGTTGCTTCTGGCATATTGAATGATGTTTATACCGGTAAAACAATTCATTTTCAGCGTGGTGAGAAATCGAGTTCTAAAGTGCAGATTGACCATGTGGTGGCATTGAGCGACGCTTGGCAGAAAGGTGCACAACAGTTGTCGTCGGGGGAGCGGGAAAAATTGGCAAACGATCCACTAAACCTGTTGGCTGTTGACGGCCCAGCCAACCAGGCCAAAGGTGATGGTGATGCAGCAACGTGGCTACCGAGCAATAAGCCGTTTCGTTGTCAATACATAGCGCGACAGATAGCAGTAAAGCGACGGTATCGGCTGTGGGTGACAGAGGCAGAAAAGAATGCGATGGCTGGTATTTTAGGAAAATGTGCTGAAGCAAATTGACAAAATAGTCAATATATGATAAATTAAAAAAATGAGTGCTGAGGTCTATTTGATGAAGCTATCGGCAGACGATAAGGATTTAGACAGGGTTGCATCTGCCTATCTTGAGTTTGCGCCGAATGACTGTAATGATGTAGCTGTTGCCGTGGATGGTCTCAAGTCTTATATAGCTGGCATGAATTCTTACTTTAAGAGTGATGTCTTTGCAATTAATACCCCAGAAAAAGATAGTTCGGTTGGCTTTATGTCGGTATGTCCAAATGGCTGCAAAGTTACTATAGAAGATCTTTTTATTTCGCAAGAAATGCGTAAACTAGGTGTTGGACGAGCGGCAATTGAAGCACTAGGGGGGCGTATCCACATGTTGCTTTTATTGAACTACTGTCTGTACCATCTGCTGAGGAGTTTTATGCAAAGATTGGATTTGAACTTGTTATTCCTGCGACTGATGCGCAAATGTCTCTATGGAGAAAAAATCTATATTGACCTATTGTAGACATCTGTGCTACAATAAAAGTGTAATCATCCGGCCGGCAGGTCGGAGTTTTTCGTTTATGGAAGTTTGAAACGGAAAAAGATATAATGTAAGCAAGAGGAGGATAATATGGAAGATTTGAATATTAAGCAGTTGACGTTAGCGGTGCGGACGATTGCCGAGGAGAAGAACCTGCCAGAAGAAACGGTTTTGGAGGTGATCGAGCAGGCCATCGCTGCAGCGTGGCGGCGTGATAACGGCACGCGCGAGCAATTGGTGCGCGCCAGCCTGAATATCAATAGCGGCACGGCCGTGGTGTCGGTCGTCAAAACCGTGGTTGAAGAAGTCGAAAATGACATCAATCAAATGAGTCTGGACGAGGCCAAGACGATTGACCCGGCGGCTGAGCTGGGTAGCGAAGTGACGGTCGAGACCCACAACGTGACGACGTTTGGCCGCGTGGCAGCCCAAACCGCCAAGCAAGTGATTTTACAGCGGCTGCGCGAGGCGGAGCGCGAAGTGGTGCTGGCAGAATTTGAGGATAAAATTGGTACGGTGGTGACCGGTACAATTCAGCGGGTTGAGCCGCGTGTGGTGCGAATTGAGCTGGGCAAGGCAGTTGGTATCATGCCGCAGTCAGAGCAGATTCCTGGCGAGTATTACGGTGTTGGTCGCCGTGTTAAGGTGTACATCAAGGATATCGAGCGCGAAGGCCGTGGTCCGCAGTTGATCTTGAGCCGCGGCAATGAAGAATTTGTGCGGTTCTTGTTCAGTCAGGAAGTGCCAGAGATGGAAACGGGCGCCGTGGAAATTAAAGCCATTGCCCGCGAGGCTGGTCGCCGCACCAAATTGGCGGTAGCATCGGCGCTGCCAGGTGTTGACCCAGTCGGTACGTTCGTCGGCGGTCACGGGACGCGTGTTCAGGCGGTGATGAACGAAATTGGCGAGCAGGAAAAAATTGACATCATTCCATTTGAGGAAGACGCGGCCGGTTTCATCGCGAATGCTATGAGTCCAGCAGAAGTATTGAGTGTGACAGTTGATGAAGATGAAAAGCGGGCAACGGTTTACGTTAGCGAGGATCAGCAGTCAGTAGCCATTGGCCGGGCTGGGCAGAATGTTCGCTTGGCAAGCCGGCTGACTGGCTACGAACTGGATATTGAGGCAAAGGCGGCTGCTAAACCTGAAGCAAAGCCTCGCAAAAATATTGAGGACAGCTTGATGAGCGCGGTTGAGGAGGTGGCGGAATAGGCTGCCTCGTGAGAATCGCCGAAAACGAAAGGAGGGCGATATGCCGGAAGATTTTTCTGAATTGGAATCTCGATTGACGGAAACTGCTCGCGCGAGCTTGGAGCGGGCTGGTTTGTTGGCGCATAATGATGGCAGCGCTTATGTCGGCACCGAGCATATTTTACTCGGCGTGCTGGCGCAGAATTCGTCGCTGGGCGCGAAGATTTTGGCGGAGAGCGGCGTGACCTTGGATCGGGCAGAATTGGCATTGAATTTGACTGCCAAGCCGCTGGTAATTACGGTGGTGCAAAAGGGCTTGAGTGCTGAAGTGGTCGAGTTAATTCGGACGTCGTGGCAATTAGCGGTAGAGTTTGGACAGGAGCGAGTTGGCACTGAACACATTATATATGGCATGTTGCAGCAGCACGAGGCGCGGGCGACCAAATTGCTGCGCGATATGAATATTGATATTGAACATCTGCGCGGGAGCTTGGAAGATGTGTTTGATAAACAGCAATTTGAATCGCTGCAAAGTGATCGCGGTACGGCGGCTAAGAAGTCGGGCGATTTGAAAATTCTGGACAAATTTGGCGTAGATTTGACGCGGCGGGCCAGCGAGGGGTTTTTAGATCCAGTGATTGGCCGGGCGGCGGAGATTCAGCGGATTATTACCGTACTGGGACGCCGCAGTAAGAATAATCCAGCGCTAATCGGCGAACCAGGGGTTGGTAAAACTGCAGTAGTTGAGGGCTTGGCGCAAAAAATTGCCGATAATAAAGTGCCGGAGTTTTTGAAAGGCAAGCGGCTTTTTCAACTGGACTTGACGGCAATGATTGCCGGGACGAAATATCGCGGTCAATTCGAGGAGCGGCTGCAAAAAGTTTTATCGGTTGCTAAGAAACATCAGGAAGTCATTTTGTTTATCGACGAGCTGCACTTGCTGGTTGGTGCTGGTTCGGCGGAAGGTTCAATGGATGCGGCTAACGTATTAAAACCAGCGTTGGCGCGCGGCGAAGTGCGGCTGATTGGCGCGACGACGTTTGATGAATATCGCAAGCACATTGAGAAAGATGCGGCCTTAAGCCGGCGTTTTCAGGCGGTAACAGTGGCGGAGCCGTCGCCGGAAGAAGCGGTAGCAATGCTGAAAGGATTGAGCGGCAACTTGGCTAAACATCACCAAGTACAGATTTCTGACGAGATACTTGCTGAGGCGGTGGATTTGAGTCAGCGCTACGTGACGGAGCGGTTTTTACCGGATAAAGCAATTGATGTGATTGACGAGGCGGCGAGCCTGCTCAAGTCGAGCTTGCCGGCAAAGTTATCGCGCAAGGATAAATTGTCGCATCGAATAAAGCAGCTGGCCGGGAAGATTGACGCCGCTGTTGAGGCTGAGGATTATCAGCAGGCCGCGGAGTTTAAGATGCAAATGCGGCAATTAGAACAGCAAGCGGGCAAATTAACGGATGAGGCTGAGGCGAGGCCTAGTTTGACGGATGAATATTTGCGCCGGGCGATTTCGGCGATGACCAATATTCCGGTTGATCGTTTGTCGCTGAACCAGATGAAAGATTTGCTCCAATTGGAGAAGCGCTTGAGCCAGGGAGTGCTAGGCCAGGGCGAGGCGATCGAGCAATTGGCGCGGTCGATTCGCCGAAATAAAGCTGGGTTGAATCGCCAAAACGGGCCGTTAGGATCGTTTATTTTCCTCGGGCCGACTGGCGTGGGTAAGACGGAATTGGCACGGGTGCTAGCGCGGGAAGTCTTCGGCGGCGATAATAGTTTGATTAAGATTGACATGAGCGAGTTTTCGGAGCGGCATACGGCCAGCCGGCTGATTGGCGCGCCAGCCGGTTATGTCGGCTATGATGACGGCGGCAAATTGACTGACAAGGTTCGCCGGCAGCCGTATAGTGTGGTGTTATTTGACGAGATTGAAAAGGCGCATCCAGACGTACTAAACTTGCTGCTGCAGATTTTGGAAGACGGCAAACTAAGCGATTCGCACGGGCGGACGGTCAGTTTTCGCCAGACAATCGTGATTTTAACAAGCAATGTCGGCGCTGAACAAATGGTGCAAGATTCAGAGCTGGGTTTTGCGTCGTCCAGCCAGCAAAAATCGTCTAGTCAAGACCGCCACGAACGGAATTCGCGGGCTGCCTTGCGCGAACTGGAGGATTTTCTGCGACCAGAATTGATTGGTCGATTTGACGGCGTAATTACGTTTAAGCCGTTGACCCGGTCGGTGGTGCGCAAGATTTTTGACAATCTAACGGCTGATTTGATTGAGGCGGTTAAGCAGCACGGCATGACTCTTAATATTACGCCGCCAGTGAAACGCTGGCTGATAAAGCAGGGCTTTGATGAACAGCGCGGCGTGCGGGTATTGAGGCGGACAATTCAGGCGGAACTAGCAGATCCGCTTAGCGATGTTTTGTTATCAAACAAGGCAAAACCCGGCAATATACTGGAAACTAAAATTGATAACAATAAGGTGGTGATAGATGTCAAGCGTACGTAAAGTTGTCAGCTGCTTTCTATCGCTAGCTTTGGTTGCTGGCGCAATCCTAGCGGTAGCCAATCGGCAGCAGATTATCGATGAGATTACGTTGTGGCAGTACCAGCCAAGTGAGCAGATTACCACGATTGCTAGTCGGGCTAAAATGTCAGAGACTGGCAAGAAAATGTTTTATATTTCCAAGCCACAGATTAAATCAGCGAACGAATTTAATGAAGACTGTCGGCGCGTAGAAAAAGGCAATGCGATTTTAGGCTGCTATAATCAGTCGTCTGGCGAAATTTATGTTTATGACGTGACTAATCCTGAACTTGACGGCGTAAAGGAGGTTACTGCGGCGCATGAAATGCTGCATGCGGCTTGGGCTAGGCTGGGCTCGGCTGAGAAAAAACAGCTGACGTTGTTATTAGAGCAGGCTTACGAAAAAGTAAAAACAGACAAGTTGGCTGAGCGGATGGAGTATTATAATCGGGCGCAACCAGGTTCGCGGGCTAATGAATTGCACTCAATTTTAGGTACAGAATTTGCCAATTTGGGAGATGAGCTGGAGCGCTACTATAAGAGATATTTTACTGATAGGTCAGAAATTTTACGCTTACATGCACAATATCAAGAAAAGTTTGAATCAAGAGAAAAGGAGGCGCGAGAGCTTAGTGAATCTTTGAAAACTCGTAAGGAAGATTTGGACCAAGAATTAGCGCAATATTCAGCAGACGTGGCAGACTTTAATCGGCGGGCGTCGGATTTTAATCAGCGAGCAAATAGCGGGAATTTTTCCTCGCAAGATGATTTTGCAAGGCAGCGCCGTAGTTTACAAGCGGAGCTATCAGGCCTAAATAGGCGTCGTGCTAGTCTGAATGCTCAGGTTGACTCCTATAATTCTGACGTTTTAAGACTGAGGCAGCTGGGCGTAAAGATTAATGAGTTGAATAAGAGCTTGGATAGTGTAGAGGGGGCGAAGTAATGGCAAAATCTCGAAGCCAGTTTATTTGCCAGCAGTGCGGAGCTAGCTTTCCAAAATGGGTAGGTAGGTGTGAAAATTGCGGCGAGTGGAACTCTTTAGTTGAGCAGACTGTTGCACCAAGCGGAGCCTCTGCCGTTGATAAGTCATCTGGGCGAGGCAAGGCATTAAAGACCTCTAATATTCGTGAGGCGGCAGTGGAATCTGGGCTGGAGAGGCTGAGTACGGGAATCGATGATTTAGACACAGTTTTAGGCGGAGGATTCTTGGCCGGTGGTGTGGCACTGGTGGCGGGGCAGCCAGGAATTGGTAAAAGTACCCTGCTGGCACAAGTCGCGGCGTATATTGCTTTTTCTAAATCGGTGTTGTATGTCAGTGGTGAGGAATCTATCTCGCAAGTGAAATTGCGGGCAAAGCGCCTGGGCGTGGCCAGCTCAGAAAATTTGCAATTAGCATCAAGTAATAGCGCCGAGGATATTGCTGTGTCAATTCAGCAAGGTAAGTATGATTTGGTAATTGTTGACTCGGTGCAGACAATTTCTTTGAGTGAAATCGCTTCAGCTCCTGGTTCGGTCAGTCAAATCACCAATTCTTCAAACGTAATTATTCGCGCCGCCAAAGCTTCAGGTACAGCAGTGATTTTAGTCGGTCATGTGACCAAAGAAGGCTCAATTGCCGGGCCGAAAGTCCTGGAGCACTTGGTCGATGTGGTGCTGAATTTTGAAGGCGATCGCTACGGCGGCTTCCGGGTGGTGCGGGCGCAGAAAAACCGCTATGGCTCGACCAACGAGGCGGCAATTTTCGAGATGGATGAGCAGGGCCTTAGAATCGTCAAGAATCCGTCAGCGGAGCTTCTGGCGGAGCGGCGGAATCTTGACGGCTCAATTGTTTTAGCGACCATGGAGGGGGCGCGGCCGCTATTGGTCGAAATCCAGGCGCTGGTTAATCCAACAAATTTTGGCTATCCTAAGCGCACAGCGAGCGGCTTTGATTTGAATAGGCTGAATCTGTTGGTGGCGGTTTTAGAGAAGCGCACAAAATTGAAATTGGCAGATAAGGATATTTATGTCAATGTAGTTGGTGGATTAAAGTTGAATGATCCAGCGGCGGATTTGGCGGTAGCAATGGCGATTGCTAGCGCGAGTGCTGGTCGGAGCTTAGACGAGGGGGCTGTGGTGTTTGGCGAAATTGGTTTGGGCGGTGAAGTTCGTTCGGCAACAAATTGGCATGCGCGCATTAAGGAGGCGAAGAAATTGGGTTTTACTTACGCAATTGCTCCAAAAGTTCACAAGGACAAATTTATAAAGGGCGTCGGCGATATGCGGCAGGCGCTGATTGATTATTTACAATAAGAAAGAGGAAAAAATGAAAGATTTTTATAGCTTAATTATAATTGTTATGCTGCTTGGTTTGGCAGCAGAAATATACTTTTTGGCAAGACCGCAGCGGCATTCATATACGGGCGCTACGCCAATTTTAGTGGATACTTCGGTGTTGATGGATGGTCGAGTGATCGATTTGGCTAAGACCGGATTTTTGCTTGGGCAAGTTATCGTACCGAGAAGCGTGCTAGCGGAGTTGCAATTGTTGGCTGACGGCGCTGACCATGATAAGCGTGAGCGAGCGCGATTTGGCATGGATGTCATGAAGGAATTGAAGGACGTGCTGAAATCATCGTTCGAGCTGTATGAGGATGGTTCGCGGGCGCCAGAAGGGGTTGATTCTCGGCTATTAAAGTTGGCTAAAGAAATGGATGCGGCAGTGCTGACCCTTGACTATAATTTGAACAAGGTGGCACAAGTCGATGGCGTGAAGGTGCTTAATATCAATGAGCTGGCAAAGAGCTTGAGAATGAGTTATCTGCCGGGCGATGAGCTTGATTTGGAGTTAACCCAAAAGGGCCAGGATTCACATCAGGCGGTGGGATATCTCAGAGATGGCACGATGGTGGTAGTTGAGAACGCCAAGCGTTACATCGGACAGACAAAGAAGATTGAGATTATTCGAAGTCTGCAAACCGACGCCGGGAAAATGATGTTTGCGAAACTTGCTGCTGAGCCAAAAAAACCAATCAAAAAGCAGAAGACAAGCACCCCTAAAAAACGGACAAATGGTCGTGCAAAAACATCAGCCCAGCACGAAGCTGAGCTGATTAACCTGGTAAATAAGCAATAGACTGTTTGTTTAGTCGCTAGATGATGAAGTAAAGCTGCTGTTGGAAGTGGCGGTGTAGTAAGCTCGGTCTCTTACAGTTACAGAAACAGTATGTGTTCCTGCGCTGCTTATCTCTACAGTGGCTGTTTGTTTACCACCGGTATTTATTTCTGAGCTCTTGATACTCTTGCCATCAACGGTAATTTCAATTGCTGCGACTTCCCATGTTCCGGCTGAAACGTCAACGCTAATGGTATATTTTTTGCCACTATTAGACACCGATACAGCGCCAATTTGTGGTTTGACATCTTCACACTTATGAGTATCGTCCTCGGCATTGGCATCGTATCCATCTGGAGCCTTAATCGATTCCTTCTTTGTTAACGGATCGATAATCTTGGTAACTTCAAGCTCTTCCTTGGCGCCATCTGGCGTACAGTTGGTAGCTTTCTTCTTAGAGACCTTGTCGAAAGTGATTTTCTCCGAAGACTGACTTTGTTTCTTATTCCACCAAGATGGATACAACTCGCCGTCAACCGTTTGGACGCCGTTTGGACGATCGTACCATTGACCAGACTTCCACTTGCCTTCTTTGGCATAAACCTGAGTATGGGCAAATGACATAACGCTCCTAACGACTGGCATGGCGTAATTTGAGGCAGACGTACCAATCACGCTTGTGTCGGAGTTACCAAGCCAAATTCCCATGACTAGCGCTGGGCTATAGTTAACAATCCAGAGATCCTTTGGCTGTGAGCCTTTGTCGGATGTGCCAGTTTTTGCGGAAGTCCGCACACCATTAACACCCATCCAGCCATGAAGACCGGTAGTCCTATCAGACAGGATATCGTTTACTATGTATGCCGACTGTGGGTCAATCACTCGCTTGCCGTCATCCTTCCATTTCTTCAAGGTTTCTCCCTGACTATTTTTCACTTCAATGACGCTTGAGCTATCTTTCTGAACTCCCATCCGAGCCAGAGTGCCGTAGGCATTCACCAATTCTGTTTGCTTAGTACCACAGGCACCAATTGAGGCACCCAGTCCGTAACCACCAGCATTTTCCTCTTGGCGGCAGTAATTGGTATTGCCCATATTGCGGATTCCTTCGACGACCGGTTTAGCGGAGCCATTGCCAATAATATAAGCCGCCTTAACCGCTGGAATGTTTCGTGAGAAAGACAGGGCTTTACGGATATTGATACCGCCCATAAACTTGCCATCCCAGTTACGCAGTTTCGCTCCGTAAAGACTGTCGATGTTGTCGTCGCTCAGTACTGTGCCGCTGCCGTAGGCTTGTTTATTATCGTGTTTATCAAATAGCTGTGCAAAAACAAGTGATTTAATAGTGGAACCTGGCTGAATGTAGGAAACGGCAGCATTATCTTGACCGTATCCAGCATGGTTAAAGTCGCGGCTACCAACCAGCGCTACGATTTGTCCAGTCTGGGTGTCTTCAATGGTTGCCGCGCCGTTACTAATTCTGACAGCGTCTGGACGGCCAGTTGCAAAGAAAGCTTTCATTTCGGTTTCGAGTTTTTCTTGGATTCGCCAATCCAGTGTAGTTTTAATCGTCAATCCACCGCGACCGACAACCGACTCGCCAAGCTCCTTGCTGAGCTGGTTGCGAACCATCAATAGGAAGTGTGGGGCCTTGATATTTTCTAGCTGTTCGGTTTGTGGCTTGATAGTACTTAGAATGTCAACTTTCTTGGCTTTTTCGGCCTCAGCTTTAGAGATGACACCTTGTTCAGCCATGTAATCAAGAGTTGTGTGCTGGCGGGCAATTAACGCCTTATTGCCAGCGGTATTGTACGGATTATAGTAGGTTGGATTCTGCGGAATGCTGGCAATCAGCGCTGCTTCCGCCAGCGTCAAATCTTTGGCGTGCTTCCCAAAGTACGTTTGTGAGGCAGACTCCGCACCGTTACGTCGACCGCCATACGGAGATTCGTTTAGGTATAGCGATAATATTTGATCCTTGCTATACATGCGTTCGACTTCAATTGCCAGAATTATTTCCTTAATCTTACGAGGAATACCACTAATCGAACGGTCGCCAGCCTCATCGGCGAAGAAGACTTGCTTGACTAGCTGCTGTGTCAGGGTCGAACCACCTTGGACTTGGCGTCGTGAAGCGGTTGAGAGAAGTGCGCGTGCCATACCGCTAACGCTAATGCCGTGATGGTTATAAAAGTCACGATCCTCAATTGCAACGGTGGCTTTCTTTAAGTAATCACTAATCTGATTAGCCTCAACAACTAATTGATAATTTCCCGTTCCTTTATCTTCCCAGAGCAAGTTGTCGTTGCGGTCGTAATATTTGGTAACGGTAGTCTGTACGCGCTTGGCAAGTTCGCCAGGGCGAATTTTATCAAGATCTTTACGGAAGTAAGCGAATAGTCCGCCGATGAGCAGCAACATCAATAAAATGCTAACGCCGAGGATTTTCAGCGCCATTAGTCCGCCTCGCTTAGAGAACCAATATTTCGCTAAACGCTTCGGGTGTAGCCGGTAAAAGAATCGCTTGACGGGATGTTTCGGCAGCGTTGCCAAATATTCTGCTCGTTCGCGCGCCTCCTTATCTTTCTTTGTTCGATGTTTTTGTGCCAGATTGGCATAAAGATTCATCCGTTTTGACGGAGATTTCTTCTCTGTTGAGCTAATCGATGTCTTCCTTTTCACAATTCTAATTATATCATGCATATGTTTCGCTTCAATCACAAAATTGCTATACTAATTATTAGAAAAGGAGTGATATGAAGTTATCAGAGGAATTACAGTGGCGCGGATTTGTCAATCAAATGACATTCGACGATATTAGCAAAGTTGATACGCCGCGCAAATTCTATTTTGGCGTTGACCCAAGCGCTGATAGTATGCAGATTGGTAATTTAGCAGCAGCAATGATGGTGCGGCTATTTATGGAATATGGTCACGAAGCTTATCTGCTGGTAGGCGGAGCGACTGGCATGATCGGCGATCCGGACGGCAGGAAAGACGAGCGTGAAATTCGCAATGCTGATACGGTGGCGCATAATGTGGAATGTATATCAGCGCAGTACAGGCGCGTTTTTGAGGGGCGTGATTTCCATCTGGTTAATAACGCTGATTGGTTCCGTAATATAAACTACATTGATTTCTTATATAAAGTTGGTAAATATATGTCAATGACGCAGCTGCTTGATCGTGAGTTTGTCCAAGCGCGCATCGGCGAGGGCGGCAGCGGTATCAGCTATGCTGAATTTAGTTACTCATTAATGCAGGGCTATGACTTCTTACACTTATTCCGAGAGTACGGTGTTACGCTGCAGGTATGCGGTGCTGATCAGTGGGGAAACTCGACGACTGGCGTTAGTCTTATCCGTAAATTAGAGGGCAGCGAAGCGCATGTTTACTCGGTGCCGCTGGTTATCAACAAAGCAACTGGCCGTAAGTTTGGCAAGTCTGAGGGCGGTGCAATTTGGCTTGACGAAAATAAAACCAGCGTATATAAGTTTTATCAATTCTGGCTAAATGTTGATGATGACGGTGTAATCGACTACATGAAGATGTACACTACGCTAGACCGCGAATCAATTGAAGCTATCGCCGAAAACCATGAGGTTAATCCAGGCGCCCGCTCAGCCCAAAAAGTTTTGGCGCGCGAAGTCACCGATATCGTCCATGGCGTCAATCGGCGCGAATCAGTGGAGCGGGTGACTGAAGTGTTGTTTGGTGGCGGTGATTTCCGGCAATTGTCAGACGATGACCTGGACGCTCTGGCTCAGGAAATTCCGCGCGTTGATGTCGGCGTCGGCGTAATTGAAGCATTGGTGGTCTCTGGCGCGGTCAGCTCCAACGGCGAGGCAAAACGCCTATTGAAATCTGGTGCTATCAGCCTTAACGGCGAGAAAATAGCGGAAGACCAAGCTGTCAACACTACGTCGCTACTGAGAAAAGGTAAAAATACATTTGTGCTAATCATGGAAGGAGAGGAATAATGAAAAAAATTATCGGGTTTGATCTGGACGACACGTTAGCTATTACCAAGTCGCCAATTAGCGATCGCATGGCTGGTATTCTCAGCCAGTTGCTTGAAAATTATGATGTGTGCGTCATTACGGGCGGCACATTCCAGCAGATCAAAAAGCAGGTGATTGATCGGCTTAATGTCCAGCCTGAATTGCTCCAAAGATTTCATGCAATGCCGACTTGCGGTACGAGGTATTATCGATTTGATGCTGCTGATAATGAATGGAAGATTCAATATGCGAACGATTTATCTGATGAGCAAAAAACTCAAATAACTACAGCACTGGAAGAAGTTGCCAGGGAGATGGGCATTTGGTGCGATAATCCTACGGGTGAAATTATTGAGGATCGCCACAGCCAGATTACCATGTCGGCACTGGGCCAGCAGGCGACCCCAGAGGATAAGTATGCCTGGGCAGAAAAGTATAAAGATATTCGCCCGGTGTATCGTGATAAAGTGGCGGAGAAATTGCCTGGTCTTGAGGTGAGGATTGGCGGTACGACCAGCACTGACATTACGCTGCCAGGAATTGATAAAGCCTATGGTATTGGTAAGCTGCTTGAATTGAACGGCTGGTCAAAGGAAGAAGCGCTGTTTTTTGGCGATAAGTTACAAGAAGGCGGCAATGATTTTCCAGTCAAGCAAATGGGCGTCGATTCAATCGAGGTGCGAGGCTGGGAAGATACTGCCTACGCGCTGGAAGGCATCAACGCTGTTTCGTAGATGAAGCTAACAACTCCACTGGAACACATCAAAGGCGTCGGCCCCAAAACTGCCCAGGCGCTGGCGGCGGCGGGTTTGGAGACGGTGGCGGATGCCTTGGATTTTTTGCCGAGGGCGTATGATGATTATTCGGCGGCGGTCAACATCGTTGATCTTCAGCCGGGCAAGGTGACGGTGCGGGCGCGCTGCGAGTCGATTTCGACGCGGATTGTGCGCCGGGGCCTGAGAATTACCACGGCGGTGCTGGCGGATGATTCTGGCAAGGTCAAGGCCGTTTGGTTCAATCAGCCGTACCGCGAATCGCAGCTCAAATCTGACGCCGAGTTCATGTTCTCCGGCCAATTTGGCATGCAATATAACAGCTATCAGATCAGCAATCCGTCGGTCGAGCTCGCCAAGCCAACTGATACATCCGACGTCCACCATACGTCGGGCATCCATCCAATCTATAAATCCATCAAAAATCTCCGCCCCAAAACCGTGCAGGATTTGCTGAAAAATTTGCGGCCCATCATGGATTTTTTGCCCGAGACGCTGCCAGAGCACATCGTTCAGCGGCAAACATTAGTCAGCCGAGCTGAAGCCATCAAGTTCCTCCACGCACCAAATAATCATCAGGAGATTGCCCGCGGACGGGAACGCTTGGCGTTCGAAGAATTGTTTGAAATGATCTTGGCAGCGCAGTTTAATAAGCAAGAGCAAACCAAATTGACTGGCTGGTGCATCCCGTTCAATCAGCCAGTCGTCAAGCAATTTGTTGAGCAACTGCCGTTTCCCTTGACCAACGCGCAGCGCCGCGCCGCCTGGCAGATTTTGCAAGATTTGGAGTCCGAACACCCAATGAATCGATTATTGCAAGGCGACGTTGGCTCGGGTAAAACCGTGGTCGCCGGGTTGGTGGCGACGGAGGTGGCGCAGGCTGGTTTCCAGACAGCCATCATGGCGCCGACGGAGATTTTAGCGACTCAGCACGCTAAAACGCTGGATGAATTGTTATCGCCGTTTGGTGTGTCGGTGGCTCTACTGACAGGGCATGTTAAGGGTGCGGCGCGGCGGCAGCTGCTGGATAATTTAGCAAATGGCAACATCAACGTGGTGGTTGGTACGCACGCGCTGATTCAGGAAAAAGTGGCGTACCACAAACTGGGATTTGTGGTGATTGACGAGCAGCATCGATTTGGCGTCAAGCAGCGGCAGGCGTTGCTGCAAAAGGCAGACTATATGCCGCATCTCCTCAGCATGACCGCTACGCCGATTCCACGCAGTTTGGCGTTGACCTTGTATGGTGAACTAGACATCTCGATTTTGGACGAGCTGCCAGCTGGTCGTCAGCCGATTAAAACGAAAATTTGGTCGCCAGCCTCAGCGCCGAAGCTCTACGAAGCGATTGATGCAGAAATTGCCAAAGGTCGCCAAGCCTATGTCATCTGCCCGTTGATCGACGATAATCCCGACAATGACAAAAAGTCGGTCGAGGCGGAATATCACAAATTGGCGAAAACAATTTTTCATCATCGTCGCCTTGGGTTATTACACGGTAAATTGCCACCAGAGGAAAAAGCGGCGGTTATGCAGCGGTTTGCGGACGGCGACATTGACATGTTGGTGAGTACCACGGTGGTGGAGGTCGGTGTCAATGTGCCGAACGCTACGGTCATGCTCATCGAAAATGCTGATAACTTTGGGCTCAGCCAGCTTCATCAGCTACGCGGGCGAGTTGGACGCGGTGAATACCAGAGCTTTTGTCACTTGATGATGTCGAGTCATGACAAGCCAAGCCAGCGCCTCAGGGAAATTGAGAAGTCTCAAGACGGATTTTATCTGGCGGAAGTTGATTTGAAACTACGCGGCCCCGGCGAGATTTACGGACGAGCGCAGCATGGCGCGCTGAGCCTAAAAATTGCCTCGCTGAGTGACACGCCACTGATTGCCCGTGCACAAACGGAGGCCGAGCACTTTGTCAAAGAGGGGCAGGATTTGCTACAATATAACCATCTGGCGCGTGCCGTCAGTCGCTATCAGCGATTAACCATTTTGAATTAATATGTATGCAGGAACAACAATTAGAGATGGCTCTGGTCGATTTATCGGTGTTCATCAAAAAATAGATCGAGTAGCCAGGCGACATCTGACGCCAATGCTGCCTGATTGGTGTGAATTTCCTGATATCAAAGACATTCTGCACTTTGAAGGCAAAAACGGCCCTGACGGTGTTAAGCGTAAAAGTCCAGCCGTTGACGAACCGTGGCATTTTATCAACCCAGACGACCCGAACGATACGGCGCTTTTGGAGATGATTGACCAGCATATTGATAACCTAGCGAAGGCGCTGCAGAAACGTAATTCTGAACGAGCCGCCTTTGAAGCCGCGTGGATGGCACACGCCATCACTGATGGTTTAACGCCGGCACATCATTTCCCGCTGGAACAGGCAATGCAGGAACTGCGCGGCGGTGAAGGTTTGGAGACGCGAACCTCAATCCTAAAGAAAAATGTCATGAAGGGCGACACAGGGATTGAGCTCATCAAAAATAACTGGAAGTTTTGGGGCGCTAAAGGCATGATGACCATGCACGTGGCGTTTGAAGCTGGCGTGGCGAGCGTAGTGGCCTATCCGCGCTTTAAGGACGCCGTGCCGAGTGAAGCTGAAATTTTACAGGTTAAACAACAGGGCTATCGGGAATACTATCTGGAACAGGTGCACGCTGTGGCTGATCTAAAAATGTATGACAATTTTGGTAAAAACGGTTGGACGACAGATCTGGCGTGGCAAACCAACCATGAACTGATGCCAATCATCATCAAAGCCGTCATGCTGGGCTGGCTGGCATCGGTTTGGAAGCTTGAGACAAAACGGTGAGGGTACGAATTATTGCTGGCGAATTTGGCGGACGATTTATCCAAACACCACCAGGTTCGACGACGCATCCCATGGGCGAACGAGTCCGCTTGGCGATGTTTAACTCACTGGGTGAAACAGTTCGCGGTGCGCGGGTTTTGGACGCCTTTGCTGGTTCCGGCGCTATTGGTTTGGAATGTTTAAGTCGTGGCGCCGAGTTAGCGGTTTTCGTGGAGCGCAACCGAGTTGCTCAGCGTGTTATTGTCGAAAATATAAGCAATTTGGGTGTTGATGAAAAATCTATTGTAATAAAAACAACGGTATCGAATTGGCTGGAAACTTCAGGTGTAACAGGGGAGTTTGATGTTATTTTTGCCGATCCGCCATATCACAATCCTCAGTTTTCCACAGTTTCGCGGCTAATGGGGCTACTCAAACCTGGTGGAACTATGATATTATCACATCCAGGAATAGGTGAGGTGCCAATTCAAGACAAAACTGTTGTGGTGGACAGTCGTAGTTATGGGGAGGCGCACCTCACCAAGTTCCTACGACTAGAATAGGTTAAAATTATATCCCAACGACATGTTGGTGTTTTTTATTTTAAAAATAGTGCTCAAGTTTTATGAGCACTATTTATTAGCTTATCTAATCCGCTATGAAGTAATTTTCGCTAACGCTTTAGCAATTTCGGAGTCGTTAAAGTTTATTCCTGATTTCTTTTTAATCTGCAAACGAAGTGTGCGCACTACTTCTGGTGACTTCACTGCTTTACGCATATTATCTTCCGTTAATGCATCAAAACGCTTCCAATAGGTCTCCAACTCACCTTTTAAGACGGCACGTTTTGTTAAGTGCACTATATGTTTGGATGCGGTACGGATAGTTGAGAGATTAGATAGGTCGTATGAGAATATTTTTTGCGAGCGAATTGGCTTTTCGAAGATGACACGATGTAGCTCAATTTCTTGGCCATTGGTTAATATGGCCCAATCAATACCCTCATTTACAGCATAATCAACAGCTTGTTTTAGGTGGCGCTCATTGAGATTAATAGAAGTTGCCTTAGCCTCAACAACAAACTGAATTTTCTTATTAAGCTGAATAACATAATCAACGTATGTACCGCGAATCATATGTTCAGTTTTGATCTCATCAATAAGAGTGTATCCTAATACGCTACTTAAGAAGCTATTAATCATTAATCTAGCAGTTGACTCATCTGCGTTTAAGTTTTCTTTTTTAGTTAAAAACTTCTTTCTATATTCACGTAAAGCTTTTTCACAAGCTTTTTCTTGAAACTCAGTAGCCATATTTACCTTTCGTTGTTAACTAAGCTTGCAGATATTGTAGCAATAGAACAGCTGAAGTGTAAAGACGTAAGTATTGTCTTCTTGTTATGCGACAAGTAACAAAACTCCACAATACCCAGGGACGGCTAATTGCTGATTTTTCCTGAGGATGAGGTAGCGAGGGTGGGTTGAAGCAATAATTTCAGCATTTTCTGGAATGAAAAAACTCTGCGGTGCGTCAGCGAAATTGATGAAGATATAAGCCCGCTCAGTGTCCAGCTCGCGTTTTATGCCAAGGACAAATCCATTACCGGTGCTATGGATAATTTCTATAGAACCATCTCTGAGGATTGGGAAATCTTGGCGAAGTTGTAATAGATTTCGATGTAAATTAAGCGTAGAATAGCGAATCTTTTTCTCTTCTTCGACATTAACAATTTTTTGGTTTTTATTAACTGGCAGCCACGGTTTTACTTCTGAGAATCCAGCGAACCGCGTATCGTTCCATTGCATCGGCGTGCGCTCCAGGTCGCGGCTGTCGATGGCGGAATGTGCAGGGTTAAAATTATCCTGAATATCCTCAGCAGTCAGTTCGCCATTTGTCATGCCAATCTCGTCACCATAGTACATTACGCTAACGCCCGGCGTGAGCAGGTTGAGAAAATGTAAGGCCCGTGCTCGCTCCGTCCCGAGCCGCGAGGCGATGCGCGGCTGATCGTGATTGCCGACGCAGAAAAACGGCTTGGCTGAATCCGCCGCCCGCAGATAATTCTCGATTTTCTGCCCAGTATGTTCCGCGTGCCACTCGTCCTGGCGATATTCCATAAAGAATGCCGACGCCTTCGGGTGGGCTGTTAGTACCTGGTGGTACTGCTGGTAAATATCGCCCAACTTCTCGTCCGGATAAAATTCAAACACCATCTGCTTGTCGTCATATTCATCGCAAACTGATGCCAGCTCACGCAAGTATTCTTGAAAATGCGGCCCCATTTTACAGTGGTCGTGAATGAACGCACCGTAGGCTTCAGGATCGCCGTGAAAATCAGGATTTGGCGAATCGTCACCAAACTCAGGGTCTTTCGAAATGCCCCAAATCGCGTCAACTCGCATGCCGTCTACGCCCATATCAAACCAAAATCGCACCACGTTTTTCATCTCATCGCGAACCGCAGGATTATCCCAATTCAAATCCGGCTGCGTTTTCAGGAACGAATGGAGATAATACTGGCCGGTCTGCTCATCAAATTCCCACGAACTACCGCCCGCCAGACTGCGCCAATTGTTTGGCTCATTGCCGTTCTGTCCGTCGCGCCAGACGTAATAATTACGCTTGGGATCGTCGCGCGATGATCGCGCTTCCTGAAACCACGGATGCTGGTCAGACGTGTGGCAGGGAACGAGATCGATCATGACTTTGATGTCCAGAGTGTGGGCTTTTTCTAGTAATCTTTGAAAATCCTCCAGTCCGCCAAATGTCGGATCAATTGCTCGATAATCGGAGATATCATAGCCAAAATCAGTCAGCGGCGAGAGAAAAAACGGCGAAATCCAAATCCCGTCAACCCCCAGCCACGCCAAATAGTCCAGCTTTTCGGTAATGCCGCGTAGATCACCAATTCCGTCGCCGTTAGTGTCCCGGAAACTGCGCGGATAAATCTGATACAGAGAGGCGACATCTTGCCAAGTTTTCATGATTTAAGTATAAGCGAGATGAGAATAAAATTCCAGTTTTTAGATAGCGGTGCGAATATTATTGACATTTCTACTTTACTTTGGTAAACTGGAAATATGAATGGCAAGAACGATATTTGGAAAGATGAACAGGCACGCCAGCTGGCGGATGTTCTTGCTAGTATAGATGACTCTAATGAAATGCGGGCGTTTCTTCGCGATGTCATGACTCAGAAGGAGATTGTCGAAGTTGGTGCGCGCCTACAAGCTGCCAAAATGTTATCAAAAGGCGAAAAATACGCCGACATCATCGAGGCAACGAAGCTTAGCAGTCGTACGGTTGCCCGGATTAGCGACTGGATGCAAAACGGTACTGGCGGTTATAAAAACGTCTTTAAGCACCATTCGCACGTTTGGCCAGCTCGCGCTGAGTAGTTTGCGAATAAATCCAAACAAATGCCGGCGCGACGCTGGCGTTTTGATTTTTTGACAGTTAATTTAGTTAATTTTTGGAGATATTTATGAGCAAAATAAGAACAGCGAGGTTCGCTGCGCCAGATGAGGCGAGGGGGAAATACGACGCGATTATTCCCGCGTATCAAGCGGCGTTTGCGGCAGAGCCTTGGTATGAAGTAAGTAAATGCGGCGGCTGCTCGTCAGGCTATTCTCGTCAAAATCCTGGTGATATATGTCAAGCTTGCGGCAGTACAACTGGCGATGAAGCATATACAGAACAGGAATTGACCGAGAAATTTGATGCTATCGGCGAGACGCGCCCAACATGTTGGTATATCGAGGAGACGCCAGCGGGACTGGCATTGGCGGCGGTCGCTTGGACGGCTAATCCAATACAGATTGCGGCGGAAAAATATCCTGGGTCGCTGGAAATGGCAGCGTGGCTTAAGCGGAAGTACGCGCCAACCGCTGCTCCTAACCCAGAGATATTATGGCTGGACGAAGTTTTTGCTGACCGCCAGATTTCGAGACGTAACAATCTAGTGAATTTTTGCCCAATGATATACGGGTTTTCCGATCGCCTAGATCAGACGAAGGTGGCTTATCGGACTATTGCGCCGGCAATGACGCGCGCAGCTATGAGAGACTTTGGCGATAATGCGACCATTGATAAAGCTAAATCTGATGTTCCTGATTGGCGGAATTTTGTATCAATTGATTTATCTCGGTAAAAAATAATATATAAGGAGGATAAGAATATGAAAATATTAGTAATCGGCGGCATGCACGGGAATGAAATGCTGGGCATTGATCTGGTCAAGAGTTTACAGGAAAATCCGCTGGAAAATATTGACAGCATACTGGCGAATGAGGAAGCTATAAAAATAAATAAGCGCTTCGTCGAACAAGACTTGAACCGGTCATTTCCCGGCGTGAAACCAAGCGGCATATACGAGCAGCAGCGCCCGATTGAGCTACTGGAAATGTGCAAGGAATATGATATTGCGCTTGACTTTCACAATACGTTTTGCCCGGATAATGACTGTACGTTTGTCGGGGAGGGTGCAAATGAAGAGTTGCTGGGCGCGTCATGGTTGCTGGGTTTGCCGCGGGTGATTGTGGCTGATTATGATTGTATAAATAAGTATGCGCTTAATTGCGTGTCGATAGAAATTAGCGTACAGAGCAGGTTGAATGATGTGAAAATCTGGCGCCAGAAGCTGCAAATGCTTGCTGAAAAGGAAATTGCTGATTGCCGGGCGGTCTCAGGGGTGGAGAAGTTTCGCTTTGTGTATCGAATGACCTTGGAGGATAAAACAAGGTTAAACCTTGATCAGGCAAACCTAAGAGCATTCCAGTCTATTGATCAGAATTTGGCAGAGAAAATGGGAGTAAAAACTCCGGCCTATCCGATCTTCATTAATGACAAATTCACGCCGTATAATTATGGAGGGCTGTTAAATAGGATTGATACCTAGATTATTTATGGTGGTGATACTGATGAGTCAGCGCGTGACCCTTGCCACGGCGCAATAAATATAAGTTGACAGGGTACGACACTAGGAACGCGGCAGTCATGCACAGCAGCCGGCTTGCCCAATACATGGGATGAGTGAGGTCTTTGTTCATGGCGCCTGGCACAACGAGCATGATGACATTGTCAACGATGGTCATCGACAGAATTGATAACGTATCGGCAGCGAAAACCAACTTGAATGCTTTGACGAACGATAACTTAGCACGTACCAGCGGGATAGTTGATACAGTATAGCCAGACGTAAATGCCAAAACTGATGCCAAAATTACCGTGGCGTGCGGTGTAAATCCAGCGTGCGTGCCGATGGTAACGCCGAGCATTTCGCCGATCATGCAGCCCGCCAAACAGTGCAAAGTCGCCGCTAACGCCATGCGTTTGGTTGAAGTTTTTGTGTCGCAGTGAGAGCGAGATTCGTGGTGCATTATTTTGTCCTTATGTTATTTAATTCGTAGAGATTGAGCAGTTCACCGACCGCTTCGTTTTGCTGGAGTTCATCGCCCGACGCCATTTCGTCGGCGATGTGCGTGCGCAAATGCCGCTCCAGAATGAGCTTGTTGAGCGATGCCAGTGACTTTTGCAGAGCCAAGCTTTGCGTTAAAATATCCATGCAATACGCGTCGTTAGCAATCTGCTTCTCGAGTCCGCGCATTTGCCCCAAAATAATCTTCGTGCGGTGCAGGGCTTGCCGCTTAATGTCTGCCGTATCCATAGAACTATGATATACCCCCTGGGGGTATTATGTCAAATATGATAATATGAAAAAATCGCCCGAAAAGGCGACGGTCTGGATGCTACACTGAATTGGTGCGGATGGGGAGAGTCGAACTCCCGTCTCAACCTTGGGAAGGTCACATAATAGCCGTTATACGACACCCGCATTCTTAAAAGTATAACACCCTTGCCAGATGGAGACAACTTTAGTACAATGAAATAGCAAGTTTGTGGCTCTTTAGCTCAGTTGGTAGAGCAGAGGCCTGAAGAGCCTTGTGTCCCCA
>CAURBE010000006.1:0-43716 GCA_963523045.1 uncultured Candidatus Saccharibacteria bacterium | reverse complement strand
TTGCCATGGAAGAGGCCAGGAGTTAGAGTCTCCTAACCCGCACCACAAACGAAATTATTCGATTCAATGGACCCTCTCCAGGGTTCATTTAGTTTATAAGACATTAAAATGGGTTCAATTATAAAGTTAGAGAAGAGTTTTAGTAGTTGTATTCACGGCTAATATCTAAACTGATGTGATCTGCTGACAATGTTTTTTAAATCAGGATCGGGAATTTTTATTATTTTTAGGATTAGTAATTTTATGAGTTTTACAATTGCTAGGTTTGATCTTATAAGCCTCCATCCTGATAGCGCTTTTTGCTTGCCGTTTTCATCCCTATGGGCATAATAATTTCTAGTATTGACCATGGCATGTATATCAGAATTATCAAACGTTTGTAGTCCATAATCTTTTCCTATACGGACTATGTCTCTCAATCTTCTTCCGAGGCTATCTTCTATTGGGCCAGCTAAACGTTTCTTTACTATGTCTCTGTAAGCTTCGTCTACTATACTGTCTAATATATTTTGACGAATTTTAGACCATTCATTACCAGGATCTTTCTTCTTTTCAAAAAAATGTCTGTGCAACGACTCAAGCGCTCCAATAAGTGAAATAAACTTCATATCTTCACTAATATTATTATCTAAATGCAGCAAAATAGACTCGACTGAATTTTGAATTTTTGCATAATTTATTATCCACTCTTTTAATATATTGTTAGCGATACTTTTATCGCTTAGATCGTTAATTGTAAATAATGGACCTCGTTAGAATTTATCTTTGCTTTTTCTTTTTCCGAGAACTTTTGCATAGATGAATTCGGCATTATCACTGCCGTCGGGGCTGTGAGTGAATATATTATTTTGATAAGAAGCTGAAAATAAGAAATTTGAAAAACTCTCTAACATAGAAAATGCAGAGATTCCAAATGTAAAATCTTGAGGACTACCTAAAAATCTTACTGTTGCTCGAGGATCATTATATATTCTGAACTGCTCAGTGTGTGCTATATTATTTGTATAATCAGGCACTAGTTCGCTATGAACATACACTACGACATATCCCTCTATTAAATCTAACTGACGCACCCTCTTTGTATTGTCAAAGCTAAATGTACTATAGTTAAAATCTGTTAATTTTATACCAAGCCATTCGTCAAATCCCGGTAGATATCCTGTTATACTCTGTACTTTTCTGAATTGTGGATTATTGCTTTTGGCAATTACTACATAGCTGGGAGTTATGACTGATTCTCTCTTTCTTGTTGCTAGTTTTAGTATATTTTTAAAAACATTAGCCTCCTGGCATATACAGTCAATTAATCTAATTATGGTATTGCTACTGTTTGATTTTAATTCTGGGATAGGTGTTTGAGAAAAAATATTGCTACTTATGAAACAGCTTAATCTAAATTTATCGTTCAGAACACCTGTTATATACTTTCGCCCATCGTAGAGCCATCTCTTTGCAGATTTAAAATCGTCATAGTATAGGTCTTTATATTCTCGGGGAAATCTAGTCGGTAAATATCGTGTCATATTTTGAATTTAAAATCATTTCTTACCGCCGCGAATCGCGTCGATCAGTTCAATCGGGAAGAGCATCATCGTTTTTTGTGATGGTTCGGTGGAGATACGCTCCAGTGTGTTCAGGGTACGTAGGTTAATCGCCCCTTGGGTTTTCGCCAGGATCTCCGCCGCCTGCGCCAACGTTTCGGCGGCAGCTTTTTCGCCGTCGGCGTTGATGATGTTAGCGCGGCGTTCGCGCTCGGCTTCGGCTTGCTTGGCCATGGCCCGCTTCATATCGCCAGGCAGTTCGATATTCTGAATCTTGACATTCTCGACATCGATACCCCATTTATCGGTCTCGGCATCAACAATTTCCTTAATTTGCTGTGAAATCTCCTCACGCTTGGCGAGTAGATCGTCCATATCGACATTACCAGTGACGTCGCGCAGGGCAGCTTGGGCAAATTGGCTGGTGGCATAAATATAATTGGTCGTCTCCAGCACCGCTTTTGGCGCGTTAATCACTCGGAAATAAACCACCGCGTCAACGCCGACAGTGACGTTGTCTTTGGTGATGACCTCTTGCTTCGGCACGTCAATTGGCGTTGAGCGTACATCGACCATCATCATCGTCTGAAAAATCGGCACCACTACACGCAAACCTGGCTCGCGTACGCCGGTAAAGCGTCCCAGTGTTAATACCACGCCCCGCTGGTATTGGTTAACCACCTTAATGCCACTCAGCACATAAATAGCCACGATGACTAAAATTACTATCATTATTTCCATAAATACCTCCTACTTGTCTAATGTCATTTTAGCATATTTTGTAACTGCCAACATAAGAATAAGTACCAAATCTTCGTAAAAGAGTTATACTATATATATCATGAAAAAAGCTATCATAAAGAGGTTGCTTCCGCTGTATGTTGGCAAGTTTTTCATGAGTTTTGTGCTTTGGTACTCGACCGAAAAACTGTTCATAAGAAGTATTGGTATCGATAATCTTGGCATTAGTTTGATTACAATTGTTATATTAATATCATGTACGCTAGCTGAGATTCCGTCTGGAATCATTGCAGATCGTTGGAGCCGTAAGGGCTCAATGGTGCTTTCTGGACTATTCTTGGGAATCAGTAGCCTGATGGCCGGCTCTAGTGATAGTATTTTTATGTATGCTTCCGCTGTTACAGTTTGGGGGCTTCATGATGCCTTTTCTAGTGGAACCGGAACCTCTATGCTTTATGACGCGCTACTTGAAGAGCAGGGGCATGCTAGAAATTTTAATCGAGTGTTGGGAATCTATGAAACTTTGGGTGGGGTGGCCTTAATTGTTAGCAACTTTTTAGGAGGCTGGATTGGCGGACACTCACTTTCAATGACGTTTTATCTAACAATTATTCCAGTTGCCATATCTATGATTTGTCATTTAATGTATAAGGACGCAAAAATTAGTCGTGAGGTGGCTGACGAAAGACTTATTCAACATACTAAAAATACATTCAAATGTGTTTTCAAAAGTAAGAATCTAATTTGGCTGATGATTGTAACTATGCTGATCTTTTGTGCTCAAAAAATAAATCGTGAATATTATCAGTTATGGTATATCGCATTGTTGGCTCCGACAATAGTGTTTGGTATTGCTGGTTCGTTTATAGAAGGATTGAGCGGGTTAGGTGGATTGCTTGTTAAATATATTAATTCAAAACGGGTAAATATAATTTTATCAATCTCTCTGGGCTTGGCTTCGCTGGCACTTTCTTTGAGTAGTAATTTACTAATAACTATCACTGCACAGGTTTTAATAGCGGCCGTTTCGGGTGCGCTACTTCTTTATTTTGCCGCGCAAATACAGCACAAGTTGCCATCGCGGTATCGTACAGGCTCTGGGTCGGTCATAAGCGCCGTGGGACGAATTATCCTCATACCGCTAACTCTTATTTTTGGAATATTATCAAATCAAAGTATTTTCATTGCCGGCTGGATGCTGGTAGCTTTATCGGTGTTAGCTGTTTTTGTACAGCTGCAGCTTGATGAGTAATTTAATTTACGCGTATAATAGAGATATGGGACGAGTACCACTGGCCGAACAGATGCGGCCGCAAACCTTGGATGAGGTGATTGGCCAGAGCCACTTGCTGGGCGAGGGCGAGTTGCTTCGTCGGATTGTTAAGCGTAGCGAGCCGGTTAGCTTGATTTTGTGGGGGCCGCCGGGGACGGGTAAGACTACCTTGGCGCGGATTATTGCCCGCGAAGTTAATGCCGAGTTCATTGAATTGTCGGCTGTGACCAGCGGCAAAAAAGACGTCGAAAAGGTAATTGAACATGCTCGACAGAACTGGAATTTGGGGCTGAGGACGATTTTGTTTGTTGACGAAATTCACCGCTTCAACAAGGCGCAGCAGGACGCATTTCTGCCGCACGTCGAGAGCGGGCTGATTACCTTGATTGGCGCGACCACTGAGAACCCGAGCTTTGAGGTGATCACGCCGCTGCTCAGCCGGACGCGGGTGCTGGTGCTGCAGCAACTGACCAAAGATGAAATTATACTAGTGTTGAAGCGAGCGCTAAAAGTTTTGAAACAAACCAAGCGGGTGTTGCCCAAGGCTTTGGACTATCTGGCAGAATTGGCGGACGGCGACGCGCGGGTGGCACTCGGTAATTTGGAGTTAGCGCTGAGTTTTGGTGAAAAAGTCACGCCAGAGGTTGTCAAGGCGGCTGTCCAGCGGCGTTTGCCGGGCTATGACAAAAAAGGCGATGCGCATTATGATGTCATCTCGGCGTTCATTAAATCACTGCGCGGCAGCGATGCGGCGGCTGCGGCGTATTATTTGGCGCGCATGATCGACGCCGGTGAAGATCCAAAGTTCATTGCTCGGCGAATGGTCATCTTTGCGTCAGAAGATATTGGTCTAGCTGGCAATGGTGCGCTGAGCTTGGCGGTCGCCACGTTTGAGGCGGTGGAGCGCGTTGGGCTGCCTGAAGCCAAGTATAATTTATTCCACTGCGCCATCGCTCTGGCGCGCAGCCAGAAATCGCGCGAAATTACTGATTTGATGAATGAGGCTTTTTCTCTGGCGCACAAATATCCCAATTCGCCGGTGCCGCTGCACCTTCGCAATGCTGCTACCAAGCTAATGAAAGACCTAGGTTACGCGAAAGATTACAAATGGCAAGCTGGTTTTCAGCACGAAAAAGGATTTTTGCCGGAAGACATTAAGGATATGCTATAATTGGCGTATCAATATTTCTTTAATAGGAGAAAATAATATGGCAAAACAAGAAACACAACAACCGCAGTACGCACCGCAGCCAGATCCGAGTGCGCAATATGGTCCTGCGCCGCAACCCCAAGATACGCCATATCAGCAGCAGCCAGTTAACCAGCAATATTTTGCGCAGCCGCAAGCAGCGCCAGTTCAGTATGTAGTAATGGCTGAGTCCCTGAAGGGTATTAAGGGCTGGCTAGCGTTCTTAACCATACTTATGGGACTCGGTGGTATCTTATTTACACTGGTATTCTTTGGGTCTTTGTTGGATATAAGTACTGCCGCTGGTGTAGTTTCGGTTATTTTTGCGCCAGTCGTTGCAATTTTATCCATTGCTGCAGTTATACTGATTAACCTACAGAAAAAAATTGCTCGCTATTTCTCAATCGCCTCTTACATGACGGGTGCGGCATATCTTTCGGTATTGCAAATTGTTCTTTCCGCAAGCGAGCCCAGCTCTGATTCCAACAACGTCACCACTTGCATAGCTGTAATCGCACTTTTTCTGTTGACTGGCGCCCTTATGTCGCTCTATTTCATTTTGTCCAGGCGTGTCAAAGAAACATTGGTGGACTAACTTCGGTTCGCTCCATCCACGAAAAATCGCCCTCAGCTTGGGCGATTTTCGTATGTGCTATGTCGTCAATAGCAGGAGGCTACTTCTTGGCGGCGCGCTTTCGCTCATTGGCATCGAGGTAGCGTTTACGCAGGCGCAAAGATTTTGGTGTCACTTCCAGTAGTTCGTCGTCCTCGATGAAATCAATACATTGCTCCAGACTAAACTGTGTAAATGGCGTTAGCTGCACCGTGCCATCGGATGATTTGGAGCGCATGTTGGTCAGGTGCTTAGCTTTACAAACGTTAATCTCAATGTCTTCTTGGCGGTTATAAATACCGACGATCATCCCGGCGTATACTTCCGTGCCCGGCCCGACCAAGAGTTCGCCGCGCGCCTCAGCCGCCTGCAGCGCATACGGCGTGGTAGTGCCAGCTTCAAAGGCGATGAGTACGCCGCCGCGGGTTTTTGGCAATTTGCCGCCCAGCGGTTGATAGCCATATGGCAGGGAATTCATGATCACCGTGCCTTTGGTGGCGGTCAGCAGCACGTTTCGCAGACCGATCAACGCTCTCGTCGGCAGCACGTAGGTCATGCGGATAGCACCGCTGGCAGTGGTTTCTTGCGATTTCATCTCAGCGTGGCGCGTACCCAACTCTTGGCTGATTGCGCCGATGAATTCACTGCTAATTTCGATTTGTAATTCTTCAATTGGCTCTTTCTCGACGCCGTCCTCGGTGATGGTCACCACTTGCGGGCGGCCGACTTCAAACTCAAAGCCCTCGCGCCGCATGGTCTCGATCAAGACGCTGAGGTGCAGCTCGCCGCGGCCAGACACCGTAAAGCCGATGCCGTTTTCTTCGACGCGCAGCGCCACGTTGGTTTCTAGTTCCCGCCGCAAGCGGTCGCCAATTTGCCGTGAGGTGGTAAATTCGCCCTCGCGCCCTTTCATCGGGCTGGTGTTTGGACCGAGGTACATGCTCAATGTTGGCGCTTCAATGGCAATCGCTGGCAAGGCTTCCGGCTGTTCTTTGTCGGCAATCGTATCGCCAATGTGCGCTTCACTCACGCCAACCAGCGCCACAATGTCGCCAGCAAACGCCTCGTCAAGCTCTTCACGGTTTAGCCCACGGTAACCAAAAACTTTCTCAATTCGCGCTGAGCCCGATACTTCGCCCTGTTTCATCAAGCTAACCTGCAGACCGCGCTTAACCGACCCGCGAGCGATCCGCCCAATGGCATATTTACCTTGAAAGGTATCGTACTGCAGGCTGGTCACCAACATCTGGAAACCGCCATCAGCTGTGACACTCGGCGCCGGGATATCGTTGATAATTGCTTCAAAAATTGGTGTGAGATCGGCGTCTTCACTCGGGTCAGCAGGGATCTCCCGCCACGCCTTGCCGTCGCGCCCAACGGCGTAATAAATCGGATAATGCAGCTGACTATCATCGGTCGCTAGCTCCAAAAATAGATCGCTCAGCTCGTCTTCAACCTCGGCAATTCGCCGCGCCGGTTTATCGATTTTATTAATCACCACCACTGGCTTCAAACCCAGTTCTAGTGCCTTTGAAAGCACAAACTTCGTCTGCGGCATCGGCCCTTCCTGGGCATCGACGATCAACAGTACGCCGTCCGCCATCTGCAGCGTCCGCTCGACTTCGCCCGAGAAATCGGCGTGCCCCGGCGTGTCGATGATGTTGATTTTATAATCACCGTAAAAAATTGAGGTCTGTTTGGCGGTGATGGTGATACCGCGTTCGTGCTCCTGATCACCCGAATCCATGATCAGTTCTTGGCTCATCTCAGCCTGATTGTCGCGAAATGTGCGCGACTGTTTGAGCAGCCCATCAACCATGGTCGTCTTGCCGTGATCGACGTGTGCAATAATGGCAATATTTCGAATCTTGCTAGCGTCCTTCATAAAAATATGGTCTGATGTTACCGCAGACCTTCCTCTTAATATAAAATTTTACCATGAGTGGGAGAAAATAAAAAGAGTAGGGGGAATTGTATTTAATAAATGGTCACAGATTGTTCATTAAGCTGATCTTTGGAAAAACGCATTAATCTGGTCTTGTCGTCGGTCCTATGTAAAATATCTGGATTTGCCATCACGATGCCTAGGGCCTGAGTTGCCATTTTAACTAGTATTGGATCTATATCTAGTCTTTGATGGGCTAACTCCGGCACTTTTCTATTTCTTGTGTGGGCTATTAGCAGGGTAGGGCAATCAGGCATATTGTCTGACGGGGGTATGCATATTCCAATAGGCAGGCTCTACTCGTGTGAAATAATTTGGAGCTACGTCACTTTGGCTGGAGTTTTGATTAACACTTATCCCCCAGCTCTCGCGCTCTGATAGCAGCGGCTCGTTTTCGGGAGATACTATTATGTGACCTATTGGTCCTTCTTTGGATGATAGCTCTTTTGAAAATATAACCAAACCAGATGGATGAGGTTCAGTCGCCATTTCTATATCAAGTTGAGTCGATGTAACGTAGAAAGATTCCATAGTATATCAGTATTTAAATGGTGGGAAATACAGGGCTCGAACCTGTGACCTCACGAATGTGAATCGTGCGCTCTAGCCAACTGAGCTAATCTCCCGTAAAAATAAAACCCTGGTGCGGATGAAAGGACTTGAACCTTCACGCCGTGAGGCACATGCTCCTAAGGCATGCGTGTCTACCAATTCCACCACATCCGCATGCCATAATTATAGCAAAGCAAATTCCACTTATCAACTACACATGCTTATGCTAAAATTAAAGTAATAGACCAAGGAGGATTAATGAATAAGGTTGCAAAATATCTGAATGAACATTTGAGTGGCGAAGTTGTGTCCCAAGATTTTGCTTTGAATCAGGTGGAGATTGACAATGGACTAGTGGCACGCCGGCCAGAGATGATTGTTCGTGCGGCTAGTATGAACGATATTCGTAAAGTAATGCGATTTTGCTCGCAATTGGCTGAAAAAGGTCATATTCTGCCAGTGTTTGTTCGAGGTAACGGTACCGACGGTACGGGTGCGGCAGCAAATAAAGGCATTGCAATTGACGAAAAATCTTACATGAATCACGTGGTTGGTATCGATCCTCGTCAGCAACTGATTCACGTGCAGGCAGGAATTTCACTCTCGGCAATTAACGCGGCGCTGTCAACACATAAAGGATTGGGGTTGCCGCGTACGGGGTATGTGGCGGAGGATGGCACGATTGGCGGTGCAATCAGCACAGCTCCAGCCGGAATTTTATCGGGAGCACACGGATCCCTAACCAAATCTATCCAGCAGCTGGAGGTCGTTTTAAGTAATGGTGATGTGATTCAGACTGGGCGCATATCGCGGCGTGAACTGAGTAAGAAAAAGGGTTTATCTACGTTTGAGGGTGAGATTTATCGAGAGATTGATAATTTAATCTCAGATAATGCTGATCTGATTTCGCAAATGGATCCAAACCTGCCGGATACAGTGGGATACAGTGGTATTTCTCGGGTTAAGCAAAAGGATGGTTCGTTTGACTTGACGCCGCTTTTTGTTGGCAGTCAGGGAAGTCTGGGGGTGATTTGCGAGGTTATCATGAAGGCTCAATTTGTTCACCCGGAATATTCGGTTGTGGCAGCATCGTATAAGCGATTAGCGGACGCCCAGATGGCAATAGAATTAGCGACAAGGAGCAAGGCTTCGTCAGTGGAGTTGATTGATGGGAGACTCTTCCGTCGAGCGGCGGTCGCAGGGAAAATCGTTGAGTGGGCGCCAAAGGAATGTTTTAAGGGTGTAGTGGTTCTGGCTATTTTTGATGAGTTTTCTGATCGGGCGCGCAATAAGGCGACGAAAAAGCTAATGAGAAAATTAGAATCCTCAGAGGCGGTGGACATAAAAAATATAAATCTGGAAGAACAAGATATCTTTAGCTTGCATTCTGTATTGGCGCTGGCGGAAATGCCAAGCGAGCCTCACATGATTACACCGCGGGCATTTTCTGGGATTTTAATGGCGTCAGAGCAAATGTCCGGTTTTATTGAAAGTATGAAGTCTTTGGAAGCAAAGTACGGCGTGAATTTGCCAATTTTTATCGATTTTTCAAGCGATTATATTGCCCTATATCCTACATTTGACAGTAAAAAGGTGAGCGAGCGCCAGAAGATTCTGCAGCTACTTAGCGAACTGGCGCAAATTATCGATAAGCATAATGGTTCGTTTGCGGGCTTTGGTGGCGATGGACGATTGAAAGCCAACTTTATTTATAAAAATTTGCCCGATGATGAAAAGCAGCTATACGCCAAAGTTAAGAGTATTTTTGACCCGTCTGGCGTTTTCAATCCTGGAGTGAAGTCAGAAGTGCAGCCGAAGGAATTAGCGGCAGAGCTAAATATGTGGTGTAAGCTTCATAATCAAGCTTGATGTTGAGCGGGAATTGGGCTATAATTAGCACGTAGTCACGCGGATGTGGCGGAATTGGTAGACGCGCTAGCTTCAGGTGCTAGTGTACGCAAGTACGTGAAGGTTCAAGTCCTTTCATCCGCACCAAGAATTGAAATTTTTCACTATAAGAAAATCACCCGTAGTCAGGGTGATTTTTAATAACGTAAATTCAGAGTCTACATGACAGGCAATCGTAAAAGAACAATTGCCTGTCATGTAGGGCGTGCCTTCTACCAGATGGGGTCGCTACTGCGCCTGTATAGAGCGTCTTTCATGTACCCATAGTCTTCCCAGGGCTTTATGAAGTCGACTCTAACGATGCAGGGAGTCATCGCGTTAAGCACCCCATTGGAGGAAGTGTTCAGGAACTCTTCCATCTCCTCCAAGATCTCGTAAGTCGCGGAAATGTTATTTGCAGCGGTGTCGAAGATGGTTTCTTCGACTCTCGCGTCACCTCTATTGACCTCACCGAGGAGCTCGATGATGCGGTCGTTGAGTTCATCCAGTACCTCTTTGAGTTTGCCAATCACAAGCTTTGTATCGCAGTAGTAGTCGTTGTGCAGAACTTCTGCAAACTGCTTAACCCTCTGGAGAGAGGTTGTGTGCCTCCGTTTGTAATTAGCTAGTTCTGAACTCTTAATGTGGGAGAGGTCAACGTTTTTGAGCTGGTCTCTGATTTTACTCCAGTCGGTCTGGAGATCAACGACCGCATCATCGAGCTCATCCATAAAGTAATCCCACATTGTGGTGCCTTTCTCTGTCTCTCATCTACGTTCTCATACTACAGGGTTGCAGTATGAGGCATTGTTCTCTTAACAATACAAGATGAGATTTTATCTCTCTTACGGTGGTTAAAAAGAAATAAAACCTCATCTTGTATTCGATTGCCTGTCAAAGTTCACTTTCGGACAAGGATTTTACTCAACTCGTCAACAAAAGCTGATATATATATATCACATATATGAAAAAATGTCAATGTTTTTTTGTCAACTTCTTGTCTCTTTCTCACGACGTTTGCTAAAATAACAGAGATGAAAGATACACGAAATGTGATTGATGAGTTCAAAGGTCGGAGCGAGGCGGAGATCGTAAAAGAGCTGGACGCTAAGGATCACGGCTTGGTGATTGCTCTGGAGAATACCGAGCGGGATTTTAATATGGGGACGATTGTCAGGAGCGCCAATGCTTTTAGCGTGCGGCAGATTTATGTCATTGGCAGGCGGCAATGGAACAAGCGCGGCGCCATGATGACGGATAAATATCTGCACGTACATTATGTCGGTTCGACGGCGGAGTTTGTCAAGCTAATGCGGGCTGAAAACAGAGAAATTATTGCGATTGATAATATCCCGGGCAGCGTCAATATGTCAGAGACGACCTTACCAAAGCGCGCGGTACTGGTGTTTGGTCAGGAAGGGCCGGGAATTTCCGAGGAGATGGTACAAGCGGCAGATAAAATTGTAGCCATTGAGCAATTTGGCTCAACCCGCTCCATCAATGTCGGTGCGGCAGCGACTGTGGCGATGTATTGTTGGCTGCAGCAAAATGTGCTATAATAACCCCATGATTTCCCCTAGATTCCATCATTCACACGTGTTGCCGAGGTAGGACTCTGATTTTGATTGTATGCGCCGAGTTCTGCCTCGGCTTTTTTGATTGCTATAAATGATAAATAATGACATAATGGAGCTAACATGAGCAGTTTATCTACACAAAGTTACAAAGGTTCGCGAGACTATTTTCCAGAGGAAAAGCGTCTGCAGAATTACATTTTCAACGTTTGGCACGGGACGGCGGAAAGCTTTGGCTATGAAGAATATGGCGCACCGCTATTGGAGCCGTTAGATATTTACCTGGCAAAGTCAGGCCAAGAGCTGGCAGGCGAGCAAACCTATGCCTTTGAAGATCGTGGTGGGCGAATGGTGGCGATCCGTCCAGAGATGACGCCGTCGATTTCTCGAATGGTGGCCGCTAAGCGTCAGGAGCTAGCCATGCCAGCCAGGCTATATTCCATCGCTAATTTTATGCGTTATGAAAGGCCGCAGCGCGGGCGTGAACGTGAGTTTTGGCAATTGAACGCAGATTTGTTTGGCGTGGATGGCGCCGCGGCGGATGCGGAGATTATTGAGCTAAGTCACGCTAGTGTGATGAACTTTGGCGCCAAACAAGACATGTTTACGGTCAGAGTGAATAATCGTCAATTGATTAATCGGCTGATGAGCCAGTTCTTGGAGCTGGATATTGTTGGTTCGACGATGATGATGAAACTGCTGGATAGGAAAAATAAGATTTCTGCTGATGAATTTAAGAGACAAGCTATTGAGATTTTTGGCAGCCAAGCAGCCGAGGGTCTGCCGAAATTGGCAAAGATGATTAGCATGAAATCGGTTGATGATTTGCCAGGCGAACTAGCGGACGATGATAGCGTACGACAACTTCGTGAGGTTATGCAGCTGTTACGCCAAAAAGGTATTGAAAATGCGGTGTTTGACGTAACACTTATGCGCGGTTTGGACTATTATACGGGCATGGTGTTTGAGCTGTTTGACAATTCACCGGAGAATAATCGGGCGCTGTTCGGAGGCGGACGATATGATGGTTTGGTTGGCTTGTTTGGTGTTGAGCCAATTGCGACGGTAGGTGTTGGCATGGGCGCTACAACCATGCAGCAGTTTTTGGAGGTGCATAATTTGTTGCCAAAGTTGCCTTCTCGAACCGATGTGTATATCATTCCGGTGTCAAAAGAATCGCTGACGGGCGCGGACAATTTGGCGCGAAAATTACGCGATGAAGGCGTGCGAGCGGAACTGGATATTACTGGACGAAAAATCGACAAGCAAATAAAAGCGGCATTGAAAAAGCGAATTCCGTTCGCGGTGTTTGTAGGCGAGGACGAAATTGCTAGCGGTGCGTACACGGTTCGGAACTTGGTGGAGTCTGACGAGCAAAAGGTTGGTGCTGAGCGAATTGTGACTATTGTCAAAGATCGTCGGTATGATGGCGACGACGATGCGGCGTTTGAGCTCTAATCTGATATCTGTTATAATTAGTCTTTATGAAGACGACTGTAAAAAAATTATCAGATACTAAAGTTCAATTGACGATTTCTCTGGGCACGAGTGAATTAGCTGATGCTGAGCAGGTTGCTTTAACAAAGTTAGCTCGCGATATTAAGGTTCCAGGGTTCCGTAAAGGTAAAGTTCCGGCAAGCGTGGCCGCTAAGCATGTCAACCCGAACGCACTGCAGGAGCAAATTTTAGAAAATGCTTTATCAAAGGCAGTGGCCGAGGCGTTTTTACAGGAAAAATTGCAGGCGTTGGAACGACCAAGCGTTGAGGTTAAGAAATTTGTGCCGGGTGCTGAGTTAGAATTTACGGCTGAAGTTGAGATTATCCCACCGGTGAAGCTGGGTGATTATAAAAAGCTGAAGGCAAAAAAAGAAACAGCTAAGGTTGAAGATAAAGAAGTCGATGACGTCATTGAGCGAATTCGTAAAAATTATTCTGAAAAATCAGAAGTAAAGCGTGCAGCTAAGGCTGGCGATGAAGCGGTAATCGACTTTACGGGAAAGAAAGACGGCGTAGCATTTGAGGGTGGCTCTGCGAAGAAATATGGCTTGAAGCTTGGTGACGGTCAATTTATTCCAGGCTTTGAAGAGGGTGTGATCGGTCATAAAGCTGGTGAGGAATTTGATTTGAAATTGAAATTCCCAGAAGATTATCACGCTGATAATTTGGCTGGTCAAGACGTTGTCTTTACTGTAAAAATCCATAAAGTTAACGAGCTGAAATTGCCAGAGCTGAATGATGAATTTGCAGCAAAGTGTGGTCCTTTTACAGAGATGAAAGAAGTGAAAGCAGACATCAAGCGCGAACTGACCATGCAGAAAGATCGTGAAGCTGACGAGAAGTTTAAGGATGCGCTGGTCAGTGAATTGGCGGAGAAGAGTAAGGTTGCGCTACCGGAGCTTTTGGTTGAAGATCAATTGCGGTCAATTGAGCGTGATTTGACGCAGAATTTGATGTACAGCGGACTAAGTTTGGATAGCTACTTGAAGACTCAGGGCTTTAAGGACAAAGACGAGTGGACAAAGAAAGAAGCTCGTCCAGCTGCGGAAAAGCGTGTTAAGGCTGGTCTGGTGTTGGCAGAATTGTCAAAAGAATTGAAGATCGAGGCTTCTCGCGATGAGATTCAGAAGCAGATTGACTTCTTTAAGCAGCAATACGGTAAAGATAAGAAAATGTTGGAGCAGTTTGATAATCCAAATGTTCACCGTGATATCGCCAATCGAATGATTACCGATAAAACTGTCGCTAAGTTGGTAGAATTAAACACGAATAAATAAGATGAGCTCGCCAAAATCATATCTTATCCCCACTGTCATCGAAAAGTCGGCCGACGGCGAGCGGGCGTTTGATATCTATTCGCGGCTGCTCAATGAGCGGATCATTTTCCTCGGCGATGAGGTTAACGAACATACCGCTAACAGTGTGGTGGCGCAGTTACTGCATCTGGCGTATGTTGACCCGCATGCGGACATCTCGCTCTATATCAATAGCCCGGGCGGTAGCGTCTATGATGGTATGGCGATTTACGATACCATGAATTTTATCAAGCCGGACGTGGCGACATACGGCATTGGCTTGCAGGCCAGCATGGGTGCATTTCTGCTTAGTTCTGGCGCCAAGGGTAAGCGGTTCTGCCTGCCGCACGCCAAGGTAATGATCCATCAGCCGTCCTCCGGCACTCGTGGCAAGGTGACCGACATGGAAATTGACTTAAAAGAAACTCTGGAGGTGAAGGAAATGTTGGCCAAAATCATGGCCAAAAACACCGGACAGAAACTCAGTAAGGTCAAGGCCGACATGGAGCGCGATTACTGGATGAGTCCTCAGGAAGCGGTACAGTACGGGTTGGTTGATAAGGTTTTAAGTAAGCTGGCATAGTTCTTTTGTTGTTAAAACTACCGCCATTTTCGCTTGTGGTTATGCTGAGATATTGCCATAATTGAGGGAAGGCAAGGAGGGATTATGAGACAATATTTAGACGCGTTACAGCAGGTTCGTGACAGCGGCGTAAAAAAAGGCGACCGCACTGGCACGGGTACTACGGAAGTGTTTGGCGTGCAGACGCGGTATGATTTGGCGGACGGCTTTCCGGCCATGACTACTAAGAAATTGTATTTCACTAGCGTGGCACATGAGCTGTTGTGGTTTCTCAAGGGCACGGGCAATATTGAGTATCTGGCGCAAAACGGCGTGCACATTTGGGACGAGTGGCCGTACAAGAACTATCTGGAAAAAACTGGCCAGAGCATTCCAGAAATTAACGGCGACGAGTGGCGCGCTGGCATGAGAGCGTTTATTAAAAAAATTGCGACTAATCACGCCTTTGCTGAGGAGTGGGGTAATTTGGGCCCAGTCTACGGCGTGCAGTGGCGCAAATGGCCGGACGGTAAGGGCGGGACGATTGACCAAATCCGAAATGCCATTGACATGATAAAAAATAACCCGACGTCGCGGCGTAATATTGTCAACGCCTGGAACGTGGCGGAAATTGACGACATCGTGCAGTCTGGCGGGCTGCCGCCGTGCCACGCTATGTTCCAGTTTAATGTGCGGCCAGGTGAAAATGGTGAGAAAGACAAACTAGATCTGGCACTGATGCAGCGTTCGGCGGATATGTTCCTGGGCGTACCGTTTAATATCGCCAGCTACGCACTGCTACTGTCGATGATCGCCCAGGTGACTGATAAACAGCCCGGCGAATTCATCCACACCCTGAATAGTGCGCATATTTATAACAATCACCGCGCGCAGGTTGACGAGCAATTATCACGCCGTCCGCTGCCGCTGCCGAAACTGTGGCTAAATCCGGATATTAAGAATATTGACGATTTCACCATTGATGATATTCGTCTGGAGGGTTACGAGCATCACCAGCCGATTAAGGCGCCGATTGCGGTGTAAGTTGATTATGTCTGCCGACTGAAATAGCTATAATTTACTTTTTGCAGGAATTTTTCTTTGACGGAAGTATATACTTATCAGCTTCCGGATTATACAATAAGGTGGCAATCTTTCCCGCTCTATATTTTACTCGTCCAGCACTTCATTGAACAGCATAGCATCCTCTCTGGCCAGCTCAGTATCCTTATCGGGGTATTGTGCACCTCTGAGTATTGCGTCCGTAGTGTATTCTGAGTTGTCTTCAGGGTTTAATATTTGTATACGCGCTTTGTTATTCATGTGTTATATTATATCACAAGTATCAAGTACTGTCAATTTAAGAGTACTACCTCCTCTTATATATCACAAAATCAAAATCATAACTATTTTCAGTATCTGCTGGATGATGTACGCGATCTACTTCCTTCCATATATTCATGTCTATCTCTGGGAAAAAGGTGTCAGCGTCTGAAAATGCAGCGTCCACCTCAGTGGTGTAAATAGTATCAATTTCTGGGGTGTCTAGTGCGTCTTTATAAACTTGAGAGCCACCAATAATGAAAGTCGGGTAGCGTGACAAAGCTAAGGCGCTCTGTAAATTCATGGCTGTTAACACTTTCTTAACTCCAGTGGGCCGCGAGGAAATAACGATGTTCTCGCGGTCTGGTAGCGGACGGCTGCCGATTGACTCAAAGGTTTTTCGGCCCATAATGACATTGCCGCCCTTTGTCAGTTTCTTAAAATGCGCCAAATCTGCTGGTAAGCTCCGACCCCAAGGCAAATCACCGCTTCGTCCAATAGCACGATTTTTATCATAGGCAACAACAATAGCTTTCTTCATAATTTTAGTCTAGCATGATGTAAAATTTACGAAAAGCTTGCTGGAAATACGGAAACTTGCCATAATGAGATTTGGTAGAAAAATCACGCAATGGGAGGTTTTTAGTGAGCGTGTATTCAAATAAAGATATATTGGCGGCAATTGACGATGGGACAATTGTCTGTACGCCGTTTAATCCAAAAAACGTATCAGAAGCCAGCTTGGATTTCACGCTAGGCTTTAATTTTTATAAACAGGAATATGACGAGATTTCGCGGGTTTATAATCCATTTGATAAGGCGGACGTTGACCGCTATTTTAAAGGCCCTCTTAAAGCAATGCCGCACGCCGAGTGGTGTGAGCGGCATGGCTTTCGGGAATTTCAGAATATTCCGCCGGATCATCCGATAATTGTCTTAAAGCCTGGTGAGCGAATTTTGGCGCACACGCATGAGTTTGTGGGAATTCGGGCGCATGGTGGCGCGGCTGAGGTGAAAAGTCGTAGCTCCTGGGGTAGAAATGGCGTGGCTGTATGCTTTGATGCGGGCTGGGTTGACCCAGGTTATATTAATCGGATTACACTTGAGATTTACAATTTGAATAAGCACGAAAGTGTAGTGCTGCCTGTTGGCGAGAGGATTGGGCAGCTGATTTTTCATCACACTGGCCCGGTTGACGGCGGTTACGCTGGTGGCCGTGGTGGTATGAGTGGTAAATATCAGCACACTGATGACCTGGATGAATTGATCAAGACTTGGCGACCTGAAATGATGTTGCCGCGAGCCTTTAAGGACAATCGACATAAACCTATGGAAATTCCAGGTCTAAGTGAGGGGATTTTATAATGATGACTGGCTCAATGTTCCGTTGGCGGACGAAAGAAAAAGAATATAATAATCATAAGAAAAGTAATAGATCTGAAAGTTGCGACTTCTGTCAATTGGTGGCGCAACACACGAGTCAAGTCGTAGAAGAGACGCAGTATTGTCTAATCATTAAAAATCGATTTGGTTATGATTTTTGGGACGGCTGCGGTGTGAGCGACCATCTGATGGTGATACCTAAGCGGCACGTCGATTCGTTGGCGAATTTGAAGGACGAGGAAAAAATTGACTATATTAATCAGGTTGCTAGGTTTGAATCTAGTGGCTATTCAATTTATGCTCGAGCCCAAGGCAGTAAAACCAAGTCGATGATACATCAGCATACTCACTTGATAAAAATTGATGGCAAAACGAAAAAATGGCTGGTATTTTTACAGAAGCCGCATATTGTAATTACGAGGTGATGATGGCTAGTTTAGGAAAATATATTGTTATTGAAGGTAATGACGGAACGGGCAAATCAACCCAGGTGGCTAAGTTGGCGGATTATTTTCGAGAGTGTGGGCGGACGGTTTGTGTGGTCGAGGAGCCTGGCAGTGATGACCCAGAGAAATCAACACCGATAGCCGATGAGCTAAGAAAGGTGATTAAGAACGGTGATCTGGCCCGTTCGGCGGCGGTTAATGTGGCATTATTTTCTGCAGCACGCCGAGAATTGTGGCGAGAAAAAATTCAGCCGGCTTTAGAGCGCAGGGAGATTGTCCTGAGTGCGCGCAACTATATTTCAACGCTGGTTTATCAGGGGCGAGGCGAAGGCTATGACGAGTCTGAGATTTTACGATTGACCAAGCTATTTACTGACGAGAGGTATTTGTGCCCCGATATTATGATTATCCTAAGTTTGAGCCATGACAAGCGGGCAAAACGAATCGCCATGCGCGGCGAGCTAAAAAATCCCGACACTTTTGAGTCGCGCGGGCAGGACTTTCAGGAAAAAGTTGATGATGGCTATCTGGAAATTGCCAAGGATTACGATATCCCAGTTGTCTTAGCATATGGAAATGTCGAAGAGGTTCATGATATGCTGATTGATGAGATTGAGATAAATGGAGGAATTAATGTTTGAGGAGATACGAATAGGCAGACTGACGCCAGATGAAATTGATGATGAATGTGCGGAATCTATCCGTGATATGTGGCTGAGAGCGGGGAATCTTATAGGCGAAGGGCAGACAAATCCCGTCTTAACAAGTGCTATTCGTGATATAAATAGTCCAGGCAATTTACGACGTGAGGTGCGTAGGCGGGATTCTGGAATTTATGCAGTAAAAAGGCTCGGTAGCGGCGCTTTACTGGCTGCTGCGAGAGTAACTATTAAAAGGGGCGGATTTGCTCCGCAATATGGCGATAATCAAGCAGGCAGGCCTATGTATATGGAGACTTTTGGCGTGAGCGATGATTCTGAGGAAGCTTGGTCGGATTATCTTAAGGATATAGTAGAGCAAGCACGAGAGGACTTCGGTCGATCCATGAGAAGCAGAGTCACCAAACTTTGCGCTTACGCCTCTCCTGATGCCGATGAGAGATTTGCTGGTGCCGTGAGGAGTGTTAGTCCTTGTACATATGAAAAGCATGGTGGAGAGGTGGGCTCGTTCGGAGTTGTGGGTAGACTAGCTGGTCTGTATTCTCGTCATGACGTGGAATTTGATGTTCCTCAGGCTGCTCGTGTACGCGAGGCCTTAGGGAGAGCTGCCTTTTCTTTGCTGGGTGTTTTGAAGAATCCGCTCGGCGAGCCTATTCCTGTCTGTGCGGGATCTATTGAGGAAGAATTGCCGACTGCTGCTTAGGATAGTTATGCAAACCCCTTGATTTTATTGATATTTTTCGTCATAATGATTACTTAGAGAAGTAGTGTATTCATGGCGGGTGAAAATTGCGAGCGGGCAAATCGTGATTTTAGGCTATGGATTAGGGATCTTCACGGCCGTCTATTAACCACTAAATAAAGCGAGGAGTGTTTACGCCTGTGGCAAAAAAACCATCCACAAGCAGCGAGCGCGTCTATTTCACCTCTGGTGATAACGCTCTGCCGCTGCCAAACCTAATCGCTCACCAAAAAGATTCTTGGCGCTGGTTCGTCGAAGAAGGTTTGAGTGAGATATTTTCAGAAGTTAATCCAATTGACGACTATACTGGTCAAAAGTTGTCATTGAAATTCGGCAAATATTATTTTGGCGAGCCGAAAAACACCGACCAGTTTGCTAAAGAAAATAACTTGACATTTGAAGCGCCTCTGCACGCGACGGTTGAATTGACCAACAAGACAACCGGTTTGGTTGAGGAGCAAGAAATTTACCTCGGTGAATATCCATGGATGACCGATCGTGGTACGTTTGTTATTAACGGTACTGAGCGTGTAGTTGTTAGCCAACTGATTCGTTCGGCAGGCGTATTTTTCACCGCTGAAACTGTGGCTGGTCGTAACTATTACGGCGCCAAGATTATTCCAGGCCGTGGTGCGTGGATGGAGTTTGAGACGGCTTCTAATGGTGCGATTTATGTGAAGATCGATCGCCGCCGCAAGATTCCAGCAACGACATTGCTGCGTGCTTTGGGTTATCCAAAGACTAGCGAAATTAAGGAGTTGTTTGCTGATATTGACACGGGCGACGTGAAATACATTGAGGAAACTCTGGATAAGGACACGGCACGTGGTGCGAATGAGGCGCTAATTGAGGTTTATCGTCGTTTGCGTCCAGGTGATTTGGCGACGGTTGACAATGCTCGCCAGATGATTGAGCGAATGTTCTTTGACTTCAAGCGATTTGATTACTCTCGAGTTGGCCGCTACAAAATCAATCAGCGTTTGGGTCTAGATGTGGCTAATACGACCGAAAATCGCACGTTGCAGATGAGCGACTTGGTGGCAATTCTGCGTGAAGTGATTCGCCTAAACAACACCCAAGAGCCAGCTGATGATATTGACGCGTTGAATAATCGCCGCGTTCGTTTGGTTGGTGAGCTGATTGCCCGTCAGTTCCGTGTCGGTATGCTCAGAATGCAGCGTAACGCCATGGACCGCATGAGTGTGGCCGATCTGGAAAGTGTTAGCCCAAGCCAGCTAATCAATGCTCGTCCAATTGTGGCTGCAGTGCGTGAGTTCTTTACTTCAAGCCAGTTGTCACAGCTACTTGACGAGGTTAACCCATTGTCAGAATTGAGTCACAAGCGACGCCTAAGTTCGACTGGCCCTGGCGGTTTGAGTCGTGAGCGTGCTGGATTTGAAGTTCGCGACGCCCACCCGACACATTATGGTCGTATCTGTTCAGTGGAAACGCCAGAAGGCGCAAACGTCGGTTTGGTTCTGAACTTGGCGACCTACGCCCGGGTTAATGAGTATGGCTTCATTGAAACCCCGTATCTTCGCGTAAAAGATGGTCGGGTGACTGACGAACTTGTTTATCTGGATGCCTCGCAGGAGTTGGGCGAGGTTATCGCTGACGCTGGTGAGGTTTTGAATGAAGATGGTAGTTTCCGTGATGAGCGCGTTAATGCCCGTAACAATATGCAGCCGTCGCAAGTTGACGCCGATCAGGTTACTTTCATGGACGCGGCGCATCGCCAAATCTTAGGTTCAACTGCGGCGCTGGTGCCGTTTATTGAGAAAACCCGCGTTGACCGTGCCTTGACCGGTTCAAACATGCAACGCCAAGCAGTGCCACTTCTTACTCCAGAGCCAGCTACGGTTGGTACGGGGATTGAAAGAGCAGTGGCTGAAAATAGCGGTCATTTAATTCAAGCTGAGGCTGATGGTGAAGTTGTTCGTGCTGACGCTGACGAAATTCATGTTAAATACGCTGATGGTGTAAAGATTTACACCTTGAAACATTTTGTTAAGAATAATGACGATCGCTGCTACAACCAAAAAGTTCGTGTTGAGCGTGGAGATAAGGTATCCAAGGGTGATATTCTTATTGAAGGGGCGTCAATTGCTGAAGGTGAAATCGCGTTAGGGCGTAACTTGTTGGTAGCCTTTATGCCATGGGGCGGCTACAACATGGAAGACGCTATTATCATGAGTCGTCGTTTGGTTGAAGATGACCGATTGACCAGCATCAATATTAAGGACTACACCGTTGAAGTTCGCGAGACCAAGCTTGGACCAGAGATTGTGACGCGTGATATTCCAAATGTTTCTGAGGAAAGCTTGCGTCACTTGGACGAGGATGGAATTGTTCAAATTGGTTCTGAGGTTAAGGCGGGCGATGTTTTGGTTGGTAAAATTACACCAAAGGGTGAACAGGAGCTGAGTTCTGAGGAACGCCTGCTTCGCGCTATCTTCGGCGAAAAGGCCAAGGATGTTCGTGATACTTCACAGCGCATGAACAATGCTGGCGGCGGCAAAGTCGTTGGTGTGAAGATTTTCAGCCGTGAGAATGGTCATGAGCTGAAAGCTGGCGTCTTGATGCAAATCCAGATTTTTGTGGCGCAACTACGAAAGATTGGTGTTGGCGATAAGATGGCTGGACGCTTTGGAAACAAGGGTGTCGTGGCGAAAGTTCTACCAGTTGAGGATATGCCGTTCCTGGAAGACGGTACGCCAGTTGATGTGATTTTGAACCCACTCGGTGTGCCAAGCCGCATGAACCTTGGTCAGCTCTTTGAGACGCACCTCGGTATGGCGGCGCGAGCATTGGGTTACCGCGTGGCAACGCCGTCATTTAATGGTGTGCCAAGTGAGAAAATTTCTGATGAGCTAGAAAAAGCAGGGCTAGCACGTGACGGTAAATCGCAATTATTCGATGGTCGCACTGGTGAGGCTTTTGAAGAGCGCACCACAGTCGGTGTGATGCACATGATCAAACTGCATCACATGGTCTCTGATAAAATTCACGCCCGTTCAACTGGTCCATACACCATGGTGACCCAGCAGCCGCTCGGCGGTAAAGCTCAGAACGGTGGTCAGCGCTTCGGTGAGATGGAGGTGTGGGCATTGGAAGCTTACGGTGCTGCTGCGACCTTGCAGGAGATGTTGACAATTAAGTCCGACGACGTTTACGGTCGTGCAAAGGCTTACGAGTCAATCATCAAAGACGAACCGATTGTCGGTCCAAAACTTCCAGAGTCCTTCAACGTGTTGGTTAAGGAACTTCAAGGTCTGGGTCTTCGAGTTGACTTGGTTGATGACGAAGCAACAGTTGACGCTGAGCATGTCATCGCTTCAAGCGGTCCAGAAGATAAGACAGTAGCTACTGCCGATGAAGAAAAAGAAGAAGTTTACTTGGACGAGTCAGACGACATCGGTGAAATTGATGGTGGTATGAGCGTGCAAGATATTGATGAAGTAGAAGAAATAAAGGAGGACGCGTAAGATGGCAAATTCTGTATTTAACGCAACTGGCATCAGCGATTTTGACGCGGTTCGTTTGGCGGTAGCTAGCCCAGAAGACATTCTGAAATGGAGCTACGGCGAGGTTTTGAAGCCAGAGACAATTAATTATCGCACCCAAAAGCCAGAGCGCGACGGCTTGTTCTGCGAGCGAATCTTTGGTCCGGTCAAGGATATCAATCCGCACGATTCCAAACTCAAGGGCGTACGTTCGCGCGAAGCTGCCGTCGATAAAAACGGCGAACTAGTCACCAAATCAATTGTCCGCCGCGAGCGCATGGGTCACATTCAACTGGCCGCACCAGTGGCGCACATCTGGTTTATGCGCGGCACGCCGAGCGCTATGAGCCAACTGCTGGGCATGACCGTCCGCAACATTGAAAAAATCGTTTACTTTGCCACGTACGTCATTCTGAACGTCGACGAAGAAACTCGCGATCAATACCTGGCGGATTTGGAAGCGGAAACTGATTTGGCTCGTAAAGCCATTAAAATTCGCTATGAGAAAATGGCGGAGGAAGACGGTGCTGACATCAAGCAGCTAGCCAAGGAGCAGGGCCGCGAAGTTGAGGAGCTTGAAGAAAATTACATTGGTAAGAAGTCGCAATTGGAAGGCTTAAATAAGGGTGCGTTGATTTCAGAGACTGAATATCGCAATTTGCCGGAAGAATACGACGAGCTGATTGAGGTTGGCATGGGCGCAAGCGCGGTGAAGGCGCTGCTCGATGAAATCGACCTGCCGAAGCTTATCGCTAAATTGACCGAAGAGGCCGAGGGCGCGAAAGGCCAGCGGCAGAAGAAATTGCTCAAACGCCTGAAAATGCTGGAAAGTATGGAAACTGCCGGTATTAAGCCGTCCAGCCTATGTATGACCGTTCTGCCAGTGATTCCTCCAGATCTTCGCCCGATGGTGGCTCTAAGCGGTGGCCGGTTCGCGACATCAGACTTGAACGATTTGTACCGCCGGATTATTAACCGTAATAACCGCTTGAAGAAGCTGGTTGAGCTGAATGCGCCGGAAGTGATTCAGCGTAATGAAAAGCGCATGCTGCAGGAAGCAGTTGATGCTTTGATTGACAATTCAGCGTCGCGTGGTCGCGCTGTCAGTTCGACTGGTGGTCGCCGTAGCTTAAAGAGCTTGAGCGACATGCTAAAGGGTAAGCAAGGCCGCTTCCGCCAGAACCTGCTCGGTAAGCGCGTTGACTACTCTGGCCGCTCGGTGATCGTGGTTGGTCCAAAATTGAAGATTCACCAATGCGGTTTGCCAAAGCAAATGGCGCTGGAACTATTCAAGCCGTTTGTTATCAGCTGGCTGATTAAGAACGAATTTGCCCATAACATCCGCTCGGCGTCGCGTCTGATCGAGGCTGGCGAGGCAGTTGTTTGGGACGCGCTTGATTCAGCAATTGAAGGTAAATATGTGCTGCTTAACCGCGCGCCAAGCTTGCACCGCTTGTCAATTCAAGCTTTCCAGCCAGTTCTGGTCGAAGGCAAGGCAATTCAACTGCACCCGCTAGTTTGTGCTGGCTTTAACGCCGACTTTGACGGTGATCAGATGGCGGTCCACTTGCCGCTCTCCAAAGAAGCGCAGGCTGAAGCTCGTGAATTGATGAGCGCAACCGCCAACTTGCTGAAGCCTGCTGATGGTGCGCCAGTTCTGCACATTTCACAGGACATCGTGCTTGGTAACTATTACCTAACTTACGATAAGCCACAAGCACAAACTGACGACATTAAGACCTATAGTTCAGTTTACGAAGCTGAGATGGCTTATGATAAGGGTACGATTCAACTACAAACGCCAATTCAGATCTTCGCAAAGGGCAAGCTGCGTCAGACAACCTTGGGTCGTGTCTTCTTCAACGAGATTCTGCCAGAGGACTTCCCGTATGATAACAACGTTCAGACCAAGAAACAGCTAAAGAAAGTATTGGCACAAATCTTCAACAAGTACGGCGCCGAGGAAACTGCCAAAATCGCTGACCGCATGAAGGGTCAAGCCTTCCGCTTTGCGACAACTGCGGCCGTGTCAACCGGTATGACCGACTACGTACACTTCGACGAAATCCCTGAGTTCGTGGCTGAGGGTGACGCCAAGGCAGCTTTGATTTCTGAGCAGTTCGACCAAGGTCTGATCACTGAGGAAGAGCGCTACAACTTGACAGTCAGTGCGTGGCGAAACGTCGACAATAAGATTACTGCATTCTTGAAGGATCAGCTAGCACATATGGACACCAGTATCTCCATGATGGTTAACTCTGGTGCACGTGGTGACATTTCTAACGTCAAGCTGGCGAGTGCCATGATTGGTATCCAGATGGACGCGACCAACCACGAAATTGAGCTACCAATCCGTAGCTCCTACACTGGTGGTCTGTCTAGCCTGGAGGCCTTCGTGGCGACCCGTGGTGCACGTAAGGGTCTGATCGACACCGCGCTCAAGACCGCTGACTCAGGTTACCTGACTCGTCGTTTGGTCGACGTGGCGCAGGACGTCTTCACAGTTGAGGACGTTGAAGGTGACGACGAAGGTTATGCAATTTACCGCTCAGAAACTGAGGAAACGATGATCGACTTCTCGAACCGCTTGGCTGGCCGGTACGCTGCCGAGACGATTCCAGGTCACGTTAACAAGGACGAATTGATCACTCGTGAAATCGCTGACTCAATTGATGATGATGAAAGCGTCCAGAGTGTCAAGATTCAATCAGTCTTGTCAACCAACAACCTCAACGGCATCCCGCAGCGCAGCTACGGTGTTGACATGTCAACTGGTAAATTGGTTGGTAATCATCAGCCAGTCGGTGTCATCGCTGCTCAGTCAGTCGGTGAGCCAGGTACTCAGTTGACCCTGCGTACCTTCCACAACTCCGGTGTGGCTGGTGGTGACATCACCCAGGGTTTGCCGCGTGTTGAAGAATTGTTCGAAGCACGCACACCAAAGGGTCAGGCGTTTGTTACGGAAATTGCCGGGTTAGTTGACGTTTGGGAAGATGGCAAAAAGTACATCGTCCAAGTTACTCCAGAATCTGGCAAGGTTGAGCGCCTGCCGCTAGACGGCCGAACTATCGTAGTTAAGGCCGGTTCAAGCGTCAAGGCTGGCGATGTGCTGGCAACTGGCGAAGATGACACTCGTCCACTAATTGCACCATTTGACGGCGTGGTTGAAGCAGCAGAAGACACCTTGGTAATCGCTGCCGAAGCTGGCGCCCCAGCTCGTTACGAAATCCCAGGCACTATGCAATTGGTTGTTAAGGCTAACGACGTTGTCGAGGCTGGCGACCGCTTGACGGCCGGTTCATTGAACCTACACGACTTGATGCGGCTGAAGGGTGTCGAAGCCACTCAGCGCTACATCATCAACGAAGTCCTGCGCATTTACGCCGCTCAGGGTCAAGACGTGGCCGACAAGCACCTGGAGATCATCGTTCGCCAGATGTTCAGCCGCGTCCAAATCGAAGATGCTGGCGATAGCGACTTTGTGACGGGTGACATAGTCTCTAAGGCTGCAGTAGTGAACACCAACAAGCAACTGGCGGCTGAGGGCAAGAACCTCATCAGCTACACTCAGTTGCTGCTCGGCATCACCAAGGTGTCCATCTGGAGCGACTCGTGGCTATCCGCTGCGTCCTTCCAGGACACCACTCGCGTGCTGATCAACGCTGCCGTATCTGGTCGCGCTGACCACCTGCATGGCCTCAAAGAAAACGTCATCATTGGCCGCAAGATCCCAGTGGGAACGGGCGCTGTCGAAGAGATGGAAACCGACGAGCCAAGCGAGGACGAGTTCGCTGACAATCAGGAAGAGGAATTGGTCGTGGCTGCGTAGGTAATCGCCTTTTCTGCGAGGAAACCGCTCTGGTAGCCACGGGGCGGTTTTTCTATAGCAATTGCGCGTAATCTATGCTATAATCTTTCCCAGAGTTTCCTCTTTTCGGGGCGCGCGGTGGTTTGAATGTGTACAGACTGCGGGGCTCGGCAGAAAAGGTATAGACACGGGGCGGAGTTGCTGAATCCAAGCCGTAGGCACTAAGAGAAGCTGGTTTTTGCGTGTAAAACCGCGCGCCAACTCATTAGAGCCACCAGGTGAAATCGCCATAATTAGTAAATCAACCAAGGAGAAATTGGATGCCAACTATCAACCAATTGGTGCGCAAGCCGCGCCAAACGGCTAAGAAAAAGTCCAAGTCGCCAGCACTGGGTCGCATTCACAACGCCCTGAAAACGCGTTACTACGACCAAAATGCACCGCTCAAGCGTGGTGTCTGCGTGCGTGTGACGACCAAGACACCAAAGAAACCGAACTCAGCGCTGCGTAAAGTTGCCCGCGTGAAACTGAACAACGGCTACGAAGTTTGGGCCTACATCGGTGGTGAAGGTCACAACTTGCAGGAGCACGCTGTGGTCTTGATCCGCGGTGGTCGTGTGCCTGACCTTCCGGGTGTGCGTTATCACATCGTCCGCGGTGCGTTGGACCTCCAGGGTGTCAACAACCGCAAGCGGGGCCGTTCGAAGTACGGTACCAAGAAAGGGGATAAGTAATCATGCCTCGTAAAGTTACCAAGAAATTACAACGCCAATTGCAACCTGACCGCCGCTACCAAAGCGTGCTGGTGCAGCGCTTGATCAACAAATCAATGCTGGACGGCAAGAAGTTAGCGGCTGAACGTGCTGTTTATACCGCACTAGAAACCGCTGCGAAGAAACTGGACTCAGAAGATCCATTGGCAGTGTTTGAGAAAGCCTTGAAAAACGTTAGCCCAAACTTTGAAGTGAAAAGCCGCCGCGTCGGTGGTGCGAATTATCAGATTCCGTTCCCAGTTCAGGGACACCGTCAGCTGCACTACGCATTTAGCTGGCTGGTGCAATCAGCTCGCGCTCGCAGCGGTATGCCATACTCACAGCGTTTGGCGCTGGAAATCGTTGACGCTTACAACGAAGCTGGTGCTGCCTTCAAGAAGAAGGAAGACACCCACAAGATGGCTGAAGCCAACCGCGCCTTTGCGCACTTTGCTCGCGGCTAATTGTCGGGAAAATGTACACTCAGAAATCGCTCTGAAAAACGGGCGATTTTTGTTATAATGAGGAAAACGAGGAGGGGTAAATGGCAAGTTTTTCATTTGATATTGTGTCAGAAATTGATAAAGCCGAGATGAATAATGTATTCATACAGGCAGAAAAAGAGATCCAAGGGCGGTACGATTTTAAGGGAACGAATGCTGGGATTGACTGGCTGGATGATAAAAAAGGATTCAAGCTCACCGGTGATAACGACTGGCAGGTTGATGCGGTGCTGGATATCGTGCGCAAGAAACTGGCGGCTCGGGGTCAGTCGAGCAAAGTCCTCGATCTCACCAAAGAAAAGGTTACCTCAAATCTCAAAACCACGTGGGAAATTCCCTTCAAACAGGGTCTCGATCAGCCGACCGCCAAGCGCATCGCTGCCGACATTCGCGCTGCCATACCCAAAGCTAAGCCACAAATCCAAGGCGACCTTGTCCGCGTTACCTCCGCTTCGAAAGACGAGTTGCAGAAAGTCATTAGTCTGGTGCGTGAAAATAATTATGACACACCACTACAGTTTGTGAATTATAGGTGAGACAGAGAATAATACTGCGGACTCAATATCCGCCACAGCCGCCATTGCAAGCCAATTATCCGCTTACTACGCCAACATAAGGGGTTGATAAACCTAAAAATCCCCCAACTCAGAGCTAGTCAAAAACACACATAACTGATATAATAAACCCTAAGAGTAGTTTTTTGGTGCCAAAAAATTTACCAAAGATCTCGACAAATTAACGTAATATAAAGGAAAATTATGGCAGAGACGAATGTTCCGCTGAAAAATTTTAGAAATATTGGTATCATTGCCCATATTGACGCCGGTAAAACGACGACAACTGAAGGCATTTTATACCGCACTGGCTTGACACATAAAATTGGCGTGGTTAAAGGCGATGGCGATGGTGCCACCACCGACTGGATGGCGCAGGAAAAAGAACGCGGTATTACTATTACTTCAGCAGCAGTGACCTGCTTCTGGAAAGGCCACAAGATTAATATCATTGACACCCCAGGGCACATCGACTTTACCGCCGAAGTGGAGCGTTCGCTGCGCGTCCTCGACGGTGCTGTTACTGTATTCGACGGCAAGATGGGCGTTGAGGCGCAGTCTGAAACCGTCTGGCGCCAGGCTAACAAATACGGCGTGCCGCGCATTTGCTTCGTTAATAAGATTAACCAGACCGGCGGCGACTTCTACAAATCTCTGGAGTCAATTCACAATCGCCTCAGCAAGCAAGCCTTTCCAATTCACTTGCCAATTGGTTTTGAGAAGACCATCAACGGCGTGGTTGACTTGATTGACATGAAAGCTTACACCTACGATGATTACACTGATCACGAGTTGAAGGTTGGCGAAATCCCGGCTGACATGCTGGAGAAGGCGAAGAACGCCCGTAGCTTGCTGGTGGAGAATGCCGTTGAAGCTGACGACGAATTGATGATGAAATTCCTTGATCAAGGCGAGGAAGCGATTACTATCGACGAGCTGAAGATGGCGCTGCGCAAGCGCGTGCTGGCTGGCGACTTCTATCTGGTAACTGGCGGCGACGGCCGCGGCGTCATCGTGGAGAAGCTGCTTGACTTGATGGTTGACTTCTTACCAAGCCCGCTGGACGTTGACGAAATTTGGGGTAAAAATCCAAAGACTGGCGACGAAGTGAGCCGCAAACCATCAGACAAAGAGCCGCTCTCAGCCTTGGCGTTTAAGATTGCTGCTGATCCGTTTGTTGGTAAATTGATTTTCGTACGCGTCTACTCTGGCGTGCTGAATTCAGGCAGCTACGTACTGAACACCACCACTGGTGATAAGGAGCGTATCGGCCGTATCGTGCGCATGCATGCTGACAAGCGCGAAGATATCGATAAGATTTCTGCCGGCGACATTGCCGCAGTGGTTGGCTTAAAGAACACTGGCACAGGTAACACTTTAACTGACCCGGCACACCCAATTGCTCTGGAAAGTATCGAATTCCCAGAGCCGCCAGTTTCCATCGCCGTTGAGCCAAAGTCAAAGGCTGACCAGGAAAAAATGGCGCTGGCTTTGCAGCGTTTGTCCGAGGAAGACCCAACCTTCCGCATTCACACTGATGAAGAAACCGGTCAGACCATCATGTCCGGCATGGGTGAGTTACACCTGGATATCTTGATCGACCGCATGAAACGCGAGTTCAAGGTTGAAGCGAACATCGGTGAGCCGCAAGTGGCCTTCCGCGAGTCAATCAAGGGTCGCGCCGAAGTCCAAGGTAAGCACGCCAAGCAGTCCGGTGGTCGTGGTCAATACGGTGATGTTTGGGTACGCTTTGAGCCGAATGAGGCTGGTAAGGGCTTTGAATTCATCGACGAGATTAAGGGTGGCGTGGTTCCTCAGGAATATCGCCCGGCTGTCATGAAGGGTATCAAGGAAACCTTGGAAGGCGGCGTTATCGCTGGCTATCCAGTGGTTGATGTCAAGGCGACTCTATATGATGGTTCGTACCACGATGTTGACTCCTCGGAACTAGCTTTCTCACTAGCAGGTTCGTTGGCAGCCCGCGAAGGTATCAAACAGGCCAATCCAATTTTGCTCGAGCCGGTCATGAAAGTCGAAGTCACCACTCCAGAAGAGTTCATGGGCGACATCATCGGTGACCTGAACTCACGCCGCGGCCGCATTGACGCCATGGAAGATCTGATGGGCGGTGCTAAATTGGTCAAGGCCTTCGTGCCACTGGCTAATATGTTTGGCTACACCTCAGACATCCGCTCGATGTCCCAAGGCCGCGCAGCCAGCACCATGGAGCTGGCGCAGTACGAGGAGGTACCACCGAACGTGGCGCAGGAGATTATCGAGAAGCGCAGCAAGTAGCCGGTAAATCCTCAACAACCAAATATCCCCGGAATGTTGACCTCCGGGGATATTTTATATACTCGTATTAATTAATGAGCTGTACGTGGCCAGAATAGATTGATTAATCGGCGACGAATTGGTCGACCGACAACGTTACCAAACGATGCGCCAATCGCTACCGCTACGCCGATAAGTATTGCCCGTGCTAGGATTGCCAGAGCGGGTAGGAAGTTGGGGCTGTTTGGTGGATATAACACCACACCCATTAGGCCATTGTATAGCGATAATCCCGGCACCAATGGCACAATTCCAGCTGCGATAATTGCCAATGAAGGAAAACGCCATAGCCTGGAGGTCAATACGGCCACTAATCCAACTGCCGCCGCCGCGATGCCGCTGGCTGTCACGATATCAAACCCGAAACTCATCATCAATCGCGAGATCCACCACCCAAGAACCGCCACCAGCGCGGAAATAATCATGCCCAACCATCTAGCGTGATTTCTCAGTACAAATGCCGCCGCGATAGCCATTGATCCTAAATACTGTGTATGCCGATCCGCTAAAGTCAAGCGATCTGGCGTCGCTGGAAAAGTAATGCCAAACTTGGTTGCAATATACAACCCAACCATCACTCCAGCGATTACGCCGCCTGTTGCCATCACCACTTTCAGCAGCCGAGCATTCGCTGTCATGTAATATTCATCAATGGCATCTTGAAACGCGCCAACGAACATCAGACCTGCCACCAACAGGACAATGCCACTAATCACCAGTAGTGTTGTATTGATGCTTAGTCCCAAGTAGTTGCTGCACCATGCCGCACCGGCCGCTACCAGCGTCACAAAAATCGCCACAAGTGCTTGAGAATAAAATAACGGCGCACCAACATGACCCAGCCAACGCAGCAACGCAGTCGCTAAGAATCCGAGTAAAAACGCCAGGCCAGACATCAGTGGACTGCCGCCATAAAGCGTGACAGACCCCGCGCTCACTAATCCGCCTGCCGCATAAATAACCAATTGTGAATGTTGTTTTGGCTTTTTAAGAATATTCTCTAATCGTTCTTCTGCGTCCTTTAACGACAATCTTTGTCGACGAATGTCAAGCGCCAGAAGCTGCAAAGCTTGGATTAGCTGATAATTTGGATCATCTGGTACAATTACGCGCGCCATCGTCAGTGGCTCACGGTCAACACCGCGATCCTGAGAAATTGTTACTAATGTGTAACTAACATCCATATGGACGCGTTTCTGGCAGTATGTCTGCGTTATCCCCAGAGACATTCGCACCACGTCACGTGCCACCACGCCCATACTCAGCAGCTGCTCAGCAATGGTCATGGTCATGCGCAGCGCTCGCATGTTCGGTGTTAAGCTGTCATCGATTTTCTCCAAATCGTGCGCTGGCTCAAAATCGTAAAAGTTGGCTATCCTGGCCAACGACTGTTCAATAAATTTCGGTACTTTTTTCTTCACAATACTTAGTGTAACAAATTTTAGAAAAGATTTTCTAAGAAAAACCCCGCAACATGTGCGGGGACGCGGTGGATCCGCGATTTCACAGATATTTATTATTCATACGCGCCTCTGCTGGCGCGCGAGCATCTCACTCGGAGTCCTTTGCTGGCCAGGCTAGCACCGCTAGCCCGACAATGGAGCCCCCAAGCTCCATCAGGGCCGCATCTGCGTCCCGGAGGAAGTCCGGGACATCTCGATTGAGCTGGGCGGCGAGCCCAGCCCAAGCCGCCGCAGCGACGGCAGCGATGAGGATGGCCGCGGCGGCCGTCCTCAGAACTTTAGTTTTGTTCATTTTTTTTCACCTCCTCTCTGAAGGCATGGTGAGGTGCGGCCGTTCCGCACCTCAAGCTGTCAAACGTCTGGCCTGACAGCGAAATGCGTTTGACAATCCTGATACAGATTGTCAAAAGGCTAATATATATATCATATATGTCCGAAAAAGTCAACACTTTGACAAAAAGGACTAGTCAATTTTCCGTAAAATAATGCCGGTTCTGGCTGGAATGTACACTTTGAGGAGGTGCTCATCGCCGTGTGGCGCGGTAAACAACTGCTGACCGTGCTGGATGCGTCCGTGCCCACCAAATTGCTCATCGTCACTGTCCAGTGCCAATCGATACGATCCAACCGCCGCTAGCACACCGTAATCCGTCCACGACTGATCGGGCGAGAAGTTCATAATAAACAGCAGATTGTCGCGCATGAAACTAACCACGTGATCGTGCTGGCGAATGGTGAGGTAGTGAATACCTGGGTCGTCAACGGTTTTGATGAGCTTTATCAGGCTCGCGTCAAATTCGCCCAACCATTGGTATTTGAGAAAGCCGTTATCGCGTAAACTCCACTGGCGCCGTGCGTGCTTGAACGACCAATGATTGCCCTGACGCGGAAAGTCGATCCACTCGGGATGCCCAAATTCATTACCCATAAAGTTAAGGTAACCGCCGCCGTGTAGTCCGGCGGTCAACAGGCGGATAAGTTTGTGCAGGGCTATGCCGCGTTCCACCGCCAGGTCGGGGTCGGCTTTATCCATATGCCAATACATTTCTTTGTCGATCAGCCGAAAAATCAGCGTCTTGTCGCCAACCAAGGCTTGGTCATGGCTTTCGGCGTAGGTGATGACCTTTTCCTCTGGGCGGTGCGAACTCAGCGTATGTGCCAATTCGCCCAAATCCCAATCTTCATCACGCTTTTCCTTCAGCGTCTTGATCCAGAGATCAGGCGCACCCATCGCCAAACGATAATCAAAGCCCAGGCCGCCGTATTCTGTCGGCGCCGCCAGCCCCGGCAGTCCGCTCATTTCCTCGGCAATGGTTGTGGCGTCGGGACGAACAGCGTGAATGACGTCATTTGCCAGTCTGAGATAGACCAATGCGTCTTTATCAACGTCGTCGCCAAAATAATCATCATAACTGGTGAAGCTTTTTCCCAAACCGTGGTCGTGATATAGCATGCTGGTCACACCGTCAAATCGAAAGCCGTCAACATGGTATTCATCCAACCACCAGCGGCAATTGCTAGCCAAAAAGTGCAGCACTTCCGGCTTGCCATAATCAAACAGCCGTGAATCCCACGCTGGATGGTCGTGGGCTTTGAAATATTGCGTTGGATCACCCGCGAAATTACCGAGACCCTCGACTTCATTTTTAGCAGCATGAGCATGAACGATGTCAATAATGACGCGCAGCCCCAATCCGTGCGTCGTATCAACCAACCGCTTAAAATCATCGGGCGTGCCAAACCGTGAACTGACCGCGAAAAAGTTACTGACATGATAGCCGAAACTGCCATAGTACGGGTGTTCGGCAATAGCCATCAGCTGGATGGTGTTATAGCCGGCTTGCTTGATGCGCGGCAGGACGCCCGCGGTAAATTCGTTGAAGCTGGCGACTTTTTCCTCCTCGCTGCTCATGCCGACATGCGCTTCGTAAATTAGCGGCACGTTTGGTGCAGGTGGAATATTATGCTGCCACTGATACGGCTCATCAGGCTGCCAAACCATGGCCGAAAAATCCACCGAGTCATCATCTTGAACAATATAGGTGGCGTATGACGGCAAGCGCCAACCGTCGCCGTTCGGCCAATAGACGCGCAGCTTATATTTCTGCCCGTAGTGTAATGCATCCTTCGGCAAATCAACACTCCACTCCCCATGTGCGCCAGGCTGCAGGGCAAACTCCTCGTGCTCCTGCCACTCTGAAAAATCTCCAACCATCACTATGCGCGTAGCGTTTGGCGCCCATTCGCGAAACGTCCAGCCCGCCGTCGTCTGGTGCAGGCCAAAATGTAAAAACCCCAAGGCGAAATCTGCCGGCGATTTGCCGTCCAAAACCCTCTGCAGCGTCGACGAAATATACGCCTCGCGCGCCTTGATGACGGGTTCACGCGGTGCCAGCCACGAGTCAAGCTCAATCAGCGTTTTCTTGCTCATGGTTATAGTATACCGCATGAGATGGTGGTTGTGCTTGAAGTTCGCTATGTTGCAATATACGATACATAACATATGGAGTCTCCGAAAATTGAAACAAGTATTGATTTGCTCGCTCAATTATCCGAAGATGATTGGCGGAAAATTGCTGCGGCCAATATGCAACTTGGTGGCGAGGAGGAAGCTGTAGCACTGGGCGATGTGGAGCGAGTAATACGCACCAACGAAATTGAAGGCGAACGGGTGAGGATTATTGGCTATGCTCTAGCTGAAGACGGTTCATACGACCTGCAGGCCGTTGAGGGCGTGGCAGACATGGTGGCGTCTCTGGAAATTGACCCTGATAATCCAGCACCTTTTGCGACTTACACCAATGAAATGGCGGCTTTGTGCGTGCGTTCCGCACGAGATAACGTTGCATCTGATTATTATTTTCCGCTGGATCGACAGGCGATAGTGTCTGCCGAGCTGTTGCCGGATACTAGCGGTATATCACGTCATATTCGCAAACTTCGTCACTACGTCAATAAAACTCAAGAAGCTGTTGATGTGTACGGTATCCATGACAATGAATCAAAAATACAATTATTGGATGATTTGAATGGCGTTTTGGATGAAATGGTGCATGGTGCCAAGGTACGGATAGAATGCCAGGCATATCGCCGACGGGTCGGTAGTATCGAATACGGTGTCGATGTTCACGCAGAAAAACAAGTGTTGTCTGGTAATGTGCCGTTTTTCGTATGGCGAGGAGGTCGTCCTGAGTTGGAGATGTGTGACGCACAATACCCATCGGTTCTCTTTTACATTGATATGAATGATGTGTGTGATATATTTCCAATTAATGATGATAGTGGTGAGGACGGGAATGATTTGTTTGAAACTGTTTTTACCGAAGAATTTCAGCAGTTGGCGTGGCGATTGGCGACTGATCTCTCCTATACAGATGAGTCGGACTTTTCGGATACGCTCCGTGAGCATACGCAGACACTGAATGACGCCTTACCCGATAGCTCCGAGCTTGATGCTGTTAGTCTGGCGGGCTTTGTGCTAGCACCAAGAGGTTCACGCAAGAGGCTACAGTACGAATTTATTGATAATGATGAAGTATATGTTGAAGGGGTAAAATTTGCTAGGTATGACGGAGCTATTTATGCAGTGATTGAGGTAGTAATGTTCGATCGCTTGAACGGCTTATCGCGAAAAGTTTACGCTATACCGAGTCGTGATAGGTTATTACGATTTGAAAGTTTGCAGAATGATGCTGAAGATCTAGAACTTGCTATAGCCTCACTACATGATATTGCTCAGGATGCGAGTAAATTATTTGACAGCGAGACCTTCTATGATTTTCCTTTGAAAGAACAAATTGAGATATTGAAGCAATATGATAATGAAGCACATAACGTCCTAGCGACAATCAATGATCCTCGGGAATTTAGCGGTGAATGTACGGTTATGGCGTATTGCTGTTTGCCGGGCAGTTTACTGAATGTCGTTTCGTGGAATGATGTTCCGTTACAAGAAGTTGGTAACGATAAGGATACTGAGCCGTTTACGCTACAGGTAGATAGCTTGGAAGTGTGGAATCCAGAGCTCAATAGCATGACAGAATTATCTCAGCCTATCTCGAGCATTTCAGAGTTGCCGCTCAGTTTTGGTGAGCCAGTTTTAATGGTGGGTAATTGTGAAGACGATGAGTTTTACCTGGTGCGCGCCCGCGATATTATCGGTCTGTCGCGAATCAATCCTCGGAACATTTCATGATATAATCAGACAGATTATGCAGCAAAAACCATTTTCTTTTGAAATAACGTCTAGGCTCGACGACACACTGGCGCGCACTGGCATTATTCACACGCCGCATGGTGATATCAAGACTCCGGCGTTTATTGTGGTCGGTACTAAGGCCAACGTTAAAGCCATGGTGCCGGAAATGGTTGAGTCGGTTGGTGCGCAGGCGGTGCTGGCGAACGCCTATCATCTGTATTTGCAGCCGGGTCATCAGCTCATCGAGAAGGCTGGCTATTTGGGCAAGTTTATGAATTGGTCAGGGCCGACGTTCACTGATAGCGGCGGCTTTCAGGTGCTAAGTCTGGGCTCTGGTTTTAAGAAAGTATTGGCTATGAGCACGGATGTTGATGAGGAAATTGCCATCGCTAAAAAATCGTCGCGCCACGCTTGGGTTGACGACAACGGCGTAATGTTCAAATCACATCTGGACGGCTCGTACCACAAATTTACGCCAGAATTATCGATGCAAATTCAGGCGGGCATTGGCGCGGACATTACTTTTGCTTTTGATGAACTGACCTCGCTAATTGATCCGTATGATTATCAGGTGGAGGCATTGGCGCGGACGCATGCGTGGGCGGAGCGTAGCTTGGCGGAAGTTAAACGTCTGCGTGCAGCTCGTCCCGACAAGCCATATCAAGCGTTGTTTGGCGTGCTGCAAGGCGCAAATTATGAAGATTTACGCAAGCAAACGGCTGCGTTTTTAGGTGCAATGGATTTTGATGGTTACGGCATCGGCGGCGCGCTGGAAAAGGAAACTATGGCCCAGACGATTCAGTGGGTCAATCAAATCTTGCCCGAGAATAAGCCGCGGCATTTGCTCGGCATCTCCGAGCCGGACGATATCTTTGCGGCGATTGAGCAGGGAATTGACACCTTTGACTGTGTCAGTCCGACGCGTGTGGCCAGAAACGGTGCGGCCTACACGCCGTGTGGTCGAGTCAATGTCCGCGGCCAGAAATATCGCGAACTGTTTGAGCCAATTATGGAAGATTGCGATTGCTATACCTGCCGCCATTACACCGCTGCTTACCTCTGTCATCTGCTCCACGCCCGCGAATCTCTGGCTGGCACGCTGCTATCAATCCATAACGAACGATTTATCGTTAAACTGGTTGATGATATCCGCGCCAGTCTGGAAGATGGAACTTTTTACGAGTTCCGAGATTCATTCCTAGCGAAGTATTATAGTAAAAAATAAGCTATTTACAACTGATTGGAAAACCGTTATAATTAAGCTCATACGCCGTGAGGTCTTTTTAATGGACTGTACCCGCGTGAAAAATAATAATTAAATAAGGAGAACTTCTACAAATGGCAGATGCATTTGACCGAAGCAAACCGCACGTTAACGTTGGTACAATGGGCCACGTTGACCACGGTAAGACCACATTGACCGCAGCTATTACGGCAGTGTTGGCAAAGCGCCTTCCAAGCGCAGTTAACAAACCAATTGCGTACGACCAGATCGACAACGCACCAGAAGAGCGCCAGCGTGGTATCACCATCGCGTCTTCACACCAAGAGTACGAATCAAAAAATCGTCACTACGCACACGTTGATATGCCAGGACACGCTGACTACGTCAAGAACATGATCACTGGTGCTGCTCAGGTTGACGGCGCAGTTTTGGTTATTGCGGCAACTGACGGCCCAATGCCACAGACTCGCGAGCACGTGCTGCTAGCAAAGCAGGTTGGTGTGCCAAAGATCGTTGTCTTCCTCAACAAGATGGACATGGCTGACGAAGAAATGGTTGAGCTAATCGAGGAAGAAGTTCGTGAACTTCTTGAAAAGAACGGCTTTGACAAAGACGCTCCAATCATCAAGGGATCGGCTCTTAAAGCTCTTGAAGGTGAAGAGAAGTATGAAGACGCTATTATGGAACTGGTTGACGCAATGGACAGCTACATCCCAGAGCCAGTTCGTGACATGGACAAGCCATTTATTATGCCAATTGAGGATGTCTTCTCAATTAAGGGTCGCGGTACCGTGGCAACTGGTCGTATCGAGCAGGGTGTCGTAAAGATCAACGACGAAGTTGAAATCGTTGGTTTGAAGCCAACTCAGAAGTCAGTGGTGACTGGTATTGAGGCGTTTAAGAAGTCTCTCGACCAAGGTCAAGCAGGTGACAACGCTGGTGTCTTGCTACGCGGTATTGAGCGTACTGACATTGAGCGCGGTCAGGTTTTGTGTAAGCCAGGTACAATTACCCCACACACCGAGTTTGAGGCTGAAGTGTATATCTTGAAGAAGGAAGAAGGCGGTCGCCACACTCCATTCTCCAAGGGCTACAAGCCGCAGTTCTACTTCCGCACCACGGATGTGACTGGCGAGGTTGAACTTCCAGCTGACAAAGAAATGGTCATGCCAGGCGACACCGTAACCTTTAAGGTTAAGCTGCTCGCCCCAATCGCTATGGAGCAAGGCCTGAACTTTGCTATCCGCGAAGGTGGCCGTACCGTTGGTGCTGGTGTGGTGACGAAGATTAACAAATAATCTTATTCACAATCCGAAAAATCCCCCGGAAAACTGGGGGATTTTTTAATGGTCAAACCTCATGCGCTAATGAAGAGATCTCTTATCAAAACATTCTTTAGACATGGACATGTTGTATCGAGGATAGACTAGCCCGTTGGCCTATAGAGCGCTTGCAGTCTTCGCTATTTTAGTAATCTGTGTTGTTTTTACCAATAAGTAAACCTAAAATTGACAAAAATACACTGATTATGGCAAAATAAGTCCATTGACCATAAAAGAGAAAAAGGAGAGTCTGGTGAATAAACAAAAATTGGTGATTATTGGTGGCGGCGGAATGGTTGGCGCAACGACGGCGTATGCTTGTGCGCTGCGCAGTGTGATTGAGGAGATTGTCCTGATCGACCGCAATGCGGATTTGGCGTGGGGCCAGGCAGCGGACATCAACGACGCCATGGGGCTTGACCGCAACGTGGTGGTGCGCGCGGGCGACTACGCTGATATCAACGACGATGACATCGTGGTCATCACCGCCGGCTCACCACAGTTGCCAGGTCAGACGCGACTGGAACTGGTCGGTGTCAATACTAACATCATGCGTGACATTGTCAAAAACATCATGGCTGGTGGCGCCAAGCCGTATTTGGTGGTCGTCAGTAACCCAGTTGATGTCTTGACGTATGTGGCGCTGAAAGAGTCAGGACTACCGAAAACCCGAGTGTTTGGTACGGGAACGACGCTTGACACTGCACGGCTAAAGTCATACCTGGCGGACGCGCTGAATGTCGACAGTAAAGCAGTCGACGCGTACATCTTGGGCGAGCATGGTGACTCTTCGTTTTCGACCATCGAAACCGCGCAGGTTGGTGAGGTGCCCATTCGAGAATATCCGGGCTTTACCGAGGAGATGATTGAGGGCATTGAGCAGAAAATCCGTGACCGCGCCTACCGGGTGATTGAGACGAAGAAATCGACGTATTTTGCCATTGGCTTTGTGGTTTCTAAAATTGTCTCAGCCTTGCGTCAGTCAACGCGCACGGTCTATCCAGTCTGTTCACTGGCTGAGGGTGAATACGGACTGGACAATGTCGTGCTGGGCTTGCCATCGATCATTTGTTGTGACGGCGTGAAAATTTTGACGGGCTATCCACTGACTGAACGCGAGAAGCAATCGCTAAATAACTCCGCTGCGATCATCAGCGAGATGATCGCCCATCTTGATAAAGCCCAGGAAAATTGATATAATCGCCTAGTTAATAATAATTTGTCTCGAGAACTCGGTTGTTCATAAAATGTGGCAATTAGAGGTTACGGGATTGTACAAAAGGAGGAGCCATGGCTCAAGACACAGGAATTAAAATCCGCATTCGGTTGAAGGCGTACGACCACAAAGTCATCGACCAATCAGCAAAACAAATCATTGACACCGCAATTCGTACTGGCGCGAACGTTGCTGGTCCAGTGCCATTGCCAACTCGCCGCAGCACCTACACTGTAGTAAAAAGCCCGCACGTTTATAAAATGGGCGGCGAAACCTATGAGCGCCGCGTTCACAAGCGTTTGATCGACATTACTAACGCCACGCCGAAGACTATCGACAGCTTGCAGAATTTGAACTTGCCAGCTGGCGTTGACGCTGAAATTCGTATGTAATTTTAACGCGCTAGAAATTTCCGCCTCTTGAATGGGGCGGATTTTTATGCTATAATTTCATCAAGCTTATGACAAAACAAAAATCTCGCACTTATGCCCGCAACCGCTCAAAATCCAGCGCCTTGTTCAGCCGCAAAGGACGCGAGCGAATTTATGAAAACGACGGCACCTTTTTCTTGAAATTGGTGATATTTATCATCCTTAGCGCGTTGTGGCTACGCCTCAAAAACCCCTTTGAGCTGGGTGCCTTCACCGTGCAGGCCGTGCCAGTTGGCTTGTTCGTAGCGCTGTTGCTAGTTCTGAAGATTGAACAGTATCAATTTAACCGCAAGATTTGGTACGTCACCCTCATTTTGATGGCGATTTTGACCTCATTTACGCCAGTGGGTGTGATGATCTGATTTACTTGACTTTAACCAATGTTTTGTGCTAGAATTACAAGGTAATTTCTATTACGCGTAATATCAACTGTTCTCCTTGATGAATGAGCAGGTCTGGTTATGATGGGACGCTTATCACAAACGCCTCACTCAGAACCCAGAAACCGCACGTCATCAGGAGTATTTAAGTGGGAGTGAGGAAAAGTGAAAACACTTCTCGGTACCAAACTTGGTATGACCCAGCTCTTGGCTGAAGACGGCAAAGCCATTCCGGTGACGCTGATCCAAGCCGGCCCTGTCACCGTGACTCAGGTGAAGACTGTCGAAACCAACGGTTACAATGCGGTACAGGTCGCTTATGGAGAGGGTAAGAACCTGAGCAAGGCCGTGGCTGGACACGTCAAGCCAGCCCAAGTGACCCCGAAGCATATTCGGGAATTCCGCGTCGACGAGATCCCTGAGGGGCTCAAAGTTGGCGATGAAATCAATGTTTCCGCGTTCGAAGTCGGCGATTCTGTCGATGCGACCGGAACCAGCAAAGGTAAAGGTTTCGCTGGAACCATTAAACGCCACAACTTTAAGCGTCACCGCAAGACGCACGGTGGTAAAGGTAATACTCGTAAGCCAGGTTCAATTGGCTCGATGTATCCACAAAAAGTGTTCAAGGGTAAGACGATGGCTGGCCACATGGGCCACGAGCGCGTTACCGTCAAGAACCTGGAAGTGGCATATGTTGATCCAGAGACCAATCTGATCGGGGTGAAGGGCGCTGTCCCTGGGCCACGAAAAGGGCTGATCATTTTAGGAGGTAACAAGTAATGGCTGAATCAACCAAACTTCCTAAAGACATTTTTGCTGTTGAAGTGCCAAATCACGAACTATTGAAATTGGCATATGACAGCTACCTGGCCAACGCTCGTTTGGCAAGTGCAACCACCAAGCAGCGTGGTGAAGTTTCCGGTGGTGGTAAAAAACCATGGAAGCAAAAGGGAACTGGTCGAGCACGTTTTGGCTCAAGCCGTAACCCAATCTGGCGCGGTGGTGGTGTGGTCTTTGGCCCACGCGGCAACGAAAACTACACCAAAAAATTGTCTAAAACTGCCAAGAAAGTGGCAATTCGCCAAGCCTTGACGGTAGCCAATGAAGCGAAGAAGATCGTCGTCAAAGACATCAAGACGACTGGCAAGACCAAAGAGGTCGCCACCTTCTTGGCTGATAACAAGTTTGAGCGCCGCGTACTGATCGTCGTTGACGAAAAGACGCCAGAATTGATGCGCGCGACAAACAACATCCAGAACGTATTGGTGATTCGCGCGAGCTACCTCAGCGTCTACCATATTCTGAATGCGGATACTATTGTCATAACCCCGAAAGCTCTGCCAGTAATCACTGAGTGGCTCGGCAAGGAGGAAGCGTAATATGAAACAGATGACAATTATCCCACGCATTAGCGAGAAGGCATACGCACAGAGCGCCAATGGCGTGTACGTGTTCCGCGTTCCGCTCGACCTGAATAAAAACGAGATCAAAGCAGCAGTTGAAGCGCAATTTGACGTCACCGTTCTGAAGGTAAAAACCTTGGTACAAGACGGCAAAGCTGTGCGTTTCTCACGAGGCAAGAACCGCTATCCTGGCACGACCACGCGCAAGGATTGGAAGAAGGCTTACGTGACGCTGAAAGATGGCGATAAGCTCGATGTGTTTGACGCAGTAGAGCAGCAGATGGAGGAGACCAAGTAATGCCAGTGAAAGCTTACAATCCAACCACTCCTGCTCGTCGCGGCATGACGAGTCAGGACTTGTCGGATATCACGACAAGAAAACCGCTCAAAAGTCTGATCAAAGCCAAAAAGCAAAATGCTGGCCGCAACAACCAAGGCCGCATCACCGTGCGTCATCGCGGCGGTGGCGTTCGTCGTCACTACCGTTTGGTGAACCACAATTTGCCGGCTGGTCTGACGCTGACAATTGAAGAAATTGAGTACGATCCAAACCGCTCAGCCCGCATCGCTCGAGTGAAAGATCAGTACAATTTGTACCACTACGTGTTGGCCGACACCTCAATGGTCAAGGGCAAAACGATTCAGACTGGCGAGGAAGCGCCAATTGAGGCTTCAAACCGCCTGCCACTGTCTGTAATCCCTGTTGGTACGATGATTTATGCTATTGAACTGACTGCTGGCAAAGGTGCGCAAATGGTTCGCGCCGCTGGTGCCAAAGCTCAGTTGATGGCCAAAGAAGGCAATTACGCAACTATCAAATTGCCATCTGGTGAAGTTCGCAAAGTTCGCCTGGAAGCAACCGCTGCCATCGGTACGGTCGGTAACGTCCAGCACCAGAACGTGAAGATCGGTTCAGCTGGTCGACGCCGCCGCAAGGGTATTCGCCCAACCGTGCGCGGTGTCGTCATGAACGCTGCAGATCACCCACATGGTGGTGGTGACGGTGGTCGCCACGGTACTGGTAAAGCACCACGTACGCCATGGGGTCAGTTGACGCTGGGTTATCGAACTCGCCGCCGCAAAGGCTCAAATAAATTAATCGTACGCACGCGTCACGACGCGAAGAGGAAGAGGTAAATCACGATGAGTCGTTCATTAAAGAAAGGTCCATTCGTCGATGTGAAGCTTGCGAAAAAAGTCGCTGCTCTCAGCCTTGACGATCGAACCGTTATCAAAACGTGGGCGCGCGCTTCGACTATCACCCCAGAAATGGTCGGTCGAACGATTGCCGTCTACAACGGTAAGATGCACGTGCCTGTGCTGATTACCGAAAACATGGTTGGCCACAAACTCGGTGAGTTTAGCCCAACTCGTAAGTTCCGTAAGCACGGCGGAAAGGATA
>CAURBE010000005.1:0-49983 GCA_963523045.1 uncultured Candidatus Saccharibacteria bacterium | reverse complement strand
GTAATTTTTGGCGCAGCGTGCGCAGACTCTCGAGCGTGGTCAGGTAGGCGTCGGGGTTTTGAGCGAGGGCTTCGGGCGAGAAGTAGTGGGCGGCGAGAGAATTAAGCGAAGATTCTTCATTGGAGTAAGCACAGGATCCATCCCTGTCGACTCCTCTTTTCGCGCCGGGCGTCTGAGGACGCTCGGGCTGCAATCGCTGCACGGAGTCGATAGGGATAGCTCCGGCTTCCAACCCCAACAACTTATCCAACTGCTCCTCCAGCGGTAGATTCGGCACGTCCTTGGCTTGCTCCAGCAGCCACTCGCCAAACGGCTGAAAGGTGCTGTTCGCCAGCATGCTCTCCAGCCACAGCTGCCGATTTTTATAGGCGTGGAGGCTTAATCGCCAGATATCCAGCGCCGAAAAGCCGAATGCCGGATGGGCGATGACCTCTGGTAGCAGGCTGTTGGCGGTATCGAGATTGTTCTGATGAATCGCCATGACGACCCGTGCTAGCTTATCCAGTGCCTGAATGATGTCCTGCTCTAAAATATCGTCGTGACGCTCGTAATTGACCATTAGGTTCTCTCGGTATAGATACGGTAGCAGCTCGATCAGCTCCTTGTGATGGCGGGCAATAACGGTGATGTGCGCTGGGTTTTCGCCGCGTTTAATCAGCTCGGCAATTTGCTGTGCTACCCCTGCCCGCTCCTCGCTCACCGAGGTAAATTCCTGCACCTGAACCTGGGCGCCACTACCGGACGCGTGCGCGGTCAATTGCTTTGACAAGCCGTCAATAGTATTCTCGAGGCGATCCGCCCCCTGGGTGATCACCCCGCGCGCTGCCGTCAGGATGCCGGCCGCCGAGCGGTAATTGTCCGTCAGCACGATGATTTTCGGGTCGTGATAGTGCTGGCGGAAGCGCTGGATATTGCCAACATCGGCGCCCTGAAAACTGAAAATCGCCTGATCGTCGTCGCCGACCGCCATGATATTGGGATTGTCCTCATCGCCCGTCAGGTCGAACAGCAGCCGCAGCTGCGCCAGGTTGGTGTCCTGAAATTCATCGACCATGATGAACTGAAATTGCTCCTGGAGGTTGGCGCGCAGTTCTGGGTGGGCTTCGCAGGCTTGAATAACGGACAAAATCATGTCGTCGTAGTCAAACAGCGAGCGCTCGGCCAGCACGTTGCCATATGCTTCGTAGACGTCAATGGCGGCAGATAGTTTCTCGCTGGCAGCGAAATCTTTGAGGACAAATTCGCCGTCGGCGTTCTTTTCGCACCACTTGTTTTTCCAGGCGGTTAGTGGTTTGGTGGAGTTGGCGTCGATGGCCTCTTGGGCCGCGTGGGCGATGCTGATCGCCAGAACATGAGCGTACGGGGTGATGGAGGACGGCAGATGAGCGGAACTTTTGGCGGCGGTCGCGGCATCATGGGGCGCTGAATCAGCAGGGTTTTCGGAGGTCTTTGCAGTAGTCGCGGCAGCGTGATGAGCGATTTTCTCCGCCAGCGGCGCAAATAATTCAATGGTTTTTTTAGAAATCTTGGCAGCAAATACCTGTTGAATGTCAGCGGTAATATCGGCGATGACGCGCTGATTATCCGCCATCACCAGCCGCAGTTCCGCCGGGGTGAGGCCGCTCTGCTTGAACTCAGAAATGACTCGGATCAGCTCGCTGGTGTAGACGAATTCGCTGTTGTTTTTAACGCTTAGCGGATTACGCCAATCAAGCCCCTCGAGAATCCCCGTCACAATTTGGTGCTGCGTCAGCTCATCCGCCGGCTGACTATCGGCGCCGTGAAAAAAATACTGGCGGTGCTGATTGATAATCTCCGTGCCGAAGCTGTGAAAGGTGTGAATGGCAATTTTATAGGCGTCCTCGCCGATAATCTGGCGCAGGCGCTGGCGCATGTTGGCAGCGCCGCTCTCGGTAAACGTCAGGCACAAAATACTATCCGGCAGCGTGTCGGTCTGGCGCAAAATCTGGGCGGTGCGCATGCTCAGCAGCTCGGTCTTGCCCGTGCCCGGCCCGGCGATCACCAGGAGCGAACCGTGAATGTAATCGACCGCCTGGCGCTGATTGGCGTTCAGCTTGGCGTAGCGAGTTTGAAAATCCATAGATTCATTTTACCATGTCAATTTATTTATGCTTCCTTATCTCGCGCACCTCATAAAAAAATGCTAAAATATAGTTATGAATCAGGCGACGTACGATGAGCTGGCACTGGAACGAATTGCGAAGGAAAAATTTGGTTTGTCGATTGATATCCAGTCGATAATTTTATTTCACGCTGATGTTAGTCGAACTGCCAAAGCGTCGGTTTTTTTAACGAACAAAAAACAATTGATGTTGTACTTAGAAGCCACTTCTCCGATGATTTTATCAGATGTAAAAAAGATAATTTCAAAAATGGGTTTGCGTGCCGAGCTGTTTTTACCACCTAAAGGACAGCCACACTACTTTGAGGAAATTGCACAATATAAGTTTCGTGAAGTTTTTCCTGGTCGTAAGCATATCACTGATGAAGATTTGTTGTTTTATAAAACTCTGGCGCCGTATAATCCTGCCCTAGTTGTTATTTCTGAGGTGAAAAATGGCGAAATCTATCAATTCGACCCGGACGCGCGCGATGGCTGGCGGGTGGGCGCACGATTTTATTATAGGAGGATACCGACAAGCTAATGGGCGACTATTTGGACATTATTAAGCGAAACTTACTCTCGCCAATAGTTGTGGTGATTTTTCTGTTAGCTGGAGCGTTAATTTGTGTGCGAGAATATCGTGATGCATGGTTTATATCAGTGGTGATTGTCGTGAACTCAGCGATTGGTATTATTCAGGAACTCCGCGCCAAGCGGGTTTTGCGCCAGCTGGAGCTGATGAGTGCACCGAAAGCTCGGTTGTTAAAAAATGGTGAGATTACAGAGGTAGACTATGATGAGTTGCAAATTGATGACGAGATTGTTATTCAAGCTGGCGATGAGCTGCCGGCTGATGCTAAAGTAATGGAATCGAAGGGTTTGGAATTAAACGAGAGCATGCTAACTGGCGAGTCGGCGTCGGTTGAGAAGAAGGTTGGCGACACAGTATTGGCGGCGACCACGGTATTGGCTGGTGAAGGTATGGCGCGAGTAATTGCTATTGGCGATGACACGAAAGCTGGCACGATTAGTCAGGCCCTGAAGCGCTATAAACCAGAACTGACGCCACTACAGATGGCGATTTGGCGGGCGATTTACTTATTGACATATGGTGCAATTATTTTATCGATATTGATTACTGCGGTCTATTATTTTTCTGGTGATAATGTGGTAGTCATTCTAAAAACCATTACGTCAGCGGCGGTAACAGTTGTGCCAGAAGGGCTGCTGCTGGCGAGCTCGTTGCTGCTGGCATTTGGATCCTTGCGATTAGCTCAAGCGAAAGTTTTACCGCAGAAATTATCAGCGATTGAAGCAATGGCGCTACTCAATTTGTTGGCGGTAGATAAGACTGGCACGCTGACCAGCGACGAAGTCGCGTTGGAGCAAGTATCGGTGTTTGATGAGACTCCAGGGCTTTCTGAGTCGGTCGTAGCTGAGCTTGCAGCGCTTATCGCACATGAGACTAGTGGCGGCAATATCACTGGAAAAGCCATCTTAGCAGAAGCCTCACCACCAAAAAATACGGAGATCATTGAGGTGATGGCGTTTTCTTCGGCGCGTAAAATGGCGGGCGTTCGGGTAAAAATCGATGGCAAGGTACGGACATTGCTTATGGGTGCGCCGGAGTTTGTGGCCAAATTAGCGCCAGTTAATAAAGCGACCCGGAAAGCATTAGACGAATGGGCCGACAAAGGTTTACGGGTGTTGATGTTGGCGGAGTTTACGGATGAGAAAACCAAACTGAATGGTTTGCCTAATAATTCTGGACGACCGATTGGCGCGGTAATTTTACGTAATTCTCTACGTCATGGTGTGGTTGAGACAGTGGATTTTTTACAGCGCCAAGGTGTAACAATTCGGGTAATTTCTGGCGACAATCCGCGTACTGTTCAGCATATTGCGCGTGAGGCTGGTATTCATCATCCAGAAAAAGTGGTTTTAGGAGCTGATTTAGCGAAGCTAGGCGAAGATGAATTTAATGAAGCCGCTGATACTTATACAATTTTTGCACGCGTGCTACCCGATCAGAAAGAGCGTTTAATTGCCAGGTTCCAGAAATCGGGCAAATTCACTGGCATGGTCGGCGATGGGGTCAATGACGCGTTGGCTCTAAAAAAGGCAGACCTCGGTGTGGCAATGTATGCGGGAGCTCCAGCCTCGCGGCAGGTTTCTGACATTATTTTACTTAACAATTCTTTCACTTCTCTACCCATGGGAATGAAGCTGGGCAATCAAATTATGCAGGCGATTGAAGTAATTGCTATCCTATTTTTCCATAAAATTATTTATGGCGTAACACTTTTAATGGCAACTATTTTAATTGACATGAACTATCCATATTCACCGCGACATATTACGTTTATGAACATCTTTCTGGTGACCATGCCAACACTTATGTGGACGCTTTTCCCGCCTGTGCCAAAGCATCGGATAAACCCTAAGAGTTTTTGGCGCGACACTCTGCTGGCGGTATTGCCGATTGCCCTAATTACTGGGTTAATAGTGGCATTTACCTATTGGATTATGTCAGTAGCCTTCCCTGGTCACGCCACTGAAGTCGCAACAATGACGGTTTTGACGGCAACGTTCTTTGGCGTCTATTTAGTATTTTTGGTGGGAATTATGCTGGATGTCACTATTGATAAAGTCGCCAAACGCGCCCGATTATTATACTTGTTGTCAGTGGTTGTTGTGGCAGCTGGTAGTTTTGGATTTGGCTTTCTGAGAGATTTCTTCGACTTTACGGTGCCTAATTTATTTATCATGTGGCCAGCGATTGGCGTGATTATTCTTGCGGCGTTGGCGCAATTATTCCTCGCTCGACGGGTCGGACGGAGAATCTTCACTCCCGTCGGGTAGAGAGTTTAATATGTCATTTAGTGTAGCTTGAATAGCGGCTTCTCCTAATTTACCTTGTCTGTTTGGGATAATGCTAAATTCATCATCTCCAGATGAAGTATCTGGGAATCTATCAAATTCTCTATTCTTCCCAGTAGAGGGCTCATGGTAGTACATGCTTTATATTATATCAAATAATTTACATATTGTCAATGATATTTCTAAAATCCTACTTCTTCTCCAGGACTACCAAATGCTCAATATGTGGCGTTCTCGGGAAAAAGTTGTAGCCCTGATGGTGCATGACTTCATATTTTTCCTGAAGTAGACTGACGTCTCGTGCTTGTGTGACAGGGTTACAGCTTAGATAAATAATTCGTGGCGGCGTAGTTTCCAGTAGTCTCCGAACAACATCTGCGTGTAGTCCGGCGCGCGGTGGGTCGACAATTACAATTTGTCTGCCTGTTATATATTCCAGAGATTTTTCACTTGGCGCTAAAATAGCCTTGGCTTTCGCTCGGTTTAATTTGGCGATATTTCTTTGCATTTCTGTGACGGCATGTTCGTTGATTTCAACCAGCGTAATATCATCGCCGCCAATTGTTAGCCCGATTGTGCCAACTCCAGAATAAAGGTCGAGGGTTGGTAAATCATTCTCATGGTCTACCCAAGTACGCATATCACTTAGGGACTTCTCGTAAACTGGAATATTAACCTGGAAAAATCCTTCGCAGGCATAATTAAAGGTAACGCCCAAAATTGTGTCGGTTAGTGTCGTGTCGTCAAATTTATTCAGGCGCTCAGTGACTCGGCTGGCTGGGCTTTTTGGGTCGGAATAGATTATCTCACCACCTTTGGCTGGCAGTCGGCCGGCTTCTTCTGTGGAAATTAGTTCTGTGAGTCGGTCTTTTACATATAATTGCCAGACGGCGTTGCCTTGTTGGTCGCAGCGGATTAAGAGAGTTTTTAATTGGCGGGCTGTAACTGGTTTGGTTCGCAGGAGGTTACGGATTTCAATTGCCAATTTGTTGATGTTTGGATGAGCTAGACTGGTGCCTTCAACAACGACTTTCCTCTTGCTACCTCGCTTGAAAAATGCCAAATCTAAAGTTTCTCTCGTGCCGTCATTTGTCTTATCGCCAAACCAACTAAACTCGACTTTATTACGATAATTAAATTCTACACCGTCGGTAAAGACATCAATTTCCCCTGGTAGCGTAACATTATGAAGTCGGAAAGCCTCTTCGATTAAATTTGCTTTATGCGTCTGTTCGCTGGAGAGCGGCATGATTTGCCAAGGACTAGTACTGAGATAGCTATTCTCGTCTCGCGGCATAATTCTCTCTGGGCTTCTTTCAAGAATTTCTGTCACCACGCCTTCGACGAAATGTGATTTTTTCTTAGTTATACGAATCTTCACCAACTCGTTAGGTAGCCCGCCCCAAATGAACGCCTTGCGCCCATCACGCAGTCCACCAAGCGCTTGTCCGCCGCCAACGATTTTTTCTAGTCGTAGTGTCTCGGAAATTTGTTGTTTCATCAGAGTATATTATATCAGGGTTTTGGATTGCTTGGCTTCTCATGGATTTTTTCTGGTTGGCGTGTTATAATTGTCATGGTCCTGGCTATATTGGGACGTCGCCAAGTGGTAAGGCACTGGGTTTTGGTCCCAGCATTCGCAGGTTCGAATCCTGCCGTCCCAGCCAAGAATTTTTGCACCTTAAAGGTGTTTTTTTATTTGTCATGTATCAATTCGTTTTATGTTTGCCAGGGCTTTATTGTAATACACAACATCGTCGCCTTCCTCTGGTGTTCGTGCTGCAAATCCCATCTTTTCCCAGAACCTTTTAGCTCCTTCGTTGCGGTTAAATACAAACAACCCAACTTTAGTAATTCCTTCTTCGCTTAAGGCTTTTAGAGCTGATTCGGCTAACTTTCGGCCAATTCCTTGTCTCTTATATTGCTCAGCTGTTGCTGTGTGATAAATATGACCACGGCGACCATCGTGTCCGGCTATAATTACACCAGCGAGTTTACCTTCCTCTGTCGCCACAAAACATGTTGTCGGGTTACGCTTCAGGAATTTATTAATTCCCTCTTTTGAATCGTCCAGATCATTTAGACCCATCCCTGCACTTGATATCCAAAGCTCATAGACATCGGGATAGTCTGTGATTGTCATTGATCTGATTTCCATAATTATGTCTCCTCCAGGAAAATATTATAACACTCTACCGGCTAATTTTCCGTCTGGTCCACCATTTATGGATTTCGCTGGTGGCAATTGGAATGGTTAGCGCCAATAGGCTAACAACAACGATATGAGCAATGTCAACCTTATGAATGTGTAAGATTTCACCAAGTGGTCCGAATAACACCAGAGTCTGCAGTGTCAACGATATCATCATTCCAACATAAAAGCTGCGGTTCATTACTTTCAGGCGTACAAATACCGAATCTTGGTCGCTGCGGGCGTTGAACGCATTGGCCCATTGGCTGACCACCAGAGAGACGAAAGCCAGCGTCTGCGCATAGTCGTGGCCGCGGCTTTTTTCAAATATGACATAAACGCCGAGAGCCAGCGACGACATCGTCAAGGCGACAATGCACATCCGCCAGATCATTTTTTGCTCCAGAATTGGCGCGTCGGGTTGCTTTGGCGGCTGTTTCATGGTGTTTTTATCCGGCGGTTCCAACCCGAGCGGAATGACCATCGACGTGTCGGTCACCAAATTGACCCATAAAATCTGCACCGGCTCCAGCGGCGTTTTAATACCGATTAGCAGCGCGTCGATCATGGTGATTAGTTCGCCAGTGTTGGTTGATAGCAAGTAGAACAGCATTCGCCGCACGTTGGCGATAATCGTGCGGCCTTCTTTCATGGCGTCGATAATCGTCTTAAAATTGTCGTCCAGCAGGATTATCGCGCCAGCATCTTTGGCGATGTGCGAGCCTGAACCCATGGCAATTCCGACGTCCGCGCCGGATAGCGCTGGCACATCATTAACGCCGTCGCCGGTCATGGCGGTGATATTGTGGCGCTTAAGAATGGTTAAAATTCGGTATTTCTGCTCCGGGATAACGCGCGAGAAAACCTTTGTCCGCTCAATGATTTTGTCTAGTTCGTCGTCGGTCATCTTCGACATTTCTCGGCAATCGAAAACTTCTTCCCTGTCTTCAACCATGCCAAGTTTCTTGCCAATTTGGTATGCCGTCTCGAAGTGGTCGCCGGTGATCATGCGTACGGAAACCCCCGCCGCCAGCGCTGATTTGATAGCCCGTGCTGCCTCTGGACGCAGGACATCTGCCACCACTGCCAGTCCGGCGAACCGCAATTTTTGGCGCGAAATTTGCTGGAAATCTGCCAAGATTTCTGAGGTGTCGCTGGCCGCTAAACCCACGACGCGGTAGCCCTGCGACGTCAAATCGCCAATCGCCCGCTTGGCGCGCCTAGCTTCCGCTGCCGGCAATTTGCAGCGCTTGATGATTTCTTCCGGCGCACCCTTGTAATACACTTTATAATCCGCGCCGTGATGCCAAATCGTCGCCGACATCGAGAATTCCTGGTTGAACGGCAATTCCGCCGCTGGCAGACCGCGAACACCGGCATTGTTTTTCCGAGCAAAATTATCCAGCGCGATATCCAGCGGATCGTGGCTTTTACTGTCGCCGCGATTGACGAAATACGCCATCAACTTCGCCAAATTGTTATGCTTTTCCAGCGTCCAAGTATCTTGCACCGTCAGCAGATTCTTCGTCAGCGTGCCAGTTTTATCGGTGGCAATGGTGGTAATGACGCCAATCGTCTCAATTGCCCGCATTTGATGAACTAGCGCTTTTTTAGCAGCCATCCGCCGCATTCCTAAGACCAATACTACGGAAATAGCAATCGGCAAACTTTCCGGCACGGCACTGACTGCCAGCGCCATGACAAATCTCAGGCTATCCAAAAAATCCATGCCGCGCAGCAAACTCAGTCCGAACGCCACCAGCGAGATACTGCCCACTGCCGCGATAATTTTGGTAATTAGCTTGTCGATTTTCTGCTGAACCGGGCTTTTAGTGGCTTCTTTTTTGGATAGCATTGCCAGATTGCCAAACTCGGTATCGTTGCCAGTGGCGATTACCGCGCCGGCACACGTGCCGGACACTACGAACGAACCTTGGAATAGCATGTTGGTTTGCTCGTAAATTTCTTTTTTTCCGTCCAGCGCCTCGATATTTTTAGAAATTGGCACAGATTCACCAGTCAGCTGCGCCTCGTCAACCCGCAAATTGGCGGTTTTGATTAGGCGGATATCGGCGGGAACTTTCTCGCCTTCGGATAAATTGACGATATCGCCCGGCACCAGCTGCGAACTGTCCACGGCAGTAACTTTTCCGGCGCGCAGCACGTCGATTTTTTGGGCGTCGCGGCGCGACAGGCTGCGTAGCACCCGGTCGGTTGAAAACCGCTGAACATAAAAAATAGCGGCAGAAATTGCCAAAATTACAGTAATGATAACAGCGTCGATGACTTCATTATGGATAAGACTAACCACCGTCGCCACAATTAGCACCAATGAGAAGATGTCCATAAAGGGTTCTAGAATTTTTCGCCAAAGCGGTTCGCTCTGGAGTTTTATAATGTTTTCTCCAAATTTTTTCTGGCGTTTTTTTATATCATTCGCTGTCAATCCTTCGTGTCGTGAGCCTAATTTTTTCAACGCTTCGTCGATTGTTAAGTTATAAAAAAGCAATATGGTTATTATATGAGAAAAAGCCCCCACTTTCCAGTGAGGGCTAAATTGTTATGGTGGACAATCTACATTAGCTAATTTTTACCACCTGTAATTGCCTGGTGACTGGTCCATTTTTCCAGGAGACAGTCTCGGATTTTTTATGGTTCAACAAGCTTTTTCCTAGTGGGCTATCCACGGAAATTCGTCCATCCAATGGGTTCGCTTCGAGGCTATGGACCAGCGTGTAGCGGAATAATTTTCCCTGTTGGTCCACCAGGTCGACAACTGAGCCGATAGCAATCTTCAGACGGTCGCGTTTGCGCGGCAGCGGTTTGGCGGTTTTGGCGGTTTCCCTCTTTAGACTCAGCCGGGATTGGACGTTCTCCAGGCTGATGATGACGTCGCTGCGATGGAGCTTGTCGTCGCGGGACTTGGCGCGCCCGATTTCTTTCAGCTTGGCGATCAGCGACTTCTCTTCCATCTCCAAACGCGAAATTTCCTTATGTAGCTCCTTGAATCCTTTTTTGCTTAAAAATGTTGTACTCATACTTCCCCTTTCAGACTGGCAATCCAACCAATCAATAATCCCATTACAACATCCGATTCTGAAAATTAGCTGAAAATCTAAACAATTGGCAAAGAAATGGTAAAAACTGTCGAGCCTTTTATGGTGGTAACAGAGATTTGTCCACCTAAAGCCCTGGTCAATTGTTCCGCCAGCGGCAGCCCCAACCCATAGCCTTTCGTCCGCTGGTTGCCGCGGAAAAACTGCTCAAATACGTGCGGCAGATTCTGCTGGGAAATCGCGCCGTCGTTAGTAAAATGCACGGTGATATTCTGTTTCGATGGTAGCACCTGGATTTTTACCGGCGAATTTTTCGGGCTGTGTTTTAATGCGTTGTCAAGTAAAATCGCGCACAGCTCCCGCGTTGCGGCTTGGTGAAGAGAGATATTTGTGTGTTCCGGGCAATTCATTTCCGTGCGGGTTTCGGCTTTTCGTTCGTGGATGAGATTGGATATCAATTCCGCCAAGTCGAAACTTTTATCTTCCAGCGCCAGCCTGTTTTCTGTTCGCGACAATTCTAAAAGCATGGCGGTCAGCTCGGTCAATTTGTTAATTTCCTCCAAATTGCTTTCCAGCGTTTCCGTTAGTTCCGCCCGCGGCGTTTTCGGGTTTTTCAGCGCCAGTTCGGTCTCTGCTTTCATAATTGCCAGCGGCGTGCGCAGCTGATGACTGGCATTGGAAACGAACCGCGACTGGGCTTTATGCGCCGCCTCAATCGGCCGCAGCGTAATCCTGGCCAATAAATACGAGCAAGCGCCGCCTGCCAGCAGCACGATGAGATTGATATAGCCCAAGCTAATCAGCAGATTGCGCGTCGAAACATCCATTCGTTCCGACAAGTCAATGCTAGGAAAATCGTTGCCGCGCTGAATGATAATTTTATGGATTTGCGCGTCAACTTCCGAGCGCGCCACTTGAAAAATAATACTGCTAAACAACAGGCTGACGACCATTAAAATCAGCAAATACCAGCCCGCCAATTTGATAGTTGCCGAGGTAAAAATTTTCATGCTTCAATCCGGTAACCGAAGCCGCGGACGGTTTTTATCAATTGTTTTTTGAACGGCTTATCGATTTTTTGGCGCAAGTTTTTTATGTACGCCTCGACATTGTTCGGTAAAATATCGGCATCAAAATCCCAAACATGGTCGATTAGCGTTTCCTTGCTGAGAATCTGGTTCGGGTGCTGCATTAAATATTCCAGCAGCGCGTATTCTTTACTGGTCAAGTCGATAGTTTTTCCAGCGCGCATCACGGTTTGCTGCTGCTTATCAATAGTCAAATCGGCAATTTTCAGAACATCCGGCTGCTGAATTGGCGGCCGGCGCAGTAAGGCTCTCACTCGCGCCAGCAGCTCGTCGATAGCAAACGGCTTAACCAAATAATCATCCGCGCCGGCGTCCAGCCCGAAGGTTTTATCTTCGGTGGTGCCCAGGGCTGTGAGGAATAAAATCGGCATGTTTTTACCGTTTTTACGTAATTTTTTAACAATTTCCGCGCCCTCCATGCCTGGCAGCATTCGATCGACGATTAGCAAATCGTACGGCTGGCTGTCTGCCAAATTAAAACCTTCTTCCCCGTCGTGTACGGCGTCAACGGCGTACGTCTCGCGCTTGAGCGCCTCGGCGATAACTCGGGCGATTTTTCGTTCGTCTTCGATAATTAGCAGCCGCATATATTAACTATTATACGCCATTTGGCAGCTCGGGCGGGATGGTGCTATAATTTTCTTCAAAGAAAAGGAGAGTACATGCCGGATAGGAAAAAAATTGTTGAAATTCGTCATTTTAAGATGAAATTTGGCAATAAAACAGTTATTAAAGATTTGAGCTTTGACGTTTTTCAGGGTGAAGTGTTTGGTTTTCTCGGTAGCAACGGCTCGGGAAAAACCACGACACTCAGGGCGCTGCTGGGGCTATACGAGCCGACGGCGGGCGAGCTGCTGATTGACGGTAAGCCGTATGCGGTGGATAGTCAGATTAACCTTGGTTATCTGCCGGAAGAGCGCGGGCTGTATAAAAAGGAAAAAGTGCTGGACGTGATGATTTATTTCGGCCAGCTGAAAGGTTTGAGCCGCGACGAGGCGAAGGAGTTTTCTCTGAATTTTCTGAAGCGCGTTGATTTGACTGATAAGGCTGGTATGCGGTTGGACAAGCTTTCCGGCGGCCAGCAGCAAAAAATCCAACTGGGCGTGACGATTATGGGCGATCCGGAACTGCTAATCATGGACGAGCCGACCAAGGGCTTTGACCCGGTCAATCGGCGGCTACTGATGAATATCATTGAGGAGCGGCGTAAGGCTGGCGCGACGATTATTTACGTGACGCACCAGATGGAGGAAGTCGAACAGCTGTGCGATCGGCTGATTCTATTAAAAGACGGACAAGCGGCGGCGTACGGCACGCTGGCGGAGGTGAAAAAGCAGTTCGGCGGCGCATCAATGGATGATATTTTTGTTAAAGTGTACGGCGGCGAAGCAAAGGAGTTAGGCGATGAGTAAAATGCATAATTTGGGGACAGTTTTCAAGTTTGAGACTATCCGGGTACTGAAAAAGCCGACGTTTTGGCTGATGGCGCTGGGTTTTCCATTGATGTTTGCGGCGCTGTACGGCATCATGTTTTGGTCGCAAAGTACGACGATGCAAGCGGCGAAGGAATTGGAAAAACAGGAATTTTCATTGGCGGTTACTGACGATTCAAAACTCGTCAGACCAGAGCTACTCATGGCCGCTAAGACGAAAACTGTCGAGTCGAAAGAAGCTGGAATCAACGACGTAAAAAACGGCAAGATTGACGCTTATATTTACTTCCCGAAAGATATTGGCAAGCAAAAAGTTGAAGTTTACGGCAAGGATGTCGGGCTGTTTCAGAACGGCAAATACGGCGCCGTGGCGCAAAGCTTATTAAGCCAATCAGTAGCCAGCAGTGTCAGCCAAGCGCAAGTCGCCATTCTACAAAACAAAGTCCAATTATCGTCAACTACTTATCTGGACGGCAAGGAGCATGGCGGTATTAACGAGATGATTGCGCCGGGGCTGTTTTTAGTGATTTTCTTTATGCTGGTTACTTTCTTTGGCAACCAAATGCTAACCAGCTCCACTGAGGAAAAGGAAAACCGCACGGTGGAGATGCTGCTGACGATGGTAAAAACCGATACGCTGATCACTGGCAAAATTCTATCGCTGATGGTGTTGGCGTTGATTCAGATGTTGGTGATTATTCTGCCGGTGGCGGCGGGTTACTTGGCGTTCGGCTCAAAGCTGCAGCTGCCGAATATGGATTTAAGCTTATTGGTATTTGATCCGGTGCGGATTGGCTTGGCGCTAGTGATTTTCCTGGCAAGCTTTATGATGTTTACCGGCATGCTGGTGACGCTGGGCGCGATGATGCCGACTGCCAAGGAAGCTAGCCAGTGGTTTGGGTTGGTGATTATGCTGATATTTGGGCCGTTTTACGGTATTACGGCATTCGTTTCCTTCCCTGATTCGCCATTTGTTAAGTTCTTATCGCTGTTTCCGTTCACGGCGCCGATTCCGCTGCTACTCAGGAATGCGGTTGGCAATTTGCCGGCTTGGGAAGGTTTGCTGGGGGTGGCGCTTTTGATCGTGGCGGCAGTGTTTGTCTTGTGGTTGGCGGTACGGATTTTCCGTTACGGCGCGATGTCATATGACAGCAAGTTGTCTCTGTCAGCGTTGCGGATGAAGCGAAAAGCTGATAAAGTTTAAGTATGAAAGTACGCATTGAAATAGACACTAAAACATTTGTCCGGTTTTGGCTGGTGGTTATCGGATTTGGGCTGGCGGGACTGGCGATTTATTCGGCGAAGGATGCGCTGATTTTGTTGGGAGTTTCCCTGTTCTTAGCGTTGGCGCTGAACCGTCCGGTGGCGGCAATTGCTAGAAAATTGCCCGGTAAAAGCCGGCTCGGCGGCACGGCGTTGGCGTATGTCACGCTGATCCTGCTGCTGGGCTGCGTGGTGTGGTTCGTGGTGCCGCCAATTGTCCAGCAATCCGCTAAATTTGTCGAAAGTATGCCGAGCTTAATTGACCAAGCTGGTTCGCAGTGGCACGGCGTTAATAGCTTTATCGATAAGAATAATCTACGTCCGCAGGTTGACGCCATGCTAGAGAACCTCAAGCAGCAATCTTCGTCATGGGCGGCCAGCGTTGGTACGAATATTTTAAGCAGCGTCGGCTCGCTGGCGTCGTTTGTCGGTTCACTATTTTTGGTGATAGTTTTGTCATTCTTGATGTTACTAGAAGGCCCGACATGGATGAGGCGTTTGTGGGGATTATACAATGACCAAAGCAAGATGGAAAATCATAAAAAGCTAGCTGGACAGATGTATAATGTTGTCACTAGTTACGTTTCTGGGCAATTGACCGTATCAGGGATTGATGCGGTATTGTCGGGGTTTGTGGTGTTTGTATTGAGCATGGCTTTTCCTGCCGTCGATTCAAATTTGGCGATGTTAACGGTCATGGCGACGTTTATTTTAACGCTCATTCCGATGTTTGGCGCTACGCTGGCTGGCATTCTGATCTCGTTGTTGTTGTTCTTCAATAATGTCACTGCTGGCGTAATCTATGCCATATATTTTATTGTCTATCAGCAGATCGAAAATAATTTCATTGCACCGTCAATTCAGTCAAAAAAATTGGAACTCTCGGCGTTGATGGTTTTGTCGTCAGTGACCATTGGTCTCTATGTCGGTGGACTTTTAGGAAGCTTAATCGCTATCCCGGCGGCTGGTGTGGCAAGGATTTTGCTGGAGAATTATTTAGAGCAGGCTAAGAAAAACCGCCTTGAAAGCGAAAAGCCAATCAACAAATTAGTGAAGAAATTGAAAAACGAGAGTTAATTGGCGTGCTTCGTGAAAATTAGCCCGCTCGGTCATTTCGGCGGGCTATTTCCATGCCCAAATACTGCCGCTTGGTGTGTCGCGAATAGTTACGCCTGCCGCCAACAGTTCGCCGCGAATGCGGTCGGATTCTTGCCAATCTTTTTCGGCGCGGGCGCTGCGGCGCTGGATGATCAATCTCTTCAAATCGTCAGTAATATCAGGGGTCGATTCCGCCAAATCCAAGCCCAAAACTTCGTCAATAATTTCAATCAACTGCAGTAAACCGCCGCGGTGAATTTTCTCCAGCGGCGCGTGATCCAGCCGTGAAAACGCCTCATCGATTAGCGCCAAGACCCCTGGCGTATCCAAATCATCATTCAGCTTTTCAATTAGTGCCTGCCGCGCTGCTAATAGCGACACTGTGCCCTCCTGTTCGTCCTTCTCGTCGTCATCATCCAGCGTGTCGTGAGTCTGGTGCCGCAGCACCGCATAGCCGCGCCAATGATCTAGCCGCGCCTGGGCTGCTTCCAAAATCTCCCAGGTGAAATTGCCCTCGGTTTGGTAATGCTTGCTGAGAATCGCCAGCTTGAAAGCCATTGGGCTAAAGCCGCGGGCGGTGATATCGCTAAGGGTGATGATGTTGCCCAGGGATTTACTCATCTTGCGGCCATCGACCTTGATGTGATTATTGTGCAGCCAAATTTGAGAAAACTGTTGCCCAGCCAGACTCTCGCTCTGAGCAATCTCATTGGTGTGATGCACCGGAATGTGGTCAATGCCGCCAGTGTGGATGTCAATTGAATCGCCCAGCGTCTCCCGGGCAATAGTCGAACATTCCAAATGCCAGCCCGGAAAACCGACGCCCCATGGACTGTCCCATTCCATATCGCGCTTGGTGTTGGTCGGTGAAAATTTCCAGACGGCGAAGTCGGTGATGTTGCGCTTACCTGCCACGCTGACTCGCGCGCCCGCTTCTAGGCCCGCCACGTCCAGCCGCGCTAATTTGCCATAATCCGGCAGCCGCGACGTATCAAAATACATACCGTCGCCGTCAATCTTGTATAAAAATCCCTTTTCGTCTAGCCCGCGGGCAAAGTCGATTTGCTGCTGGATGTAGTCCGTTGCCCGGACTAAGTGGTCGGGCTGCACCAGCTTCAGCACTTCGTAGGCTTCGTGCTCAGCAATGGCGATGTACTGCTCGGCCACATCCCAAGCAGTTTTACCTTCGCGGCGCGCCCCCTTCTCCATCTTGTCCTCACCGTCATCATCATCGCTGGTCAAATGTCCAACGTCGGTGATATTCTGCGTGCGAATCACTGGAATGTCTTGCCAGCGCAATAGTCGCACCAACACATCCCAATAAATATAGCCAACCCAGTTACCAATGTGCGGCTGCGAATAAACTGTCAGCCCGCAGGTGTACATGCGAACCGTCTGCCCATCAAGCGGCTGCAGTTTGTCTTTACGGCGAGTGAGGGTATTGTAGAGCTGTATCATCAACTCTATTGTACGGCAGACAGGCTGCTTTTTCAAAATTGCTATAAAAATAGCCCCAGGTGGGGACTTAATAATTTCAGGGAAAAGTGACAAACAGCTACTAAAATACCGCTAAAGCGCAGTTTGCCACTTCTCCTGCCGAATCTCAGGTCTCATTTAGAAGATCATCGATCATCTCGCCTGCCTCCTCTCTGAGCTGACAGAGGGTGTTCCTTTGGTCTTCTGAGAGGGGTAGGGTTGACCCGAGGAAGTTGCCAATATCTATTTGAGCAAACTCCAGGGTAGCCAAAATGTCCCTTTTGTCAGCCCCGCTGGCTTCCAGGATCTTCCTTTCGAGTGAGCCCAGGATATGCCTAGTGGCGTATTTTGAGACATCATCCAGAAGAGCGCGAAACTCGAGTTCTTCAGTCCGGCCTATCCTACGGAACATCTCCATAAGGCTGTAAGATGCGTGCCTTAGGCAGCTGTCTGCGCTACTTACTCCTGGCTTAACATTTTCTAGGTCGGAAGGACTTACCATACTAGCCGCAGCTAATACAGTTAGAAGGGTGTCTCTTGTTTCCAGGTCTCTATTTTTCAAGAGGCGACCATCTAGTGGAAGATTCCTGATCTTGTCATAGAAATCTTCTATTCTGTGAAACAATATATCCCCATCGGAGTCCAGCGTAATCTTAATGGTACGCAACCGTTTGCCCGTGTATGGCACATACAACGGAACTTTGAAATTTGAGAGCTTGTTGTCGGTCATGATATTTCCTATCTTCTCGCCCCCATGGTAGGTTAAGTGGCAATTTACCACAAGACAAGATCTTATTCCTCTTTGAAATTATGTAAAAGGAGTAAAAACTCGCCTTGTGTGTAGCTGCTTGTCAAGATACACTTTTGGACAAGGATGTACTCAACTCGTCAACAAAAGCTGATATATATATATCACTAATATAATAAAATGTCAAGAGGTTTTGTCAAAAATGTGGTTTAATATTTTTATCACCTCTGTTGCGATTGTGACGCGTTATATAGTAATTGTAAAAGTTTTAACTCTGCTCTGCTTCTTTCAAAGCCTTATCCGTCGCCGTCACCAATTCCCGCACAACCTCATCATATTCCTCATACACCCGAAATCCAGCCGCGTACGGATGGCCGCCGCCGCCGAAGTAGCCAGCCACGGTGTCGGCGATTGGTAGGTTGCCGCGCAGGCGGGCGGTCAGTTTGCCGTCGGGGTAGGTTTTGATGACGCAACTGAGCGCCACGCCCTCGACCAACCGCAGCTCGTCGCCGATCAGCGCGCCGGGGTTGTAGGCGTCACTGTACTGTTGAATTTCCTCGAATGGCACGTGCACGAGCGCCAATTTCCCGTCCAGTAAATATTCGATTCGCTCAATCAATTTGCCTTTGTACGCCAAGATCTCGGGTGATTTCTTCATAAATTCGCGCCGCCGCTCTTCAATCTCGGCATTGGAGGCGCCCAGCTCGGTCAATTCGCCAGCCACGTGAAAGGTCGACGCAGTGGTGTTTGGTGTGGTGAGGCCCAGACTGTCAGACATGATGGCGATGAGGAGATTTTCGGCGGCCTGCTGGTTGATGGTCCAGCCAGCGTGGGTGAACAATTGATACAATAATTCCCCGGTAGCCACCACGGTGTCAGAGAGCATGGTGTGTTCAAAACTCAGCGTTGACTCGGCGGTGTGATGGTCGATGACCAAAACGGGGCGCGTTTCTAGAAAATGTCGCACGCCGGGTGTTTCCAGAACTTTACTCAGCAATATATCAGCGCTGGTATCAACGATGATGGCTAGGTCGGCGCGGGCTGGAAAGTCACCAACTACCCTGTCCCAGCCGCGAATATACCGCAGATATTTGGGGATGTCGACCGGGCAATACAGTGTCACGGTCTTACCCAAGTCACTCAGCACCTCCTCCAGTGCCAAGCTAGAACCCAGGCTATCGCCGTCGGGGTTTTCGGCCTGGATGATAACGATATTGTTGGCAGATTGGATGAGTTGCTCGGCGGTATCAAACATATTGTTATTATAACAGATGAGGGCTTGGCTTATCGAAGGATTTTCGCTTGCGTTTGCCTGGGGAGCGGTTTAATGTTGCTATCTGCGTATGTTTGAACCTCTAATTACGCTACCTTATATGTATGATTTGCATAATGGAAAGATTGGTTGCGAGCCGGTACATATTTATCCGCCCATGTCTGCTGCAGATATAGGTAAAAGGGATGTAAAACCTTCATCAGCCACGGAGACTTCTTATTTGTACCGGGCGTTGTCGGTCCGCTGCAATATATGTGGCTAGGTAGGCTGCTTCAGTCGCTCATCATCCTCGGCCTGAGGTTTTGTTCTGGCGCGCAGTTAGCAAAGGACTCTATTTGCCCAACCAGTTACCTTCGAAGCAATTGGGAAACAGGACGCTACAGGAAGTCATTACTGATTTCCTCGAGCACTTTTAGGGAGTGCGATATTTAATGCTCTATCTGCAGTAAAATCAGACGTTGAGAGACTAGGCTCTCTAAGAGAGAGTTGTAGATGTCCGGGTTTTCGTATGCGGATATAAAACACGGGAGTAACGCCGCCGCTACCTTTGATCAGATAAAAAGGAAACTTTATGGAGTCGCCAAACGCATGATAGAGGATATATATTCTGAATCTGAGTTATTTCTTAATTGACAAAATATAAAATTTGCGACAATATTTATGTATGCTTAGTGTTCCTTATAATTGTCTTTTGCCGGAAGATAGCAATAGACGGGATCCTCAATATGTGCCTCCGATTCGTGGGCCTTGGGTAACGTTACCGGTTGATCTTGCGCCGGTAGTTCCTATCTGTGGCGAAGGGCAAAAGTTTTTTGGCCACCGCTTGAATACAATGGGAAAAGTAGCGATAAGAGATCTTACGGCGGATTGGGTGATTGGGCCTCTAGTTGCGGCGGAAGATTTAGCTGTGTGGCGTATGGGGAACGGCCTTATGTACTGGGATATTAAATCGTTATTTGAACGTGCAAGAGGTGAAGGTCTTAAATTACCAATATATACCTCTTCGGGTGCACTTGACTACAGAACCTGGAACAAGACATGCGATACTTATCGGAGGCGGTCGCCAGAAAAGCCGAATATTCCTAGGTTCAGAGGAGAGGCAACAAGATGCTTAGGCGAAAAAGTACTTAATTATATGTATGCTGAGTATCCGCAGCTGCGTCCATCTATAGTAGTAGGAGGAGACTTTTTCTTAAGATCTGCCTATCGCACTGCTTTATTTGAAACAGCCAGGTATATTGAAGAGGCGTCTGAAAAGAAAGATGAGTTATTATTAATAAGACATAATCTATCGCCTGAAACACCAGAAGAAGACGTTCGTAGGGCTGAGGAAATAATTGAAAGTCTTCGTAAAAAGGTTCAGGATGATATTCTCTTTTCGCTGGTTGTTGGTATGGTTGAGAATCTGCGCAAAAATCCTGAAGAGATTGATAGGAGCTACGAAGCTTGGCGGCGAAGACCTCATCCTCGACAGGATAGCTAACAACCATAAACATTTTTATAAATTATTATTGACAAAATATAAAGATTGTGCTAGTATGGTGACATAAAGCCTGAAATATAGGGCTGGAAAGAGGAGTTTTATGGATAAATTTAAGAAAATCGGTATTGCTATCTCTCTGGGGATTGCTTTGATCGGTGGAATTTGGCTAGCATCGCCTTCACAGGCTGCTGGCTGTAACAGGTTTAACGTCGTTTACTGCGGTACAAATTCTCTGTCGGAATTGCAGTCGGCATATAGTCGTGCAGAAATTAGGTCTCTGTATAACCAATGGTATATCAATGACACCATGGTTCAGGGTGGCTCAAATATGCGCGAAGGCGTGGTTGACTCAAGCGGTAATATTACGGTTGATGGCCGAGTAGTTGCTACAAATGCAGTGACTGTTCAGGCTAAGGCTGGTACTCGTCAGCCATCTCCACAGCGTACATACAGCGCAGCTGGCTATACGTATTACCAATATACGACTGGTCAGAGCTTCGTTGATGGCGTTACTAGCTATCGGGTGTATGCTTGGTTTGACGATGATGGTAAGTTCATCACTGGTGTCATTAAAGATTGTGGTAACCCAGTTTGGGGTCCACCAACGACACCTCCAGCAAAACCAGCATTGACATGTGATGTCTTGCAAACAACTGAGGTTTCTCGCGACACCTTTAAGTTCAGCACTAAAGCAACTGTTAAGGGCGGCGCGACAATCACCAGCTACACTTACGACTTCGGTGATGGCATGACTCAGACAACTACCTCATCTGAAATCCAACATACTTACGCAAAACCTGGTAACTATAAAGTCAAGGTTACAGTAAATGGTAAAGAAAATGGTGATGTCAAGAGGGAGAGTCCAAGTTGCGAAAAGACTGTCACAGTTAAACCTGAGCCAGAAATCCAAGTTTGTGATTTGAAAACTAATAAGTATCCGGTAACTATCAAAGAGTCAGAATTCGATGAGAAAAAATACTCAAAGAATCCAAACGACTGTAAAGAAGCTCCTACTAAGATTAAGGTCTGCGTGATCGAGAAGAAAGAAATTCGCGAGATTAATAAGGAAGAGTTTAACGAAAAAGAACATACTACTGATATGAGCAAGTGTCAGCAAACTCCTCCACCAGCGACTCCTGAATTGCCAAAGACTGGTGCAGGTGACATGATTATGTCGGCACTGGGTCTGGGTGGATTGACTACAGCGATTATCGCTTATGTAGTAAGCCGCCGCCAACTGTAAAAGGTTGAGCCGAGCATAAGAAAATACCCGTCATGATAAGGCGGGTATTTTTAATGGCTTCAGGGGTTGAAAGCTATAATTGTTTTCGGCCTTCTAGGGCGTGTGTCAGTGTGATTTGATCGGCGTATTCAAGGTCAACACCAACTGGTATGCCTCGAGCCAAACGGGAAATAGTAATGTTCAGCCCAGCCTCCTGAATGTATCGCTGCAGGAATAAAGCAGTTGATTCCCCCTCGACCGAGGCATTAGTGGCGATGATAATCTCTTGGACATCGTCATTTTTTATGCGTTCAATTAGTTCTGGAATGTGTAGCTGTTCTGGTCCAATGTTGTCAATCGGTGAGATGACACCACCCAGCACGTGATAAGTGCCGGTAAACTGCCCTGTTCTTTCCAGGGCCACGATATCCAGCGGCTCTTCAACTACGCAAACAATTTGCCGATTCCGATTCTGATCAGCATATAGCGGCGAAATGTCATCATCGGCATTGATTAACGCAAATGTCTTTGGGCAAGTTTTTACTCGGTCGTGCAAGCGATCAAGAGAATATGCCAGTTGCTTGGCGGATTTGGGGTTGCGTCGCAACACCGCATAAGCATATCGCTCAGCTGTCCGCGGGCCGACTCCTGGTAAATTACCAAAATCATCAATTAAAGCCGTTAAGGCCTTTGGTAAAATGTCGATTGACATGGTATTAGAACGGTAAGTTTCCCAAACCACCCATCAAAGGCTTCATGGTTTCTGCGGCTACTTCTTGAGCTTTTGTCATGCCATCACGAACCGCAATTTCGATCCAGTGCTCTAATTCTTCGATATTTTCTAAATCGACCATCTCTGGGTCAATCTTCACTGACTTGATCTTTAACTCGCCAGTGATTTGTACAACCACTGCGCCATCGCCAGCTTCAACTTCAATAATTTCCTTACCTAATTGTTTCTGTGCTTTACGTAATTTTTGCAGCATTTTTACCTGATCAAACGCCATATTCCTCCTTATTTACTCTCATGATTATACCTTATTTTTGGTCTGATGTGTAGATGTAAAAACGGTCGGCGTCTTTATTGTGGTCATTGACAATTATGGATGATAAGTGCTTTGAGTATGATTTTGGTATGGTGCTTTTTGCTGCGTGACTGACGTAAAGTGTCTGGCCAACGTGCTTTGGGGCGACGTGAATTAGAGATATTTGATGATAATTGTGTTTTTGGAGCGCTTCGTAAATTGGCGACTCTTCCCTGCTGATTAGCAGCGAGAAGGAATCTGTTGGTGCGGTATTTTTGCGTAGCGCGGTCAAATCCTTATGGAAGCGTGTGGCAGCCTCTGGAAAATAGCGATAGCCGTCAATGTAACGAAAACCACCACCCATTGTCATGATAATGATAAGGATTGAGATAAAAATCAGTCCTGTACCGCGAGCATATGGATTGCGCGGAAAAAGTCCATACCACATACCCATCAACGATTCGAGGCCGACCACCAGCAGGATGAACAGCGGAATAATGACAATTGGCGTGAGTTGTGGCTGGAAAATAAGTAATGCAAGAGCTAGGATTAGCCACGACCAAATCATGAATGAACGGGCGCTGGCGATTTTTTGGAAACTGCGAATTAGGCCTAGCCCGATAAGAATCATGGCACTAACATCCATAATCGGGGTGATTTGGTTGCCAACAACGGATGGGAAAATACGAACATAAGTATAATAGAGAGTTTTAAGATTGGTAAACATATCAAAACTCAGATTCTTAATGCCAGCAAGGCTATGGAATAACGTGTGAGATTTATAACAGAGAAAACCGAGACCACAGCTTACTACACACAAAACAATAAACGGTAAAACCCAGGATTTGCGATGTTTTCTGGAGATAAGGAAATAACGTGGATGTGGATGAAGAAAGGCCATGATAAGCAGCCCTAAATTTATATACCAAAAATACGGCGTGAATAGACTGAAGGCTGTCGTGAGCGCCAGACCGATTCGCCAAAGGGGCGCTCTGGGGGCTTTTTGGAGGATGAGTGTCGCAAATAATAGTGTCAGTGCGGTGTAGAAAATATATAAAATTCCAGCAGTCGCACTCTGTCCGATAAATAAGAATTGCCCGGTGGTGATCATGATGAGTAGTGACAGAATGGTTGTGGATGGCTTAAACCAGCGTTTGAGGAGGAAGAATATAGCGATAGAGCTGATGATTGAAAGCAGAATGGCCGGCGCTTTAATGGTAAGTAAACTGACACCAAAAATCTTGAAGATTAATAGTTGAAGAACATGAAATGGTAGATTTGTAACAGCGAGACCGTCGATGCTTAAATTCAAGTGATTGGTAATATTGACCATATCAATTTCCGCCTGAGATAGGCCGCCAGGCGCATACAGGGCAGAAACAATAACCGCTCCAATATACGACAACGCCAGTAGCGTGTAGCCAAAAATATAACGCCATCGGTAAAGAAAAATATCAGTAACTTTTTGCTTTTTCATTGGTATGATTATAGCACAATTCTATTCATGCTTGCGATCTAAACTCATGAAGCGGAGGCGTTCTGGGTGGAAGTATAGCTGGACTTTACCGACAGGACCGTTACGATGCTTAGCGATGATTAAGTCGGTAATATTCTGGACTTCTGGATTGTCTGGTTCGTAGTAACCTGGGCGGTAAATAAAGCTGACGATGTCGGCGTCCTGCTCAATGGATCCAGATTCGCGCAGGTCGGCCAGCTGCGGAATTGGTGGCGTGCGCGACTCAACTGAACGGCTCAGCTGGCTGAGGGCGATCAGCGGCACGTCGAGCTCACGGGCAATTAGCTTCAGGCCGCGGGAAATTTCTGACACTTCCTGAACGCGATTACCATTGTGATTGCCATTGGCCTGCATCAGCTGTAAATAGTCAACGATAATCAGACCCAATTGATTTTCATGTGCCAGCCGGCGAGCTTTTGTGCGCATTTCTAATACTGATAGTCCTGGCGTATCATCGATATAAATTGGCGCTTCTGCCATCTCGCCCATGGCTTCTGACAGTTTAGCAAAATCATTATCACTCAAGTTTCCGGTACGAATATTCCAGCTGTCAACACCTGATGCGTCCGCCAGCATACGATCAACCAATTGCTCTTTGCTCATCTCCAGGCTGAAAAACAGCACCGGCTTTTTCTCGATTGTTGCCACGTTGTACGCCAAATTGGTCACCAGCGTGGTCTTACCCATGGCTGGACGAGCTGCCAGGATAATCAAGTCGGACTTCTGTAGACCAGCCGTCATATTGTCAAGGTCGCGGTAGCCAGTGCGAATTCCCCGTAAAGAACCTTTGTTTTTACTAAGTTCTTCAATTCGGTCAAAACTATCCGTCAGAATACTCTCTAGACTGACCAAATCTTGCTTGGTCGACTGGTCGGAGACGCTGAATAATTCGGCCTCGGCTTTTTCTAGCAGCTCCTGCGTCGTCGTTGATTCATCGTAGCCAAGCTCAGAAATTTCGCTACTAGCTTTAATTAAGCGTCGTCGCACAGCCGCTTGTGCTACCATTTCTGCATATGCCGCTGCATGCGCTGCTGTTGGTACATAGTTGGTGAGTTCCGTCAAATACGCCGAGCCGCCGATGAGTTCCAGCTCGTCCTTGCGCTTCAGCTCATCGGTCAGGGTCAAGAGGTCAACTGGCTTGTGCTTCTCAAATAATCGCATCATACCGCCAAAAATTAGACCGTGATTTTTATCATAAAAATTGCTAGCGTGGGTGATCTCGGCAGCGTCTGCCAAGACTTCCTCATCAATCAAAATGGCCCCGAGCAAGCTCTTTTCTGCGTCCAGATTTTGCGGTGGAATTTTTCCGCTTGGATTTCCCTTATCTGTCATGAAATTTCCTCCAATTTAACCTCTTCACCGCCGCCCATCAGTTTAGCAATTTCCGCCAATTTCTTGTCCTCGGGCGGCTTCTTCTCTCCAATTATATCAATTTCTAGCTCCATTCCCGTCTCTGCGGCGATGATTTCTGCTAGTAACGGTCGATTTTTTGCATCATCCAGCTTTTTCTTGTAAAACGCACTGCCGGCAAAAATAGTCAGTTTATCTCCGTCAAACGCCCATTGACTTTTTTGAAGTAATGACGACAAGCCAACCGATTTTTCCTTGGCTTGTTCAATCACCTTTTGCCAGTCCAGCTCTAGCGGTGGATCAGATTTGCGTGATTTTGTGGACGATTTTTTGGCTGGTTTGGTGTCTTGGTTTTCGGACGTTTTTTTCACTGGCTTAGTTAATTTGGCACTTTGGCTTTTTGGTGGCTTTTCTACTGACGACGCTGGCTTGGCTGGTGTCGAAATGACGGTTGGCGTTGCCGCGACAGCTTGGGCAACTGTCTTCTTCGGCCTAGCTGACTGGGCGTGATGTTGCATGAAAATAGTCAATAGTTTCAAGTCTGGGTGCGGGTGGCGATCAACCTCAATCAGCTGCTGGATGAGTTCAACAAGGCTTGGGTTTGTGCGCAGTCTGGCGCGAGCGATTGACAATAATTGATGTGATACCACAGTTGGACTGACACCACTTTGTTCCAACTCTTGCAGAATATTAAGTATGTCAGCGCTGTTCTCTGATTGATATAAATCAAGCAGCTTCTCTAGCGTGGCTGCGTCGCTTAAGCCTAAGTATTCAGTAACCATGGCGACGGTCAGTGGCTGGTCGGGTGTGGCTAAAATTGACAATTGATCCAGCATGCTAATCCCGTCGCGGAACCCGCCGCGCGAGCGCTCAGCAATCAGCCGAGCAGCGTCTGCCTCGATGCTAAAGCCCTCTTTTTCGGCGATGGCCATCAGCTGGCGTGCCATGACATCGACTGAGATGGGATGAAAGAAAAATTGTTGGACGCGGCTGAGAATGGTGGCAGGCAGTTTATCGGCGTCGGTAGTCGCCAGGATGAATACTACGTGTGCCGGCGGCTCCTCCAGGGTCTTTAATAGTGCGTTGAAGGCAGGTTTGGACAGCATGTGGACTTCGTCAATGATGTAGATTTTTTTCGGCGCGGAAACCGGCGCGACTTGCGCTTTTTCACGCAGGGAGCGGATGTCGTCAACGCCGTTGTTGCTGGCGGCATCAATTTCGATGATATCCAGGTGTGAGGCATCCTCGTCGTACGGCAACTGATTGATCTCGTGCGCCAAAATTCGCGCTACACTGGTCTTGCCCACGCCGCGTGGACCCGTCAGCAAGTACGCATGGGCGATTTTCTCCTGCTCCAAGGCTCGGCGCAAAATGTTGGTCACGTGATCTTGTCCCAACACCTCGTCTAAGCTACGACTGCGATATTTGCGGTACAGTGCCTGACTCATTCCCTCACATTCCTCATGAGATAATTATAGCAGAAAAAGCGTCTAGTGTATTTATGGATAGCGTAGGTAGACCTTGTGCTTAGTCTCGGCGACATAGAAACGGTAATAACTATCAGTATCTGATACAGTCGGGTTTTCAAGCATCTCGTCATTTTCTTTTATCTCAATATATTCATCGTTTTCGTACGGCTTGATAAGCTTAGTAAACTCAAACGCATATTCACCAGAAATATTCTTTAACTCTTGGCTCTGATCCATTGGGTCGGCATAGTCGGTCATAACTAAGACTAGAAATCGTCCGTTATTGTCAGCGAATAGATGAAACGTGGTGTCGGGATATAATGGTGTTAACGGCGCGAATTGTCGAACGTATCCTAGTTTTTTCAGAATTGGAAATGCTTCAAAAACTACTGATGGGAATATAAAATTTGAGTAATTGTTCATGTCAATATGCGATAATCTATTTGCTAAATTTATTTTTACCGTATTCGATAAATTGATCAATTGGTTTGGCGAATTCGGCTGCCCAGCCGTCGTCTTCCTTCTTTTTCTTTGCGTTGTCTAGTACAGTCCATGTATATTCTTGTAGTGACATACCGAGTCCATCCGCCCCCTCTTCTCCACTATCGTGGAGTCGTGTACACAACATACCAAAAATTGCCAATGCTATTTCGTTGGCGTGCGTTAAAACCTTAATGTTATCAAGATTTTCATCGGTAAGTTGCTTAACTTTCTTGATCAGCTCCCAGTCGGATCTGGTGTATGTCTCAAAATCTTTTTCTGTCCATTCTGGCATGGTAACTCTCCAGGTAAATGAGTAGTTTTATATCATACTCAGGATAAGACATTTTTCAGGTCATGTCCAGGACGATGGGGCTAGTGGCCGGGGCCGGTGTACTGACCGCGGTGGGTGCCGTTGTTGTTTGGCCCGTTGCCGGATCCGTAGTGGTCGTGGTTCGGCGAGTCAAGGAAGTTGATCTCGCTTCTATCGCCATCTCCGATGAGGGTGTGTCCCTCGGACGGCCCGCTGCCGAACGATACGGTGATCGGGTTGCCTGCGGAGTCGCATCCGCCCATCGGCTCACTCCAGTTGCTGCCCATAATAACTCCCCTTGGAGTCAGGCGGAGAAAATAAATCCTCCGCAAAGCGGTGCGTCGATTTGACGCAAGCTAACACATGTTGTGAAAGCTAATATATATATATATATATCAGTAATAGAATAAAATGTCAAGCAATTTTGTCAAAAATATATCACAATAATAATATCGCCTCTGTTAAAAATGGTAATTTTGTGCATCTTAAAATAGCGTTAACTGCTCACTCGGTAATTCCAGCTCAATATCTCCAGTAATTTTATGCGCCTGGTAGCCAATAAATTTTTTAAGATTGTAAGCTAGCAGCTGGTCTTTATGCTCAGTGATGACAATCAAGCCAATAATGCTATATACACGCCCAACAAGTTGATTCTGGTCTTTCATAATTATAGCCCGTGTTAAATCGACGTCATTAGTGTGAAAATAATCTTCGCAAGTAATCAGTTCGGCCTTCGGAAATGACACGCCAATCTTCTGTTCAATTTCAAGTAGTTTTTGTTGCAATTTCTTCTCGCCGTCCGCGCGATCGAAAGGCTGCTTTATAAGCTCAAGTTTCTTATGAATCGGCATGGTCTCGACAATTCCGTCTAGTGCGGAAATTTTCGCCTCATATTGCCGGGCGATCAGCGCCGAAGAAAACGTCTCCAGTTTCAACGCCAGGCGCGCTCCCTGCTCCAGTAGCCGACGAATGCCGCGCTCTTCCTGCGATATACCGACTTTAATGACTTCCGGCGCGAAATATGCCAGATAGACGAAGTGCGGGTTTTGATTAATCTTTTCCTGCTGCGCCGACACCGAATCGGCGTGATAAAACGCTGGATTAAAACCAGTCCGATCACGGCATTTCAGGCAGTTTTCATATTTGCCGTCAACCGTGGCGCCGTCAGGACAAACCTGGCTACTGTGATTGTCAAAATCCACCCAGCCGGTACAATATTTGGTCGAGAAGTCAAACTCAAGCGATAAATCTTGCCCAAACAATTCCCGCCGCTTAATCTCACTGCCAATCTGACAATCGATAAACGGCTGGTTGTCGGCATTAAAACTGGCATAAGCAAGTAAAAAATCGTCTGGCATAGCACAATTATATCAAAAACCGCCCGCAGGCACGGACGGCTTTAAAAAGCGAGAAACTACTTTATAGCGCCGCTTCGACGGCTGCCCAGGTGGCGTCAGGATTGTCTTCCGGGATGATGATGGTGACTTGGTCGCCGACGTTAATACGGAAATAAGTGACGCTGGCGAGCAAAATGCGATATTCGCGGCCGGAAGCCTCTACGTAGTAAACACCGTCGTGCTGGACGAGCGTGCCGATGACTTGCTTGCGCGGTACTGGGCCGATTTGCTTATAAATAAAGCTGCCGTCCTCGGCGATGGTTAATTTCATCAAATCACCTTCAACCAGCTTAGACTTCGAGGCATAATTGGCAGGAATCGGATAATTCTTTCCGTCAGGACTGAGCATCATTTGCCCATCAAACACGCCCTCAATAACTTTGCCGGCGACTTCGTCGGACGGATTTTTCGGAGTAACAACCTGTCCGTCGTCGCCAACGATGCTGATTAAAAGTTCTTTTGCGGCAGCTAGGTTAGTTTCTGCCTCTTGAATAAGTGTCCGGAGACGCTTAACTTGTTTTTCTGGTAATTCAGACATGGTTCTCGCAATTCCTTTGTCTATTTTTATAATACTTACATTTATATATAACACAGCTTCCTGTTTATGGCAAGCCGCGATATATATTTTTCCCTAATTTTCCACAGTGCTATAAGATGTGAATAAAAAACTGTTGCAAATTTTACCCTTGCAATTGGTATATGATTCATGATACCAGCAATCAGGCGTATAAAAATCACCGCCCAAAGAGGACGGTGATTAAACGAAACAAATTGGCGTTATATAACAAATTATGAAAGCTCAACGCTAGCGCCGGCACCTTCCAAGGTCTTCTTTGCAGCTTCAGCTTCGTCTTTAGAAACTTTCTCTACAACTGGTGCTGGAGCGCCGTCAACGATAGCCTTTGCTTCGCCGAGGCCCAAGCCAGTGATTTCCTTCACAGCCTTGATGACTGCAACTTTCTGAGCACCTGCATCCTTCAATGTGACGGTGAATTCAGTTTTTTCGTCAGCCGCAGCAGCGTCGCCACCAGCAGCTGGACCAGCAACAGCGACAGCTGCAGCAGCTGGCTCGATGCCGTATTCGTCTTTCAAGTGATTTTTCAATTCGTTAACTTCCAGAACTGTCAACTTGGTCAGTTCTTCAGCCAATTTCTTAATATCAGCCATGATATATCTCCTTAATTATTGATTAATTTCTGAGTTTGTAAAATCTTCATAAGTCTCCGTACAGCGATTGCAGCCCGAGCGCGTGAGCGCCCGGCGCGAAAAGAGGAGGCGTTGAAGATTTTATGAACTCAGGTAGATGATTGATTGCTAAACTTAAGCCGTAGCTTTGGCTTCGATGCCGTCCAAAAGTCCGTGCAAATTGCCGCCAAGCGCGCCCACAGTGTCGTGGACTGGTGACAACAGTTGTGCCACCACTTCGGCGATAAGCTGGTCTTTGCTTGGCAAGCCTGCCAGTGCCTTGATGTCAGCTTCGTTGATGCTGAGGCCCTCACCTGAGAAACCACCAGCCAACTGCAGTGCTGGATGCGTCTTTGCAAACGTGTCCAAAACTTTGGCTGGCATGACCTCGTCTTCGGCGCTAATGGCGTAAACCAGCTGGCCAACCAGAAGGTCAGTTTCAGTTTCTTTGTAGGTGTCAATGTCCTGCAGTGCCACGCGCACCAAACGGTTTTTAACCACCTTGATGGTGACGTTTGCCTCGCGGGCAGCCTTGCGCAATTCCTGCAATTCAGCCACACTCAGACCCTGGTACCGTGCGAAAGCCGTACCTTTGGCGTTCTTCAGCAGCTCGGTTAGTTCAGCAACCAAAGTTTGTTTTTTATCGCGTGAAATTGCCATAAAAATCCTTTCTTTGATTGAGTTAATTTGTTATGTGCCAATTTGTTAACGTTCGGTAATGGAGAATCGCCAACAAAAAACGTCTTTGATTCTCGCACTACCAAAGACGTCAAATAAAACTGTTCGTTTCATCCCTCGGTAGCATTTTTACACTTGATTTACGTCAAGTCGCCACTGTCTTTGGTAATGTTCTCTAGAATTGTAGCAGAAATGACAACGGAATGCAAGAGCTAAGAGGAAATTTCTTCGAGTGCATACTGTATAAGCGCTGCCTCTCCTTGCCTTTTATAAAGACGTCGCAACCTTTTGAGTTCTGAAGGTGTGAGCCCTCCCCACATGCCGTATTCAGTAAGATCTGGATTTTGAATAGCGAACTTCAGGCATTCTCTGCGCACTGGGCAGTCATTGCATATATCTCGAGCTTCCTCTGTGGCCGCTGCTTTTTCTTTTCCTCTGAGCTCGTCTGTAAAAAATAGATAGTCGGCTATACTGGCATATTCAGGACTTGCGCATTCAGCATTTTTTACCCATGAAGTAGCTACTGTCATAGTTGATTATTCTATAATAATATTTATATAAAATCAAACTATGTACAAAAATACCCCGATTTCTCAGGGTATTTGTTTGTCCTTATGAGGCTATAATGAGACCTCGACCTTTATGCCAGGGCCCATGGTCGTTGTGATAGCAACGCTCTTGACGTAAATACCCTTGAGGCTGGATGGCTTTTGGGCGTTCAGGCTGGCGAGGAAAGCGCGGGTGTTTTCCGCCAGTTTGTCGGCGCCAAATGACACTTTACCGATTGCCAAGTGGACGATGGCCTGCTTATCGACGCGGTACTCAACCTTGCCGGCCTTGGCTTCAGATACGGCTTTGACGACGTCGGTAGCAACGGTGCCAGACTTGGGATTTGGCATCAAACCGCGCGGGCCGAGTAGCCGGGCGTACTTGCCAAGCTTTGGCATATATTGCGGCGTGGCGACCAAAATATCAAAGTTCAGCTCTTCCTTGTCCAGCTGCTTCAGGAATTCCTCGTCGCCGATGATGTCAGCGCCAGCTTTCTTGGCAGCGGAATGTTCGGTCTCCGGTGCGAACACTGCCACGCGAACGTCCTTGCCGGTGCCGTGCGGCAGCGCTACGGTCGAGCGGACGTTCTGGTCGGCTTGGCGCGGATCAACGCCCAGGCGAACGTGGATTTCAACGCTGGCGTCGAACTTGACCGGGCTGGTCTCGGTCGCCAGCTTCAGTGCTTCGTCAAGACTGTACAGCTTATTTTTCTCAATCTTCTTTGCAGCTTCCTGATATTTTTTGCCGCGACGCTCTAGGCGTGGACGCGTGATTGGCTTCGGGCCTTTCTTGACATGTGCTTCGGCGTCGTCGGACTGCGGCGTGGTGTCGCCAGCTTCTTTACGGGCTTCTTTTTCGGCTTTTTCAGCAGCCTCGTCGAGGGCTTTTTGGCTGCGCTTACCAGCCTTGGCGACGACGGCTTCGCGCTCGGCGATAACGTCTTTATCTTTGGTGTCGTGCGGCTTACTGTCTTCAGGCACGCCTAATTCAGCCTCGTCAATTGCCGCCTCAATCTCAGCGATTGTGTTCTTGTCGCTGACTGCTAATTGTAGTTCTGCTGCTTTTTCTAACAGCTCGGCTTTCTTGGCCATACTAATCCTTTCTGTGGTACAAGCGGCGACTCGCCACCTCGGGCGAATCTGCCTCCCAGCATTGATTTGATGATGGGTTGATTATAGCATATTTGCGGCAATAGAGACAATGTATTTGCTATTTGAAGATAGATAATAAATTAGGAATGAGTGAATTCGACGATGTCGTAGCTAATATTTAGCTTCCCTGGCCCATCTTAACGATGTACCTATTCTTTGCTAAACTAGTAATTATGGATATAACAATTACAGACATACAGGCAAGGCAAATTTTAGACTCACGCGGTAATCCGACAGTTGAGGCAGATGTGACTCTGAGTGACGGTTCCTTTGGTCGGGCGGCGGTGCCGTCAGGTGCGAGCACGGGGTCGTTTGAGGCGGTTGAGCTAAGAGACGGCGAATTGGCCTTTGGAGGCAAGGGTGTGCTTCGGGCGGTTGATAATGTCAATTCTGAAATTGCCCGGGTCTTAAAAGGAATGAGTCCGTTTGATCAGACGGCAATTGATGAAAAAATGAAAGAACTGGACGGTACACCAAATAAGGCGCGCTTGGGGGCTAATGCGATTTTAGCGGTGTCGTTGGCGGTGGCGAAGGCCGTGGCAAAATCACGCGACGTGGAATTATACCAATACGTCAATCATCTGGCGGGTCGTCCGGCAATGTCTTTACCTATGCCGATGATTAACGTGATGAATGGTGGCCAGCATGCGCTCGGCGCGACTGATTTTCAGGAGTATATGATCATTCCGACCAGCGCGGCGACGTTTGCTGACGCAGTTCGGATGAGCGCGGAAGTATTCCATGTTTTGGCGAAAATACTGAAAGATGAGGGCTATCCAACAACAGTTGGTGATGAAGGAGGTTATGCGCCGCATGTCAGAAATGGTAATATGGAGCCAATTCTGCTGTTGACGCGAGCGATTGAGCGGGCTGGCTATAAATTGGGCGTGGACTTTGGATTTGCGCTGGATGTGGCGGCAAGCGAGCTATATAAAGATGGCAAATATAATCTGTTGACTGAGCATCGAGTGCTGTCGGCTGATGAGATGATTCGCACGTACAAAGCGCTGTTGGGGCGCGTGCCAGTGCTTTCGATTGAGGATGGATTGAATGAAGAAGCCTGGGAAGATTGGGAGAAAATGACGGCAGATTTAGGCAATTTTGCGCAGTTGGTTGGCGACGATCTCTTGGTGACAAATGTCGATCGATTGAAGCGTGGTATTGAAGAAAAAGCCGGCAACGCTATCTTAATTAAACCAAATCAAATCGGCACATTAACAGAGACAATTCAGGCCGTTTTAATGGCAAAGGATGCTGGATGGAACACGGTGATGAGCCACCGATCGGGTGAAACCGAAGATGTGACAATCGCTCATCTGGCGGTTGGTCTGGGGACTGGCCAAATTAAAACTGGCTCGATGTCACGCTCGGAGCGAATTGCTAAGTATAATGAGTTACTGCGGATTGCGGAAAAACGTCCAGATTTGGAAATCGCCCATCCGTTTGTGAAGTAATTTTTAAAAAGACTTCCCTGATGTGTTTTGACGGGAAGTTTTTTATTGATAATTATTTTCTTATAAATTCAATTTTACCACACTCACGGATGCGGATAATTTGCGACGGTTTTACTCCTGTTATGTCTCCAGAATCAACGTAGACGGCGACGGATTCATGGAAGTAATTGACCGCTTCGTTAATATTTTTTGCAGGTTTTTGACCGGAAAGATTGGTGCTGGGGGCGGCTAGATAACCAACTTTCTGAATTAATTCCGACAGGGGCGATTTTGAGACGGCACGAAATGCCAATGTGCCGTTAATATGTGGTATATGCGGCAAGAAATCAGGAGACACATTCACGATAATTGTTGTTGGGCGTTCTGTAGCTAGTTTTTGGTATTTTTCTTGCATATGCGGGGTCAGTCCGGGAATATCGGTAATATCAGAGGCGAGGACGATGACAGATTTGTCTAAGGGTCTTTGCTTGACTTTATATAATCTTTCAATCGCTTCCTTCGACTTAGCCCGCGCCAGTACGCCATAAATAGTATCGGTTTTAGCGACGATTAATTGGTCTTGGCGGAGAGCTAAGATGACTGCATTGTCTAAAATATTTTTTATAATCATTTCTCAAATTTTATCATAAAAATAACCCCGAGAGGTCCGGGGCTATTCTCCTTTTCAAATTAGTCGACGATTTCTACCCCCATTGAGCGAGCTGATCCAGCGACAACTTTCATCGCGCCTTCAATGTCGATTGCGTTCAATTGGTCTTTTTTCGCCTCAGCAATTTCTTGTAATTGCGCGCGAGTAAGCTTGCCGACCTTATCAACGTGCGGCTTACCGCTTCCCTTTTGGATGCCAGCCTTTTCACGAATCATATCGTCAACTGGTTGTCCAAGCGAATTCCAGGTGAAAGTTCGATCTTCGTAAACTTGGATATGAACAATCACATCCTTACCCATCATGTCTTTAGTGGCATCGTTGAATGGATTGATGAAATCCATCATGTTTAGTCCCCATTGACCGAGTGTCGAACCAACTGGAGGACCAGCGGTTGCGCGGCCGGCAGGAATACGGAGTTTCAGATTACCAATAATTTTCTTTGCCATAATTCTTCCTTATAGTTTGTAGTGCGTAACTCGATTATTATAGCGAAAAAATCGCTAAAACGCAAGTTAGACTTTCTTTACCTGCAGTGCGTCCAGCTCTACTGGCGTGTCGCGGCCGAACATGCTGACCATAACTTTCAGCGTACCCTTAGAGGCGTCAATTTCGCTAACTGCGCCGTCAAAGCCCTTGAACGGACCGTCAATAATTGAAACAACTTCGCCTTCTGAAAAGTCAATTTGATGCTTTGGCTCTTCGACGCCCATGCGTTTTTTAATCTTGGCAATTTCTTTTTCCGAAACTGGCGTTGGCGTAGTGTCGGCGCCAACAAATCCGGTCACGCCTGGCGTGTTGCGGATAATATACCAGGTTTCATCGGTTAATTTCATCTCTACCAGGACGTAGCCTTGGAAAATTTTTGCCTCGATGATTTTGCGTTTGCCGTTACGGATTTGGATTTGCTTTTCCTTTGGCACCATGACATCAAAAATCTTGTCGGCCATATCGACGCCGTTGATGCGTTGGTGGATTGATTCGGCAACTTTTTCTTCATAGCCAGAGTAGGTATGGATTGCATACCATTGTCGACTGTCATCATATCGTTTTGCGCTCATGTAAAACTCCTTTTTACTTCAAAATTTGATTAAAGCCCCAGTTAAAAGCGGCGTCAAGTAATAAGATCAGAACAACAAATGCTGCAGTAAAAACAATCACAGCTGCGGTCATCGCCCAAGTGGCTGAGCGGGTTGGCCAGCATACTAGTTTCAGCTCTTCCCACGCGCCCTTGAAATAACCAGTCAATGTTCCACGATCGCTAGCTTTCTTAGCTGGTTTGGTGGATGGTGATGTAGCTTTTGATTTTGTTTTGGTGGCTTTTTTTACAGTAGTTTTTTCTTTTTTTGGTGTATCGTCGGTAGCTTTTATGCGACGAACTGTGGTTTTGCTGCTTGCCTTGCCTTTCTGTGCCATATTTTCTCCCAATTTAAAAAGTCTGTTTCTCACAGACTGTCAATAGTTATTGTAATCTATCCAATTGAAAATAGCAAGCTGACTCAGATTTACCCACTGTCATTTCTTAAACTCCTTTAGCTTAAACCCGAAAGTCGAGCCATGGTTCAGCCGACTTTCCACTTCAATTTTACAGCCTAGCTTTTTCGCTAATTTTGCCGAAACATACAACCCCAGTCCCGTGCCCTTGGTCTCGCGGGTGCGGTAATCTTCAGCGCGGTAAAACTTGTCAAATATTTTTCCTATGTCAGCTTTACTAATGCCAATTCCCGTATCAATTACCTTAAAAACTATTTCGCCAGTTTTATTCTTTTTTATAGATAGCGTTACAGAACCTTTTGGTGTGTAGCGAATAGAATTGGTGATGAAGTTTTGGATTAGCTCTTCCAGATAAAGCCGCGAGGCCTTGACCGACCCGAGACGTCCGCCAATATCGAGATTAAATGCCAAGCCTTTCTCTTCTGCTTGTGGCGAATATTCGGAGTTTATTTGAGCAGCAAGTTCTGTGATATTAATGATTTCTGTTTCATCAGCGATTCCCCGCTCGGCCCGTGACAGTGTACTAAGGTCATTAACCATCCGCGCTAAGAATAAGATTTGCTTATGAGATTCATCAATAGCTTCGGGAATTTTCTTCATCATATTATGCTCAATGAGCAGTTTGGCATTACTGAGCGACCCTTCGGCAATGGTGATTGGAGTGCGTAACTCGTGGCTTACCACGCTGATAAATTCATCGCGCTCTTCTTCCAGGCTTTTCATTTTTGTGATGTCGCGCAGAATCAGCACGTAGCCATCGGGCGTCATTTTATCACCGCCCTGAACTGGAGCAAACGTCACTTCCAAGCGTACGTAATCTTTATCGTCAATTGGCATAATAATATCGTCGCGTTGGCGAATCGTTGAAGATTTGGTCAGCTCCTTAAAAACGTCAATTGGCTTTTTATTGGTTGTCTCTAAGTTCAGCACCTGGCTGATGTGCTCGCCGTCGATGTCGTTGTTTGTGTCAATTAGATTAAGAGTCGCTGAATTATAGGTGTTGATAATACCGTGCTCGTCGGTACTGAGAATCGCATCAGTAATATTATTTATAAGTGTAAGCATTCTTTGGTGCTCACTAATGCTTCTGCGTTTGCCTTCATCGGCAGCCTTGCTATCAATTCGTGCCAGCAATTGATGTAAAATAACCGTTATACTACCTAAGATAATACTAAGAATAACCAACAAAATAATGAACACCCACATGGCTTAAGTATAGCATAAGCAAATCTATTTCTATACGTGCGGGGAGTGTTTTTTTAGCTCATTGCGGTGGATTTTATAATGCGGGTCAAACTTTGCGACTTCCGCCCAAAACCTTGTCGAGTGGTCCATATATCTGGTGTGGCACAATTCGTGAATGATAACATAATCAATAAGCTCAAACGGCAAATTCATCATACCAATGTTCAAGCTAATCGTTCCTGACGAAGAACAGCTCCCCCAGCGGCTTGAGGCGTGGGTTATTTTACAACGAGAAAACGAAAAGTCGTGTTGTTGAGCTAAGAAAGATAAGCGCCTGGGTAGGTATCCTTTCGCTTCTTTTCGGAGAGCAACGAGAATTTTGGCGCGGATGAGTTGTTGGTTAGCGACGGATTCGATTTGTTCGGACCGGTTAATTTCTGCGATGATTTGTGTGCCAAGGATTTTTACGCTGGAGGGTTTGGGAGTTGGCTGGATTAGGAGATGGTGGCTTTTGCCAATCTGTTGATTTTTTATGTAGGAAAAATTCACTTGGTGCTGGGATACTAGCTCGCGAATTTGCTTGCGTGAGGTTTTAACAAGCGTCTTTGCAGCGAGAATTGGCGCATAAAGCGGCATGGTAACTCGCAGACGACCATCTGGGGCAATCTTCAGGCTGATATTTTTTGCCAGACTTTGTCTTTTGACAACAATTTCTCCGAATTCTGGATCGGTGATTACTGGCATGACTATCCTATGCTAATACGATTGGTGACAGCGCGGCGTGGTGTCTCAGGACGGCTGGCACTGAGCTGCTTGAGGACGGTACGCGCTTGGGTACTAAAAGTGTGGCGACCGCTAATGACAATATACGATTCGCTGCTGTGTGGCGCGGAAAATTGCTTTAATCGGCGGTCGAAGGAATCATCGTTTCCGTTATATACTTTTATCCAGCGTCGTTTGGCGGTTACAGAGTCGGTTTGCACCCATACGAAAAGGGCCTTATAGCCATATTCTCTTGCCAGGCGACTAATACGCATGCGGTTGTTGCGCTGATCGGTCGCGCCGTCTAAGATTATTGTTTGTTTGGTTTTTAAAAATTCTTCTAAGATTGCTAATGTTGCATCTGAGGTGGTTTTTGTGTCATCAGTGAAAACCTCAAACTGGCGAGAACTTACGACAGGAGCATTAAAAATCTTTGCAAATTCTACCGCAAATTGTGTCTTGCCTGAACCTGGCGCACCAACCATGGCAATGATATGAGGGAGCGAAGGTGATAGAGGTTTCATATGGAGAAATTATAGCAGATTTTTGACTAATAAAAAAGATTCTCTTTTTTGTGAGAACCTTGGCAGGAGTGGAGGGACTCGAACCCCCGACACCTGGTTTTGGAGACCAGTGCTCTAGCCACCTGAGCTACACTCCTATGACGTACATTTTAACACGAATTTGCCTTGTCGCAAACGCTAAAATTGTGAAAAATAAAAATTTCGTGAAAAAAATACCAAAATCCCTTGAAAAAACATAAGCGTCGTCCTACAATGAAAACAGAGATGAAGATTTTAATGCTTGGGTGGGAACTTCCTCCGCACAATAGCGGCGGACTCGGTGTGGCTTGCTATCAGATGTCGAAAGCTCTCGCTGCCCAAGGTGCTGATATTGATTTTATTGTTCCCTATCGAGCGCAGCATCCAGGAATTGATTATATGAATGTTTATTCGGCAACTCCATTGCCACCAGATTATTATGATTTGGGTGCTTATAATAACGGTTCGCCAGAAGATCGGGAAAACGCTCAGGATGAACATGGACTTTCTCCAATGCGTGCTGTCCAGCGTCGCTATGGTAAATTTGTCCGGAAATTTGTCCGGAAACATCGTCCTGATGCAATTCATGCGCATGATTGGCTAACGATGGAGGCTGGGATGATTGCAAAGGAAGAAACTGACGCGCCGCTGATTGTGCATGTGCACGCGACAGAGTTTGATCGTTCGGGTGAGCAGTTGGGTAATCCTATGGTACATGAAATTGAACAGCAGGGCTTGTTGATAGCGGATCGGATTATTGCCGTGAGTCAACTTACGAAGGAGATAATTGTTAAAAATTATCATATTCCGCCAGAAAAAATTGAAGTGGTCTATAATGCGATTGATTTGGCTGACTTGCCACCGCACAAATATGACACTAGCACCTATAGGTATTTGGAAAAGTTAAAGCATGATGGTTATACGGTCGTAGGCGCATTGACCAGATTAACGGTCCAGAAAGGTTTGACATATTTTGTGCGGGCCGCAGCTAAGGCGCTCAGTAAGTATGAGAAAATTGTCTTTGTGTTGTCTGGTAATGGTGAGCAGCGCGATGAATTAATTGAGCTAGCGGCGGATTTGGGGATTAGCGATAAAGTGATTTTTACTGGTTTTGTTCGCGGAAAACAATGGCGTGATATTTATTGTTTAATTGACGTTTTTGTGATGAGTTCAGTATCGGAACCTTTTGGCCTGACAGCTCTAGAGGCGGCACACCACGACACAGCGCTGTTGATTAGTCGCCAATCTGGTGTCGGTGAGGTGCTGAATAATATCATGCGATTTGATTATTGGGACGTGAATAAATTGGCAGATGAAATTGTTAATATTGCTGAGTCCCCTGCTCTCCAGCAGTCTTTGAAGCAAAACGTCAAACATGAATATGCGAAAATCTCTTGGCAAGATGCAGCAAGGAGGTGCTTGAAGTTATATAAAGGAGCAATGACATGAATAAATCTCGAGGCATAACTTTATACTTACACGTACATCAACCGTGGCGAGTGCGCGAGTATAGTGTTTTTGACACAGCTTGGCGACATGACTATTTTTCTGGTGGCCAAAATCCAGCTCAAGATAATCAAAAAATATTCCAGAAGGTTGCGGAAAAATCATATTTGCCGATGAATGCTCTGCTTGAGAAATTACTAAAAAAATACCCTGATTTTAAGTTGTCATTAAGTTTTAGTGGTACATTTTTAGAGCAGGCCGAGCAGTTTAATCCTGGAGTGTTAGAAAGTTTCAGGTGTTTGGTGAAAACTGGTCAAGTGGAGATTTTATCAAGCCCTTATCATCACAGTCTGGCGTTTTTCTACTCACGCAAGGAATTTGAAAGGCAGATTGAGCTTCATCGCTGGAAAATTCGTGAGGTTTTTGGCGCGGAGACGCGTGTACTAGCAAACACAGAATTGGCGTATAGTGACGATTTGGCCAAATGGGCGGAGCGATACGGCTTTAATGGTGTGTTGGCTGAAGGCTGGGACCCGATTCTAAATTGGCGCAGTCCTAATTATGTCTATCGGCCGACTGGCACGGAGAAAATTGGACTGCTACTTAAGAATTACCGATTGAGCGATGATTTGGCGTTCCGATTCAGCAACCGAAAATGGGTTGACTGGCCGTTGACTGCAGATAAATTTAATACGTGGGTAACTGATTCTGTTCGTTATGCACCGCTGCTTAATTTGTTCATGGATTATGAAACATTTGGTGAACATCAATGGGCAGAGTCTGGGATTTTTGAGTTTTTCGAAGATTTTGTCGGCAAGTGGCTAAGCGTGGCTGGAAATACTTTCTATACGGTCAGTGAAGCTCTGGCGGCTAATGCGCCGGTGGGCGAGATTAGTATGCCATCACCGGTAACCTGGGCGGACTCCGAGCGAGATTTGACAGCCTGGAATGGCAATAGTCTGCAGAAAGAGGCCTTGCGATATGTTTATGAACTGCAGGATGAAGTTCTGAAAAGTAGCGATGAGGCGCTGATTGATGATTGGCGAAAACTACAAACATCTGACCACTTTTACTACATGGGGACTAAGTGGTTCACCGACGGCGACGTACATGCTTACTTTAGTCCGTATAATTCACCGTATGACGCGTTTTTGTACTACATGAATACTATTCGTGATATGCGCTCGCGGCTGCGAAAATAGGAATATCTTCTTGGACAATAAAAAACTCCCTTTGGATTTGAGGGAGTTCTCTGGTGATTTCAGTAAGATTAGCTTTTACGAGCCTTAACTTCGTTACGACCGAGATTCTTCTTTGTCTCGGTATAGGTTGCGTGCTTTCTCGCAATTGGGTCGTACTTTTTCAATGTCAATTTTCCCTGACCTTTGGTAGTACGATTTTGGGTATTAACAGTGGTGTAGTAAGTTCGGTGGTTGCTCAAGTTACTCACCAAACCAATCAGCTTTCGTTTCGTATTCTTCTTTGCCATCTCTTTACTCGTTAGATTTTATAAAACGTCTTGGCTAATTATAGCATGTGTGGAGTAAAAATGCTAGCGTGGACGTGCAGTTTTGTTATAATTTACAGTTTATTATAGAGAATTGTCAATTTTACGCAGGATTCTAAGAAATTTTGGGCCTATGCTTGCTTATTTTTTAATATGACATTCTGCTCTTCGGGCGTGAATCGTCTTGATTCGCGCATTTTTTGGTAGGCTTTGTTGTGTGTCCAGGCGTCGATATGCTCGTTTTCTAATTCAGCCAGCGTCAGCTCAAAGAAGTGTACCGCCGCCGTCGCATACAGCCAGGCCAGCGACATTTTGACATAATAGCCGTCGTGTTTAACGTTTCGCAGTGCCGCAAAAACCTGATCGATATGTGCTTCGTCTAGGAAATTAGTCATCAAAGAAACTATGCCGTAGCGCACCGTGAACTCAGCTTCACTCTGCAAGCATTCCAGCGCAAAATCCTGCCACACTTCACCGGCAAAGCGCCGCTTTTTCTCGACAAATATATCAATATGTGCCCACGAATCAACGTGCGGCAAGTATTGCTTGGCTAAGTCAATCGCCGTTTGATCATCAAGCCGAGCGTGCGTGATCAATAGCCCGCATAGCAACACGTATTCAAATGATTTGTTCTTGGCCGTTAGTAATTTGCTAATGTCCGCTGCGCTCATATTAGGCGCTAATTCCCTCGCCAACCGCCGTAAATCCGGTACGCGTACACCGATAACCGGCATCTTGGTATTGACGATACGCTGATTAAAGGCAGCATAGGATTCGTTGCCTTGGGCGAGGTCTGTTAATCTGCCCAAAATGTCGTCAGTCATGTAGTTAGTATAGCGTAATCTATAAAAATAAGCCCTACCGGTAGGGCTTATTGCATAATACAATGGAGCCACGATCGGGGCTTGAACCCGAGACCTCATCCTTACCATGGATGCGCTCTACCAACTGAGCTATCGCGGCATAACAGGCTTCATTTTATCATATTAAGACGTGTTTAATCAACCAGTTATTTTTTACGGGAAGGCTTCTTGATGGAAGTGCTGGACTCTTTTGGCAACTTTGGTGTAATAAAAGCTTCTATAATTCCCCAAGTCACGCCGTTAACTAAGAATGTAATAAAAAGAATCCCTGAAATTGATGCCGCCAAGTGCGCTGAAGAGATATTAAAGAGAGTCAATAACCCAGCCGCCGCCAACCCAAGAATAGCCAAGATAATATAGGCGTACTGTAGTTTCAGCCGCTGATTTTTTTCGCTATTCCAGACTGACAGGATGGATTTTGTAAATTCAAACATGCCTATATAATAGCATATATGCTTATAAAAGTCAATGTCGTTACCTTGCTCTGTCAAAAAATCGCCCATAAGGGCGACGATAATTCAAGCTTGGTGCTGGAAGTAGGACTCGAACCTACGAAGCCTTACGGCGGGAGATTTACAGTCTCCTGTGATTGCCACTACACGATTCCAGCGTAATTTGGAGCCGCTTCTCGGACTCGAACCGAGGACCTACGGTTTACAAAACCGTTGCTCTAGCCAGCTGAGCTAAAACGGCACTGGATTTATTTTAGCAATTTTTACATTGCCTGACAAGAGTTACATAACAATTTTTTTAGGTTGTTGGATTCTACGCTGTTGTCGTGGGCGCGGAGTACCAACGGTTTTCTGGGCTGGAGCTGGTGGTGTGAGCATCTTTGTGGCTTTTTTACGCAGCTCTTCAGCAAGTTCTACCTGACCAGAATTGTCATATGCTTCTGATAAAATCATCAAAGTTTGTGGAATTGGCTCTAATTCAACGGCCTTTTCCAGAGCATTAATCATTTTTTTCGTGCGTCCCATTTTTTCTTGAACTTTGGCATAAGCAATGTAGCGTGCCGCCAAACCTTCTTCCATTTCCAGGGCTTGCTCAAACGCTAATGACGCCTTCTCGTAATTTTCGGTTTCGTAATAAATCAGACCAACGTTGTGTAGGCTTGAAGCGCTTGGCTCTAGGCTTTGGGCGATCTCGAAACATTCGATGGCGTCTTTATAGGCTCGCTGCTTGGCGTATAGGATTCCTAGGCGGTTGTATGCTGTGGCGTTTTTCTCATCGACGCGCAAAATAGTCAATAATGCCTTCTCGGCGCGCAAATATTTATTTTCACGAATTGATTCTTGGGCAATACCCCATAATTGGTCAAGTTTTTCGGTAATTTTAGTTGGCAAATCGCCCGTTTCTTTAATTGATGGATGATAAAAAATCGCCCAAAGCATTAAAATCAAAATGAGAAATAGTCCAAACATATCGATACCATTATAGCACAAGTTGCATCAGGGCTAGACGGATGTTGGCGTTAGACTTTAAGGCGTCGGCAGTGGCGATGGTGTGGTTCAGTTGCTTTTCTAACTGTGGGTTCATCCCGTGAGATAAAGCTTGGAAGCGGATCATGTTGATAATGATATAGGTGAGTAAAATTGCTTTTTGGCGATCGGTGAAGTATTTCACGAGACTTTTTAGGGCTGAATATTGCCTAGGAGAAACTAAAATATGCTTGGCGTCAGTGGCCAGTTGTCGATATTCTGCAAACTTCTTTGGGTTTCTTGCTAATTGCTGGATAAGCAGCGGGCGACCGGCAGCCAGAAAGAGAATTTGTTGGTTGGCGGATGGGTCAAGATTGTACTTTTCGAGTAATTTTCTATCTTCGACTAATGATATTTTATGTAGTGTGAGCGTTTGACAGCGAGATTTTATAGTGTCTAGTAGTGATTTTTGATTTGCTACAATCAGGATAAAATTGGTATTTTTATTTGGTTCTTCTAATATTTTCAAGAGGGCGTTCTGCGATGATTCTGTCATTAAGTCAGCACTATCAATGATTATTGTTCGGCGATTTATGGCGTAAGTTCGCAACTTTATAATAAGTTCACGGATTTGCTCAACGGAGATGGCTTGCTTATCTGGAAGTGGTTTGAGGTGAAAAATGTCGCTATTTTTAGCTATTTTTTGAGCAACATTTTTACCGTCCAGTCCATAGTCCGCGACAATTAAAAGTGCTTGAGGCGGTTTGTTTGCAATTTGGTCAATGCGTTGTAGGTCTTGTTTAGAGACGATGATTTCGGACACTAAAATTCTCCCAGAAATATGTCTTTGAATTCCTTTGGAACGGCCGCCTCAAATGTCTTTCGCTCGCCAGATGGCAGCGTAATTTCTAGTTTGTGAGCGTGGAGCATCAGGCGGCTGGCATTGGGTTTACTGTAAACGCGGTCGCCGAGAATTGGTGTGTTTAGGTATGCCATATGGACGCGGAGTTGATGAGTGCGGCCGGTGGTGGGTTTAAGTTCAATCAGCGCCTGATTGTCAGTTGACGTCAGTACGCGGTAGGTCGTCTGGGCGGGTTTGCCGTTCGGGTCGACGCGAAAGGTGCTGGGTGCGGACGGGTTGCGGCCAATCGGTAGGTCAATCTTTGCGGTGGCTAATTTCGGTACGCCGTCGGTTACCGCGAGGTAGGTTTTTTTGGCGGTGCGCTGGGCGAATTGCCGCTGTAGGTGGGCGGCAGCGTCAGCGTTTTTCGCGATGATGAGTACACCCGAGGTGTCGCGGTCAAGCCGATGGACGATACCCGGTCGGTCAGTATCTGCGGCGAACGAAGTTTTAGGGCGAATAATTTCCGCCACCGTCAGCTCGGTCGATAGTCCGCCTTTGGCGTGGGTCAGTAGACCGCTCGGCTTATTTACTACGATCACGTCATCATCTTCGTATAGAACTGGCAGCTCTGCACTGGCCTGCTCCTGCTCTGGCAGCTTGACGGCGATCTCGTCGGTCTCATCAACCTCGAACTTTGGCGCCGTCACCACTTGATGATTGACCAAAACATGCCCGGCTTTGATGTATTTTTGCCAGAGGCTGCGCGAAATTGACGGGTCAAATGCCGTAGACAAGTGGATGTCCAGGCGCTGCTTGGTCGGTACAATTCGAAACATCATGACAAACTTGCCCTGAAACGGCGTCTCAGTGAAGCTTGGGTCAAGCGGATTTGGCAAAACCTCAGCGTTGGCGGGCTTCTTGGGCCATAATTCGTCAATTGATTCTTCATCGACGATTGAGCCGTAGAGCATAGCAAAATACTGTTTGTTCAGGATGAATTCTGCCAGCACGTGCGATTCGTCGGTCTGAATCTTCAGGCGGCGCAGGGCTTTGACGGGCGTGTTGTCATCCGCCAGTTGGTACAGCCTGGCGATCTTGAGGGCGGTGCGCGGCGAAATTTTCACGCGGCGTGTCCTCGGGTGCTTAAACGGCTAGAAATGTGCGGCGCTTGATTTGGCAGCGTTCCTGGCTCGGTGAGACAACTTGCTATCACCATGCTATCTCCGCAGCCCCACGGCTGTCTGGACACGGTGCAAGGTTTCGTTGGCGACGATGTTCATGTCGCGCTCGCTGGATTCTAGCTTGCGCTCAATTGCCGGCTCATCAACTGCCGCCAGACGCGCCTGGAAATTCGCCAAGAATTCTGCCACTTCATCAGCCACGATTCGCTTGAAATCGCCGTAGCGTTCCATCCCAGCGTACTCATTGATGGTCTGCTCCAAGCTCACGTCTTTTCCAGCATCCTGGCGTACCAGCGTCAAAATCTCCAGCAGATTAGAAATACCAGGCTGGTTTTCTTTGTCGTATTGCACCTTGCCCAGCGAGTCGGTGGCGGCGCTCATGATTTTTTTGTGTGCTGCCCCTGGGTCGTCGCCAAGGAAAATGACACCTTTGCCGCTGTCGTCGGATTTGCTCATCTTTTTGGTCGGGTTCACCAGGTCTTTAATCCTCAGACCTTGGTCTTTGCCAAAGAATTGATGCTGCTGGGCAACTGGTTTGGGCACGACAAACAAGTCACCAAATTTGCGGTTCATCCGCTCGGCGATGTCGCGGGTAAATTCCAGATGTTGCGTCTGGTCGTCGCCAACCGGCACGTAGCTGGCACCGTAGAGCAAGATATCGGCCGCCATCAGGACTGGGTAGTTGAAGAGGCCGACGGAAATAACGTCGCCCTTACTTATGTCATTATATAGATTTTCCAAAAATGGTAGAGTAAGTTTTCTCTCAGACAATAGCATATCTATAATGTCTCTAGCTGGAATTCCTGGTTCAATTTGATGGCTCCTAATTTCATTAGATAGACGCTCTATCTGTTCAGTAAACCTACTAGCTAAATCATTCCTACCGCTTTTGTCCTTGAACTGAGTCATCCTCTCCATCTCGCCAAACCCGGTGAAGCAGTCCAAAATCCACGCCAGCTCGCTGTGTGCCGGCACGCGGCTTTGGCGGTACAGATGGATCGCCTCGTTATCCAGCGGCAAGCCGGCCGCCGTATAAATCCGGGCGTTATTGAGAATGCTCTCATACAACTTGCTGTGGTCAATCGGTGTTGTGAAGCTGTGTAGATCCGGGATGAACAGATTGATATCATAATCGGCCGAGCGGCGCTTCGCCATATCGACAATCGGTAAAATGGCACCAAAATAATTGCCAATGTGAATATCGTTGTTGGCGCGTACGCCGGTGAGAATGACGGGTTTGGATGGTTTCATTGTATTCATTATAACACTCCTTTGGTTGTTAGATAGTACAAAAAGACCGAGCGCGGCCTCTATTCATGGTTAGTTTTTCAGAAGAAATTTACGAACAATTCAACAAGCCGCGGCGAAAACGCGTACTTTGCCAGGCAGTGCTGATGAATTGACAGTTCATAGTCATGGGGTGATTATAGCGCCAGCGGGCAGAATATGCAATATCTTAATGTTTTGCCCCGCGATACGCCCCTAAAATCTCCCTTAAACTTACGCTATGCCGGAAATCGATATCATCAACTTTATCCAAATCAACCCACTCCGGCGTGCCGTTGGTGTAGGTTTTTTCGCTGTCAGTTATGTTGTCGTTATTGATTTGCCCGTGCAACTGGCTATAGGTGAAGTACAGCTGGATTGACTGATTAGCTTGCGCCTCAGTGTTGCGCTTGAAGAAAGTAGTTGCCTGGTGAATGATTTTATCCGGCATGATGGTCAGTCCGGTTTCTTCCTTGACCTCACGAACAATTGATTCCTCGATCGTTTCGCCTTTCTCGACACCGCCGCCAATCAAGCTATAGCCGTCCCATTGCCGAGTTAAAAGAATCTTATTATCCTCAATAATCACCGCGTACACGCCGACGCGGATATTTAGTTCGTCAACGGGAACGGTGTATTGATTGCCGAAGACGTCTTTGCAGATGGCAGTTTTAGCCACTAGCTTCTCCTTTCAAATAATCCCTCAACATCACAAACCCATCAACCGTTTCAATTGCCGCCAAATATTCTTGCCATTCATCATCATTCAATTCTGCCAAGCTGCGACCAGAAAATCTCGGATGTCCATAAATATACAGCAGTTCCGTCCAGCCATGGAGATTATCGCCACGTGGCTCATCAATGATAAAACCCTCTTCATCGGCTACGAAAATGTGGTCTTTTTCGCCGTCAAAATAACCAACCGCAAAAGAAAATATAGCTCTACGATCAGCTTCACCTTGCATTAACTTGATGATGCCGGGATAGCTAAAACTATCCAGTAGCAATTTAACAAACGGCCCCGGAAAACCTTTCAGGGCCGGAATGAAAAAGCCACGATCATCAACGATCAGGCGCTTGTTTGGAAAAGCTTTCTTGGCTTGAGATAGTTTACTTTTGGCAATCGTTTGAATATCCAGCCCCCGCCCCTCGTCAAAATCATATTCGAGCTGCCATAAATCAACACCGAGTGGTTGGAGGAGCTTCTGGAGGCTGGCGAACTTTTGGTGATTGGAAGTTACGAAATAAATTGGACTATTCTTGTACTTCATATTGATAAGTATACGTTAACTAACGCCCTCTCGCAGATTTCTAATGCTCGTATCATAAGGAGTCTTCCATAATTCGCCGTCAATGTTCAATTTTTTTAGGAAACTATACATTTGCTGCTGAATATTGTCAGCATTTGCGTCGTCCTCAGCCAAAACCTCCAGCTCAATAAATAGTCCTAGTCCAGCAACTTCATCGACACAAATCGTATAGTCCTCAGTTTTCGATTCAAGGCGGACTTTATCAACCGTGACAACTTCTTGCCAGCCCAGCGCTGTGAGCATTTGGTGTGCCATGTCGCCACTATCAACTGCAAACTCATATTCATCGGACACTAATTTCGCCTGCCTTTCGATTTTTAGCGTCATCAAGCTCCGCTGCAACTCACCAGTTTCTGGGTCAAGCACGTCACGTACTCGCATAATCTTTGATCCTGGAATAATTGGTGCGTCAACTTGCTCGGGAAGAAGAAAAACAGTGTCGATTTGGTGTTTGCTCGAGATAGGCGCGACAATCTGGTCTTTTAGGATAGTGACGAGCCTATCGCGGGTCATATTGTCGGATAGTTTGAATTTGGATTCGATTTCAATCATGGATTATTTCCTTAATCTTTTTATGCGACGTACGGATTTTAATGGAAGTTCTCCCGTCAGGTGCTGTTTTATAATCCCAGACAAACGCTCAGCGTATTTATCCGTTATTTCGTGCCCTTGCATGGTCATCGAGTGATGGGCGATATTCTTATGCTCTTTAGCTAGTTTCTTCAAATTCCGTTCGACAATCAGCGGGTCGAGTTTGCCAGACAGAATAGTGATTGGGAGTTTCAATTGTGATATATCAGCCATCGTAGTTTGATTGATAATGGCAGTATTCAGGGCAGTCAGGAAAGATTTGGCGGTAATTTTATCGGCCTTAAATCCCGCGTCGGGCCATATATTATGTCGGTCGGCAAATTGCAGTAGGCGCTTCGAACTCCTTGGGTGCTTGTTGATAAGGCTGTATAGGGCGCGTAATATTTTTTCTGGATGATGGTTTTTTTCGTTAGCTTTAGGTTGATATATTGGCGGGCTGCATAGGATTAGCGACTGAGCTAATTTTGGATATTTTTTAGCGAGTTCTATGGCGGCCAGCGATCCCATAGAATGGCCAATGACGATGTCCAGGCGAGCGATTGATTCGTGGCGTAGCGTGGCGGCGATGCTGGTGGCCTGGTCGTGAGCATTGTATGATTTCCAGTCTGGTTTTGGTGAATTGCCGAATCCTAGCATGTCGATGGCGATAACTTGCGTATCTTTGGGCAAATATGGTTCTAGCGTTTTCCAGGTACGCCACGATGTGCCCAGCCCATGGATAAGTAGAATGGTAGATTTTGGGTTATCTGGGCGACAAAAATAATGCACATTCAGGGTGTACGGGACGCGCAGCCAGCGGTGGATTAATCGATCAAACATTATATTAGTATACTATGAAAATACTCCGCCTGCACATGAGACGGAGTATTTTTGATAGTTGGTCTCTCCTCTGTTTTAACGCTTGGAGAATTGTTCGCGCTTGCGGGCGGAACGCAGGCCGTATTTCTTGCGTTCTTTCTCGCGCGGGTCACGCTTGAGCAGCTCAGCCTTCTTCAGGACTGGGCGCAGATCAGCGTGAGCGGCCG
>CAURBE010000004.1:0-69545 GCA_963523045.1 uncultured Candidatus Saccharibacteria bacterium | reverse complement strand
GTACACGGCTTTCACGTTCTTTGGCTAGTCATTCAAACTATTCTGCTAACCACGCCATTTTCTTACCTTACTACCAGTTGATAGCCTGGTATCGCAAATCAGATACCTTCAAATTGCTCTGAAGTTCTCTGACTTGGTCATATGTAATATCACAACCCCTTGTAAGTATTCGTCTATCAACTTATTTGCCTAAATAAATAGGCAAAAACTTAAAAGGTTTGGGCTGTTGCGATTTCGCTCGCCACTACTTTCGCAATCGTTATTTACTTTCTCTTCCTCATCCTACTAAGATGTTTCAGTTCAGATGGTTCCCGCTCGCTTGCCTATGTGTTCAGCAAGTGGCAACATGACATGACTCATGCTGGGTTTCCCCATTCGGAAATCCCCGGATCAAAGCTTGTTGACAGCTTCCCGAGGCTTATCGCAGTCTTCCACGTCCTTCTTCGGTAATATACGTCTAGGCATCCATTTAGCGCCCTTGAGTACCTTTTTATGCATTGACTTAACTAGTAGTTGCTACTTTGCAATTACTATTACCGTCAATTAAAAACTCAATTTCTTTTACTCTCAAATTGTTAATGATCATGCCTCGCATTTTGAGTGCACATCTCGACCCGCCAAAAATCACGTCATCTAATCTACACTCAATGATGTTATTTCACTGCCCTCGCACGTTTCGCAGTGTATTGCCAGAGGTTCATTTGAACATTCGCGTAACTAGTAATTAACTATACAGCAGCCGAAGTTGTTTTGCAAGAGTTTTTTCAAAGTTTTTTCGACTTTTTTGGCTTTTTCCTGAAATCAGCGCCAACCGCTTCGGAAACACTAGAAAAACCATCATTTTTTAGCAATTTTACCAACTCACGATTTATCCGACCAACCAGCTGTGGCCCCTCAAAAAATAGCCCGGTAATCAACCCAACCAAGCTAGCGCCAGCCTTAATTTTAGCGTAGGCGTCTTCAGCCGAAAAAACCCCACCCACGCCAATAACTGTCAATTTATCACCGTAGTTTTCATACGTGTGACGAATCAGCTCGAGGCTATGTTTACGCGTCGGCTCACCACTCAGTCCACCACGAATTTCATCGGTCAATGAGTCTTTTATCTCCACTTTTGTACGATCTTTTACTAAATTGGCCACTGTTACACCCTGAATATTATGTCGAATAATAACCTTCAACAGCGAATCAAATTGATCTATATCATACAAATGCGGCATTTTTATCCAAAAAGGAATATTTCTATCTACAGAGTCAATCTCACTTAGTAAAATCTCTAAAGTTTCTGGATAAATAAATGGCTCCTTACCAGCATTTGGACAAGATATATTAATCTCCACAATATTAGCCAAGTTATTTTTTATAATATAATCCACCGCCCTCTTTACGTCCTTAGCTATATATTCTTCTGGAACTTTTGGTCCAAGCTTGTCCTTAGTGGATTTATTGGCAATAACCGCCACTGAAATAACTGTCGGCATTGATTGGATCTTAGGCTTATTAGACTCAATGTAATTACCTATTTTTTCTAAGCCATAATTTGGCATACCAGCATACACCACCACAGACTTCGTCTTAGGCAAACGGTGAAACCACGGCCTTAGATTACCCTTTCTTGACTCTAGAGTCACCGATCCTCCCGAGGCAAAGCCAAAACCAACATCCTCCATCAGCGGAGACAATTGAACGTTCTTGTCAAATCCCGCTGACAAGCCAACTGGATTGTGAAAAGTAATCCCATTGATTTCCTGCTGAAGCGATTTATCCTTAAATCTCCACATTTTACAAATAACCCACCGAACAGGAGGTAGCGTCTGCGTTACACGACCACAAAATACAATTAACTTATGAGTAAAATCTGGTGTTAATAAAAACAATATTGGCTTCACAATATGCTTATACATATCCTAGAAGTATAACTGTCACATTCACATTAAGCAAGTAAGGCATTTTCATAAAAAAACAAACCCACTCTAGTGGGCAATTTAATCAACTTGGTGGGCGACAAGGGACTCGAACCCCTGACCCTCTCGGTGTAAACGAGATGCTCTAGCCAACTGAGCTAGTCGCCCTTATCAAAAACTTGGTGGGCGATGAGGGACTTGAACCTCCGACCTCGTCATTATCAGTGACGCGCTCTAACCAGCTGAGCTAATCGCCCTCAACCTCATCTTGGTGGAGTGTTGCGGACGTAAGCCCGCTTCACCCCATATGGTGGAGACACAGGGACTCGAACCCTGGACCCCCTGCTTGCAAAGCAGGTGCTCTAGCCAACTGAGCTATGTCCCCATTGCCAAGACTTTTTCCATTGTACCGTATCTTTTTAATTCTGACAAGTGTATAATAAGCATTATGTTATATCAATTTAGTTTTGGCGCATTATTTTTTGGAATTTTAGTTATGGCAGCTGGTGGGCTAGTTGTTATTTATCATCAAAAGATTGCCGATAATCTAGGAAGCGGTATCGGTAGCTATGATCGTTTCAAGTTTTGGGGGCTCGTCACTTGCGGAGTAGGTTTTATTATCATGCTTAGTCTGCACACTATTCCATTAAACTGGATACTTAACTCTCTATTCGGTAACGGTCTGTAAACTATAATACCAATCCCGCGTTATTCCTTAGTACTTTACCTGTTGGACTCTATTCTACAACATAGAACTTTATAACATCAAAAAGTCCCTAACGGGACTTTTCTATTTAACAACTTGATTGTGCAATTCATCAATCGGTTTATCGTAGAGAAGGTTTTGAACTTTGTCTCGTCCCTAGAAGGACTACTGTAAATATGTAAGCTCAGCATATTTACGAGACCGACCTAGCTCAACTTGTGATTACTCGACAAATTGGCATCTATTCTCCCTAGAAAGGAGGTAATCCATCCGCACCTTCCGGTACGGATACCTTGTTACGACTTAACCCCAATCATGCCCCCCACCTTAGGCCGACGAATCGGACTTCGGGTGTTGGTCACTTTCATGGCTTGACGGGCGGTGTGTACAAGACCCGGGAACGTATTCACCGCAGTTTGCTGACCTGCGATTACTAGCGATTCCGACTTCATGGAGGCGAGTTTCAGCCTCCAATCCGAACTGGGACAAGCTTTGGTGCGATTTGCTTCACCTCGCGGCTTCGCTGCGCATTGTACTTGCCATTGTATCACGTTTCTAGCCCAGGATGTAAGAGAAATACTGACCTGACATCATCCCCTCCTTCCTCCCCGTTGCCGGGGCAGTCTGAATAGAAAAATTCAACTATTCACAAGGGTTGCGCTCGTTGATGGACTTAACCAAACATCTCACGACACGAGCTGACGACGGCCATGCATCATCTGTCACCGAGTTCCAAAAGGCACAATCTACTTTCGTAAATCTTCTCGGGATGTCAAACCCTGGTAAGGTTCTTCGTTTATCATCGAATTAAAGAACATGATCCACCGCTTGTGCGGGTCCCCGTCAATTCCTTTATGTTTTAGCCTTGCGGCCGTACTCCACAGGCGGGATACTTAACGCGTTAGCTTCGCTACTGAAGGGGTCGATACCTCCAACAGCTAGTATCCATCGTTTACGGCGTGGACTACCTGGGTATCTAATCCAGTTCGCTCCCCACGCTTTCGTGCCTTAGCGTCAGAAATGGTCCAGTAACCTGCCTACGCCATTGGTGTTCCTTCTAATATCTACGGATTTCACTCCTACACTAGAAATTCCAGTTACCTCTACCACTCTCGAGTTTAACAGTTTGAATAATAGTCTGTATGGTTGAGCCACCAGGTTTCACTATTCACTTATTAAACCGCCTACGCAACTCTTTACGCCCAGTCACTCCGGATAATGCTTGCACCCTACGTATGACCGCGGCTGCTGGCACGTAGTTAGCCGGTGCTTATTCATGAGTTACCGTCATATTCTTCACTCATAAAAGAAGTTTACAACCCGAAGGCCTTCATCCTTCACGCGGCGTTGCTCCATCAGGCTTTCGCCCATTGTGGAAGATTCCTCACTGCTGCCTCCCGTAGGAGTCTGGACCGTGTCTCAGTTCCAGTCTGGCTGATCATCCTCTCAGACCAGCTATGGATCGTCGGCTTGGTAGGCCATTACCCTACCAACTACCTAATCCAACGCAGGCTTCTCCCAAAGCGGATAAATCCTTTAATCCGAAGATCATATGCGGTATTAGCTACCCTTTCGGGCAGTTATTCCTCACTTTGGGGCAAATTCCTACGCGTTACTCAGCCGTTCGCCGCTCGCCGACATTCTGCACCATCAATTCGAAATCACCCTAGACACTCACTCCTTTCGGAATGATACGGCCGATCTCCTTCGGAAATCCCCGCGTCCAGGCTTCAAGTTGATAGTGCAGAACTCGCTGCCGCTCGACTTGCATGTGTTAGGCACGCCGCCAGCATTCATCCTGAGCCAGGATCAAACTCTCCGTTAAAAATCTACTTTGTATCAAAGTATTAAGGCTCTACAAAAATATAAACTGACGATGATATTGCACAATCAAATTGTTAAGGTTCATTCTAAGCTGGCCTGAAGCATAATTTGCCTCACTTTACATATTGTAAACCGTTGCTTAACTCGCACTCCAGCAACCAGACTTAATACCAATCTTACCTCATCTGATTGACTAGGTCAATAGATTTTCTCAATTATTTTGTTGCGAAAAATACAACGATAGCCACAGCTATTCCTATGAATGCCCCAGCAAGCACCTCTACAGGAGTGTGGCCGTGAGCAATACGTAGTTTTTTCAACTTGCTACCCTGTTCTGCGATCAGATTATTAAGTGCTTCGCCCTGCACACCTGATGAATATCGAACCATCATCGCATCATACATGACAATAATCGCCAACCAGACAGACAACGCAAACACTGAACTATTCCAGCCATCCTGTAGTCCCAAAAATATAGCTAACGACACAACAATTGCACTATGGGCGCTTGGCATACCGCCAGACAGGAGCAGCTTTGGGTTTGTATCACCGCTGAATACTCTTCTATTTCTGCCCATTAAGTAAAACACCTGCTTCAGCCCCTGAGACACCACCCATGCGACAGCTGGAACTAACAACGTCTTCATGAAGCATTCTCATCCTGCGGCCGATCCGCCATCAATCCAATCGAGGATACAGCATCGCCATCAGACAAGCGCATAATCGTTACGCCTTGAGTTGTCCTACCTAGTAACTTAATATCATTCAGACCCAAACGAATTGTTTGACCATTCTGCGAAACAAGCAGAGCTTCGGTTATCTCTGGGTCAATTGTCTGAACGGAAATTATCGGACCAGTTTTCGCCGTTACCACCGCAGCTTTTATACCAACGCCACCACGCTTATGACTCGGGAAGTTGGCAACCTTCGTACGTTTTCCAAAGCCCTTTTCGCTAACTACCAACAGTGTTTGATCATCCTCAGTCACAATATCCATACCAACTACACAGTCGTTTGGACGTAGCCGCACACCACGCACACCGCGGGCAGCCCGACCCATTGGCCGCGTATCTTTTTCGCTAAAACGAATCGCTTGACCTGCCGAAGTAGATATAATCACGTCATTATCACCATTTGTTCGTTTTATCCAGCGTAGCTCATCGCCATCATCTAACTTAATTGCAATCAGCCCATTCGTACGAATATTAGCATAATCCTTTACTGGAGTCTTCTTCACCGTTCCCTTCTTTGTCGCCATAAACAGATAACCGTCGTCATTGGCGTTCTTTTCATGCTTGATGATTGCCGTTATTTTCTCTTCTGGCTGAAGCTGCAAGAGGTTTACCGCGGCAACTCCCTTAGCGCTCAGGCTAGCCGCCGGCACCTCGTAAGCCTTCAGGCGGAAAATCCTTCCTCTATTAGTAAAGAACAGTAAGTAATCGTGTGAACTAGCCTGGACTACTTGGTCGATAATATCCTCTTCCTTAGTAGTCATGCCACGCTTGCCTTTACCACCACGATTCTGTCGACGATAATCACTTGCCAAAGTACGTTTAATGTAGTTCTCACTTGTCAGCAATATGACTGACTCCTCCTCTGGAATCAACTCCTCATCAGAGAACTTACCCAGCTCATGATTAATAATCTTACTGCGCCGCTCGTCACCATATTTATCTTTCATTTCAAGCAACTCAGTCTTAATTATGTTCAAAATTTCTTGCTCACTCGCCAAGATACCTTCCAGCTTAGAAATCAGCGCCAATAGCTCCCTCAGTTCATTTTCAATCGCTTCCCGCTCAAGTCCGGTCAGGCGACGCAGCTGCATTGCCAAAATAGCTTTGGCCTGAATTTCACTCAAGCCAAACTTAGCAATCAAATTTTTCTCAGCCTCTTCCTGATTTTTCGAGGCACGAATGGTCTTAATTACCTCATCGATATGATCAAGAGCAATTTTATACCCCTCCAGGATATGAGCTCGTTCTTTTGCCTTTCTCAACTCAAACTCAGTACGACGCCGTACCACAATCCGACGATGATCAACAAATTCTCTTAAAATGTCGCATAATCCCAAAACTTTCGGCTGCAGACCATTAACCAACGCTAGCATATTGTAGTGGAAACTGCTCTGTAATGCCGTCAGTTTATACAACTGATTCAAGACCTTTTTTGGATATGCATCTTTTTTCAACTCAATAACCACACGAACGTCACCACGAGCTGACTCGTCACGTAAATCACTAATCGCAGTGATTTTCTTATCTTTGACAAGCTCAGCAATCTTCTCAATTAGTGTCGCCTTATTAACACCGTATGGTATCTCGGTTACTATAATCTGATGTCGACCACGCTTAGTTTCTTCAATATCAGCCACAGCCCTCATTACGACGCTGCCGCGACCAGTCTGGTACGCTTGTCGCATTGGTGCACCACCATACACTGTCGCACCTGTCGGAAAATCTGGACCCTTCACAAAATTCAATAAATCATCAACTGTCGCATCGGGATTATCAATCAAGTGAATCGTAGCATCAACTAACTCTCCCAAGTTATGCGTTGGAATGCTCGTTGCCATACCGACCGCAATACCGACCTGCCCGTTAAGCAGAAGATTTGGTAGTTTTGCCGGTAAAACTGCCGGCTCTTGTTCTGACCCGTCAAAGTTGTCTCGAAAATCAACAGTATCTTTATCAATATCGTCTAACAACCTTTCAGCGTGCCGATGCAACCTAGCTTCTGTATATCGATGAGCAGCTGGCGGATCGCCGTCCATAGACCCAAAGTTGCCCTGACCCTGTACGAGCGGATATCTCATTACCCAATCCTGCGCCAGACGCACCATCGAGTCGTAGATTGCTGAATCGCCGTGCGGATGATATTTACCCATCACATCACCAATGATACGCGCTGACTTCACAAACTTAGCATTAGAGCGATTACCGTTTTGATTCATCGAAAATAAAATTCGACGATGAACCGGCTTCATACCATCGCGAACATCAGGTAGAGCTCGATCAACAATAACGCTCATTGAGTAGCGAAGGAAGCTATCTTCCATCACCTTCTCGACAGTCTGATGCTCTAGCAGCCGAGAATGAGTCTGCTCCGGTTGAATAATTTCGCCTTCGATTGATTTATCGTCCTTCATTACACTATCTCCTTAAACATCCAACTCTTCAATGTTAACGTCTTTTGCTCGAGTTTGAATAAAATTCTTACGTAGAGCAACTTCATCACCCATCAATTTGCTAAAAATAGCGTCAGCTCGCTCAGCATCCTCAACATTTACCTGAATCAATACTCGGTTCTCTGGATTCATTGTAGTTTCCCATAGCTGTGTCGCATCCATTTCTCCAAGACCCTTATATCGCTGAACATCAGTTAGCCCAGCTTGCTTAATAAGAGAATCTGCCGGATCCACTTTAATCCCTCGAGACCTTCTATCTTCAATCATGGATTGCATCAATTGGTCCCGCTCTTCATCGCTATAAGCATACGTTCTCTTGTTGCCCGAAGCTTTTAATAGATATAGTGGCGGTTTGGCCAAATAAATATGGCCGCCTTCAACCACCTCCTTCATATAACGGAAGAAAAAGGTCATCAATAATGTCGCAATGTGACTACCATCGACATCGGCATCGGTCATAATAATAATTCGGTCGTATCGTAACCCAGAAACATCAAACTGATCACCAATGCCTACGCCCATTCCTTTAATCAAAGAAACTATTTCGTTATTTGCCAACATCCTATCAAGCCTTGCTCGCTCAGTATTCAGAACCTTACCCCTTAGTGGCAAAATCGCCTGTGTTTTACTATCACGTCCAGACTTCGCCGAACCACCAGCTGAGTCTCCCTCAACAATGTACAGTTCGCATTCTGCTGGATTCTTGCTTGAACAATCAGACAACTTGCCCGGAAGATTTAACCCATCTAACGCACCTTTTCTTATAATATTATCTCGAGCCGCCCGAGCTGCTTTTCTAGCCCGAGCTGCCAGTGTTGCCTTACTGACAATCTTCTTAGCAACCGCTGGATTTTCCTCCAGATAATAAGAGAAATACTCATTCATTACCTGATCAACATAGCGGCGCATCTCCGGATTACCAAGTTTATTCTTCGTCTGACCCTCAAATTGCGGATCTGGTAACTTAACTAAGATAATAGCCGTCAAACCTTCGCGGATATCATCACCAGTCAAATTATCCTCTTTTTCCTTCAACAAACCGTTTTTACGCGCATAGTCGTTGATGACCCTTGTCAATGCTGTCCGAAAACCAACCAAATGCGTACCGCCATCTGGAGTCAACACGTTATTAGCAAACGGCTTAACAGTCTCCACATACGTATCATTGTATTGTACAGCGATCTCCACCATGCAATCTTCAACCTGCTTTTCTACATAAAAAATATCATCGGACAGTACATCTTTACCGATATTCAAATTTTTAACATAACTCTGAATGCCGCCCTCAAAGTAAAACGCCTTGCGATCTCCCGTACGCTCATCAACAACGGAAGTATATACACCCTTAGTCAGGTACGCCTGATGACGTAGATAATTGACGACCCACTTATAATCAAAATCAACCGTTTCCTTAAAAATAGTAGGATCGGGATAAAATGTAATTGTCGTACCAGTAGTTTCAGACTTGCCAACTGCTTTTATATCAGATTGCGGAACGCCTGTTGCGTATTCCTGACGATATACTTTACCGTTCTTGCGCACCTCAGCAATCATCCGCGTTGATAATGCGTTTACGACACTAGATCCAACACCATGCAAACCAGACGATACCTTATAGCCGCCGCCACCAAACTTACCGCCGGCATGCAAAATCGTTAGAACCGTCTCCAGTGTACTCTTGCCTGTTTTCGGATGTTTATCAACTGGGATACCGCGCCCATCATCAGAAATCCGGACACCACCGTCTTTTAGCAATGTCACTTCGACTTTTGTCGCATAGCCAGCAATTGCCTCATCAATAGAGTTATCGGCAATTTCCTTAATCAAGTGATGCACACCGTCATAGCCAGTGCTGCCGATATACATACCTGGACGCTTACGAACTGGCTCAAGCCCTTCCAGAACCTGAATTTGTGAGCCATCGTAAGATTGTTCATTTTTTTGTTTAGCCATATCTCCCTCGCTATTTCCTGAATTATCAGCTCTTTTCAACCTCCTTATTATACATCAAAATAGATATATCCTCAACCTATTTACTTTTCTAGTCTGCTTATGCTAAAGTTAGATTGGAAGTTCTATATATAAAACAAAAAGAGGTCAAAATGTTCAAAAAAATTATCTCGCGCCTACCATACAGCCCTTCAATGATTCATAATTTAGGTTTTTATGCGAAGCGTCTCCATAGAGAAGAAGCCACTAGAAAAATCGGACTTGTTTTGACTGTTCTGGCGTTAATCATTCAGTCTTTCACTGTATTTTCGCCACCAGAATCTGCTAATGCCGCAGACTCCAGTGACCTGATTTATGGTGGAATTTCCAGCGGCTCCCAGCTTATGGCACATTACGACGCAAACACCAACAATATTCACGACCTCTTTAACCACCTTGGAATTAGCCGTTCTGATTTGCTAGCAGCTACTGGAAACCTGCAAACCTTAAATAGCAATATGGGAACTTATTCTTGGGGACTTACGCCGCATTTTGGTGCATCGAGAGGCGAGGAATCTTATGTCGTCCGTACGTCACAGGGTGGTGCTCGTACGTTCTATTATCGACCACATAACTTATGGGGTAGTTTTTCTTATCGCGCCTTTGTTGGCTATTCGCTCGGCCCAGGCTGGTTTGCGATTATGCTCAACTGTGGTAATTTAATCCTAAAAATCGCACCACCAAACCATCATTGCCCAACTGGTCAAGTTGGTACATATCCATACTGTTCTACCCCACCAACGCCAGTTGCTACCTGTAACGCTCTGGACGTGAAAAAGAATGGCGACACTTATCAATTAACAGCTAACGCCAGTGCGGCCAATGGCGCCACAATCCAAGAGTATATCTATAAAGTGTATCGAGGCAACACCTTAGTTAAAACTATAAAGACTAATGATAAAATCGTCACTTACACAGAAAAAACTCCTGGATCTTATAAGGTCACTCTAACTGTAAAAACCTCTCTGGGAGACAAGACGTCTGAAGCCTGTACAAAAACATTCACCATTCCGGAGCCAGAACGATGTCCACAAAATCCCAAATTATTAAAAGACGACCCACAATGCCAACCATGCCCCGCCGACTCTACGCTATGGATTAACGACAGTCGCTGCTCAGCTTCATTTGTGCAAACGAAATCCGCAAGCAACCTCACACAGAACAACGCTGACGCAACAACAGTCGTTGCAAGGTCTGGGGACCGGATTACATATACCCTCTCTGTAAAAAACAAAGGTCTAAAGGAAGAAGAGTTCACTTTCAAAGATCAAGTTGGCGATGTTCTTGAGTATGCTGATATATTTGATGCTGGCGGCGGAACGTTGACGGATGATAAAAACGCCAGCACCGGTAGTACTAATGCGAAATTCCTTATATGGAAGGCTGTAAAAATTAAACCTGGTGAAAGTCAAAAACGAAGCTTCACTATCCAGATTAAAAATAATCTATCAGCAATGGCAAGTGGTAAGAGTAATCCAACATCCTACGACTGTAGAATAGATAATACTTTTGGCAACACCGTCAGTACAAAAGTTGACTGCCCCGCACCAAAAGTTATTGAACAAACCACCTCACAGCTACCAAAAACTGGCGCCAGTGAGAATATCCTCTTTGCTGGAGTTATTTCGGCGATCGTTGTATTCTTTTACGCTCGGTCGCGTCAATTAAACAAAGAGGTTAGAATAATCCGGCGAGATATGTCCGCAGGAACTTTGTAGGAGGCTAAAAATGAGCGAAAAATTAAGAAACACCCCAGAAAACGCTATCGACACTGAGTGGCATAAGGCTAGCAACGAGAGGTCTGTTGAAATTGCAAATTCCCTAGAGAAAGCAGTAGAAAAATTACCAACAAATATTGAAAATAAAGACAAGATTACACACGAAGCCTTAGAGATTGCCGCTAGCCATGAAAATCGCCAATTAGAGAAGCATAAAACAAAAGAACCAAAAGAAAAAAAGCCTCTCACAAAAAAGGACATCGACAACTCTTATAAGAAAACTCTAACCAATATGCAAGGCCAGCTGTCCGCCCCATCTCGAGCGTTCAGCAGGGTCATTCATAACCCAGTTGTAGAAAAGACTAGTGACGCTATCGGCAATACTGTAGCTCGCCCTAATCTAATCATTTCTGGCGCCTTAGGCGCGATAGCCTCTGTTTTTGTCTACTTTATCGCCAAGCGGTACGGATACCTGCTATCTGGTTCTGAGACCATTGTCTTATTTGTAGCTGGATGGGCCATTGGTGCAGTCATAGAATACGCCCGTGTTGGTCTTTTAAACAATAGAAAATCTCGTTAACTAGCTTTTAAGATTTTTATCGCAAGTTAATCGTTATCTCTCTGTCTTCATCGCTGCCACCGCGCAGATCGAGACGGTTTTTAGATTTGGTGACAGGATTGTCGGTTTCTGCTCCACTAGGAGCATTTCCAACGGATTTCATAGAAATATCTATATTAGTGTCTGCAGCTGATACACCCTCTTGATGCTGACTATCCATTGAGCCGAGTCCCGTCCCCATAATACGACCCTCCAACCCAGTTGGAGAGGTATGGGTATTCGCTGTATTCAATTGACTCTGAGGTTTCTGTAATTGCATAGGAGATTGAAAGGCGCCCCCTCCTGCACGAGGGACCGAATTAGGCGCTGGCTTTCCGCCTAGTTGCTGCCGTTTAGCTAACCACTCATCCAAGAAGGACGAGCCGCCCGTTGATTTCTGGCCAGCAGAAATTGGACTTTGCGAAGCCCCCGCTTTTGCTGATTGCCTGCTATCCCTAAGCCGATCAAAAATTTCCTTTTCAACAATCGCACGCGGCTTTCCGTACTTTGCTGCCGACAATCTCACTAGAGCATCTCTTAGCTGAGTATTAACCTGACCCATTGGTGGAATCCAGTTCATACTAAATGGCGCTGACGGTACGTTATTAATCATTACCGAGGTTATAGACTGAAAGTTTGGTAATTTTGATAAATCATCAACATCAAATGTCGGCTGGAATTTCTTCACCATAAGCTCTGCATCCGTCACGCCGATACGCCCAGAAATAACCGTACCGACGTTACCAATAATTGCCTCTCGTATCTTATCTGTCAACTGAGTCATAAACTGATTACCCATAATGAGGCTCAGTTTATACTTACGAGCCTCAGACAGAATAGACTCAAAGCTGTCCGTAGCAAAATTCTGAAACTCATCAACATATAATGAAAAATCGACTCGCTGATCTTCTGGAGTGTCTGCACGCGCCATCGCCGCTGCCTGAAACTTCATCACAAAAATTATACCCAATAACTTAGAATTTAGTTCGCCCATCTTACCTTTTGATAAGTTAACGAGCAATATCTTGTTATTGTCCATAATCTCACGCAAGTTAAAGCCAGATTTAGTCTGACCAATAATGTTGCGCATTGCATCATTAGATATAAACGGACCAAATTTTGCCACCACCCAAGAAATAACTTCACCAGCTTCATTTGAGCGCTGAGATGCTGGAAATTCCTTCGTCCAGAAGTCAATAACTTGCTGATCCTTCACGTATTTCAGCTTGCTCTTAACAAACTCTGGGTCAATAAGACACTTTGGCACGTCAATGAATGTTCCCCCTGCTGGATCTGCCATCAATAGAAGCGCACAGTTCCTAAAAATATGTTCCAAACGAGGCCCCACAATTCCCGTATGTCCTGGATCATACAGACCATAAAGCATGTTAATCGCCTCCTGCACCAAGAAGTCTTTCTGGTCTGGCGTATCAAACTCAAACATATTAAGGCCAATTGGGTTAGCCATATCTGACGGGTTAAAGTATATAATATCCTCAACTCGCTCTTTTGGTACTTTTCCTAGCAACGATTCCACCAAATCGCCGTGAGGATCAATAAAGGCAAATCCACGACCATCCATCATATCCTGATATGCCATATTTTCCTGAAGCACCGACTTACCAACACCCGTCTGCCCAATAATATAGACATGACGGCGGCGATCCTTTGCGCCAATGCGAATTGGTTTTTTAACACCACGGAATTCGTTATAGCCAATCAGCAGACCTTCATCCAAAACGTCAGTTGGACCATCTACTTGCTTTGACATTTGACGTTTAACCTGTGAGGTTGGAATCGCACTAGATCCTGGCAAATGAAACAATGTTGCCATTTCAACACTGTTGAGAATATTACTACGAATTTCCTGAGGGAAAAACCTCATAATATATGCTGTTGTCATTTCCTCAACGTTTCTTGTAAGAGAAAATTTAAACCCATTATTCCGTGGTGAATCAAACAACGAAAATGCGGCAATGACATTTTTTAAGAGAACCTGAGATCTCGCTGCAGTATTTGACGAAATTACAACACGTATTAAAATCTCGTAGGCTGGATACCGAGTCTTTTCACTAATAGCGTCAACCTCAGCCTGCTCCAGTGATGTCAGCTGCTTATCTTCTGGGTTTTTTGATCCATCTTTTTCATCATTCTCTGGAGGTTTCCATAATGCCTCCATAATATCACGGACTGCAATACCACCAGCTAGACCCTTCTTTTTGCCTTTATTTTTCTTCATGTTGTCAACGTGAGATTCTGAAACTTTTGCCCAACCATCATAAGCTGGACGTAACAAAAATTGCACACCTATACCATCTTCCCTAGAAGCCGAAGACAGTGCATTTAGCAGCGCCCTAGAAGCGTCCCTCTTTGATTCTTGATAGGTTGAGATTGGATAAACAAACGACTTACGTAAAGTAAATTCGCCGCCAATAGTACCGCTCATCTTACCGACTTTACTGAATATATTAGTATCGGACACCTCTTCCAGCCGAGCAGACGGATACGCTGCCGCTACAGCCTGACGAATGACATCCACTAGCACCAACGGAACAACTGCATAATAATGAACAAGCCCACCATGCGCGACGATCTCAAATGACATATGACGCTGCCCGTAGACTCTGCTCTTGAAACCCTTCGTTGCCGTACTAGAAATAATATTGTACATCACCTGAGCCTGAGACAGCACCTCTTCTGTCAAGTCTCTTTCGTCTCGATTGGCCCCATTAACGTCTTCACTGGTTGGCGGTAGATGGATGAGAAGTGGCACCATTTTTAACCCACGCTCGTAATTCTTAGCTTCTCGCAACATCTTTCGATACTGAAAAAAGGCCACCATGGAGCCAACTGCGATAATAACAATCACTATAAAACTAACAATCAAAGGACCCGCACCCATTATAAAACCCTACTTACTATTGTCATCTTGACCCAATGTCTTATTATATCGTTTTTTCAAGTAATCAATCTGCAGCTGTGTAATAACTCTACTTCTCTCATATGGATCATCTTTTGTCAAAATTATAATCTTCTTTAGTTTATCCACCCACTCTTTTTCGATTAAATCTTCATCAGCGGCAACAAGTGGAGTATCGTCATCAGAGGCTACCGTAGCAGTCTTCTGCGCATCATCGGCTTGTGGCACTGATGGCGCGGCGACGTCAACAACAGGTAAGGCTACAGGTATATTATTATACCGCTCAACCACAGAGCTATTAGCCTGTTCCATCTCAACCCCAGACTCGGGACTTAATGATGGATTTTCTACACTATACTCATTACCACTTATATTCTGTGGCTGCACTTCAGGGGCTCTATTAACTTGTGGTAATTCCGGATTCATACATACTTATTGTAACATGCTACCACTGAAAAGCCTATGCTCTAGCACACCACAAAGTCAATACCTCTTGTATATAAAAAAGCACGCTAATAACTCAAAAATAACCAGTAAAGCTATTTCAAAAACCCCAACATCACCCATTGACTGCATGCCAATGTAAATAGTCGGAGAAAGAGCTATGACCGTAGAATAATAATAATCTTTATATTGAGAAGTCTCAGATATACTCTTCTTAACAAAAAATCTCGCGACCACCTGCCGCGACATCACAATCGCAATATAAATCAGACAAATAAATAGCGCATACAAGCACACAAAAAATACCAAAATACCAAGAGGTCCTGCAGAACTTGGACTTGTTGCATTCAAAATAACCGCAATTAGCACTGCCAAAACTACTGCAATAAGACTAACTATCTTTATCCCCATACTCACATCATACTACAAAACAAGAAGCCTGAGCGATAACAATGCTGCCAATAAACACAACCATCCGCCGATAAAAAATAACTATTAGGCGCGGGTGTCTACGACTTTTATATTACCGCTCGAGGCGATTGACCGCTCCTTAATTAAGGAGCATGTCCATGCATACTTTCCTCTGCATACATCCAGTATTCTCATCGCTTCTTTTAAACAAGGATAAACTGGATGCATGCGGTACTAACATGCGCGCTCGACACACTTTTACAATTTGTGAATTTATTGTAAAGGCGGAGCATTGGCTGCGTCATTATAAAAATCATGCAGCCAACTGTCCGTCAACCAATTACTCATAAAAGCCAAGTGTTTATAAATTTTTAATGTGTTTTTGCTTTTTTTATTTTTCTAAAAGCTTGATTTCATACTAGCATAATCTTTTTATTATGTCAATCATAATAGTCTTTAAATTTATTGTAACATTTACATATTTTAGTATGTTGTTAAAATTATCATCTGTTAGTTCGGCCACACCTTCCTTATAATCATATATATTTTTTACAACAATTTTGATTTTTATGTTACCTATTTATGGTATACTTAGCCTAAAAGCAGAGTACAAAAAACAATATACCCTCTTCTGGCAACACACTTTTTGTTGCATATGTCACACAAGAAAATAATCCAGTCAACAAATAAATTATTGTCAACCAAAACATCTAAGATAATTCTTTGGCATCATTTTTAGTATCAAATTTACTGTGACTATATTCAAAATCATTAAGACTATCCCAGCCAAGTTGTACTTTTTATTTCACCAAATATTAAAAGACCGTAGAATAATTTTAACTTAATTTTACGATATCTTGAGTTGTCTCGTTGACATAAAAGAGATGTTCTAATCTCTCCGTAGATGTCTTTTATAAACTGAGACTAATAGATACAATTAAACTTATATAAAAGCCTTGTTGGGTAGTAAGTTTCCCGTAGCATAATTTGGCATATGGTTTTCGTAATTTAGAAACGTCAAATCACCAATCATAGTAGTCATCAAACTCTACACCCACCCTTAATCATATGATTATTTTTTTCAAAAATAATCACGACGGGATGAGTGCCACACACCACACACGTAAGCTACCTCCGAAGTCAATCAACGCACCTTCGTGTGTCCTCTAAAATAATCCACAGATCAAAATTAATTATATAAGCTATTACCAACTCTAACAATCAAACCCCTAATACATAATGTGGCCAACCAAGGCAAAAAATAATTAAAATCTTGTAGTATTTTTTACTTAAGTTTTTATATAAATAATGTTGACATAAGCGCTTTTGTACTATATTATAGGGGTAGCTTCTGAATAAAAAAATTATACAGAGGCCAAAAATAAACAGAAATTGTAAAACTCCACTTTTAAAAACAACCACTACTCGCAGGTGGTTGTTTTTTTATTAATAACACTTAAAAAACCAGCATTCAGCTGGAATAAATTGACGTGGTGGAGCTGCCGGGCACTGCCCCCGGGTCCAACTGGTATCCTGATATTCGTCTACGAACGTAGGCCCATTTAAAAATTTTATAACGTCACCTGGCTAAAAAATGAGTCGAAAAAACCAAGTTTCGTTACGCGGAAAAAGTCCCGCATGCCCGCCGCTTCCGAGCGTGCAGCTAGCAACATATATATGACACCCTACACATCGGCTGTTGCCAAGATGCTAGGATGATCGCTAAAAACTAAGCAGCGATAGCGACCGGCTGAGCAACTTTGAACGAATCAAAGAATGCAGCAACACGATCTTTCAAAGATGTTCTTGCATCTAAAATCATACGTTACGCGTATCGTCGGCTCGCAGAATATCCTGATAAAGTCCAATTGTCGAAAGCTATATCAGCCCCACATATCACTTTCCATTATACTATCTTTTCTTCAAAATTCTAGCTTACTATGCTTTAATAAGATTATGGTAAGCAGAGTCGCCTCAGCCACCCCTTACGGATTTGTCGGACAAATTATTGAGGTTGAGGGAGACATGTCAAAAGGATTACCAAGCCTACAGATCGTAGGTATGGGAAATAAAGCTATTGACGAATCTCGCGATCGAGTCCGAAGTGCTATAAAAAACTCTTCCCTGGACTTTCCAAAAGGCAAACTAATTATTAATTTAGCACCAGCAGAACTACCAAAAGACGGATCGCAATTCGACCTCCCAATCGCATTGGCTATTTTATGTGTAGGGGACATTCTAACCCAAAGCGACTTAGATGATGCAATTTTTGCAGGTGAGCTAGCCTTAGATGGCAGTCTGCGGCCAATAAGATCGGCTATAGTCACTGCCGAGGTTGCTAAAGCTAAAAAAATAAAATCAGTGTATGTTCCGTCTAAAAATGCCGAGCAAGCTGCACTCGTATCTGGAATTGACATTTTTCCTGTTGATAACCTCAAATCGCTATTCTTGCATTTGAAAAAAGAAAAAATCATAAAAAGAATAAATAGAACATCCTTAAAACTGCCACTGTCAATGACTAAAAATAACCCAACTATTAACAACATTTATGGTCAAGAGCAGGCAAAGCGAGCTATTCAAATTGCTGTTGCTGGTAGACATAATATTTTATTATCTGGCCCTCCAGGATCGGGAAAAACCATGCTCGCAAAAGCCCTAAAGAGTCTTTTGCCGCCTCTATCAAAATCCGAAATCATTGAAGTTACAAAGTTACACAGCCTTGGCGAGCATACTATTATCAGCAGATCCGTTACCGAACGACCGTTCAGAGAACCGCACCATACAGCCAGTCGGGCCTCCATTATAGGCGGTGGTTCAAAAATTCAACCCGGAGAGATAAGCTTAGCCCATCGAGGTGTATTATTCCTAGACGAATTTCTGGAATATCCACGAACAGTGCTTGAATCTCTTCGTCAACCACTAGAAGATCACAAAATCACCGTTAGTCGTGCGAATGGAAAATTTACCTTTCCTGCTAATTTTCTACTCGTTGCCACCATGAATCCATGTCCCTGCGGATTCCTTGGAGACCCAGAAAAAACCTGTACTTGTTCACAAAACCAAATTCTTAATTATCAAAAGAAGTTGTCAGGTCCACTACTTGACCGTATAGACTTAACAGTGTCCGTATCACGGGTTCCTCATGAAAAATTAATCGATAACAGTTCGTCGACAAAATTACAACAAGAGACATTTTTATCTGAAATTCTTCATGCTCGCTCTATTCAGAATGATAGATATAAGTGTAGCTCTAAATACAACAGTGACATCGCTAGTAGTAGTGTTGACAAATTAACATCAATATCCACCCCAGCCAAATCCTTCTCTGTAGAGGCAGCTAAGAGACTAGAGTTAAGTACTCGTAGTTACTTCAAAGTCATCAAAGTCGCCCGTACTATTGCTGACCTTGACGGCTCACCATCAATAGAAATCCCACACATTGCTGAAAGTTTACAGTATCGTCAAATAAACATAACCTAGCTATGTGCTTGAAAATAATAAATATCTCTGTTACAATAGCAACTGAATTAATCTAAAATTGCTTCAAAAGGAGAGCCAGAGATTAATAAATCAATCCGTATCAACGGAGCAATCCGTGCAAAGGAGCTGCGGATAATTGGTCCTGATGGTGAGCAGTTGGGAATTATGTCTATTCAGGAGGCTTTAAGCAAGGCCAATGACATGAATCTTGACTTAGTCGAAATATCACCAGGAGCCAAGCCGCCAGTTGCCAAGATCATTGACTGGGGTAAATACCAGTACCAAAAAATGAAGGATCAGCAGAAAAACCGGCGTCAAGCAAAGTCTGGTGACCTAAAACAAATGCGTTTTGGTCTGAAGATAGGCGCTGGGGATCTAGAGGTAAAATTGAAAAAGATCCGTAAGTTTTTGGAGGGCGGACATAAGGTTCGTATACAAGTAGTCTACAAGGGTCGAGAAATGGCCCATAAAGAGATTGGCTACGAATTGATTGATAAGATCATGGAAAACCTTACTGATGACGCAGTATTAGAACAAAAACCTCAGATGGCTGGTCGCAATCTGAGCGTAGTAATAAGGAGTAAGTAATGCCAAAGCTAAAGACCCACAAAGGTACTGCGAAGCGAATTAAGCTAACCAGCACCGGTAAGTTGACCCGCCAGCGCGCATTTGGCGGACACTTCTTGGCTAAAAAGTCAAAAAGTCGTAAGCGCGCCATCAATACAACAGCAACCGTAACTGGCTCAATGGCTAAAAATGCTCGTCGAGCAATGGGAGTATAACATATGCGAGTAAAACGAGGAGTAGCAGCCCGCGCTAATCATAAGAAGATTTTAAAAGCAGCTGCAGGCATGCAGCACAATCGAACCCGAAGTTTTCGCCTTGCAAAACAAGGTGTTATCAGGGCTTTGCAGTACGCTTATCGTGATCGCCGCAACAAAAAACGTGATTTGCGTAGTCTATGGATTACCCGCATTAACGCAGCCGCTCGCCAGGAAGGAACGACGTACGGTAAATTAATAGCCTCCATGAAATCCAAAAACGTCGAGATCGACAGAAAAATACTGGCTGAGCTGGCGGTTAGCGAGCCAAAAGCTTTTGCTGAAATAGTAAAAACCAGCCTGTAGATTATCTAAGAAAATAATAAATACCCTACATTTTTAGTAGGGTATTTATTATAGCCTGTCTATAAGCCGGGTTCTGTCTAAGGCAATCATCTATCTAGTTTGTTTGTTGCCAAACAAATCAAGCGGTTGCTGGTCTGCGAGCGGACGACTCTTGATATGCAAACCTCCTTGCAGTCAGCAGGGTTTACCTCCCGTCTACGTCACCGTAGATAGCTGTGAGCTTTTACCTCACTCGTTTCACCTTTTCCTCCATATATAGAGGTAGTTTCGTTTCTGTGGCACTTTCCCTAGGGTTACCCCCGGTCGCCGTTAGCGACTGCTGCTGTCCTTCACTGCCCGGACTTTCCTCTTGAACTAAGCTCAAGCGATTGCCCAACAGGCTACTCTCCTATTATATCATTAAACCCCAAGCTTGTCCGTGAGCGCTCGATATTCCCCGCGTAGATGCAAGGTGGGCGCTCGCAATCTATTGCCACGACAATAAATCATTAGAGCTCCCTATCATATGATGTTAGGAAAATCATATACGCTCACGGACAAACCTAGGGTCCACTTCCATTATACACCAAAAATTGTCATAAATACATGTAGAATCGACCACATACATCCAGCTATAACTCGACCAATTACATCAGAGAATAACATAACAATGATAAATATAAGAAAAACACCATATTGCTCTATCCTCTGCATAATTACCCTAGCTTGGTCTGGAGCCACAGCATACAGTAGTCGCGACCCATCCAGCGGTGGAATTGGTAACATATTGAAAACAAAAAAACCCAAATTTACAGATACAGTAGACGCAACAAGCATCCCGAGAATTGTTGACTGAGTCGCTCCTCCAGCGGTAATAATACCGCTAATAATTCCCACGCCAAACCCAACAAACGCAATAAATAAATTAGTAATCGGGCCAGCCAACGCAACCAAAGATGCGCCCCATTCGCCAAAGCGAACCCTGTTTGGATTAAACGGAACCGGCTTAGCGCCGCCAAAGACTGGAGCATGTAGTATAACCATAGTCAGCGGCAATAAAATTGTCATGAAAGGATCAATATGCTTAATGGGATTAAGTGTTAGCCGGCCCTCTTCTTTGGCCGTATTATCTCCCAGTATATACCCAACAAAAGCATGCATTGCCTCGTGTGCAGTCATGGATAGTAGTATAACCGCCAGGACTATTATTATCTCTAGAACCATCAGTATTCATTATATCACTAGCACGTATATATTGACTAATTATACAAATACCGCTACAATAATAAGGATTGTTATCAATAATAAAGTAAAGAGAGTGGAAATGGCATCACGATGCGAATTAACAGGTAAAGGCAAACAGCATGGCAACAATGTCAGCTTCTCCCTACGCCGCAACAAGCGTGTTTTTAAGCCAAATCTTCAAAAGAAAACTTTTGTTGTTGGTGGTCAAAAAATTACCATGACCTTAAGCACACAAGCAATTCGAACCCTGAAGAAAAAAGGCATTCTAAGCACACCAGCACCAGCTGCTAAATAGTTGTAATATGCCTCCTGACTTAAAGGCTATAAAAACTAGCCCCGAGAAAAACTATCGAGGCTAGTTTTTTCGATTATTTTTCTTAGCTCCTAGATACCTCTACAATAGTTAAGTTTTCTGGGAGGTCAGCAGATTTTTTTAATTTCCACTTCTGTCCAGCCTCAACCACGGGAGCGCTCATAGCCTTGACAAATTCATCCAATCCAGCCTGTGGAACCTCATATTGTAATGTTGGATCATCGTAGTGTATAGGGATCACCACCTTTGCATCCAGTTGACGAGCTATCATACTTGCTCCCGTGGCGTCAAGCGTATATCCATTACCCCCTACAGGTAATATTGCAAAGTCCACAACACTAATTTCTTCTAGCTGCTCGTCTGTTAATTTCTCTCCGATATTACCAATAACAACACCCCTAACATCGCCAACAGTAATTTTATATATTGTAGATTTTTTTACATCACTACCCGCATCAATATGGCGGCAAGCTGGGATGCCTAATAAAGAAACATCTCCCACTTCATATTCTCCCGGTCCGTTAAAAATTAATCGCGGTGTAGAATCTACAACAGCAAACCTATCCTCAGTTAACGCCTCCACGTCGTTGCCGACAGGTACGTTCTTACCTCCAGCAACCTCAACGTTAGGATCAAATACTACCCGTAGTTTTTTCGTAGTAAAAACTACAGCATTTGCACCCTTATATTCTATCTCAAACATTCTTACTCCTTTCTCAATATACCTTCTGTATCTATCAATACCGAATGCCTGCTTCTAACAATATCCATTATAAACCTATCCTTGACGCTCATTCTATAATAAAAATCATCATACGTCATTACGGCATAGTTTATTTCAAACTTTTTACCCTTCTCTATCCTCTTTATGAGATTTTTTACCGCAACACCGGATAGTCCATCGCCAACCAACAGAAGGTCAACCGCATCGCTCGAACCGCCAGATAATCTCCCAGCAGCTATTGCTAGTTTTAGACCCCGCATTCGTTTTAATGAAAGTTCCCAGGAAGAGACCGTCTTTGGTTTATCAGTGTCCCTGTCGGAAAAGATAGCTGCAAGAGGTTTGACGTAAGGATAATCCTCATTTACACTGTAATATAACTTATTGTCAACAGCATCTTGCTGCACAACGCCGACCGCTACCATATTTGCCAACTCTCTACGAACAGAATTAATTTGCTCATCAATTAGCCTAGTAATCTCTCTCACGTAGAATGATTTTTCTGGATTATTCAGAAAAAGATGCAGCAATTTTACCCGTGTTTTTGAACCAAATAATGAGTCAATCATTGTACTATAATTGTAACATAAATTTTACTTACCATCTAATAATTGCGACAAATAGTGTTCACATGACTCCAGAGCTCCCCACTCGATAAAAGGGTTGCGTCTAAACCATGTCAACTGTCTTTTCGCCAGGCTCATGTCAGTCTTAACAAATTCTTGAATAGCCTGATCCTCAGTGATGATGCCTTCTACTATTTTTTTAATAATAGGGTAGGCATTGCCAGTCATCGCCTCATTTTTCCAGCCATAATTACGTGCAGATGCTATTGTTTCCTCTACAACACCATCTTTGAGCATTTTTTTTGCTCTATCTGTAATTCTCTGCTTTATTAGTTGTTTTTCTGTTGTAATCCCAACAATGATAATATTGTCTAGAGATCTACTGCTTCTGGATATGGCTTGTCCCGTACGCTCAATCGACCTGATAAGATATCTCTTATTTTTGCTATTCTCTGGCAACTTCACGCCATGCCTAGTACAGTAGCCTTGAAGTTGACCTATAGTCATTTTTTGTAAATCGTCCCTCCTGTCTTGGGTATGCCCCTCCCCAAATTGAAAGTCAAAAACTACCGCATCAACATATAACCCAGTACCGCCAACAAGAAATGGAATACACCTACGCCCTCTAATCTCCTTAATTTTTTGATTAGCGTACTCCTTAAATTGAGCCACACTAAAAGAGGCTCCTGGACTGACCAAATCTATGCCCCAATGAGGCACTTCCTGTCGCTCAGACAAAGAGGGTTTAGCCGTACCAATATTCATACCTCGATAAACAGTCCTGCTATCAGCACAGATTATTTCACCGCCATACCGCTTTGCTAGACGTATTGCCAGCGAGGTTTTACCGCTAGCCGTCGGACCAACTATTACAACCAATGGAGTTATTGTATTTTGTATTATAGGTCCGGATGCCATCGTCTTTCCTTAAAATTAACTACCCTGTATCTATCATCGCACAGGATACCGTCTTGTTCTAGAAGCTGTTTTTGCACATCTTGTCCACCAGGAAAGCCAACAGCCAGGCCGCCTTTTGCGTTTACAAGACGATGCCACGGCAGGCTAACGGGCCCGCCATGGGCAATCCCACCAACACGCCTTGCTAAGTATGGACAACCTGCCATAGCCGCCAGATCTCCATACGTTGTTACCTTATCCTCGGGCAATGAGGCCATCAGCAAATATACTTTATCTCGCAAATTACTGATTGACGATTCGTTGTGCAATTCCTTATCCTACAAATTTTCTAAATATTCAGCAAGCTTGCTTATTGGTAATTTTTCCTCTCCAAATTGAGTCCGAATGCTAACCTCGTTTGCTTCCACATCCTTTGGTCCAACTATCAGCTGGACTGGGACTTTGAGGGCTGTCGCCTCCCGAATCTTTTTACCAAGAGACTCATTTCTTGCGTCTATTGTAAATCTTACATCGTTGTATTTTATCGGTTTCATCAATGTTACATCCGATAAAATTGTTGTTATTTTATCAACATAGTCCGCTACAGTGTTATTAATTGTCAAGACTCGTACCTGTTCTGGTGCTGACCAAAACGGGAACCAGCCACCGGTATGCTCAATAAAAACACTCAGAAATCGCTCAACAGACCCCAACAGTGCGCAGTGAATCATAACAGGTGTTGTAAAATTACCATCACTTTCTGTATATTCTAAACCAAACCGCTGTGGCTGCACAAAATCCAATTGTACAGTTGCCACCTGATGTTCACGACCAAGAGCGTCAGTCGCCATGAAGTCGATTTTTGGACCATAAAAGGCTGCTTCACCTTCCTGCTCAAAATAGTCTAAGCCAACTCTTTCAACCGCCGACTTCAATTGATTCTGTGCAGAATTCCACAACTCACGACCACCCAAATACGAGTCAGACTCGTCACGATAACTAAGACGCACTCGTAATTTCATATTAATTGAGCCGTATAGCTCACGGGCAGCCGATAGTAAATTATTAATCTCAGTTTCAATCTGATCCGGACGGCAAAATACATGACTATCGTCTTGGGTTAATGAACGCACACGACTCAGACCGCCAAGCTCACCCGTTTTCTCATCACGATAGTCAGTTGTTGTTTCCAGATAGCGTACTGGCATATCACGATAGCTTCGCGGTCGCGAGGCAAAAATCTGCGTATGATGCGGGCAATTCATAGGTTTTAGAGCCATTTCATCGCTCGTTTCTTGGCTTTTAACCAGGAATAGTTCTTCGCCAAACTTTGCCCAGTGACCAGAAGTCTCATACAGGTCTTTCTTGGTGATATGAGGCGTCCAGACCTTCTCAAACCCAAATCTCTGGCGTAATTGATTTGAGTACTGAGCCATAATATCACGCAAAACAGTTCCTCGAGGTGTAAATAACGGCAAGCCGACACCTACCAACGGCGACATTGTATATAAATCAAGCTCCTTGCCCAGCTTTCGATGATCACGCTGCTTGGCAAGCTCTAACTGCGCCAGATATTTATCCAGCTCCTCTTGTGTATTAAATGCCACACCATACAGTCTTTGCATTTGAGGATTTTTTTCATTACCACGCCAGTAAGCACCAGCTACTTTCATAAGTTTGAAGACGCCAACTCTGCCCGTACTATCAACATGTCCACCACGACATAAATCTGTATAATCACCCTGAGAATAAAGAGACACTGTCTCGCACTTACTATCTCCATCCGACAATGAGCCTAGATCTTCGCCAGTCAATTCCTTAGCAACAGTCGTGCCAGATCGCCTGAGGTCATTTATAAGCTCAATTTTAAATGTTTGCTGACCATTTTTAGCCCAATCAGCAGCTTCCTCAATTGACACATCACGTCTTTTAAAAGGATAGTCGGCTAAGATAATTTTTTTCATCTCTTTTTCTATTCTTGGAAAATCATCTTCAGAGATTTTTATATTCCCAAGGTCAATATCATAATAAAAACCATTATCAATAGCTGGGCCAACGCCGAACTTCGCCTGAGGCCATAAATGCTGAACAGCTTGCGCCATAATATGCGCTAAACTATGACGCATTGACTTTAATTCATTTTCACTCATATCAATATTATACCACGCTCCTTGCGAGCAACCTCTCATTGTGGTAGAATCAGTGTATCTGGGCGATTAGCTCATTTGGCTAGAGCGCTTCATTGACGTTGAAGAGGTGAGAGGTTCGAATCCTCTATTGCCCACCAGATACGACAGATACGTAACTCTTTATCGGTAATTGATGAAGAGTTTTTTTAATGTCGTAAAGGAGTATAGAAAATGACAGCCACAAACTCAGACAATATTGTATCTCACGTTTCTCGTGCATATGTAGAGGCGCGTACTTCAAAAGAAAATAAACCATATAGCGTATTAATTATTGAATGGATTATGCCTAACGAGAAAGTTTATAAACAAGCAGTTTTTCTTTCTTCTGAGCAGCTTTCCCTTATAGAGACTTCTGTAGCTAAGGAGGCTCTGCTCTAGCTATAAGATTTGACATTTTTATTTTGGTGCTTACGCTTTAAAGTAGGTTAAATGTCAAGATAGAAGCAGCCAGAGTTGCCATTGTAGCGGGCTGGTAACTCAGTGTTGTATTGAACAATTAAAAGCTACAAGAAAGGAAGAAAGCAAGTTATGAAGCTTATTGAAGCAACTGACGCTACTAGCATCATTACGACAGTTATTGGTTACTTTACCCAAAACTTACCTGCTCTTGCGATTCTGATTGGTTTCGGCGTTGGCCTGAAGCTTTTCCGCAGCTTTGGCAATCGTGGCTTAAAGGGGCGTTTCTAGTAGTTAGTGAGGTGTGCGGCCTCCACCACACGTACACCTCACACCTTGCTTATTAAGATATATGAAGACTATTGAGATTGTACAGTTAATAACTCAGACTTTATCCGCTAATTTTTCTTCTCTCTTAGCGATTGTCGCTGTTGGTGCTGGCGTAAAGATAGTTTTAGACATTGTTTTTAAGTCACTTTATTCAGTCACTAATTCTAAATAGGAGCAGCTATGTCATCTACGGAATTACAAATAATTTTAGATAATTTTCTTGTAAAATTTTTTGTCATCCTGTTTTCTTTTGTTATTTGTTGCCATCTCATCAGTCGTATTAGCTACTCTGGAGGTGGTAGAAAATGAGCTCTAAAGAGATAACAGATTTGTTTTTTAATTTGTTGACCCTAGCAGGTTTGTGCTTTGTCCTTTATTTTATTTATGTTGATCTAATTAGGGGACACAAAAAATGATGGTGTTATTTTCTCTCTTTTTTCTTTTTTTGCTTATAATTATGGTCTTTTCTATTGACGAGGAGATTGAGTATCAAAAAATGCTTAAAAGCGACAAGGATATTACAAAATGAAAAAATGTCTTCAATTATTTTCTGCGGCATTCCTGATTTTTGCTTTTTCTATTTTATCTCCATTTGGAGCTGCTATGGCCCAGAGTCCTGCTGGACAGATTCCTGACTTTCGTGTTACTAAAAAATTATTATTGGAATATGGAAACTCTAAAGTTGATGTAACTACTCTTTATTATTCTTACTTATTCAAGAGAAGTGATGTTTCTTGGTCTAATTCTTGTAGTCGTTTTATTACTCGTTCTGCCGCTGAGTCTTCATATAAAAAAGCTATCTATGGTAATGGTGATTGGATTATTACTAATTCTTTTTATAAAAATGGTTCTACAAATATACGTTACGTTACACTTTATTGGACTGAGTCTAAGGCTAAGAAACAGATTTTAGAGTATAGCGATTATTATGGTTACCATTTTCGAGAGACGGGCTTTAGAAAAATACTCCTTTCTATGTCTTCTGCTAATAGTTTTCAGGTTACTTGTGATTCTTCTCTAGAGGGAGTTTCCACTCCTCTTATTCTTTCTCGTTTCTTAACCAACCCCTATGGTACAACTGAAACTTTTCTTTCTACTCCGGATTATGAATTAAGTTCTATTTTAAAAGACCGTAATATTTATATTCCTAAGTCTCTTCAGGATGAGATTCTTCCTGATTTTGAATATGAGGTTGTCGACAAGAAGATAACTATAAAACATCTGAAGGATCGTGATCGTATAACGCTTGATGCTTTTTCTGATTATACGAAAGATGGTTGGCATCTTGTTGATAATACATATCAGTTGATTTTTACCGTCCAAAAACGGCGTGGTGGTGAGGTGATTTTTCAACAGGCTATAAACGCTGGTGGCTCGTTCTCTGTCGATGTTCCTGATTATCAGGAGTATATGGTTGTTGCTCGTTATTCTGCTAAAGCTTGTTACTCATATGGCCCCGAGTCTTCTACTCCAGATTATTGTATAAATGCTTTTCCTAAGGAGACGGAGCGTGTTAAGTATAAAGAGCGTTACATGTATATAAAGGTTGACGGCCAAAAACATTCCGGCTCTACTGTAACTTCAGTTTGTCTCGAGGGTTTTTGTGAAGAATATCTAAAGCCTAAGTATGAAGATTGTTCTAAATATGATGTTACTATCGCTGGTGTTAAAATGCCTTCTGTTGGAAGTATTGCATGTGCTTTGCGTAATTCTTTCACTTGGTTTATTAATGATTTGATTTTACCGTTTATTATTCCTAAGTCTGAAGATGTTCAGAAACTGTTTGGCGATTTAACTGATTTTACTATTGACAGACTTGGTTTTGTTGCTTTGCCTTTTACCTTTATCAAGGGAATCCTTACTACTGTTGAAGCTATGACTTCTAGTAATGATACTTGTGCTATTTCGCTAACTGTTTTTGGTTCTACCGGTAAACTCGAGATGTGTAAGTGGCGCCATCAGTTGCCTGCTGTTTGGTCATTTATGCAAATATTTCTTCAGGGTGGTATAGCTATCGGCTTTCTATGGACTTGTTATAGGTTGCTTATGCAAGTCTTTGGTGTTCCTGTTGGTGATTACGAGGAGTCTGAGAGTGAACAGTCGGGAGAGATTCGTTGGCGTGATGATCGTACCGGTGAAACTGGCCCGTGGGAAAGGAGAGGTAAAAAATGATTATACTTTGGATCTTAACAGTATTTGTTTTAGTTCTTAAATTTATAATATCGCTTGTTTCAATTTCTGCTGCTCCGTTAGTATTTATTAATGCTATTAATAATGTCGTTCCTTACTTCGCTTTTCCTATCGTCGTTCTTAAGAATTATATAGGTGCTAGTTTTTTTACTACTATGATTACTCTAATCATCACTTCTTTAACCCTATTTATTGTTCTTCGTCCCGGTATCTGGTTTTATAACAAAATTCGCGGCTCTGGAGGAGGTGCATAGTGCCTAATATTTTACCATTTGTTTCTAAGTCTTTTGGTTTTGACAAGGAGGCCATCAAGGAGAATAGGCGCAATCGCAAGGATCCAGATTATTTTCAGCCCTCTGGTATTCAGACTTTCTTCGGTGAGCAAGGTGACGGTAAGACTATAACCTTAATTCATTTTTATAAGAAGATTTCTAAGTGTTATCCAAAAGCTATTGTTGTTTCTAATATTATATTAAAGGATCGTACCGCTCTTAAGTTTGATGGTTCTTTAGATAAGTTAAAAGCTATTCTTGCTAATGAGATTGATACTACTTCTAGTTATATTTATTACTCTTCATTAGATGAGTATGCAATTGTTAATCAGTGTATTCGTAATGGTAAGTTCGGTGTGATTGTCATTACAGATGAGTATCAAAATTATTTTTCTAATCAGGATTCTAGAAATGTTCCGCCTTGGGTTATTCATCAGGCTGCTCAGAATCGTAAACAGAAGCGTGTGCATCTTGTTACTTCTCAAGATTATGATCAGCTAGTTAAGGCTGTTCGTCGTCGATCTGATATTGCCTTTAAATGTAAGTCGTTTGCCCTGCCATTTGGCCTGTCTGCTGGCCCCATTTTTACTGTTTATTGGGCATTTATTGCTAAGAAGCTCGAGTTTGATAACAATGGTAGGCGCGTCGATGGCTCGCGTCCTCTCAAAATGGGCTTTTTCTTTCAGTCACAAGCGTTGCGCGATTCTTATGATACTAATTAGGTAGTATTTACTGGCTCTCAGGCTGATGGTGTTTATCTTGCTTCACAACCTACTGTCACGATAAAGAAACTTGCCGTTCCCCTTAGAAGGCGAAAGGGGGTGTTTTTCAGGTAAAAGCGACTCATGACCGGCGCAAAAAGTTGTGCTTTTTGCGTCCGGGCGGTGCCTATAGGCTCGCCCGCAGGGCTACTTGATAACCCAACACTTAACAAGCGTTTACAGAGGTAAACAACACATAAAAAAATAACATATTGGGGGTATGTTTAATGAATCAATCTTTAACTGTAATTGAACACATTACGAAAGAGTACCCTAATAATATGTATAAAGTTACTATTTTTAATCACCCTATAATGCTTCCGCGTCCTAAATTAGGTCATAGGCCTAATAGGAATTCTGAACAACAATCGGATAAAGCTATTGAAGAGTCATTACGTCGTACTCGTACTTCTATCTTTGATTATGCTTTATCTAACAACTTTTCTTATTTTGTCACTTTCACTTTTAACCCTAAAAAGTTGATAGATATTCTGTAGAATCTACATCAAATATCATGAAGTATTGGCTTAACCGACAGAAAAAATATTCTCCTAATTTTGCTTATGTACTTGTTCCAGAGTTTCATAAAGATGGTGCAATACATTTTCATGCTCTAATGCGTGATTATAATGCTGAATTGAAGCCTATGAATGTTTTTCAGAATGGTAAACGTGTTTATAATCTTACAGGTTTTACTGCTGGCTTTACAAATGCTCAGAAACTTGATGACGATCAGACGAAAGCTGCTGCATATCTTACTAAATATATTACTAAAGACATGATTACTCGTTTTAATAAACGGCGTTATTGGGTGTCTAAGAATTTATATAAGCCCGTGAAGCATTATGAGTCATTAGAAAAATTAGGCTTAAGCCATTATATTCATGATGATAATTTGGTGTTCTCTTCTGATAAATATGATATGTCGGTTTATCAATTTGAACGTAATTTAGACATTGATTCTATTTATGATTTATTAGTTGATAAAGACGTATGTTTATCTTCTGTTACCTCTACTAGTATCAGATATCATCAAGTGTCATTGCCTACTATTTTTAAGCAGACTAGGCCTCTTCCACCCTAATTTTTAGTTTTTAGGTAATCTTCTATGGTTTTTTCTATTTTTGTGATTTTATTATAGATTCCTATTGTACAGAATGAGGCCATTACTATTATTACAACTACTAGAAATGCTATTAGTGCTACCATCATAATTATATTTTCTGGTTGATTTAGGTTTAATTCCATGTTTATTACCTTTTTTTGTTTTTTAAGATTAATTTCTAATTGCATTATATAACATAAATTGGAGGGTAGAAAGTGATTTTTTATGAAAATATCTGAAGCCTTTAAGCTTTATGTTTATGATTGTATTCTAAGAGCTGGTAAGTCTGTAAATACAGAGTCTAGTTATTTGAATATTAGTAAGTCTCTAGTATCTTTCTTTGGTGATGTGGGTATTGAAAGTCTGTCTTTTTCGGATTTCAGAGATTGGCATAATTTTGTCTCATCTCGATGGAAGCCAAATACGGTTCGTAATGCTATCTCTTGTATTCGTATGGTTCTGAAAATGTCTGCTAGGAAAGGCCTTGATGTTGTAGATTATGAGGAGTTGATTGTTCCTAAGCGCAGTAAATATATTATTCAATATTTGCTACCAGAGGAGATTGAAGATTTTATTGATGTTGTTTCTCGTAAATGCCGAGGTTATGGTCGTATGAATCGTTTGCGTAATATTGCCATGTTGCGTTTATTGGCTACTCAGGTATTCGCGTTTCTGAATTGGTAGCCTTGAATCGTAATAGTATACGTCATCGTAAGTTTACGGTTGTTGGGAAGAGTAAGGATCCGCGTGTTGTTTTCATTAACGAGGAAACTGAAAATGCTATAAATGTTTATTTAGATTCTCGTACTGATGATGACCCTGCTCTTTTTGTCTCTCACCAAGGTAGCCGCTCCCGTCTTACTACTGGGGGTGTTCGTCGTGTATTTGAATTTGTATGTGCTAATTCGGATTTTAACGATGTGACGCCACATACAATTCGTCATTCATTCGCTACTATGCTTTTAGATAGAGGTGTCGAGCTGTGTTATATTTCTGATTTATTAGGTCACCAGAGTTTAGATACTACGCGTATTTATACACATTATAGTAATACAAAATTACAACATATTTATGATTCCGTTGTGTACTAGTTGTGTTATTATATAAGTATAGTCAATTATTCTAGTAGAGTGCTGTATTGACGTTGAAGAGGTGAGAGGTTCGAATCCTCTATTGCCCACCAGATACGACAATTGTATAACTCTTTATCAGTTACTGATGAGGAGTTTTTTAATGTCGTAAAGGAGTATAGAAAATGACAGCCACAAACTCAGACAACAACTTTTACCACCTAATCGATACTAGCTAATTGACATTACGAAATAAATATGATATTATTAGGGCGTATGAGTAGACATAACTCACCACAATTATCCAACCTGAAAAAGCCACAAACCTGCTCTCTCCTTAGTAAGGCGCAACTTCATTACGAATATAACAGAAAAATTAACGAGGAAAGAGCTATTCTACCAACCAGTAGGACTCGCGGCCATTAGCTATTAAATGCTCCTGAGCAGCCAGCACTCCAAAGATGGGGTGCTTTTAATTTTACACATTTATTTTTCCACTAGATTTTTTAATAGTTATATGTCAATATATTGATATGATATGTTTAAAATGTTTTCACAAAAAAACTCGAATAGCCAACTCTCGTCAAAATAAAAAATCTCCAATAACCTGGAGACGTCACGTATGTGGTAGATGCGAATATACCTTCACAACCTACGAAAAGCCCGTCACCTCTTTTAGTGTCACATCAGACGGGAGCAAAAAAGATAGCTTTTCCATAGGCAAGTTGACAATTAGTATTGCCCGAAGTTTTCATCACGATAAATATGCTGCTGATTTTTATAGCTACGACCTAGCCACCACCATTCAAGAGAGGCTATTGCTCCAAAATCATCACACTATATCAACACGCGAGATCGCTGAAACGGCTCACTCTACTTTACAAAAATTTGATCAAATAGCAGCTCTACAATATGCTGCCCAACACAAACTTATCATTTCCCACCAGAAGAAGCGCGGAAGACCTTCTTTTTCTTATCCTGAACACGATTCTGATCATTCATCTCAACAGTAGTTTTTTCTGTGACATCAAACTTATCAAGATACTTTCCGATCAAAAGCCGCGTCTGGGCATTATATGAAGCCATAGAGCTATAGACAATAGCAATGACCGGCATCAACAACCACTGTAGAACCATCAATATGTTCCTGCTCCTTTTATATCTCTCTGGTCGTGGCGGCAATAGCTTAAATGATACAAATATAGAGATTAGTATACCCACCATTGCCACCTGCTGAATAAGACTGACCGTATCTGGCAACTGATGGGCTGCAACACTGCGAGCAGCCTCACTATTCAATACAAGTGGAGCCCACCCACCAAAAGCAACAATCAGAGCAATACAGGCCTGCGTAACATGTCCATCTAGTAATCTAATAAACCTCGCAACACTAGGCCAAAATTTGGTAGTTCTCTTCTTGTTAAAGATATTATTCCCAACATACGCAACATCTGAAGCACCATAACTCCAGCGACGCAACTGGACAAATTGTGCCCGCAGTGTTTTAGTGTAGCCATTAGACAATACTGCATCTTGGTAAATTGGTACAAAAATTGGTACAACTTCATAGTTACCATTAAAATAAAAGTAGCTTCGCCAATATTGATGTCCGTCTTCAACAATCGTTCGGGTACTCCAAAAATCCATTTCAACAAGCGCATCCATTGGCTGAGAATGAGATGCAAAATTACGCAATGAATAAGGCCTCATAGAGCTAATAATGTTCCAAAATGAATTTCCAGTAGCTACTACCCTCATCGGCGCAGGTACATCCCAGATGTTATTAGTAAATAGGCAAATCGGCTGATACGACAAATGTTTTCTATCTTCATGAGTTATGTATTCATAAGTTAGGTAGTCAAAATAATATCGATGGGGCTTATTATCGCAATCCATTGTTGTAACTATGACATCAGAAAAAGCTATATTCTGCTGTTGTAAATATTTCTTCAGCCACTTTCCTGCGTAGGTAATGTTACCACCCTTGCCAATAACCTCGTTTGGTAAGTCTTTGGGGTGTTTTACCAGATGAAAAGAGTGAAAATATTTACCATATTTCTTCTTTAGTGTATCTGCTGTTGTTGCAATCTCAACACCACCTCTCTCCTCATACGCAAAAATAATAATCAGATGTTTTTTATCATATGTCGTATCTAAAACCGACTTCAAAGCAGGCTCAATAACCTCAATGCTCTCATTATAGGCTGGCATAATTAGGGCGTTGTAAATATTACTTGGTTTAGGAAAATATCCCTCTTCTGCAGCAGCCATTAGTCGTAGATTTTCTAAATGTTGTTCATATAACAACTTTTTTGACTGTTTATCAATCAACCTAGTATATGCACCCTTTGGATTCTCTAAATCATTCAAACGCTCACTCCAGTCCACCCGAGTAGCTCTCTCCATATTATTACGTCCGCTAATCATCCTATAGCTAATAGCCATAGCCTTAACAAAAGCAACTAAGATTACTGTTAGTAAATAGATCGAAGCTAAAACCGGATTTACCATAGATAAGATTATCAAGAGAATAATAGCACCGTAGCTCAACATACCAGGAAGCATTTCAAAAAAGCGATACTTTTTCGTTCGTTTACCAAGCGGAATTTCAATATCCATAAGTTTACCCTAATGATGCAATTTTAATAATTGAATATGCTAACGTAGCCAAAATAACTAAAATGCCCAATGTCAACCATAAAATAAATATAGCTACGCTACGCCTCTTTAATAGGGCTAACTTGACACTAAATATGGCGTGCCCCAACATGATCATAAAAGCTAGTATTATATAGCCAAACAAGCTATACCAATGGTCTCTATAGAAATTCGCCGAGCCGTACGCAGTATATCGAGTAATGACCTGTGCCTCACTATGCTTAATAGCCGTCGTTAAAAATATAGCAATAGCTATAAAGGCTACTAAATTAACAATCAAAGGAATGGTCATCCCTCTGTCGTTCAAAATAACTTTAATTGATTTTTTAACCGTATCTTTCATAAAATGGAGCCGTTGACTGGGCTTGAACCAGCGACCTGCTCGTTACGAATGAGCTGCTCTACCAGCTGAGCTACAACGGCAAACTCCTTAGAAAATTATAGCAAAAACAGGAGTTTTTTCAACCTAAAAACACTTATTTATCAACGGATATATAATATTTAATTTTATGGTTAGTCTTCAAATTATTAAACTGCTTATTAAACTCTGTCAGCGGCACTTTAATATAAGAATAATTAACCGTATTGCCCTCAATATTATTGAGAACAACAAAATAATATCCATCACCAGATAAGGTTTTTATTGGCTCAGATATCCTACCCCTTACTAGGGAGGCGGCAGTCTTAGTTAGACCTCCATCGGAGTTATCAGCAGATACAGAGAGATCAAACACTGGCTGGACTTTATCGCCCATTTCGGCAGCAATATCTTTTAGATTTTTACCCGCCTTAAGCTTCTTTTTAATTTTAGACACTAGATCGTTGGCGGTCTTGTCAATATTAAATGAGACTTCTTGCTTTAATAAAGTGTATTTCATTGCAGTTTTCAGCTCATCCATAGACCAATGAAGATTGTCTTTTACTACAGACTCATATGCTGACTGTGAAAGCTTACTAGACTCCTGCTGCTTATTAATTAAAGCTTGGACCTTCTGATCATCAACTGTTATGTTATTTTCTCGAGCTAGCTTTTTAGCATACGCCACCTCTAAGGCCTTATCAATTGATTGATTCTGATAAAACTTAACCTTGTCTTTCTGGTCAGACTGACCCTGGCCCCGCAATACTGCCAACGAGCTACGATGATATAGCAAATAATCACTATATTCAGCATTCTCACCATCGATAGTAGCCACCGGGAGAGGTATAATCTTAGTGATTCGGTACGCAATATCACCCGTATCCTTCCACATATACAGCTGAGCCCAGCCAAGACCAACAAAAATCACCAAAATAGCTACACTAACAAACATAGTTACCCACACTAAACGTCGCCTAGTGTACTGAATAGGATACTTGTGCTTTCGCCCAGCTGCTAGAACTTTTTCGCGATGCTGAGCAACGGTATCGTTAGTAATCCTTGCTGGTAGTTTTTTAGATCGTCTCTTATCTTTACGCTTCAACAAGCCCATCTTCACCCTCCTTTTTTGACGCAAGCTCTACAGCATCTTGCAGCTTATTATAGATATTATCTGGATGTTCTACGTTTTTTATAACAAGATCGCCAACAAACGTCTGAATAACAATTGTACCAAATTTAAACATTTCTCCACTAAACCCGGGAATATTATAGCTAATATTCTGAATTTTTGATAGCTTTAGCTCAATTACGTCTTTCCCAAAAAAACCATGTTGTGTAATTTGACGAATTCGCTGGTCTGTCACAATATAATAGGTGTAAAACCACATCAAAAAGTGATAAGAGAACAGCGTCAGACCTATAAGAAAACTTCCCATAAACACCCAAAGCAGGTTTAGATTATCTTGCCAGATAAGAAATGGCAACGAGCCGAGCGCCATAGAACCAAGCAGTAGATAAAAACCTTTTCTCATCGCAATGATGTGACGACGAAACACAAACAGCAGCTGCTCACCATCGCGCTGCCCATCAAATTGTCTATCTGATACTTTATCTGTCATACGTTTGGTACCCCGGGCAGGAGTCGAACCTACAACCTTATCCTTAGGACGGATCTGCTCTATCCAATTGAGCTACCGAGGCATAAATTAATTATACCACGAGTAGCTCTCAGGTAGACCAGCCTAGCGCGTAAACTTCTCACTTAACGTATGATAGCTAACTAGCTCTTCTGGCTTAAACCAGTGTTCAATTTCACTAGCAGCTTCTTCTGAGTCACCGGAGGCATGGATTAAGTTTGGTACACCCTTTTGGCACTCATCGGCATAGCCAAAGCTAATGTGTGAGTAATCACCGCGAATTGTACCCATGTCTGCTGACTTCGGTTCAGTTGGGCCAACAATTTTTCTAACAACTGCGACAGCCTCAACGCCCTCTAGTACCATTGCTATGACAGGCCCGTCCATCATCATATCCAATGTTATGTTCAGAGTATCTTCACCCCTGCGCGTCGCTAGTTTACCAATGTCCTCGTAATGAGCATAGTAATGATCTCTAGATGGTGATGTCATTTTTACACCAACTATTTTTAAGCCCACTCTCTCAAAACGTTGTAAAATTTCCCCAACAATTCCCCTCTGAACTGCATCAGGCTTAAAGACAATCAAAGTCCTTTCGACGCCACAGTATTTTTTCTTGCTATCTGACATATACTCTCCTCTGTCGTTATTATCTTTATTATAGTATCAGAAATAGATAATTTGATAAACAAGTCCATTAACGATAGAATACTAATATGTTTATATCAGAGGCCTTAACTGATTTTCTGGAACATCTGGAAGTTGAAAGTGGACGTAGTCAGAAGACTATTATAAACTACCAGTTATATTTAGAAAGGTTTATCGATTTTGCTGGCGATATTAGTGTTGATAAAATTACATCGGAGTTAATTCGACAATACCGCCTCTGGTTAAACCGTTATAAAAATAACAACACTGGTGAGGGGTTGTCGTTAATTACACAAAGCTACCACCTTATAGCGCTACGCGGGCTACTCACATACCTTTCTCGTCGCGATATAAAGAGTCTGGCTGCCGACAAAATCATCCTACCAAAGACCGTCCGAAAACAAGTAAATTTTTTACAATACGATGAGGTGCTACGGATGATTGAACAAATACCAACCGACACCGAATCAGGACTAAGAGACCGAGCGATTGTTGAACTATTATTTTCCAGCGGACTACGTGTTTCAGAGCTAGTAAATCTAAATCGTGACCGCATAAACCTAACAAGACGTGAATTTATGGTCCGAGGAAAAGGCCAAAAAGATCGACCTGTTTTTATATCAAAAGGTGCTGCTGAGCATGTGTCTACATACTTAGAATCCAGAACAGACAGCTTACCTGCCTTGTTTCTAAGTTACAGCAGGCACTACGCCACACCTAACACGTCTGGTGATTATCGTCGACTAAGCGCTCGCAGCGTTCAACGAATGGTTAGTCAATACGCCCGCCTGGCTGGCATAACCAAACACGTTAGCCCCCATACAATGAGACACAGCTTTGCTACCGATCTTCTCATGAATGGTGCAGATTTACGCTCCGTTCAGTCAATGTTGGGCCATAGCAATATATCAACTACTCAAGTCTATACACACGTCACCGATCAGCACCTAAGAGATATCCACGAACGTTTTCATAGCGATACTTAGCTTAAGGCTTACATCTGCCTACGGCAGCAGCCCCACCACCAGATATGGAGAAGTCCTTGCATAGACTGTTTTTTAACTCAACCGCATTATCTGGATAGGCAAAATCATCTCCAATTTGCAGACGCGCCTCAACTCGCCTGAATAAGTTACTTGCTCGCCCCGTTGAGTCAACAATCGGCTGTACACCATCAAAGTTTACAGTAGTACCATCACTTTTCTGAAGCGAAACTTTTATACTACCACCCTTATATATCGAGACCAGTCTCAAAAAGGCAGATTCACTACCTGCTGGAACCTCATCAACATCAATTACCGCCTTACAAGAATACTCACCAGAAAACCTAAATGTTTTACTGCAAGAAATGATATTTGTTCCATTGTTATGCTCATTACCGTCGGTCGCACGTGGACGATCTGAAGATTTGCCAGAAACAACAGTTCCACTCTGGCTTACAACATCTGATCTTAAGACGTTTGGTCGGAGAAAAGAGGTCACGCCTGTTGTGTCTAATGTCGCCAAGTTAAAGGTTGATCCAGGACTAATAACTTGTGCACGCACCAACGGTGGTGTATTACTATTCCATTTATCTTTTGTCGGCAGTTCTCCGGTGGTCGATATTTCGGTATTGACTGCATTTGCAGCATTTAAGTTGCTTTCGTCATCACGTCTATACCATTCAATGATTATTTTATTGAATGAACTTACCGCTCTCAGAGATATAAGCTGAGACTTATCTTCAATAGCTTTATATATAAAATCTTGAGATTGCATGGCAATTTTCACACAAGTATACGCTTGATCAAACTTTTTACCAGCACCGGAGCCTGTCTGAATAATCGTCTCGCCAGACGTACTACCACCAACCACTCCAGAGGCGGCAACCATATTACAATTTATTGGACCGCTCAATACACCTGCTGCTTGCATATTCCCTGTTTGGGCGGCACGAACAACTCGCTTGGCGTCCTCTATGCCTGCCAAGGCAGCATCATAAGCGCTCTGCGATAAATCATTATCTGAAGCCTGTCTTTGGTCCATGAGCATTAATCTCATAAAGCCAATCGTCACAATTGTAAGCAACATTGCCCCAAAAATAACCGCAAAGAGTGATACGGCGCCCGACTGTCGTACATACTTACCCATTTGTCCTCACAATCATTTCAAATTTATTTATCGCGCAGAATTCAAAATTACTGTCAGTCTCATCCGGTGCTTTACATGAAGAATTTCTAATTTCGCTCATTTTACTCGTTCCTAGTGTAAACGTTAATCTATATAAGGCTTCCCTTGAACTATCCGAAGTAATCTTTTCCAATGTAACATTATGAATGCCAATTGAACCGTCACCACTACTAATCGGTCTTAGTAAATTAGAAGATTTTGCCATATCAACCGTTTCCGGATATCTACCGGACCCATCTCTTTTACACAGCCCGCCATCCGCATCAACAACTCGCACTAGGTTAATTGGATTACCATCAACCTTAAATAGCCTATTCGCACCCAACAGGCTCGGATCGTCCAGATATTTTGGGTTATTCCAAACGTACGAATGAGCACCCAAGCACAGACGTCCAGTAGTCCAATTTTCATTATTTGGCACTCTTAAGCCTGTAATATTGATTTTCCCGGCATTTGCCTGTAGAAAATCTCTCCTAAACGTATCGGAAATATCTCGGCCCGCTTGATTAACATCACGCAGCACCACCCCTCGACTGTACATTCTGCCAGCCTGAATGCCCACCATTGTAATTGACAGCAAAAGGATAGATATAAAGGTCATAGCTAACATTAGTTCAATTAACGTAAACCCCTGTCTAGCGTCCCGAATCATATAACCTCACAATCGTACCAATCGTTGCCGGCATTTTACTGCCAACTGGCATCCAACAAGCTTTAATATACGCGTCATACTTATTGCTGTCTTTACTACCAGTGGCTGTACTTGGCTTTACTAACCTAACAGATATTCCGTACGTTTTCTTAGTGTCGCCATCAACTCGCGCGTAAGTTTCCGTCTGCTTGTAATCGCCCGGGTTGTTCAAAATACTGATTTTAGAGGTATGCGCGGACGTTGCCGCCAAAGCAAATTCTCGATTAGAAAAACCGTCAGGACATGCTGCCATCCCTAAACCGCCCTCATTATCACCAACCGCAGCAATACTTACCGCGTTGTCATCAACCAGCTTTTTCCATATGTCACTCTTCGTGTCATGAGCGTACCTTAACATTTCCGCTTGAGCGTCAACTTGCTGTCTTACCAGTGTCGTTTCTAGGGCGTACTGCGAAATAGCCATCCCCCGATTCATTGTTTCTAACGTAATAACGGCGACCAGGCTAAAAATAGTCACACCAAGTAACACCTCCACCAAGGTGTCACCCCTACTAGACCTACGCATCAGCACATCCTCCAGTCGCATTACCTATCACCACCGCATCAGCTGAACCAGCATACGAGCGCAAAAAGACAGATAATCGTTCACCCGGTAGCCAGTCGTCATCATAAACGCAAATTTCCCGCTGTTGACGCTGCCCCCCACCAGACTGTATAATGCCAGCATTATTCTTATTATTCACAAAATTAGTAAGATCGTCGCCAAATCTACTAACATCCGTCCTAATGTCCAGTTGCCCTGTTTCTGGATGACGATACATTAAAATGGAGATGTAGGCATTGTTTTTGTGTTGATTAGCAAACCTAGTCTTTACCTGCCAATTAACAGAGTAGTCACTAGACTCAGCACCACGACGATAGGCCCAAGCACTACCCTTATCGGCCCTATGTGCATAAACTGGATAAGTTTTATAAGAAGTTCCATCGGTAGAACCTAACGCACCCACTGTGGTGATATAACGGCCAACAATCACACATTCAGACTGCCCGCGCAAAGTTTCAAGCCGACCGTCCGCCCCATCAATTGGACAAATGCTCCTTGATCGATCATTCTCTACGTTGACAACTTTTGAATATTCGCTACGTAAAAATCCAGCATATGACTGAACCGAATCACGATATTGCTGACGATTGATGGACATACTCACTCCGACCATCAACATCGAGGTTAATAAACCAGAAATAGCCACAAACAAAATCACTTCAATTATAGTAAAACCTTTTTGTTTATCGCCCATCACTTCTCCATTATAGCATAAGCGAGTTGCTTTAATTAGACGAGTAGAAATCCCCATGTTAAAATTTGTTGGCTAAAAAACCACGCCAGCAAGAATCCTACAATAAGTAGCGGACCGAAACAGATTCGTGAATTCGCCTGTAATTTACCCCTAAACATCGATGGTAAGACCAGTAATGTACCAATTAAATTTGCCGCAAATAAAGCCGCGAAGGCCAATAGCCAATTACCCAAGAATAAAGATAAACCCAAGCCAAGCTTAACGTCACCAAAACCAACCCAAGTTTTATCCTCGCCATAACGATACTTTGAGAACAGATATAGCAACATATATACCCCGCTCAAAATTACAATTGACCCCAGAAGCGAAGTTAAGTTTTTTGAAAAATCTTCAGCTAAAGATAATCGTAGTGCCGCAAAGATAACACCGACAATAATAAACGGAATATTGATAACATCAGGTAGTAGTAGCCACTTAAGATCATAAACAAATAAAATTGCTAATAGCACCAAACCAGTCAACCACAAAGATAATAGTACGACTTGCCAGAAATCCATCAACGAACCTGGCCAGAACACCACTGATAAGACAAACAGTCCGGCCATTACTACCTCTAACAAAATCTCCATCCAACCAATAAACTGTTTACAATACCGACACTTACCCAAACTAATAACCCAGCTGAATACTGGTATTAAGTCGTATAGCGCCAGTTCATGGCCACAAGAGAGACAGCGAGAGCGGTCTTTGGATACCTTCTTTATAAGTGGAGATAACTTCTTCAGCTCTTTCCGATCAACCTTCTCTCCGGCTTTTTTATCCTCAGTTAATTGACGAGCACGCAGCCGCCAAATCTGCGCCCCAACGAAGCTACCTAAAATAGCCCCCAATACTCCAGCCAGTACAAATTTCATCATACTTCTTATGTTAACAAAAAACTACAAAAAAATCAGCCCCACGCTGAGGCTGATTTCTATAAGCTTAATGTTTTTATACGTCCTGGCAATACAGCTGCTTTTGCGAACCATTGTTTTCCAACAGCACCACAACAGCAGCGTTGCGTGAAGAGCCGTTCTGCAAGGTAATGGTTGCGGGATCATCAGTAGATGGTGCCGGTGAATTAGCAGGACATTTTCGGCCACGCATCACCTTAATTTCATTACCAGCAACTGACATTGACGAGCTAGTGGCAACCACCTTCAGTTCTGAGTTTTTATCGTACTGGTCAAGCTTGTCAACATACTTGCGCAACGATTCATCGTTAAAAGTTCCGCCATTGCGGTTGGCTGAATTCCAGCTGGTAATAGCGGCAGCAACCGTTGAGGCATCATTTTTCCTTGACTGATCACGCTGATTGCGCTGCAACGCTGGCAATGCAATAAACACCATCGCGAAAATAAGTCCAGCAATAGCCAGTACCAACACAACCTCGATAATCGTAAATCCTTTTTTGTTGTCTTTGTTTACCATTGAAATGTCCACCTTTCTATGGCTTATATTATATTTGTGCAAAAAATGCTTACGTTTATAATACACTAAAATTATATAATCGTCTAGCGAATATTAATATTACCAACTAAGCTATAGATTGGGAATAATATTGCAGCGACCATCGTACCAGCGACAACTGCCAAGAATATCATTAAGACTGGTTCTATTGCCGTTGACAGTGCTCGAATCTCCTCATCAAGCTCGTCCTCATACACTTGAGCGGTTTTACCCATCATCTCATCAATTTTACCGGATTGCTCACCAATTTTTATCATCTGAGGCACCATTGTTAAGAAATAATCTTCGTTCGATAATGAAGCCGAGAGAGCCTTACCACCCTTTACCTTATCTGCAGCACGAGCAATACCCTCACTGATAACAACATTATTGACCGCCTCTGAAGAAATACGAAGCATATCAAGCATCGGCACGCCCGTACTTAATAACGTCTGACCAGTTCGCGTAAATCGCGCCATATACATTTTTCTAAACATTCCCTTAAACAATGGGGCATTAAGCTTAAGTGTATCCTTAGTCCTAATTCCCTGGTCAGTTTTCAGATATTGCACCAAAAAATATCCACCAATAATAAGCAGCAGTATAATAAGCCACCAAAATCCAGTAAAGAACTTTGCTGTGCCGACCATAATAAGAGTTATTAGTGGCAATTCTTTATTTAAGTCTCTATATAGCCCCTCCACTTGCGGCATCACAGTAAACAACATAAAACCTACGACTAAAATAATCACCGCTAGGACAATCGACGGGTACATCATGGCACCTCGAATTTTTCCCATCATCGCAGCATCTTTTTCCTGCTGAGCAGCTAGCCTTTTTAAGGCGTCATCCATCGTACCAGATGTCTCACCTGCTGCAACTAATGCAATATAAACTTTATTAAAAACCTCTGGATGTTTCGAGAAAGAGTCCGACAGAGACTTACCTCCTTCAACATCAGAAATAATCTCCTGAACAATTTCTTGCATTCGCTTATTGGCGGTCTGCTCCTGTACGGTTCTAAGACTTTGCGACAGTGGTAAACCAGCCCCAATCAACGTTGCCAGCTGACGAGTAAATACCACTTTATCTTTGGTAGTAATCCTGCCAGATAGCCTAGCAAATATATTGTCCTTATCATCCTGAAGCTCAATTTTTAGCGGCACAAACCCCTGGGCCGACAATAGTTTTGCAGCAGAATTTTCGCTATCAGCCTGAACAACAGATTTAACAATTTTATCACTCGCGCTATCTCGCGCCTCATAGTTATATTTTTTCATCCACTACCCCCTCATCAACCTCTCAAACTCTGTCAAATCAACCGCGAATTCACGCGCATTATCATACGTAATTGTACCGTTTTGTACCAAATTGACCAAAGTTCTGTCCATCGTCTGCATTCCTTGGTCGGCACCGGTCTGAATCACCGCGTCTAACTGATGCGATTTACCTTCACGAATAATATTGCGGACTGCCGGATTGGCGATCAATACTTCCGCCGCCACAACTCGTCCACCACCAATTGCTGGCACTAGCCGCTGCGAACAAATTGCCATCAGAATATTACTGAGCTGCGCCCGAATCTGTGGCTGCTGATGTGGTGGAAATACGTCAATCATACGATCGATTGACTGAGCCGCCGAGTTAGTGTGAAGGGTTGCAAACACCAAGTGTCCGGTCTCGGCAATAGTAATCGCCGCCGAAATCGTCTCGAGGTCGCGCATCTCGCCGATCAACACCACGTCCGGGTCTTGGCGAAGGCTGGAGCGCAGCGCTGCCGAGAAAGAATAGGTGTCATAATGAACTTCGCGCTGCACCACTACCGATTTTTTCGACTTGTGAGTAAACTCAATCGGATCTTCAATAGTAATAATATGCTGCGATCTTTCAGAGTTAATCTTATCGACCAGCGCTGCCAAAGTTGTCGACTTACCCGATCCAGTCGGCCCAGTCACCAGCACCAAACCGCGTGGAAAATCAGCAAAGGTATTAACGACCGGCGGCATACCCAGCTCAGTTGCCGACTTAATCTCATTTGGAATCAAACGCAAAGCCGCCGCCAAATTGCCGCGTTCATGAAAAGCATTCACCCGAAATCGCCCTAACGTACCAAACGCAAACGAAAAGTCAAATTCCTTATCTTTTAACAGAATCTGGCGCTGATCTTCGTCAAGAATCTGAAATACCAATCGCTCAACCGACGGCTCGTCAAGCGGCTGTGTACCAGCTGCCGGCACCAATGCGCCGTCAATCCTCAGCATCGGTGGCAAGCCAACCTGAATATGAAGGTCTGAAGCCCGCTTCTTCACCACTTCTTCTAGTAAAATCTCAATTCGTAATTCTTGATTATTCATATTTCCTCCTTTTATGCGGTGTCCGCCGCTACTCTATTTACTTCTTCTATTGTTGTTACGCCATTTAACGCTTTCAAATATCCATCTTGGCGCATCGTAATCATTCCTTGCTGAATTGCCATTCGTTGGATTTCAGTTGCCGTAGCCCGCTTTACAATCAAATTCTGAATCTCCTCGGTAACATCCATCACCTCATATAGACCAGCTCGTCCAGAATAGCCGCGTGGCGTTTGTGGCGTATCTTTACCTTTTGCCAAGACAAATGACGCTTGAGTTGCTAACGGCAAGCTCTCATAGCCCAGATCTTGAGAAAATTGCGCAACTTGCTCCTTTGTTTGTGGCAATAATCCACCGACAGCTTCACGAATTGCCTGGGTTTCTAGTGGTGATGATTGATACAAATCCCGACGACGCGCCACCCGCCGAACCAACCGCTGCCCGATGATAGTATTGACCGTACTAGCAATAAGGAACGGCTCGATGCCCATATCAAGTAGTCGCGGTAGCACACCCGCTGCCGAATTGGTGTGTAAAGTCGAGAAAACCAAATGCCCCGTTAGCGCTGCTTGAACCGCCAAGTTCGCTGTTTCATTATCACGAATCTCACCAACCATCACAATGTCTGGATCTTGACGCAAAATTGACCGTAAACCCGAAGCAAACGTCAAACCAACCTCCGCATTCACCTGAATCTGATTGACACCGTCCATCTTATACTCCACTGGGTCCTCAAGCGTCACGATATTAACCGTATCGTCTTTGATTTCCTTAATCAGCGCGTATAGACTTGTTGATTTACCAGAGCCAGTCGGTCCCGACGTTAAAATCATTCCGTTTGGACGCTTAATTCCTTTACGAATCGTCCGTAAAGCACGTCCAGCATATCCCATGTCCTCTAAATTAAATGAACTGCCACTCTTATCAAGCAAGCGAATAACTACCTGCTCGCCCCAAACAACTGGTGAGATAGCAATACGCAAATCGACATCCTTACCAGCCACATTAACCGCAAATTGACCGTCCTGAGGAATACGGTGCTCGTCAATCTTTAGGTTTGAAAGAATTTTTATACGACTAACTAACGCTGGTTCAATACTTTTTGGTAGCTGCATAATTTCACGCAGCACGCCATCCACCCGACAGCGAATTTTCAAAGCTTTTTCCAACGGCTCAATATGAACATCTGAGGCATGACTCTTCACAGCATACTCCAAAATCGTCGATAATGCTCGCGATATTGGCGAATCCTGCACAATTGTTTTAATATTGCCAGCATCTGACGAAGACTCTTCCTGCGAAGCTTGTGCCGCTACGTTAACAGATGACAAGTCGGTCTTATATTGATCCAAAACATGGCGCACACTCTCCTCTGAGGCCATAAAGACTTTAATCGGACGTTGAATCCGATTCGATAGATAATCGACCGCCTGAACATTATTGGCGTCGATCATCGCCACTGCTAATCTGTTTTGGACCTCCGCCAACGGCACTGCCATAAATCTCTCAGCGACATCTGACGGCAATAATGATAAAATATCCTGATTGATAACACTATTCGATAAATTAACGTATGGCACACCCGAAACCTGCGCTACGCCATGAACCAGCAACTCGTTATCAAGCAAGCCTTCGTCACTCAACAAGCTAAATAGCGGCTTATTATTTTCAGTAGCACGCTTTAAGGCATCATCAATAACCGACTTTTCGATAAGTCCTTCATTTATAAGCAGTTTAATCAACTTATCTTGGATATCATCCGTCAGTAAAGCCATGCTACGTCCTTTCTCTACTTGGCCGTATCTTGACCCACAAACACCTCAACAGTTGGATTTATCGCATTGCTATTGAAAATCGCTGGATTTGGTTTTTCAACATCAGATGATATCTCCCGAATAGTTTGTACTTTCATACCACGCTCTGGGACCTTTAAAAAGGAGATGTTGGAGGCGACAAGATAACCAATTGCCACACCCACACCAGCAATTAATACCACCATTGCTATATCTGTTTTTTTCATGGCTTTACCACCTTATTTTCTAATTGTACTGTTTGTGCCGGTTCATAATAAGCAACACCCCGAACAACCAAACTCAATTTATCTTCACTACGCTGAATTTCTACTGTTTTTAAGTCAATTACGCGAATCGAAGCTTCAAGTTTCGTCAATAGCTCTTTCAATTTATCAGCCGGCCCGCTCACTTCCATGATAAACGACACCGTATTCGCTGAAGTTGATCCAGAACTATCACTATCAGAGGCGACTTGCGTCACCGATAAATTCTGAATCGTCAAACCAGTAGTCGCATCAATAAACTTGTTCTTAAGCGAAGCGCCAAAAGCATCAGCGTTAGGATTGTCTGGCAATGCATCTAAAATTGTCTGTAGTGCACTACTTTCATTACTTGCCTTGACAGAATTAAGTGCTGTATTTGTGTCTAGAACTCGGATATTCTTCTTTAATTCGTCAATTGTCGTTAGATTCTTATCCAGTCGCGAAATCGTACTTTGCTTTTCAATAATAATCTTTGAGTGAAAGATAATCTGTTGAATCAAGAAAATACTGACAACTAGCGCAATCCCCGCTAAAAACGCCGCGCTCGCCACAAAAACAAACATTGTCTTTTTTGACGAATCAATTTGCTGACGTTTGCGAATTGCAACTTCTTTATTATCGGTTGGCATTACCATTCTCCCGTTTTGCCGAATTATCAGTTTTACTCTTAAATAAACTATCTGGAATTCCTTGACGTGAGTCAGTCATATCAATTTTAGTCGTTGGTGTTATAACTGAAACTACGCCATTGTTTGCAGGCGCCAGCAGCGCTTCATTATATTCAAACGAGAAAGAAAACTGCAATACTTTTTTACCCTCCGAATTTTCACCAAAGCTAGTGTCACCGTCTTTTATATCCTTAGTCAGTTCTACCTCTGAAGTGTTAGCTCCATCAGTTGTCCGAATCTTAGTACTTAAAATAGTCTTTTTTAAGGTCTCCAACGCACCATAGCCGTTAGCAGCACTACCCTCCAGAGTGATTGTCTTTAGTTCAGGGTTAACCTTAATGCTTGAAAAACTAACATTGTTTGGTGATGGTGGATTAACCGCAGACACTACATCAAAAATCCGCGAATTAATTTTCTTACCAGAGTGTTGGGCGTTAATTTTTGACAATTGATTTTGAATAGTCACCACCTTATTGAGATCTTCTACCGCCATAAGTTTATCGCTTCGATCTTTAATGCCGCTATTTTGTACCACCTCAGCTGCAAGTTGACCGCCCAAAATCACCGCCAAAGCAACTACTGTGGCAATAGAAGCGCCTCCTATCAAAAACGACATTGAAATAACACGATTACGCATCGCACGAGTTTTTAGCAACTCTCGCTTGACATTCGGAATAAGGTTAATTTCAATCATGATGCATTGCTCCTTTGCGCCAAGCCAACAGCAATAGCAAACTCTGAGGCAATCGGTGCCAACTGTTGCTGATCAGACTGAGAAACCTGAACTCGCTGCCACGGATCGGCAACAATTGACTGAATGCCGGCTTTATTCATAACATAACTATCAAGTTGCGGAATAACTGAACCAAAACCTGATAGTAAAATACTAGAAACGGCAGTATTTGGATATCTAGTCTGGAAAAACTTGATCGATTTGATTAACTCTGATGAGAAGTTATCGAGTGTCGAATCAATTGCTCTTAGCACCTGTCCATCCAACCTATCTGGCGCCAGACCAAACTTCAGGATAAATTGACGCGCTTGATCTTCTTGGACATTAAGATTTTGGACTGCTGCTCGCACTAACGAAGATAGTCCCGTTGGAATCATACGAATTAGCCTTGGCGCACCGTTGTAAACTACTGCCAAATCTGTCGAATTCTCGCCCATATCAATAATTAAGCGAGCATCCTGTGAATCAGTAACAGATAAAGAGCGCACCATTGCAATAGCATCTGGTTCCTCAGCGATAACATTGAAACCAAGCCCCTCGACCAGCTCCAGCCTTTCCTCTGCGTATGTTTTTGACGTACTGGTCAGCAAAACCTCATATTGGTTCTGGGCATGTAAGCTCTCGCCTAACAGCACCCAGTCTACCTCCGCCTCATCCGAAGACATTGGAATGTACTGGTCGACCTGATATTTCATCATTGCCTTTAGTTCTTGTTCAGAAACCTTCGGAACGTCAATTACGGTTGAAAATGTTTTATTTGACGGTAGGCCAATAGCCACATTAGATGTCCTAATTCCAGCTTGACCAACTGCTGTCATAATTGCTTCGCCCAAACGTCGTCGCGCCTCTGGCGAATCGCCACTTGTTATTTTAGAATCAACTGGCGTATAGCCATAATGGACCAGACTCCAACCCGCACCAGTACGAGACAACTGAACCACCCGCACCGCGTTTGTGCCGATGTCCAGTCCGAAGAAGTCGCCCAACCCTTTTATTAATTTCATAACTAGTACCAATTATATACATTAGCGTTTTAATTTGCAAACTTTTAATATCTTGGTGGCAATTCGCGTAAGTTCATTGTGCTAATTGCGCCCGTATTCCGATAATTATTATATGCCCAAATATAGGCATCTGCCCGTAAGTTAATAATTTCTGCTGGAGTCCCCGGATGCATGTTTGGATCATTTTTAGCTGATGACGCATGCTTACCACCATATGTACGTCGTAAAAACAGATGACCGGCTTTAATTGGTCCGTTAATCCTTAGCTGCTTACCACATGAAGCCTCGGAAACACCACTTAACCAGTGTGTCATATTTAACACAGTCCCGCAGGTACTAACATAACCGTCTTTAGGAGTAATTAGCCAAGCATTAACCTCACCAACCGAAGGGTCAATAATAATATTATTAGCATAGATGATTAGTTGCGGCAGCGTCCGTGCATTACCTGGATCGCTATATAATAAATCACCCGAAACCCTGACTGTACCAGTAGATTTGATAACAATACTCTTTCCTGCGTCAAGCCTTGATCCAGCCAAAGTGATATTCCCGGCGGCATATTCGCCCGTCGTCAAATTATTAGCAGACACAACCCCTGAGATACTTCCTTTTATGCCCCCGACAGATGGTAGTGTAAAATTGTCAGGAACGAGACTAGAGCTACTAAAATTACCAAACTTTGGTGTATTGGCAAACGTCAACTTATTATAATCACGTACTGTCACATTTTCACGACCATTGAAAGATGATGACAAACCTGCCCCGGAAGCCGACTCCGCTTTGCCGCCAGCAATAATTCCATACTCAGCCCAAGATCCGTGTATTTTTTGATAGGCACGATCCATCGTGTAGGATAACGTAATATTTTCAATTATCAATCCCATGTGCGACGGACTAGACTTTATATAAATATCAATAATATTTCCATCGCTATACAGAACAGTGCCCGGTTTGATGTCAGCCGTAAATGCCGAATTCTCACTAAATCCCGGAAGTCCCCATCCTGAGTATTGCGTACCATCAGGTCTGGCACCATTTTCATTTCCTTTAACATCCATTTCGTGTCCATTAATCTTTACTCGAATAAAATTATCCGCTGAACCTGAAAAGTTGAATCTTAAATTTTTAGCGTTCTTCAAATCGCCCAATTTAACATTTTTCAACCTAAATACATAGGTATTTCCACAATTCAAAACGGCAGTTCCTGTAGCGCCCAAACAGCCAGCTGCAACGCTTGAATCAGGCTTTGATGAAGAATGTGTATGACGCCCAAAACTATTAATACTAATCCACTTCGCTTTATTTGAAGTTCTCCAAGTACCTCTACGACAGTCAGGATTGTGTGTAATGATCCGCGTATCACCAATTAAATCCTTGTTCGGTATATCAGAACACGGAATCCAACCATCCTGCTGACGATTACCCACGCCAGATTGATACCATTGAGTTGTTACTACTGTTCTGGCCTGATATTCAGCCGTTAAATTTATAGCATTATCTCGACAATTTGGTAAATCAGCCGGGCTATTTGTAGCCTTGCTATAAGCCCGCTGGTTACCACTGCCGCCATAAGAGTCTTGAGAGCAAATTACTGACCAGTGCGGATCAACTTTATCTCCGCCCTTATAAGTATATTCACTCGGCCCAAACGTTGGTTTTTCCCCAAGAGTATTACCGTTATTATCCACACCCGTACCCCAAAAGCCCATTGATTGTAGCGTCGACTTATCAATAATACTCTGATTATCTGGGCCGAGTAAGGTATTAGACGTATTGCTAGTAATAACTTCTTTGTCAGTTTTAATATCACCACCCCAAACTTGGACTTTTGGCTTTTTTGACGTCCTAATACATCGAATCGCATACTTAAAGTCCGTCGAAGGCGCTGACCCATTATAATCACTGACCATTGCCACATAGCACAGGCTATCATTAGCGTTCAGAGTTGACCCACTCAGGGAGTCTGTCGCATTTGTAGCAATTGCCGTCTGTCCGGGATTAATCTGGTTCTTGCCGCCATTTCCAATGATTTCCTTACATGTTCCGCTATCAACATTTAGGTCTGGATGTTGTCCTTTTATTAGTCGCACAACCGCACACGACCAATCGTGAACCGTACCACCCGGCAGCGAAACTGTATTGACCCCACCAATACTTGACACTTCCGTACCCCTAGCAATAAATCGAGTAAGCGCATAGGCTGAACCTTGTGATTTTACTGAACCCTTATTGTTTAAGGCCACATTAATACCATCAAGACTTGTAACGTTATCCGTATCAATATGATCGGAAGCAACACTAACAGATGGTTCGACATCATAGTCGTATGGTACTTCAACACAAGAATAAGGTGAATATCCCCAGCCCGCTGTCGAGCCAGAGCCACGCTTACTCCAATAAATACGCTGACAAATCCGCTTGCCCATATCTTCTTTCCGAATAACCCGCGTGTACATAAACTTATTTTTGCCTAGTTCGCCATGAAGGTCCTCGAGACGCGACTTGCCATTCAGAGCCTCTATTGTAGTATTCTTATAATCCGCCGGGTTATTCATCCGCTTCCAAGCATATCCCTTCCAATCAGAAATATTTCCATATTGTCGCGAATCTTCATTATGCCAAGCACCCCTGTTATTAAGGCTGTTATCGCCATCAATTGGCTGATTTGAACTAAGATCAAACACATCCTGCTGCACGCCAGTTATGACATGTTCCGTCGTCCCGCCGCTAACAAAGATGCTGTGCCACCAGTCAACAGTATCGCCAGGCTTGAGATTTTTTAAGCGCTCGGGTGATGATTTCCAACCAGACCCATAGTTGCTTGTATCCGACGGATTAAACTGTTTGGTAGCCCAAGATCGCCCAGTCATAGTCCAAGTTGTAGTGCTTGGATATGCATACGTATAGATAAAAAATGCCGTTATTGAAACAGCTAAGGCCACTACCATTGCCAGCATGCCCATCCGAGGCAATGAGTATTTTCTGCTCATGCTTATGATTATATCAAATATTGCGCAGATGATATAATGAATGTATGAGTTTATCTATTGGAATCGTCGGCTTGCCAAATGTCGGCAAATCGACACTTTTTAATGCTTTAACAAATAATGATATTTTGGCTGCTAATTATCCGTTTGCGACAATTGAACCAAACACAGGAATTGTTCCCGTACCAGATAATCGTCTACAAATTTTGGCAGATCTTTATCACGCCCCAAAAATCATCCCAGCCACTGTTACTTTTGTTGATATTGCAGGGCTAGTTGCTGGCGCCTCCAAAGGCGAAGGTCTAGGTAATAAGTTTCTTCACAATATCAGAGAGTGCAACGCCATTATTCACGTTGTTCGTGCTTTTGAAAATTCAAAGATTTTGCGACACGATGAAGCTCCAATTGACCCAAAAAAAGATATCGATATTATCAATACCGAGCTAATCCTGGCCGACCTACAAACAATCGAGAAACGTCTGCCACAACTGCAAAAAGAGGCTAAGGCTAGCCCAGAAGCCCGCCAGAAAGTAGCTTACTTACAATCACTAGCAGACAACTTACAGTCAGGAACGCCAATTTCTGCACTGACCGACGTAGACTTTGAAGCGATTGATGATCTACATCTACTCACCGCCAAGCCGGTTATTTATGCTTTCAATGTTGATGAAGAAGGATTGAGCGATTCCTCTCTGCAAGGAAAATTAAAAGAACTGGTACATCCGGCAAAAACTGTCTTCATCTGTGCAAAATTAGAGGAAGAGTTGAAGGGCTTGTCGGAAGATGACGCCAAAGAACTCCTGGAAAGCTATGGAGTTCAGGAAACCGGATTAGTCAAACTAATTCATGCCGCTTACGATACATTAGGACTACAAAGCTACTTGACTGCCGGCGAAAAAGAAGTGCGCGCTTGGACAATCCATAAAGGCTGGACGGCGCCACAAGCCGCTGGAGTTATCCATTCAGACTTTGAACGAGGCTTTATTGCCGCACAAATTGTTGATTTTAATGATTTGATTACTGCCGGATCAGAAGTAAAAGCTCGCGAGGCTGGTAAGATTCGCACTGAAGGTAAAACCTACGTTATGCGATCAAATGACGTTGTTGAATTTATGTTTAATGTTTAGCTAATTGCAATTTATAAAATCGCTCAAGATTTCCCTTACTTCCAGCAACTTCGCTATCCTTTTTGTCTAAAATAACAAAATACTTTTTTGCCCAATTTTCAAAATCAGTTAAGACCTGCCGTCGCACCTTATCATTTTTGACAATGCCTTTATTAGTTTGCTGTCGCCCTGCCTCAAATTGCGGCTTAACCATAGCAATGAGTGTGGTACTTTCATTCATCAGTTCGCTAGCTACATGTGGCAAAATTTCCCGTAGCGATATAAACGACACATCTCCTACGATAAGGTCAATGACTTCACTTGTATAAAAATCACGAATGTCGGTTTTTTCGTGGAGGATAATTTTTGAATTGGGGCGTAAGCTTGGGTGAAGTTGGTCAGTACCGACATCAACAGCGAAAACTTTCTTAGCGCCATGACGCAACGAATAGTCGGTAAAACCACCGGTACTTGAACCAATATCTAATACTGTTTTATCTTGAAAATTAAGCTTAAAATATTTGGCTACACTAGCCAGCTTTAAGCCAGCCCGCGACACATAAGTCTCTGTCTTTTTCAGCGTTATCGTATCAGTATCAGATACCATTGCTCCTGATTTTTGAGCAACTTTTTTATTCAAATAAACGTAACCCAAGCGAATAAAATTATCCGCCTGAGAACGTGTTGACGCTAGTCCACGCTCGACCAGAACCTTATCTAATCGCTGTTTCATTAAAAGAATTACTACTTCTTTCGTTCGCGATACTCGCCAGTTGATGTATCGACGCTAATAATATCACCCTGCTTAATAAACGCCGGAACCTTTACTACCAAACCAGTTTCTAGAGTTGCGTCTTTTAAGACAGACGAGGTTGTGTCACCCTTCACTACATCCTCAGTATAAGTAACTTCCAAATATTTATTCTTTGGTAGCTCAACATTAATTACTCGCCCGTCAAAGAATTGCAGATTTAACTCGTCGCCTTCCTTCAAGTATTTGCTAGCATCGTCCACAATCTCCGCCGCCAATTCAAACTGCTCAAAACTAACCGGATCCATAAAGTAGAATTTATCACCATCGTTATATAGATATTGCGCAGTCTTATTATTTACTTCCGCAGCTTCGATTCGCTCTTGACCTTTGAAAGTCTTCGGAATAACACTACCGTCAATCAAGTTCTTCAGCTTCACATTAACGATTGAGCCACCACGGCCCATAACCTTCTGTCCGTATTCCACAACCCGATACGGCTTACCATCAATCTGGCAAACTGCTCCTTTTTTCAAATCAGTTGGCTGATACATACATATTCCTTTCCAATAAAATATCTCGCCGCCAAATATGTAGTAGCAACGAGATATCCTGTTTAAATATTGCTAGTTGCTAGCCACAAACGGCAATAGCGCCAAATGGCGAGCGCGCTTAATTGCCACTGCCAAACTTCTCTGCTGCTTTTCGCTTAAGCCAGTCTTGCTGATTGGCTCGATTTGACCATAAACATTGATGTAGCGCTGCAAAGTCTTTACGTCTTTGTAGTCAAAAATAATCGGTGGATTTTTCTTCAATTGTGCCATTATTATCTCCTTATTAGAATGGGATTTCGCTCAGGTCAATTGGCTTATCGTCAATTTCCGTCACAACTTCCTCTTTTTTAGTAGTCTTCGGCGCCGCAGAACCAGAATTGTCATTGTTCGGACCGTCCAAGAACGTTACGTCTGAAGCAGTAACTTCAATTCGACTCTGTCTTTTGCCAGTTTCCTTATCTTCCCAACTATCTTGCCGCAGTCGCCCTTGAACTAGAACCCGACGACCCTTACTTAAATATTGCATCACCAAATCACCAAGTTTATCCCAAGCAGTGATATTGAAAAAGTCCGCCTGATCATCTTGGGTTGGTCGATCAACCGCGATACTAAAACTAACTACGTTCTTTCCAGAAGCCGTTGTTCGCTGCTCTGGATCGCGTGTCAATCTACCCAGTAAAATTACTTGATTGATGCTTCGTGCCATATTCTATCCCCTCTTTTACCTTACGGCAGTTAGGCTTATTTATTTGATTCGCTTGAATCAGCTTCTTCGTTGCGTGCTTTTTGCTCGCTTAATGCCTGACGAGTTTTTTCATCAGTTTTTACCAATAGGTAGCGCAATACTTCGTCGGTAATGTTAAGCGTGTTAGAAATCTTCAATAAAGCTGGCGCTGGCAGTTTTACCTCAAAACAAACGTAAATTGCGAAGTCTTCACGCTTGATGGTATAGGCCAATTTTTTCTTACCCCAGTTATCTTCTTTAGTAATTTCACCGCCGTTATCGGTGATTAAACCACGTACCTTATCCAACGCTGAATCTAGATTAGACTCTAAATCCGGATGAATAAGAACAGTTAGTTCGTATTCGTTCATGCTTCCTCCTCTGGAATCCATTTACGGATGCTTATGCTGTCTCACACAAGCTTAGGTTAATATACGTGCTTAATTATACACTAAACTGGTGACTTTTACCAGATTGGATCAATAGCTCGCCAGAGACCGTAAGCCAACCACCGTCATTGTCATCAATCAAAGAGTGTACTATGATACTAGCATGCGTATCGCCATCCAAGGACAAGCTGGCTCGTTTCATGAACAGGCCGCCCATAAACAATATGGCTCAGATATTGAAATTATACCTTGCGATACCTTCGGCGATGTTTTTAGAACTTATCGCGAAGGCAAGGCCGACGCCATCATTGTAGCCGTCGAAAATACTATTCATGGCACCATTAATGAAGCCTACCGGCAAATTGAAAGCTGTACAGCCCCTATTACCAGTGAAGTCACGCTACGCATTAGCCAAAATTTGATCACTTTGCCAGGTGCAGCATTACCCGGCATTACAAAAGTATATTCGCATCCGGTCGCCCTGTCCCAATGCCAAAAATTCCTGCAAGATTTTCTACCGCACGCCTCTCAGATTGAATTCTTTGACACTGCTGGCGCTGTCGAATTTGTCAAACAGCAGCAAAATCCGCAAATTACGGCAATTGCCAGCGCGGCGGCGGCGGACTTATATAACTTGCCAATTCTCCGAACGAATATCCAGGATTCCGACGATAACCTAACCCGTTTCCTTGTCCTTGATCCGAATATGTCACCGAAAAACCCTAACCGCGCCAGCCTGGTTGTGACTACTGCCCATCACGCTGGCAGTTTGGCCGAGGTTCTCCAAATTTTTGCCCGCCAGAATATAAATCTAGCGAGCCTTCATTCTCAGCCTATCGCTGGACAACCTTGGAAATATAAGTTTTTTCTAACAGTTGACGCGGCAAGAAACCGACTTCATCAGGCTGTTGACGAAATCAGAAGCACCGAACACAACGTAACAATACTCGGCGAGTATGAATCCAGTTGTTAATAATTATTAGTCAAATGCCTACCGCCAAAAAAGACGCCAGCATTAAGCAGACATTTTATATATCCAACTCATCGACGCTGGATATCAGAACATCGCGCGGCTTTGAGCCGTTCGCTGCACTAATAATACCCCGCTCCTCCATTTCCTCGATAATTCGCGCCGCCCGCTGGTAACCAATACCTAGACGAGTCTGCAGCATGCTTGTCGAAGCCTTACGCCGCTCAACCACCACACGCACCGCGTCCTTAAATTTATCATCGCCACCCTCGGAGAAGTCCATCACGACGCCGCCCTTGCCATTCAATTGTACCGGCTGCGCCACCACCTCATCGTTATATTGCGGTGCCATCTGCATTCGCAAATGATCAGTTATTTTATTCACTTCATCGTCGGTTACCCACGCACCCTGGATACGCTTCGGCTTGCTCATGCTTGGCGTATAGAATAGCATATCACCCTGGCCCAGCAGCTTTTCGGCGCCCGCTTGGTCTAAAATCGTCATACTGTCCACCTGGCTAGCGACCGTAAACGAAATACGCGCTGGCACATTCGCTTTAATCAAACCAGTGATCACATCAACACTCGGCCGCTGCGTCGCCAACACCAGATGGATACCAACCGCACGGGCCTTCTGCGCCAAGCGAACAATTAGCGCTTCAACATCGCGCTTAGCAATCATCATCAAATCCGCCATTTCATCCACCACGATCACGATGTACGGCATCGAACCGTCCTCATGCTGCTGGACATTGCCGTTTTCATCAGCGATAGCAATCTTTTTAGCGCGCGACTGCAACCTTTTATTATAATCTCGAATGTTGCGAATTTTTTCTGCCGCCAGCAATTTATATCGCCGTTCCATCTCATTAACCGCCCACTTCAGTGCCGAAATCGTCTTTTCCGGTTCGGTAATAACAGGGGTAAGCAGATGCGGAATGTCCTCATACGGCGCCATTTCCACTTGTTTCGGGTCAACCAAAATCAGCTTCATATCGCTCGGACTATTGCGATATAATAAGCTCGTCAGCAGCGTATTAATCATCACCGACTTACCTGAACCAGTCTGTCCGGCAATCAACAAGTGCGGCATCTTCCCCAGTTCACCAACTACGACTTGCCCAGAAATATCCTTACCAATAGTAAAACTCAACGGATCGCGCGACGTAGTCCACTGCTTTGAAACCAAAGTGCTATAAAGACGCACCTCAGCCGCCTTACGGTTTGGCACCTCAATTCCCACTGCTTTTTGGCCAGGAATCGGCGCTTCAATTCTCAAGCTTTGTGCTGCCAAATTAAGCGCAATATTGGTCTCCAGAGCTGTAATTCGCGTCAATTTCACACCACTTGGTGGTCTTAGGGTGTACTGAGTTACCTTCGGTCCAACGTTTATATCGCCCATTGCTGCATCAATGTTAAATTCCGACAGCGTATCGTGAATAATCTGCGCATTTTGCCTCGTATCACCAGCATCCGCACCACCTTCATTCTTCTCTAATAAGTCTAAGCTTGGTGCTTGCCAATTTGGATCACGAGTCGCCACCAAGGCCTGTTCTTCACTGACTTTCTCTGGCTTTTCTGCTCGCTTTAATAAACTCTTTTTCTCTTTATTTGTATTAATAATTGGCACACCAGCATTGAGCTTAATATCCCCCAAACTCACCTTTTTATCTTCATCCGTTGATTGGGCTTTTGCCGCCTGCTTCATGATAGAACGATTTTTGTCATCTTCTGATCTATCGCTTTTAATCATTTGCCATAACTTGCTAAATACCGTAAATGGCGACGTCTGAGTAATAAATAGTACTGTAATAAAAGCCATAACTAGGTAAAATATTGCAGCAATTGCCGAATCCACCATCTTCAACGTAGCTGTATTCAATATATCACCAATAAATCCGCCAGCATCTGGCCTCAAAGATGTCTTTAGCAACCCAAACAACCCAGAAAACCATACAATCTCTAAAACCGCCGCAAATTTCACCACCACCGGCAACTGGTTGTCCTCCGCCCGAAAAGTCTCAACCGCCAAATAAATTAATAATACCGGTAAAGCATAAGCAGTGTAGCCAATTGTCTTAGTGGACGCCATGTCAATCCACTGAAGGACCGGACCACCAACGCCAAACCATGATACCACCAATAACAACGATAGTAATATTAGCAGTACCGCCCCAACTTGCGACCAAAAGCCCGCTGGCAAACTGTGCTGCGGCTTAACAGGTGTAGATTTTTTTGAACTCTTTCGTTTTTTTGCCATAACTGTTTCTATTATACACTGGTTTAACGCTTCTTAACAGATAGAAACGTTAACCTGCTACACTTCCATATTATAACATGATTTGTTCATAAAATCAATCTAGTACGGACGCACGTCATGTCGTTCCCGGGCCTTGGTATCATTCGCCTCGGTGTCTGGCACCTGGCGGCGCGGGAAACGGCGACGCGGCATGGTTGGCAAAGTCATTTTTGGCTCTTCCGCTGAAGCGGCGGCAGATTTTTTGCTGCGCGCCGGTGTCTTTATAGTAGAGGTACTCGAAGTAGCAGTCGATTTTACCGTCTTCAAACCGCCAACTTCGTTAATTACCGGGATAACGATCGGCGTCCGCCTGGTCTGGTCATATAATATATGGGTAATTTCATCCTTAATTTCTTTCTTTACTACATCAAGGTCGTACTTGCCAGCAAAACTACGTGCTGCCTTCTGTTTCAAGTACTGGCGAATCATATTCATCAATTCCTCGGAATCGCGCAGGTAAATGAAACCGCGGGAAATGATATCCGGACTGGTCAGTAACCGACCCGTGCCACGCTGCACCGTCAATACCACCACAAACATTCCCTCTTGAGACATATGAATGCGGTCTTTCAATACCACCTCAGACACAATAGCACCCGTATCATCATACATCACGCCGCCAGCCTGAATCCGACCAGCTTTTTTGGCTTGCCGTTCAACATCAATTTCAATAATATCGCCAGCGTCGCACACAAAGATGTTCTTCCTAGGAATACCGCACTCTTTTTCTGCCAGCCGAGCATTATAAACCAGCATGTGGAATTCGCCGTGAATTGGCATGTAGTATGTTGGGTTCAAGGCGTTGATCAACTTGACGTGATCATCGTAATAACCATGGCCCGACAAGTGCAGCGGCCCAATACCTGTCAAGTGCGTCTTGCCGTTCTGAATCACATCAGAACCTTCGCGCATCAAACCGTCAACCGTTCGTACCACGTTTTTTTCATTGCCCGGAATTGGATTAGAGCTAAACACCACCACATCAGAACCCTTGATCTTCATGTATTTATGCGCGCCAGTCGCCATACGGCTCAAAACGGCATTAAACTCACCCTGCGAACCAGTACAAACCACGGTAATCTGGTTATCCGGCAGCTTGATGATATCCTCCATCTTCATGACGGTATCTTTCGGGATCTTGATGGTGCCTGAACGCAGCGCCACTTCCAAATTCTGAATCATCGAGAATCCAGCAAACGCCACCTTGCGTCCGTGCTTATGCGCTTCTTCTAAAATCAATTGCAAGCGGTGCACCTGCGAAGAGAAACAGCTTAAAATCACTCGGCTGTTACTAAATTTATCCATCACCTGGCCGATGGAATATTGAATATCAAACTCCGTGTGAGTGTGCGTACCAGCTGATTCACAGTTGGTCGATTCGTTCATGAACATCAGAACACCCTCTTTGGACGCCACTTCGGTCATCCGCTTGAGGTCAAACTTCTGACCGTCAACCGGGCTTTCCTCAAATCGCCAGTCACCAGAGTCAATCACCACACCTAATGGCGTCCGAATGATCACTGCTGTCGAGTCAGGAATCGAGTGGTTTACTCGCACCAATTCCACCGAAAAGTGCTTCGATACCTGAACAATTTCATGACTCAATGGATCCATTACCCGAAAGTCTGGCTGAAAATCGGTGTCCGCATCAGCCATCGACTTATCCAGCATGCCAATGGTGAACTTCGACCCATACACTGGCGCTGGAATCCGATGAATAAAGTGCCGGAAAGAACCGATGTGATCAAGGTGTCCGTGGGTGAACACATGCGCCTTAATCTTGTGCTTATTTTCTTCTAGCCATGTGATATCCGGCGTGATGTAATTGATGCCTGGATAATCGCTCCCCGGAAACAGGAAGCCCATATCCACAACGATAATCTCATCATCATACTCAATGGCATTCATGTTTTTACCGATACCCATTTCGCCAACACCGCCGATTGGGATAATCCGTAGTTTTGGCTTGCCGCCGCGAGTGCGCTTTGGCTGCATTTTGGCGCTAAATTGCTCGCCACCATAGCCATTGTAAACTGATTTGTTTACCGGGATATTGATTACGTGCTGCGACGCCCTGAGATTAACGTTCTCGCTTGTTCGTCGCTGCGCCCGAAAAACTTCACCCTTACGAGTGGTCGTACTATTTAATACTGCATTGTTGCTTTTTTTCGACTGAGGACGCTTTTTAGTATCGTCCTTCTGCGGTGTTGCCAGTCGCCGCTGACCCATATTGTTATACTCCTTTTTTATTACAATAATCTAAAAACCAGGTAGAGAGGTACTTTTACTCGCTAGAAATCCCTCTCGTTAGTGGCTTTATTTTAGCAAACTGCCCGTGTTTTGTCAAAAATGACCCTACGCTAACCAAAATGCCAGCGCCGTTTTCCCAAAGACGCTGGCATTTTCTAAAAGCTTCAAAGAGGATTAATCATCGCCATCCACCGAAGTATGAGCAAATTTGCGCTTGCCGCGATAGATAAAGAAACCGATCGTCAACAAGTTAGCCGCCAGTAAGAATCCAGCTAGCACCCACATGCTATCGCTATAGAACGAACTGCCTAAACCTCCCGATATAGCCTGGCGCAACGCCCGAATAGAATAAGTCATCGGCACCAGCGGATTGACCGCTTGGAAAAAGCCATTGGCTGTTTGAATCGGGAATGTTCCCTCGCTTGACCCCAGCTGTAATACTAGTAACACCATCGCTAGGAAGCGTCCTGGATTATCCAGCACAATTACCAGGAGCGACACGATCGACATATAGACAAACGATGTCAAATAAATCGCCCCGATGAAGTTCACTGGATGATCTGGCACTAGACCCAAGCAGTAAACCATGATCAGCATCAAAATTGTTGCCTGAACGAAAGCCGCCACGCCAGTAACCGAAGCTTTGGCCAGCCACCAGCGAAAAGCGTTTTCTTGCTCGGCAAAAGTCTTGCGGATTGGATAAATAATATTCAGAGCAATCGCCCCGACAAACAAGCTCAGCGACAACACGTACGGCGCCAGCGCGTAGCCGTAATTCGGCACGTCGCCCTGCTTGGTCGTTTCCGACTTCACTGGATTAGCCATTTGCTGCTGGGTGGCTGCGCCAGTTGGTTGTATTTTGAGTTGCCGGGAAGCGTCTGCTAGCTTCGTAGCCAAAGTATCTGCGCCGTCCGCTAATTGCGACACACCATTCGTCAGTACACCAGAGCGATTATCTAACAGCCGCGCGCCATTCGCCAGCTGTTGGCTGCCAGTTTGCGCCTGCGCCAGACCACTCGCTAGCGATGACGAGCCGGCCAGCAACTGATTATTCGCCGCTCTGACGCTGTTATAACCATTAAGGGCAGCGGTTACATTCGGCGCCAACTGATTAACGCCGTTGTTTAGCGTAGAAACACCGGTTTGCAATCGTGCTTGCTGCGTTGACAGACTTTGAGTGAGTACCTGCAAATCTTTAAGTAGTGCGGCTGCTTGAACGCTAATCGTTTGCGTTTTATTAAGCGCCTGGGAAAGCTGGCTAATTTGCGGCAAAGTTATGGTTGTCGAACCGCCAGAAGCTACTGCATCATGTCCTAATGTTTGTAGCGTCCCGCCTGCTGCCGTCAAATCCGCTGCTGCCGTTTGCATAGTTTGCGCCAGATCTCGTGCTTCGCTCTGCACTTTGCTCTGCTGATTAACAAGCGCCGGCGATGGATTATGGACGCTGGTATTTAATTGATTAAGGCCTGCCTGCAACTGTTTCATACCGTTTGTTAGCTGCGCAACTTGCGATTCACTTGGCAAACCGTTCGACAATTGCCCCAAGCCTGCTTGCAATTGGCGCGATCCATCGCCGAGCCGCGCCAAGCCATTAGCCATCGCCCGCTGATTTACCGCCAATTGTTTAACACCGCCAGTGTAAGTTTGCGCGCCCGCTTGCAGCTGCGTCAAACCGCCGTGCAGTTTAGCTGCGCCGCCCGCTGCTGTCTCCAGACCATCGCCGAGCTTACCGATATTTTCCAACACACCTTTAGCATACGCCTGAGTGATTTGCTCGGCCACCGACGTTTTGACTTTCTCAGCCGCTTGATTGCTGACCAGCGAACCGATATAGTTCTTGGCTGGCGTAGTCGTGTAGCGAATCACCGCCTGCTGCGGTTGAGCAGCAGTAATCGACGCCGCTTTTGCCGAAAAATCCGTCGGAACAGTCACCACCGCATAGAAATGCCCGCTATTGACCCCATCATCAGCCTGCTGTTTATTCACAAATTCCCAGCCCAAATCATGATTACTTTTGAGTTTTTGCTCAACCGATTGCCCAATATTGACCGTTTGACCGTTCAGCTGCGCGCCTTTGTCCTCATTGACAAATGCCACCGGCAAATTTTTCACCTGCCCATACGGATCCCAGATTGAACCCAAGAAAAAACCGCTGTACATAATCGGGATAAAGGAAATAACCGCCATCGACAGCAGCAATATTTTGTTTTTGCAGAGGTGCTGCCATTCAGCTCGCACCATATTGACGCGGCGTCTATTTGACAGCCGTTTTAATTTTTCAACCATGCATTACCTCCTTGACAACGTCTGCTAACGTTACCGTCTTTAGATATTCGCTCCACTTCTCTTGCGCCTCGGAAAAGACTTTTTCAATCATATTCATGCCAATTTCCACCTGGTGAGGCCGCGACGCAAACACTCGTTCGACGATTCCCTGAGGCTGAAAAAACGGCGCTTCGCCTTCAATCGCCAACACCACATCATGCAGCGTCACTTGACCCATCTCCCGAGCTAAAATGAAACCGCCGCCAGCACCCTGCGTCGAAGTAATCAACTGCGCCACCACCAGCTTGCGGCTAATTTTCTTCAGATAGGTCGGCGATACTGCCATCTTTTCTGCCAAAGCATCATTGGTTATCGGCGCTTTTCGCTGCGGATCAGCTAAAATTGCCATAATACAGCATGCTTGTTCAACAGCTCCCGATAGTTTCATATTAGTCCTTCCGTAAATTAGATATAGTGGATATCGATTATCCACTATACTACACTAGTCTAGTTTTTGCAAGAGTTTAATAAACGAATTGAGAATAAGCCCAAACCCTGGCTTTTGAGTAGATACCTATAGGTTGCCAGCGTGTCAATCTTACGATTCAGGATTATTCTGCTGCACAAACGCCGCCGCCCGCATAAAATCGTCAATCAACGTCTGGCGCATGCTACCGTTATATAGCGCTGCTGCTGGATGATATAGCGGAATCACTACAAATTCCAATTCATGCAAGCGCACCCGCCGCGGTCGGCCGTGGTCCTGGCTAATCCTTAGGCCAGGAATAAAACCGCCGCCGCTGTGCCGCCCCAATGTTAACACCGCTTTTGGCTGGATAATTTCTAATTGCCGCATTAAATACGGCCAAAACTGGCGCTTTTCCTCTGGCAGCGGATCGCGGTTATTTGGCGGCCGATACTTCACAATGTTGGTAATATAAACGTCCGGGCGCTGCAAACCAGCTGCCGCCAGCATCTCGTCGAGGAATTTCCCCGCCGCGCCAACGAATGGTTTACCTTGTAAATCTTCGTTCTTACCTGGTGCTTCGCCGATAAATACGATATCAGCATCAGCATTGCCATCGCCCATCACCAGCTGTGTCGCTTGAGCCGCCAATTCCGGGCAAATCCCAGCTTCTATAATTTCTGCCGCCAATGCGTCTAATTCAGCTTGCTTATTCATAATATTTATTTTACCAAAAAACGCCCCGTAAAAACGAGGCGTTCATATTCTATAAGAATCTTATTTATTTACTTTATCTACTAAGGTATCCTCCAAGCTATTTAGCTCGTTACGAAGTTCGCCTTCTTCTCCTATTTTTTGCATATTTGACTGCCATTCACGAGCGATTTTCTGAATCTTAGTATTGATTGTGTAAAACTCCGTCATATAACTAGAATCGTATTTTTTATAATCAGACCGCATTTCAATAATCTTTGGCAGCATTTCTTCCATCTTTTCTAGCTGTTCAGTAAAGTCTTTGACGAATTTTTTATTATACTCGTGCTTAATGTCAGCATTCTTAAGATCTTGCTTAGTCTTCTTGATTGAGGTTGCCAAGTTGGAAATATTGTAACTGCTGCTTGTACTTGCGTATTCGCTCATTGCTGGCAGCAGCTTGCCATAAACCTCACCAAGAGCATCCATGACTTCGTTGAACTTTTCCAGCCTATTCTTTATATTGTCATACTTTTCGCGAACCTCTTTATCGTTGGTGACGGCTTTCATCTTGCCCAGATCGGTCAATGCTTTATTAATGTCGCCTTTCGCTGTAGTAATCTTGTCACGATTAGACTCTAATGATGATTTTGTTTCCGAGGTAGAAATATATGATAATGACGACGACACTTTATTATACTTCGTGATAATACTGTTCATTTTTTCTTGGGCAGCTTGGTAGTCCGCCTTACTTGGGCCACCCAGGAAGATAACCGCTAGGACTATGCCGACAATGAGGATGATTAGTCCGATGGAGCCACCAATGATTCCCCATAGGGCACCTTTACTCATTTTCTTCTTCGGTGGCATTTGGTACGGCATACCTGGAGTTGGTTGTGGTGGAACCGGCTGAGGCACAGGAACGACAGGCGGCTGCACTTGCCGCTGGGCTGATTGCGATTGATTGTTCTTACTATTATCCATATTCCTCCTAAGGTAATTATATTTTTATTATACAGTACTACGATACAAACAAAAATACCCCAGCAAGCTAGGGTATTTTATTCTCAAAGATAAACGCTTAACCGTTAGCCTTTTTCTCTAACAATTTTTTAAAATCGTTATAGTTATTCCTTAAATCTCTTACCAAGTTTTCTTTGCCATTAACTATTGGCGGCTTTGGAACATCTGGCCTCAAAGAAAGTTTCCCAGTTTTATTATACTCTGCCAGTTTTACATAAAACTGTTTTACCTCTGCAAAATAATTTTTTAAATTATTTCCATATTCTGCAGCAAATTTATTGTCAGACTTTGAAGTCTCATCTACCAAGTCCATACACTCTTTCATGACAGAGTCGAAGCTTTGTTCAATCTCCGCTTTGGTTTTATCCATGAATTTAATCTTATTGCGACGTTGACATTTGTTAGAAAACTCCGATCGCTTACCCGCAATAAGCGCTAAATATTGGAAGTACGGCTTCGTATCATTTTTCCAGGTATTATTATACTTATCGTAAACGTCTTTTAGTTCCTTGTCACGAAGTGCTTTATGAGATTCAATTTTTTTATGTTGCTCGTCAGTTCGCTCAATCGACTTATTAATGCCATCCTGAAGATTACCACCATTGCTACTACTTTTCACCTCACGAAGCGCGTCAGAATTAAAGTCATTAATCTGCGAAATCAAGTCCTTGTAGTCCGCCTTACTTGGGCCACCCAGGAAGATAACCGCTAGGACTATGCCGACAATGAGGATGATTAGTCCGATGGAGCCACCAATGATTCCCCATAGGGCACCTTTACTCATTTTCTTCTTCGGTGGCATTTGGTACGGCATACCTGGAGTTGGTTGTGGTGGAACTTGGTTTGGTGTTGGTTGGATTTGCTGGGATTGTTGACTCTTAGCTTTACTGTCATCCATAATTATTAACCTCCTAAACTTATCTCGCTATTATATATTTACAACCCGATCATCGTCAAGTTAATCTTACCGCGCTCATCGATGCCAGTGATTTTCACGCGAACGATTTGCCCTTCCTTGACCACATCAGTCACCTTAGCCACGCGGTGGTCGGCCAGCTTCGAGATATGCACCATCCCGTCAACTCCCGGCAGAATATTCACGAAGGCCCCGAAATCTTTGATACTAACAACTTTACCTTCGTAAATTTTGCCAACTTCTGGCTCCTCGACCAGGCTCTTGATCCAGTTTAGCGCTTTCTCGATCGATTCGCCGTTCGGACTGGCGATAGTAATCAAGCCGTCTTCCTTAATATCAACCTCAGCACCAGTCTCGCTGGTAATCTTGTTAATCACCTCGCCGCCTTTGCCGATGACCGCGCCGATTTTATCTGGATCAATTTTTAGCTTTTCAATCCGCGGCGCGTACGGGCTGAGCGTCTCCCGCGGCGCTGGCAAAATACTCAACATATGATCAAGGATAAATGCCCGACCAGCCTTACTCTGTTCAATCGCTTGGCGCAGCACTGTCACCGGCAAACCATGCACTTTCATATCCATCTGCAGCGCCGTGATACCCTTGGCTGTACCGGTCACCTTGAAATCCATATCGCCGGCAAAATCCTCAGCATCGGCAATGTCGCTCAACACGTACGGCGTATCACCGTCCATCATTAGACCCATGGCAATGCCGCTAACTGGCGCCGAGAGAGGCACGCCAGCATCCATCAGCGCCAGACAGCTCGAACAGGTCGCTGCCATCGACGTCGAACCGTTTTGGCTCATAATTTCGGTGACGCTGCGAATAGCGTACGGGAAGTCTTCTTCGCTCGGCAACACCGGCGTCAAGGCGCGCTCCGCCAAGTAGCCATGGCCAATTTCGCGCCGGCCCGGGCTGCCCATCCGCTTAACCTCGCCAACCGTATAGCCCGGCGCATTGTAATGATGCATATAGCGCCGCTCGCCGTCGTTAACTTCCATAGTATCAACCAGCTGCGCGTAACTCAGCGGTGCCAAGGTGACAATATTCATACCCTGCGTCACGCCGCGAGTAAACAGGCTCGAACCGTGCGCGCGCGGCAGCAAACCAACCTCTGAGCTTAAAGGGCGGATTTCCGTCAAAGCGCGGCCATCCGGGCGCTTGCCGTCCTCGACGATACCGCGGCGAACATCTTTGTGTAATGCCAGCGTGAACGCCTCATCGTATTCGTCGCGTACTTCGTCGTATTCCTCAGCGCTCAAGCCCAACTTTTCGGCCATCGCTTCGTGGAATGACCAGCGAATCTCATTGACTACCTCGTTGCGCTCTGGATACGGCCGGCGGATTTTCTCGCCCAGCTTGCCATCAACCCACTCGTCAGCCGTCTGCTGAATTGCTTCATCAGGTAAGACTAATTCATATTCCTGCGGGGTCGGCGCGACTTTGGCTGCCAATTCGCGCTGCAACTGAATCGCCGGCTGCATCATCTGGTGTGCCCAGGCCATCGCATCGATGATTACCTCTTCTGATACCTCCTTGGCACCAGCTTCCACCATAGTGATACCGCTGGCAATACCGGCCACCACTAGGTCCAAATCAGATTGCTCACGTTCCTCGGGCGTCAAAAAGGCCTTAAACTCGCCATTCACCCGTCCCACACGCAGGCCCGCCACCGGCCCGTCAAATGGCGTGCCAGTTAGTATCAGGGCGCTCGACGCCGCAATCATCGCCACCACGTCCGGGCGGAAATCCGGATCCATGCTTAAGACTGTTGCCACAACCTGCACTTCTTGGCGGTACCCTTTCGGAAACAACGGCCGAATCGGACGGTCGATTAACCGGCCGATCAGCACCGCCTCGTCGCTCGGCCGGCCCTCGCGCTTGATAAACCGCGAGCCAGAAATTTTACCCGCCGCATAAAACCGCTCTTCATAATCAATCGACAGCGGGAAATAATCCAACACCACCGGCCGACTCGACACCTGGGCGCTACCGAGCACTACCGTATCGCCATAGCGCACCAGCACGCTGCCAGTCGTCCGAAAACCAACCCGGTTGACCTCCAGCGTCAGCGGCCGGCCGCACAG
>CAURBE010000003.1:0-109160 GCA_963523045.1 uncultured Candidatus Saccharibacteria bacterium | reverse complement strand
CAGTCGTCCGAAAACCAACCCGGTTGACCTCCAGCGTCAGCGGCCGGCCGCACAGTTCGGTGGTAACGCTAAAAATCTCCTTGCCGCTCGGGTTAATAATACTCATAAAAAGAGCTCCTTTCTCGCGGTAGTAACAGGGATGAAACCATGCCAACACGTTAATGACACATTCTCATCTCTATCACTTCCGCATTACAAATTGCTATTTCTATTATACTAAAACCTTCAGTCAAACACCAGCCAACCAACACGACAACACCACTATTACCGCCCTATTAAACAGATGAGATGTGCTATAATCATCCCATGTCACTCCAGCTAAAATCTTTCGAAAAACCGCCAAAACGTTGGAAGGGCCGATTGATTTCTGTGACTGCAATTATGCTACTTATCGGCGGATTATACACGCTTGTGATTGCTATATCGCCGTTCATCTCGTCTCAAACCATTAACCCAAAGAATAACTCCACCACCCAACTTATCAGCAAAACAGAAAATAAAATCACTGAAAATCGACTTTATATTCCAAAAATTGACATTAATTTGCCGTACGCAGCTGGCGGCCCAGAAGTCATGGAACACGGTGCTTGGTGGCGCAAGCCAGAAAACGGCAACCCGAAAGACGGCGGCAATTTTGTTCTATCAGCACACCGTTTTATTATGGGCATGACCCCGCAGCAAACGCTCAGAAAATCACCGTTTTACAATATTGATAAACTGGCGGTTGGTGATGAAATTATCATTGATTATGAAGGCGTACGCTACGCCTACACCATCAGGGAAAAGCTCAGCGTTAAACCAGAAGCAACAGAAATCGAGCAACGCACTGATCGGCCACAATTAACCCTCTATTCCTGTACTTTAGGCGGCGCCAACGACGGACGTGACGTACTTATTGCTAAATTGAAGAAATAATTGCCATTACAAAAATCCCCCTCTCGTCGAAGGGGATTTAAGCAGTTTTTTGGCGTAAAATTATTTACGCAAACCTAACTTGGCAACAACTGCTTTGTAGCTCTCAAAATCAGTTCGCTCCAAATATTTCAGCAAGCGCTTGCGCTTACCAACCATTTGGATCAAGCCGCGGCGCGCCATGAAGTCGTGCTTATTCGCCTTCAAATGCTCCGTGACCTCTTTGATACGAGCCGTTAAAACCGACACCTGAGTCTGCGGACTACCGACGTCGTTTTTATTGACCTGAGTCAAAGCAATTGCTTTCGCTTTATTTTCTTTGCTAATCATAGCCCTGTAATTATACCAAGTTACTCAGCTTTTTGCAATTAGCTAGTAATTCCAAAATCCGCCAAGGTCTTCGCTTCCTTAACAGAATAATCGGCTATCTGTGTGCGACGCAAATTCTCGCAATACGCACCCGTACTCAATTTATTACCAATATCCACCGCTAATGTTCGGATATAAGTTCCACTGGAAACATGAGTTCTAATTCTTAATTTAGGATATTCGTAGGATAACAACTCCAACGAATAAATCTCCACAGTGCGCTTCGAAATCTCCACCTGCTTCCCTTCGCGCGCCAATTTATAAGCTCGCTGACCGTTAATCTTTATTGCGCTAAAAATCGGCGGGGTCTGCTCAATTTTCCCCACAAACTGACCAATTACCTGTTGGACTTCCTCTAAACTCGGCTTATAATCAGATACTTCGGCAATTTCACCCTCAGGATCACCCGTCGAGCTTTTCTTTCCTAAGATAATCTCCGCCTCATACCATTTATCTAGTTTGGTAAACGTCCCGGCTTCCCGACATTTCTTTCCTGTCACAATAATCATTAATCCCGTCGCAAACGGATCAAGCGTACCCGTATGTCCAACTTTCACTTTTTTACCCGCCTGATTGGATAAAACTCTTCGCAGGCGCGCCACCGCCCCAAAGCTAGTCAAACCTTGTGGCTTATCGATAAGAATGACTTCATCCATCAACTATTTTTGCCCTGGAATCTGGAATTGTGCTGGGTTAAACTCCCCCGCGCTCTGAACTGGCTGAGTTGGCATTGCCGAGATTGGCGGCGCAGCTACCGGCTCGGGCGTTACCCCTAATGGTGCAATCTGAGGCACTCCTGTTGTATCAACTCCTGTCGGTGCTGGTGGAAGCGGTGGCAATGCACCAAAATCCGGAACTGCCGGCGGCATCGGTAAAGCAGCACCAGCTACGCTATTTTCAACATCTGCCAATGTTTGTCCTGGTTGCAAAGGTGCGCTAATCGGCGCTGGTTCAATTGGCGCACTGGCTAGATTTGGCGCTGGCAACCCAGAAGCGTTTAATTTATTAGTATCGCTAGCAATAGCCTCAATGATAGACTCATCTGATTGAGGCGCTAGAGGTGCTACAGGAATAGAAGACAATTTCTGCTCACCAGCAGTATTAGCAAACGGGTCAACCTTCGGCGGCTCATCAGACACTCCCATGGCAGCATTCAGCGGCGTATCCCCAAATGACGGCGCACTAGCACCCACATGCTTACTATGAGTTAAAATTGTTTTATTCTGATCACCGGACAATTCCTTCTGCTTATCTTCAGCAGCCTGTGTGGTCGTTGCATTCAACGTACCACCCATTAGCGGAGTCTCTTCAAAAGTCAGTTCCTTTGCCACTAATTTTTTACTAAGATCCTCATCTGCTTGGTCAACATCCTTAGCTGGCTCAATGCTAGCCAACCTCTCTGCGGCGACCCGTGCCGATTCTTCCTGCTTTTCTTTCGCTGTTTGTGCCGCTACTTCATCAATATCGCCCTTTTTCTCATGACTAATCGACAGCGTACCATTTGCCTGCTCCGATTCGTCATCCTCTATTTTCTCTGGATTTTCTGTGGCTGACTCTTCCTTATCAGGCTTTTTATCTTCAATTTTCTCAATTTCTTGTGGCTTTTCCTCTGCCTCGCTTTCGGCAATCTTTGACACTACCAACTGCTGATTGGCTCCTGCCGCCATAAGTTCTGCCGCCGCGGTCATCGCCTTTGATGATGTATTACTATTGCTAAACCGCTCAGTAACCGCCACGATTCCCGTCAACAATGCCGTCGCCATCTGTTCGTCCAGTGTTACCTTTGGCGTTTTCAAATCATCAATTAGCTCAATTACCATCTCACTCACGCCACTTGCATTATTTTCATGCCAATCAACCGACCCCAGTCCGCTTTTCACGCTGCCCGCCGTTATCGCAACAACTGTGGCATCATGCAAAATCTTACCATGAGCCGTCAACGCCGCATCAATACTGTCGCTATTCTCAACATTCAACGCCAGCACCAACTCGACATTGTAATCTCCCTGGGAAAATTCTAAATCTTTATCAGAAATTGTCGTCCGATATGGCGTAATAAAAATCTTCACCGCATCATCAACAACTTTATATCGCAGATGGTCAGCCTTTTCTTTGTCTAAAGCAATAATAAAATCACGCAAACTATCAGCTGTCTGTTCAAATGTTTTATCAGGATTCAGAAAGTTGATAGCTGGTGGAGTATCACCACTAAACACGGCCGTGGCATGCTTGCCGAGCTTGTTGAGGAAAATCGTCAAACCAAGCGCCGCCGATAATTCGTCAACTGACGGACTAGCACTCACCGTCACCAAAATATTAGTTACATCCTTGATGCTTTGGACTACTTTCTGTTTTGCTGATCCGTTTGGCATGATTTTTCCTATTTTTGTTTTGTCGTTATACTTTCCATCACTATACCATAAGCACTACCATAAAGTCAATATCTATACCACCTCTTTACAATTTATGTCATTTTCTGTATAATTCTTCCTGATTAACGATACAAATCTATAGAGGTAAAGGAGTAACATGCCAATTATCAAATCCGCCATTAAGCGCGCTAAGCAAACCTTAAAACGTCGCGAGCGCAATATCGGCATTAAAAAAGATGTTAAGACTGCTGTTAAAGCTTTTATTGCAGCACCAAGCGCTAAAACTCTTGCTACTGCTCAAAGTGAAATTGATACAGCCGTTAAAAAAGGTCTGATTAAGAAAAATACCGCTGCTCGTCGTAAAAGCGCATTGAGCAAAATTGCTAAAAAAGCAGGCGTTAAGCTGGAAACTGCTGCTAAAAAGCCGGCTGTAAAAGCCACCCCGGCCAAGAAGACAGCTGCTACGAAAAAACCAGCTGCCACAAAGAAAGCTCCAGCAAAAAAGCCAGCAGCTAAGAAAACTGAAAAATAATTTGCGAGAATTGTTAAAAACACCCCAGAGTTTACTGGGGTGTTTTTATGAGTAATAGGCATAGTACAAAGCCTAACTATCCAATACTCCTTTAGCCAAAAACTGGGCCTTAACTGGGTCACAGACCTTATGTAAATTTGTACTATCAAACTCCATACTACCATTAATCACCACTCCTTGCCCCTCTTCAACAGAGATCGTTCCATCTTTATTAAAGGTCACTACTACAATCTTTCCGCCTTTATGGTCTAAGTTAGACACCTCAGTAAGACTCAGTCCAGCACCCAAAGACTCCTCTAGGCTGGTGGTTGTCATAGGAGTCTCTTTTCTTACAGACGAATCTTTAACATCAAACGTAAGCAAAAGTTCTGATGTAGTTTTCCATCCTCCACTCTTTATATCTCTTTTTGTTATTTTTGCCTTTAACACCGACTCATTTTCTACCGTACTTGCATTATAAACAGCAACCTCTGTCATGTACTTTCCATCTTCAGTATAAAAATAACTAACCAGAGATCCATATGTATCAGTGCCAGTGTACGCGTCAGTTCCAGTATATCCCCTCCAGTATTCATCTTGTAATATATTTTTAGCCTTTTCGTCAATTTCAGCCTTTCGCCCTGGCCTAACTGGAAATTCGCTTGGCACACTGGCCGATTGTTCTGATGAAGTTGTCGCTGGGGTCGCTGGGGGTATGCCATGTGGCTCTTCAGGATGGCCATTTGGGAACATACTTCCAGCCGCAAATACTGCTCTACCGCGGCACACCCCAAAACAGGCCCAAGTTTATTATGATCATTTCCCCTATGTAGGCCTTCTCCTTTAGGTAACCTACCCATCTTTCTTCAAACTCCTCTATATTACAATGTGAAGATTATTATACTTACTATCAAAATAAAATCAATACTTTCGATAATCTTACAGCTACCCAGCCTGAACTAAAGCCGTTTCTATCAACAGCCACGGATTAACCCCGGTCGTTTTCATCTGAAGGTCTGCCTGAAACAATGCATCGTTGATCTGCCTGAGATGTTCAATGTCAATAGTCCGAGCTGACGAGGACAAGCGCTGCAATACATATGGATTGACCGATAAATCGGCTGCCACCGTTTTATTGTCACCACCTGCCAGCACCAATGCCGCCATATTAGTTGCTTGCGAGGCCAATAGTCCCATCGTCTGGTAGGCGCCATCTAGACCACTTTCTGACTCCAAATAGCTGATGATATTGTGCACCGTTTCATAATCCTTCGACAAAGCGGCAACAAACAAATCAAACACGTTTTCTGATCTTGCCAGTGGCACTAACTGATCAATCAACTCATCGGTAATCTCCTCCGCAAGCGCCAATTGATCCAAAAAATTACTGAGTCGCAACTGGTCAAACCCCAAACGGTCGATCAGTGTCCCTATTTGCGTGCGCGTCAGCTTATAGCCGCGCTCACGAGCCTGTGCTTCACACCAAGATATAAGCTGCGGCTTTTGGCGGTCACTGAGTGGCATAAATTCTTGGGTTTTAGCAGTTTTTTGTAGCCATTTATAGGTTTTTGTTCGCTTATCAAGTTTACTCTCTATCAAGATAATGGTGTTATCCTCATCAAACTGCATATCTGGTAGCTGCGACCAAATGTCAGAATTTTCGCTCAACTTCGAGATGACATACACTGCAGACTGCGTAAACAATGTCTGACCAATTGTTATTTCCTGCATATCAGCCAGCGTCAATTCCTCGCCATCATACCGCACGACGTCCGCATCACCAACCAGAGATACGAACGCCGCCTGTTTCTCAAATTCGTTATCGCCGTAGAGAAGATGAATCATTCAACCTCCACCTGACAGACTGGACACACATGCGTACCACGGCCGCCGACTTTTAGCTTGATAATTTCTTGGTCAGGATGGCGGTGGCAAGCCTGACCTTCGCGGCGAAACACACGAGCAAATGTCAGATAATTCCCCTTTCGACCCTCGGCATCAACGTAATTCCTATCAGTCGAGCCGCCCTGATCAATACTGAGTTGCAAGATTTGCCGCAGCTCATTAAATAATGTGTTCAGCTGCTGATCACTGACATTTCTCACCCGCGTTTGCGGATGAATACGTGCCGCCCACAGTGCTTCGTCAGCATAAATATTACCAACCCCGGCGATCACTGCCTGGTCAAGAAAAGCTGGCTTGATCATCGAGTTTTGACGGCGACGAATTCGCTGGATGAAATCCTCGGCGCGCGTATTGGGATCAAGCGGTTCCGGCCCAACTTTTTGCATGAACGGTAAATTCTTCACCTCATCAGTCGGCAGCAACTTCACCCAACCAAATTTGCGCTGATCATTGAAAAATAGCCGCGACCCATCGCTAAACTCAATTTGCACCCGCGTCGACCGATCCGGCAGCTCACCGATTAAGCTATCGTTCGGATGGCCGCCGGCAAAACTCTGCGCTCCACGAAAAATAAGCTGCCCTGTCATCTTCAAATGCACCACCAGCGAGTAGCGAGTATCCAGATCAATCATCAGCACCTTTGCCCGCCGCCGCACCGCCGTCACGCGTGAACCATATAAAAATTGCTCAACGTCAGCCGGCGCATTCGGAAAACTCTTCGGCGAATCAAACACCATCGCTCGCACCACCACTCGGCCCGGCAATAGCTCCGCCAAACCGCAGCGAACCGTCTCGACTTCAGGAAGTTCCGGCATACAGTACTCCTACAGCTTAAACAAGGCCTCTTCCTGGCCCAAGCCAATACCAGCAACCATCTTCTTGCCTTCAGGAATTTGCTTCAAAAACATATCCAAAATTTCATTGACATTTGCCTGCGCTGAGCCTTTAGAGCCACTACAATCCGACGTCCATAAACTCTTCACAACTGAATTATCGCTCAATGTTTCAAACTTATATACTTTGCCACTCGCACAAATACCACGTAAGTCGTTCTGCTGCTCTGTCAATTGTGTTCCATCCATCATCTTCCGCTTATCCAGCGCGTAAACTAATTCTGTGTAGGCTTTTACGTTATTATCCAATTTTTTCTGACTAATCTCTTTATCCAAGTAGCCCTCATACGTCGTTATTTGCCGAGAGCTTGGCGAAACTATAACACTATATGAGCGAAAATTCTCGTTTGCTACAATTGGCCCACGAACCGTCAGGCGCACAGCTCGCCCTTCGTCTGTTGATAGCAGCGCAATCTGACCGGCATTAATATTTTTATCCTTTTGATCTGATTCGTTTCCGCCAAACAGCGCCCGACCAATTGCAATAACTGCCGCGACCGCCACAATTGTAATAACAATCACTAATAAAATGGGTACAAATCGAGAAAATGAATTGCGTCGCTGCGTGTATTTCATGGCGTAATTATACCATATTTTTTATACTTCGTCCCAATTCCGTCGTACTAGCTAACTACCTCTTCAGCATCTCCACACACGTCTAGCGTCATCCTAGACATAAGGCTAGCACATTGCAACTATAGACAAAGACTCTGCTTTGTCTAAAAAGTCACTTCACTAAAACTACATCAATTACCTCTTATCTACAGACCAAATATCATCAGATGCTTCTGCAAAAGCATTTTGTCTTTCTATTATTTCGTCTTTACCCCAATCGCTTTTTTTATTTATTAGATCAACCAGATCACCATTCATCTTTAAGTCTGAATCTTTAAAATGACGGACCTTTTCGTTAATTGCTTTATTGCTTGCAGATGAGTTTAACGCACCTTTTAGGATTGTCAAATTACCAAGCATATTAACACAGTTTTTATGATCAGTTTGCGATATATTCCACCCCCTGTTTAACCTCTGGGGCATAATATGCTCAATTGTAACAACTTCTTGAGTAACGCCCTTCTCGCCGCTGCTTAACTGATTTTCTATTTGAGTTAAAATGTACCGAACAAGATTTTTATTATTAGATTTTAGGCACAATAAGCCAAAATCAGCAATAAACTGTTCTCTTGGAGGTAGAAGTTTATCTTGTTCAATTCTATTCAAAAGCTCCTTATCTAATAAGGTTGCTATCCTTTGTTTATCTCGAGTATCGGACAATCTAAATAATTCATTTGAAAATTTAGCATACATTTTTTCAACACGATTTGCTGGTAATTTTGAAACTACAAAATACCTAAATGAAAACCTTTCTATCTGACCAAGCGATCGAGCAAACATTTTAAGACTAATAAATTCTTTATTTCGCTTAGCTGCTATAGACATTAGCCAAACCATATAGCTCTGAGTATTCATAACCCTCAAAGCACGTAATGAGTCACTGATAGATTTTGCATATTCTGCTTTCGCCTCCGGGTGCCCAAGAAAATCCCTTATCTCATACGGTGATCCATTAAATAATACCCTTAAAGCTTCTGCTATCTGATGCATATCAGAAAGCAATTCCCTATAGTTCTTCGTTTCTTTCTTAATCTTCTTGTAAAGCTGACGCTCGCCTATAAACGAGTGGTTTCTTATCCAATAATACCTAATAAACGTATTGATCGTAAACTTTGGAATCCGCAATTCTGTAACTATCTGAATAATATTATCCCACTCGTCAAGCGCTCTTGCCTTTTCTTCTTCTGTTCCTTTTATCTTTTGTAGAAAAAGGTTTTTAAACAAGTCCGAGATAGAAAGATCTACACCACGAGCATTGAACCCCTCAAACACTTCGTAAGCATCGTCCTCATCGTCAAGAATAACCAGTACTAGATTAGTATCTAGAAGATTCTCAAGTTTTTGTAGCAGTAGCTTCTTCCGTTGGCTATCATTAGCTTTATTTGCATCATACGAGTCACGTAACTTATCTTTGAAGTAATTATATGCACGATGAAGATTTTTCTGATCTTCATTCTTATATTCCTTTTTAATACTTCCTGAAATAATCATATCGATATAACATCGCTTTAAACTGCCCGCAACATCAATCTTAAAGATAGCATTATTACTACCTAATACTTTCTTTTTAATAAATCTCTCTAAAGAGAAATATTCTTCATCACGACCAAACTTTTCACCCCAAACGTCCTTCAGTGCTGTTATAAATACCGAGCTTGTAATAAGACGTTGTTGACCATCTACAACCCCAAAAGAGCGTTTTTGTTTTGTCCTACCAACAATGACTGAGCCAAGCAAATAAAGCTGTCCTACTTCTTTACGTTCAATAAAATCATTCCAGAAATTCTCCAACTCGTCTTGACCCCATACATAACTGCGTTGATAATGTGGAATCACAAACTGATCATAGTCACCACTATCGAATAAATTTTGTAATGTTGCTTCACGAGCCTTAAATCCCGACACTAGTCTAACCCTCCCTTTTATAGACTACCCCAATTATACCCCAATTCAACATCAACCTTCAATCGAATTGGCAATTCCGGACAAACGCCTTCCATCTCCGCACGCATCATTTCGCCGACTTGCTCGGCATCTGTTGCCTGGCACTCCACTAAAATTGAGTCGTGAACTTGCAGGACCGGCTCGGCCAGCCCAGCCAACTTGTCCTCCAACCGGATCATCGCCAGTTTCATCAAATCCGCTTCCGTTCCCTGAATCGGCATATTCATCGCTGCCCGCTCGGCTGCCGAACGCACCATAAAGTTGCTCGACTTAACGTCTGGCGTTGGCCGCCGCCGACCAAAATAGGTCTCGACAAAACCTTGTTTGCGCGCTTGAACTAAAATTGTATCCAGATATTGACGAATTGGCTGGCGCACCGCAAAATAGTGTTCGATAAACCGCTTCGCCTCAGTAAAGGTCATGCCGGTAGCTGCCGCCAAGCCGTGCGGACTCATGCCATATAGCACCCCAAAGTTGATTACCTTAGCCGCCCGGCGCTGTACTTTCGTCACCTCGGCCATCGGCACGCCGTAGGTCTCGGCCGCCGTCTTGGTATGAATATCAACGTCGCTATTAAAATCGTTAATCAGCCGCTCATCGCCCGCCAGCACCGCCGCCAGTCGCAGCTCAAATTGTGAATAATCCGCACCAACAAATACCTTGCCTTCACTCGGCACAAACGCCTGGCGAATTTTCCGACCCAGTTCTGTGCGCACCGGGATATTCTGCAGGTTAGGATTTGTGCTACTCAGCCGCCCGGTGCTGGTGACGTCTTGATTAAATGTGGTGTGAATCCGCCCGTCCTCGGCCACCAACTTCGGCAGCGCTTCAATGTAGGTGCTGATTAATTTAGTCAGCTCTCGGTACCGCTCAATCAGCTCAATAATCGGGTGTCGCCCGCGCAGTTTATCCAGCTCTTTCTGTCCCGTCGAATAGCCAGTTTTACCCTTTTTGATACCAGTCGTCGGCAGCTGCAACTTGGTAAATAACACCTCGGACAGTTGCGCCGGACTAGCGGCGTTGAACTCGCGCCCAGCCATCGCATACATTTGTTGTTCAAGCTGGCTGACTTCCGCCGCCAGCTCCTGACCCATGTGTTCAAGAAGTGCTGTGTCCAGCTTCATGCCGCGTCTTTCCATCTGAAATAGCGGCCAAATCACCGGAAAATCAAAGTCGCGAAGCACCCTGGCAATCTGCTGATGCGTCGCCATATAATCCTGCTGCTGGCGGTAAATCTGGCATAAGCGTGCCAGCTGCCGCTCTGGGGAATTATCCTCAGAAAAATCGCCCGCCAGCGCCATCAAACTACGGTCGCGTCTGAGCGGATCGATCAAAAACGCCGCCTGCCCAACATCCCACACTTCATGAAACCGCACCGTCACACCGTGATCATCCAGCGCGTGATACAACTCCTTGACGTCCGCCGCGATCACCACACCCTGCGCCAACAGTTGCCAAACATGTTGACCAATCTCACTCATCTTGGCCCGCCACGCCACGTCAGGTTTGGAATTAATATAGACCATGTCCGGCTCTGATGGATCAATATAGATAATATTTTCCGTATCAAACAGCGGCTCAGCCGGCAGATTTTCAACGCGCGGCAATTCCAGTTCCACCGTCTCTACTGCCTCATCCGCCGCCTGCATTGTCCGCGGCAATCGCCCGATCAGCGAATGAAACTCCAGTTTCCGCAAAATTTCCGCCACCCGCGCAAAGTCGCAGTCGTTAACATCGGCCACCTTCCAGTCCAGCTCCACCGGCGCGTCCGTCCACAGTTCCGCCACCTGCTTAGTCAGATATGCCGACTCGCGGCCATTTTCCAACTTCGTTCGCAAAGCGCCTTTTTGCTCGTCCAAATGTGCATACACCCCATCCAACGTGTCATATGCTTGCAATAATTTCACCGCCGTCTTTTCACCAACGCCTGGCACGCCCGGTAAATTATCACTGGAGTCACCCTTTAGCGCCTTCAAATCCAAAAACTGATCCGTCCGAATACCATATTTTTGTTCAAAATATTCCGCCGTAAATTCCTCTATGTTCCTCAGGCCGTTTTTCATGGCATAGACTTTGGTCAGCGGTGACACCAATTGCAGCGCATCCAAATCCGACGTCAGCAAACATGTCTGCACGCCGCGCGCTTCCGCTTGCCGAGCAAACGCGCCCATGATATCGTCCGCCTCATAATCATCCAGTTCATACAGCGGCCAGCCAAACGCATCCAGCAATTCCATTAAAATCGGAATTTGCTGATAAAAATCATCAGGCGCTGGCTTGCGGCCCGCCTTGTACTCTGGATATAGTTCCCGGCGCTTACGGATATTGGTGCCGCGCTTGTCCCACGCTACGGCCACATAATCCGGCTCCAATTTCTTGATCAGCTCAATCGCCAAACTCACAAATCCATACACCCCGCCCGTCAGCGTACCATCCGCCGTGCTCAGCCCCGGCATGGCATAATACCCTCGGTAAAACACCGACTTACCATCAATAACCACTAGACGCTTCATAGTTCTATTGTAGCATTTAAGCAACGGTAACTAGAGCAGCAACTGGCTTCAAACCAATTTTTCTTTCTACATCCCCTGATGACCTACAAGCCGCTCTTTCAATTTCTTCTTGCTGATTATAAAGATGACAACATACTCCACCTTGACCATCAACAACTATGTTCAATATTATTGGTTCACGGTTCTTGTCAAGACCAACAGAAAATTGGCTAGACTCAAACCCTACCTCAGTATAACTAGTAGTCGAAACATAATCTACAATAACATATTTAAATTTCCCAGCATCGGGTGGAATTACATATATCTGATAGCGGTGGTCCCCATTTTTCCAAATCATCCACACTTGACCATACTGATCAACAACAGGTTCGTTAACAAATCTTTCCCACGCTTCACTACCATCTGGATTATAATCAAATTTCGACTCCAACTCCTCAACCTGAGCCATTATATTATAATTCTTCTCTATTGGATTTTTTGACCCTTAGTATCAAGGTCAGAAGTAGAATTCTGAGGTGACCCTTCAGTACATCTAGGAAGCGCTTCCATAATACTTACCCTAAACATACGCTCTATTTGGAAGAATGTCAACAAATTGTTAAAATTAGCCTATGACACAACCACACGCAAAAATTATCGCTCTCGTCGGCCTAGCTGGTAGCGGCAAAAGTTCGGCCGTCGAATATTTAACAAAAAAGGGCTTCCCTAAAATTTATTTTGGCGGTGTTATTTACAAGGCCATGGACGAGGCTGGCATTGAGCCGACCTGGGATAATCAGCAAAAATTCCGCGAAGAAATCCGCCAGCGCGAAGGCAAAGATTTCGTTATCAGACGTGTAATTAAGAACATTCGCGATTTGATCAATGCTGGGCAAAATAAAATTGTCCTGGACGGCTTATACACTTGGAGCGAGTATAAAATCCTCAAGCACGAATTTCCCGGACAAGTCGTCGTCATCGCCATCGTTACGCCGAAGCATCTACGTTATCAGCGAATGGCAAAACGCCCGGAGCGGCCGATGCAACCGCGCGAAGTCGACCAGCGCGATTGGTCGGAAATTGAAAATCTAGAAAAAGGCGGGCCAATTGCCATCGCCGATTATTTCATTATTAACGACAGCGATTTGACCCAATTACACCAAAAAATAGACGCCGTTACCCGCGACGCCCATTTTTGTAAATCACCCGAACAATGCTAATTAGTCCAAGTATTCGTAAAGTTTTTTAGCATCTTTATGCTTCCTGAGCTTCGCCAAAGCCTTGGCTTCAATTTGCCGGATCCGCTCGCGCGTCACCGCAAATTCCTGACCGACTTCCTCCAGCGTGTGATTCTTACCATTATCTAGACCAAACCGCATGCGCACAATTTTTTGCTCGCGGTCGCTTAAACTGGATAACATATCTTGAACTTGTTCTTTTAGCAGTTGGTTTGACGCCGAATCTTCTGGCGAAACAGTATCTTCATCAACAATAAAATCCTGCAGCACCGAATCATCATCTTCACCATCACGACCAACACCAGCATCCAAGGAAGAAATATCTTGCTTAATCTTAATGACATATTCAATCTTCTCCGGCTCCATGTCCAATTCTTTGGATAACTCCTCAATCGTTGGCTCGCGGTTCAGTTCCTGCGTCATTCGCCGCTGCGTGCGCAGCAATTTATTGATGGTTTCCACCATGTGAACTGGAATACGAATCGTTCGCGCCTGATCGGCAATCGCCCGGGTAATCGCCTGGCGAATCCACCACGTCGCATAGGTCGAAAATTTGAAGCCTTTATCCGGATCAAACTTCTCGACCGCCCGCAAAAGACCAGTATTTCCTTCCTGAATTAAATCTAAGAAATCCAAACCGCGCCCCGAATAGCGCTTGGCAATTGACACCACCAAACGCATGTTAGCCTCGGCCATCTTATCCTTAGCCTTCTTATCGCCTTCAATAATCCGGCGCGCCAGCTCCATCTCTTCCTCTGCGCTTAGTAGTGGAATTTTACCAATTTCCCTTAGATACAGCCGTACCGAATCGTCCGACACATCATCCAAATACTGCCCTGTTGTCAAAGAATCCAAATCTTCCGATTCTTCTTCGTCCATAATTTCTGGATCAAAATCCGCATCGTCGTTCAAATTTGCCGGCTTAGTAGTCGTATCGTCGCTCACATTTTCTCCTTAATCAGCTGGTTCAGATTCTGGCGCAAGCGCTGAGATAAAACCTCGTCGCCTGCCGCCTCAGCTTCCCGCAGCTGGGTTAATAATTGATTCTTTTGGTTTTCGCGATGTTTTATTGTTATTTGCCTGACTAGCCGAGCCATTTCTTCATCCAAGCTTTTCTGCTCCCAATTGGCATAACGACTTTCACTTTTTAACTGTACTATTTTCACATACTGCTCAATTTTTTGCAAGCCTTGAGGAATATTACTTAGGTCAATGTCCAAATTTTCCCGCAAATAGCCAATTAATTGCCGCGCATTGTCATTCTCAAGCATCTCGCCGGAAATCGCTGCCAGCCAGCGCCGCACTGTTTTTTCGCTTGCTGCCAGCCCTGCCAGCATGTCCTCAGTTTCATCTTGAACAGGGTGCGGTTTTTCCTTGTCAATTTTAGTTTTTCTCAGCTGCTGATTTACCGTTTTTTCGCCCGCCAGCTTCGCCTTCAAGGCAGTAATTGAAGCGCCAGTTTTCTCAGAAATCACCGCCAAGTAATGCTCTTGTTCCACCGGATCTTTCAAGCTGCGCACGATTCTCAGCGCAGTTGTTGAAAATCGCCGCTTGCCCTCAGCCGTCGCCAAATCCTCCATCTCGGAGTGCCGAGCGATTGCCCAGTCCACCGCTGGCTGCGCCCGCTCAACCGCTGTTTTCCATAACGCTGCATCCTTTTGGATCAATTCATCCGGATCTTTTACGCCATCCGGCAAACTCACCACCTCCAATTCCACGCCAATTTCCTGCGCCAAATTGATCGCCCGCTCCGTTGCGCTCACACCCGCCCGATCGCCATCAAACGCCAGGCGAATCCGCCCTGCCAGCCGACTCAGCGCCTTCAAATGCTGCAGGGTCATCGCCGTTCCCGCCGTCGCCACCACGTTTTTGACACCGGCTTGATGGCTGCTAACCACATCCAAATTCCCCTCGACAATCACCGCCGCGTCGCTCCTACGAATCGCCTCTTTCGCCTGATACAGCCCAAAGATGTGGCGCGATTTATCAAACAGCAGGGTCTGCGGTGTATTCAGATACTTTGGCGCACGCGGATCGTCACGAACAATTCGCCCCGTAAAGCCAACCACCTCGCCGCTGCCGTCGCTCAAGGCTACCATCATCCGCCCCCGAAACAGGTCGCCGCCGAACCGATTAACCAGCCCCGCGTCAGCCAGTTCCCGGCGCGAAAATCCCCGTTTTTCCAGCGCTTTCGTCAGCGCATCGCCCTGATCTGGCGCATAGCCGATGATAAAATCACCGATCGTCTGCCGATTCAGCCGCCGTTTTTTCACCGCATAATCTAACGCCAATGAATTTCTCACCAAATTTTGCTGATAAAAATTAGCTGCCAATTTTAACGCTTCCCGCGCCCGCGCCCGCCGCTTGGCCGTCCTTCCATCACCATGAGAAAACAAGCTCAAATCCACGCCCGCCTTGCGCGCCAAATGCTCCAACGACTGACGAAAATCCATCCCCTCCACCAGCATCACGAACGTAAAAATATCGCCACCCTTACCCGAAGAAAAATCATGCCAAATCTGTTTTTCCGGACTCACCATAAAACTTGGCGTCCGCTCATCAGTAAACGGACTCAGTCCTTTCAGGTTACGGCCCGCCCGCTTCAGCTGAACGTATTCACTAATTACATCCTCAATATTCAGACGCGCCCGCACTTCTTCTTTGGCATCTTGCATGTCTTTATTATATCACTCTTTACCTCTGTTATCGTTTGTGCTTAAATAGATACATGTATCCAGATAATTTTAATAATCCATCTCAAGGTATTGATTATCTCAATCAAATTGCTACGCCTCCACCGGTAGAAGGTTTCGATAAAAAAACTAAAATAATCATAGCTATTTTAGGACTCGTAGGGTTCTTAACATTAGTTGCAATTTTTATTTTCTCACAGAACGCTATGCCTAAGACTACATCTTCGCATGTGGCGGCGCGCGTTAACAAATTGCTAACTATTTCCCAAAAATATAATAATAAATTCCGATCAACTTCTCTACAGACTACAAATAGTTCGTTAGTATCTGTCTTAACTACCGCAGAAGCATCTTTGAGTGATCCACTGCAAGCAACTGGCGTCGATTACAAAGATAAGAAAAAGGAAATTCTCGCCCTTGACCCATCAGATAAGCTGGAAGAAAAACTAGACGACGCAGCGCTTAATACACAGCTGGACATTACTTATGCCCATGAAATGAACATACAAATAACCGATACTATTGCCATGATGTCAAAGGTGTATAAATCCACCAAGTCGAAGGCCATGCGACAATGGCTAGAAAAAACCGCCACTGATTTGGAAAATATCCAAAAACAAATTAATCAAATAATTAAGTCGAGTTAGGCTTCCGCCACCAGCCGATAGCTTAGCCGCGCCAAATCAAAAATTTCTTCGTCGCTCAATTGTCCTGAGCAGATGATAGTATTCCAGTGCTTCTTATTTAGGTGATAACCTGGCAATACCGTTTCGTACTTTTCCCGCAAATTCTGTGCCAATAACGGATCACATTTCAGACTTACCCTGAGCGGTTTTGAGCCCTCCGCCACCAATGCCACCATTTTCCCTGCGCCGTCATTATCCCGACCGAACTTATATACCGCAACATCCTCGCCAAACGGATAGTCCAGCCACACACCTGGCAAACTCAGAATAAACTCTTCAAATTGTTTATGAGTCATTGTTTCACCTTCTTCAAATAATATTGTAGTTCCATGATACTACCGCGGATGTCCTCCAACGCTCGATGATCCTCTGGTTTAGCAAATTTCTTGCCATATTTACCTTCAAACACCACTTTCCAGGCACTGACATCCAACATCCGGTAGTGTAGTCTTTTTGACAAAGTAGGCCACCATTGGTCGATAAACCGACGATCCTGGTGGATTGAATTACCACCCAGTAAAATCCGCGGCTCATCCGCAAAATATTCATCGCAAAACGTAAGCAGCTCACGTTCCACCTCGGCCAGCAGCTTGCCCGAGGCATTTTGTTCCTCCAAACCGCGTCGCGCCTCCGGATGTTCATTCCAAAAGCTAGCATTTCGATCCAGTAACTTACTCAGCTTCTCTGGGTCATGTTGCACAACTCCCTCATACGTTGCAATCTCCGTAAAACCCCAATCAGTAGCAATCGCCGCCACCTCCAAAATCTCATCACGCACCGGATCCAACCCGGTCATCTCCAAATCTATCCATAAAATCTTTTTCGGTTTAAAACTGGCTTTCATACTTCTATTTTACCACTTCCTTGCAGCGTGCTACACTAAAACCATGACCAAACGCATTCTCCTCAAATTATCCGGCGAGCAGCTTCAGGGCGAGTTCGCCAGCGGCTTCGATCCCGCTCGCGCCCGCTGGATCGCCGAACAAATCAAACCAGCGCTAGAAGCTGGCGCTGAAATCGTCATCATGGTTGGCGGCGGCAATTACGTCCGCGGCAACCAAATCATCGGTCACGGTATTCAGCCTGTCTCAGCACATAATATCGGCATGCTCTCTACCCTGATGAACGCCATCGCTCTGGCTGACGTTTTCAACGACGCTGGCTTGCCAACCCGCGCCCTGTCCACTGTCGAAATCAATCAATTTATCGACCACTACACTTTCCGCCGAGCGCTCAGCCACATTCAAAAAGGTCGCGTGGTCATCGTTGCCTGCGGTACTGGACGGCCCTTCCTGACTACCGACACCGCTGCCTTGAATCTAGCTTTGGAAATGCAATGTGATGTTGTGATTAAAACAACGAAAGTTGATGGCGTGTACGATAAAGATCCTACCAAATTCCCTGACGCCACCAAATTTGATAAGCTCAGCTATCACGACACTCTAACCAACCCTGATATCACCGTCATGGACAAAGCTGCCATCGGCCTGGCTATGGACGAACATATCCCAGTCATCATCTGCGACCTCCTCACCGACGGTAATATCGCCCGGGCTAGCAGCGGCCAGCCAGTCGGTACGCTTATTTCCTAGTTTATTGAGTATATGACACATCTTGTCCCGGCATAAATCGTCTTACATAAAATCCGCCGCACTTGTCCGGCGGATATGTTCTTCAAAACCCAATTAATCTTTTTTCTTGTCTAATTTATCGAGCTTAAAAAGTTGCACAATTGCATATACCACAAACGCTACCGCCAGCAATGTGATCAACGAGCTAATAAACGCCCCGTACAGAAACTCACCCTTACGCCCGGCAATTTCAACGGTAAACGATGCCGCCTGAAGACCCTGTTGTGATCCAACGATTAACTGCACAAGTGGGTCGATGAATGCTGTGACCAATTTCTTCACTGTATCACCAGCCGCAGTACCGATTGCCAAACCGACAGCCAGACCAACGACACCTTGTTCACGGATAAATGTCATAAAACCACCGCCGTGACTTTTAACCGCACCTGCTTTTTCTTTCAGGGACGCTACGCTTGGCTTTTTAACAATTGCTTTCTTAGTTGTCGTTTTTTTAACTGCCGCTTTTTTAGCTACTTTTTTATCTGCCATAAAAACTCCTTTATGTTAAGTAACACCTTGATTGTACCACACTGGGACAGAACGCTTACAATCTCTCTGGCGCGACAATGCCCAAAACAGTCAGCCCCGCCTTCAAAATATCAGCATACACCGCCACCAGACCGACGCGATGTGCTTCTTTATCACTGCCAACAACTTGATTCTTCTCGTAGTAACGATTGAACTCCTGCGCCAGCTCAAACAAATAGGCGCAGATATGATGCGGCTCCAAACTTTCGGTAGCACGGTTAACTGCCTCAGCGTATTCGCTCATTTTCCTAACTAGCAGCCGATCTTCGTCAAACAATTCTGTCGGGAAAGCAACTGCTTGCTCAGATTTCGCCAAAATACCCCGAGCCCGAGCGTGCGCGTATTGCAGATAGCTACCAGTGTTACCCGTCAAACTGACTGCATCATTGATATCAAATACCACATCGCTACCGATTTTTACCTTCAGGAATTGATAGCGCAGCGCACCCGCCACCACCTCGTCGGTTGGCTCACCGCCAGCTTGGGTGATAGCCTTTTTAAACTCGTTAAATAGCCAGTCAATAGTGATCACCTCACCAGTGCGCGAGCTCATCTTACCAGTCGTTAATTTGACCAGGCCAGTCGCATAGTTAAACAATTTACCTTTCAATTCTGGAATTGCCAATTCACTAGCGGCGATCACCCCGCGGAAATACGCCGCCTGCTCTTCGCCATTGACGGTAATCGATAAGTCTAGGTTCGGATAATCTTGATGCTTCAGCTGAATTAACCCCATGTCGTGCGCACCGTACAACCCGTTGCCATGCGAACCGATGAACACATTATCAAACGCACCGTATTGGCTGCCTTTGAAGATATACGCGCCGTCTGATTTAGTAAAGACCTCTGGGGTTTTTGCTTTGATCAAGGCCTTGCCTGGCGCTTCAGTCTCGCTCTCGACATAACGCCGTTCAATTGGCACGTTTCCCAGCCGCGCCACATTGGCGTCAATTTCATCAAAACTCCAGGCTTTACAAATCTCATACACCTGCTTGTACAGCGGATCATCCAATATAAACGACTGTTTAGCTAGCTCGTCAATTTCTGCTCGTGCCTCTGGCGATTCCTTGGCTGCCCGCGCCCCTTCAACGTACATACGACTCATAAATTCGTTGCGCTTATCAGCCGGGATAGCATCTAACTTGCTGACATCGCCGTTAATTTCGCGAAGAATCGCCCACATACTCTTGCCGACATGCGTGCCGACATCACCGTGGTAACTCACCCGATGTACCGATACACCATCCACCGCCAGCAGATTCGCCATAGTATCCGCCAAAATCGCATTCAAGGCGTGGCCAATGTGCATGGCCTTAAATGGATTTGGGCAATTGGTTTCAATGACCACTGTTTGCCCTGCACGACTGGTCGCTGGCCGCACTTTCAGCGACTCCAGCACCGCTTGATCGCTTAACTTAACATTGATAAATCCTGGCCCAGCCACACTGACATCACTAAATTCCTCACGACTACATAGCTCTTCAGCAATCGCCTCGGCAATCTCGCGCGGATTCTTACCCAGCGGCTTCGCCAGCTGCAGCGCCACATTCGTCGCAAAATCGCCAAACTTTGGATCAGGTCGTGTCAACTGCACTGACACATCTTGATCAAAAAGTTGCTTCACCGCCTGAGAAATAATCTGTTCCATACCTTCCAGTATACAACAGAGGCCAGCGATTATCTACCTCAAACAAAACAGCCTACGCCGCGTCATCAAGCTCGCTCATTTCCAAACCCAACCTTGTCACTGAGCTTGGACTAGACCCCTTGACGTGCTGTAACACATACGCCAATGCCGACATGTCATCTCGACTTAGGACACTTTCCGCCAAATCATGAGCATCTTTTTCTTCAGCCATTTTATTCCTTTTTGTTTTAATTTTTATATAGTAAAATGATATCACATTATTTTTAATTTGTCAATGAGGTGTATGTAAGTCAGTTTACTTTTTAGACAACTGACGATTACCTTTACTGACTATCTTCTTAAATACCCCATGATTCGCCAAATCATTCCTAATCATGCGTCGTATGGCCTTCTTTGTTTTAGGGCTGGCTTTTCTATAAGAATGGCTAATTACGTCAGACCAATCGTCTCCAGTCTCACCAATATCAATTTTTAGTTTATGATCCTTCAATACGGCCGCAGATGGTCCACCAGAAAAATCCTCCGCCTTATCGCTTGAGACAGATATCGGTAAAATCTCAACTCCAGCTGCTGCGGCAACATGCACTGCTGCAGAACCAATCTTACGATGCTCCACTGATTCATGGTCTGAAAATCCTGCCATAACCAATATTTCACCGTTCTTAACTCGTTCAACGACCTCTTTATAATCACCTTCAGAAAAGGGAGCTGGTCTTTTATTTTTTCGATCTATCCATTTATATGGTACACGAATAAAGTTTTTTATTCCCGTTAGGATGTACTGGATGGGCTCCGCATTAAATCCACCGACATCTTTTTTAATCCAATCACTATTGGTCGAAGCTATGCCAATAGCAGTCTTGCCCATCAAGGAAGCCAGATAGCTAGCAGTAGGCACATCAAGACCAGACTCGTGTGACGTCACCACTACCAGCCCTCTATTATTCTCCTTAGCCCTTTCTGCTGCCTCAATTAGATAATCTTCACCAGATACATCAACTTTACCACGGCCATGCATTACACCCATCAGAGCCGCAAGTCCAAGGCGCAACCGAAGACCTGCTTTTGGCAAGCCCAGTTCTTTACCAGCAGCTTTAAGTTTCTCTACTGCAGGATGTCTATATAAAAACGTTTCTTCAGATGACTCCATAGCGCTTATATTATACAATATAAAGCCCTATATTGTCAATAATAAACACCTCTTAGACGTACCTTATTCACAACCATCGCAAATTGTCAGACTTGCCGGATCAATGGGCGCAGCGACACTACCATTCGCCTTGGCCTGGTCATCAGCTGTTTCTTGCGCCGCTTTTAAGGCCGCGTCAATAGCGCTTAATTTTTCTTCCAAAGTCATGTCGTCAGAAATAATTTGACTTGCGTTCATGTTCCTGTCTTTCTATATATTTAGTATCTGCTTATGCTTATAATACGCTATATGTAGCGTTTATGCAACATAGTGCAGCCAATTTCCTGTTGTAGTTTTTTCATCAAGGCTACCGATTGGCATGATGTAAATTTGCCTATTTTCCACACGCGGCATGAAGTTGCCAAGCTTGTTGGCATATGCCTCCAAAGCCGCCGCCTCTTCTTCCTCTGGTAACTCTCGCACCTTAGTTGTTAAAAATACAGCACTCTTTTGATCGTCCCAAACCACAAATTCCACAACACCGCTGCGGTAGGCATTAACGGCGTGGCGGGACTGTCGGTCAGAAATCCAAATAATGTTGTCATTTTTATAACGTACAAAGTGGAGCGGCGTGATTAACGGCGTGCGGTCGCGATTAACAGTTGCCAAAGCGCCAATTTCAACTGTGTCTAAAATATCTGTTGTAATTTTGTCCATGGTAGTTACTTCGTGGTGTTTACTTCATAGCTGGTGTTGGTGCTTTCAAAGAAATTGACCAATTCCAAAGTGTCATTCGCCGTAGCCATCCATTTGGCTGGGTTAGCCACGTTGTACTCCGGCTCAAAACCAAGCTCGACCAAGCGACGATCAGTCATGTGCATAACATACTGATTGACATAATCAGCGTTCAGACCCAAGATGCCCTTTGGCAACATGTCCTTGTTGTACTCTTTCTCCAGCTCAACCGCTTGCAAAATCAAATTGCGAATTTCCTCAGCAAATTCCTGCGTTTGCAGTTCTGGGTTTTCGTCCAAGATGGTCAGCAGCAAATTGATACCGAAAGTTAAGTGCAAGTTCTCGTCCTTGGTAATCCAGTCCAGCAGCGTGCCGACATTACGTAATAAGTTACGCTGACGGAAGCTCATACCTACCATAAAGCCCGAATAGAACCAGATGCCTTCGAGCACAATGTTATACGCCACCAGCGAGCGGACAAAGTTTTTCTTGCCCTCCAAAGAGTAAATATCCAAGTTTGGATCTAGCATGACATCCAGGTGCTTGTTCTGGAAATCTGCCTTGTCGGCCAGCGATTTCTTACCAAAGCCCGCCGCGTAAATCTCCTCACGGTCAAATGGAAATGTCTCAATGATGTATTCAAAAGTCATGAAGTGATTGGCTTCTTCCCACATCTGTTTTGACAGATAGAGCTGCGCTTCAGCGGCGTTAACATATGGGTAAATACCAAATGCTAGCGACTTGTTAATCAGTAACTCGTTTGGGTTAAGATAACTAATGACCGTTTTGAGCGCATGCTTTTCCTCGTCCGATAATTTTTCAAAATCCGCCAAATCCTGTACCAACTGCACCTCGTTGGGAAACCAGGTGTTAGCCACTGCTTGGTTGTATAAATCGTATGCCCATGGATAACGGATTGGATGTAAGCTCAATCCATCACGCAAGCCTGAGCCCAAAATTCCCTGTTTAGGATGTTGATAATCTGCCATATTATTCTCCTTTTTTAACTTTGGCAAAGCCAAACCCGTGCGTTTTAGCGCCAGTTCGAATCTTCTGTTCTGCTAGTTTTTCTACCGACACTGTAGTCTGTTCTGACTGATGGCGTGGTTTAACGTGTAGATAGTAGGTCGTTTTCAAACCACGGCGCCACGCCTCAGAATAAATCTCCACATATTCATCAATATCACGAGTCTCAAGGTACATATTACGGCTAATTGCCTGGTCAACCCATTTTTGAGCCCGAGCCGCCACTTCAATAAATGCATATGGGCTTAATTGGAAGCTGGTTTTATACACATCTTTCAGTTTTTGCGGAATAGTATCGATATGCTGAATGTCACCTTGGTTGGCAAACACTTCTTCCTTGATGTCATCCCACAAGTTCAGTGCCTTGAGGTCGCGCACCAGGTTATTATTCACCTCCAAAAACTTACCGTTCAGTGTTGAGCGGCTAAAAATCTGGGCAAACTGCGGATCAATCCCCGGCGTCGTCCCCGCCACATGACCAATGTTAGCGGTCGGTGCAATGGCCATCAAAGTGGCGTTACGCATGCCTTTTTTAACTTTTTTGCGTAATTTCTCCCAATCTAGACGGGTTTTGCTGTCAATTTTCACCTTAACCTTGCGATTATTCGACAATTCCGCCACCGTATCAATCGGCAAAATACCCTCGCTCCAACCACTGCCGTTATATGTTGGATAACTGCCCAGCTTGGCTGCCAAATCCGCCGACTGGTCGATGGCGTGGTAGCTGATAAACTCCGTCAATTGGTCAATCAACTCATAGGCTTCGCTCGATTCATAGCAATAACCGAGTTTTTCCAATACGTCCGAAAAACCCATCATACCCAGGCCAACAGCTCTCGTCTGCTGATTGGCGTGCATCGCCTCTTTAACTGGCGTCTCGGTAATGTCAATCAGATTATCCAATTGCCGAATCGCCGCCCGTGACGCCTCTTGCAAACGATCCCAGTCCCACGTCTTATCCTCACACAAAAACGCCGACAGATTGATACTAACCAAGTTACAGGTAGCGATATTATCCTTGTCTTGAGGCAGGGTAATTTCCGTACAGAGGTTGGATAAATGAATTGTACCGGTGTTATTATTCAGCGCCCGCACATTAATAGTGTCTTTCCAGGTCAGCCATGGGTGGCTAGTGGCCTGCAAGCTAGTCAAAATCTGCTTAAATTGCTGGCGAGCTGACATCTTTTCAAAAACCCGCATTTTACCAGCTTCAGCCAGCTTAATATATTCCTTATAACGCACCGAAAACTCCTCACCATATAACTCTGGCAAATCTGGCGTTTCCGCTGGGTCGAACAGATACCAATCTTGGTCTTTTTGCATCCGCTTCATAAATTCATCAGAGATAAATACCGCAGTGTTGGCAAAACGCGTGCGCATATACGGATCGCCAGAGTTAGAACGCAGATCAATAAACTGCCCAAAATTGAGGTGCCAATTCTCCATATAAATGGCCGCTGCACCGGCTTTCTTGCCCTTACGGCTAACCGCAAACAACGCCGTATCAATCATCTTCATAAAGGGAATCGGGCCAGTCGATTCGGTGTTAGTGGTCTTGACCGGACTACCAGCTGCTCGCAACTTAGTAAAACCGATGCCGATGCCACCCGTACCCTTGGCGATGAACATCGTGTCGCGAATTGATTTAGCAATTGACTCCATATCGTCTTGCACTTCCATCAAAAAGCAGTTGGAGAGCTGCGGGAAGGAGCCGCCAGCATTGACCCGCGTCGAGCCGCCCGGTAGGTATTCCAATTGGCTCATATGTTCATAAAATTCAATCGCGGCCGCAGTTGGATCTGGCTCGTTATAACTAAGCCCCATAGCGATACGCATATGCGTAAATTGCGGTGTTTCCAGCGGGTCGCCGCTTTGTTTGCGTAAGGCGTAGCGGTTTTTATTGGTCATTACACCGAGGTATTTACTGAGATCGTCACGTTCTGGCCGTAATGCTTCGCCCAATTTTTTCAAATCAAACCGGCCATCACTCATCCGCTCATCAAGCAAACCATCTTTGACCGCTGCTTTAACAAACTTCGGAAACTCCCGTGCATGCAATTTCTTTAACTCGTCTGCCGTCTCGTAATCGCCCAAAATACTCTTATAAATAGTCTTCAGTAACAAGCGGGCTGCGATTTTATCATAATCTGGATCATCCTTAACATTCTGTAAAACCGTCTGAATCACTGCCTCGTCCAGCTGTTCAGTCGTAATCCCGTCAAACAGCGTCAGCTGCAACTCGGTCGCCACCTGCACCACCTTAGAAACCTGATCTGGTAGACCGTCGCAAGCCTTCAAAATCGCTGCGTTAATTTTATTGGCATCAAACGGCTCTTTCGTCCCGTCGCGTTTGATGACGTTAATTTGTTGCATGTACCCTCCTTAATTTGCCCTGCTAAAAATCAGCCGCCAGTACCCTATCTGGTGGCCCTACGGAATAATTTGCCTTTTTGTTTATTTATGGGTTCGCTACATATATAGCGTACAACACTAACTATAGCCGCTACATATAGTGTTTTTCAAGACATTTGGTAAATTTTACAACCTATTTTTGCTATAATCAGATACGGTATGAAATTTGCCTCAATGCGCGACGTCACCTATTTTTTGGACGAGTTAATCGCCCATCCGCCCGAAAAGCATGATCGGCTGGCATATGTAGCACACATTCTGGAAACCCTTGGTAGTCCGCAAAATCAGATTCCCGCCATCCACATCGCTGGCACCTCCGGCAAGGGCTCGACTGCTTATTATGCTACCAGTTTACTGAACCAGGCTGGCTATACTACCGGCACATTAGTGTCGCCGCATATCGCCAGCGTCGCCGAGCGCTCGCTAATCAACGGGCAGCCGCTACCTGAACAAGAATATTTGCATTACTTCCAAAAGTTCACCGACTTCTACGAGGCGAACGAGCTGCACTTGTCGTATTTTGAATTTTTGACGATTTTTAGTTTTTGGCTATTTAAGAAAATAGACGTTAATTATATCATAATTGAGGTTGGAATTGGCGGACGGCTGGATACAACCAACGTGATTTTCCGTTCGCCAACTGTACGCGTCATCACTGATATCGGACTAGACCATACGGAATTATTAGGCAATACTCTGACAGAAATCGCCCAAGAAAAAGCTGGCATTGTCCATCAAAGCGATTCAGTCGTGATGAACCGACAAGCTTCTGAGATTGAAATGGTTGTTCGGCAACATGCAGAGTTACAGTTCTCGCAGTTTTCAATTGCTTCGCCAATTGTTGACGATTTTCTGAAAATACTGCCGGATTTTCAGCAGCGGAATTGGACATTGGCGTACCGCGCCGTTGAAAAGCGGCTCTGGAAAAATCCGTGCATATCACTATTCCTGGACGGTTAGAGAAGCGCAATGTTGATGGAGTTAACATCATATTTGATGTTGCGCATAATCCCCAGAAAATCCGCGCTTTGATTGATTCATTGCGGAAATTATATCCGGATAAAAAGCCTATCTTCGTAGTAGCATTCGGGCAAAATAAGCATTCGTCGCTAGCAGAATCACTCGCCATAATTGACGGTCTGGCGCAACCAACCTACGCCACTACATTCAGCGCCAATTACGGCAAAAATCACCGCAACGTACCGCCAGAAACCATCCAACGCCTCATGAAATCTGCAGTCGAGATTGAACATAATCCAAACAAAGCCTTAGAAAAAGCCATCAAAAAATCCCGGCAACTCGGTACGTACGTCGTTGTTGCCGGGTCGTTTTATTTAGTGAGTGAATTTGCGGCAAGCTAAACCGCTACTATGACTAAATTATCTTGTGTGCGATTACGTACTGAATTGCCCGATTGAAAAAAGGACGCATATTAATGTTATGCAGCTCAGCGACAGACACCCACTTATAATCGCTATGTTCCCAGCTCAGCGTCACTACCGGCGTATTATCCAAATGCGTGACGTATAACAGCTTCGTGACCGACTTATTCTCTTCCTCATCGTATGCGGTCTCGGCGTACGCTAATTGTATTTTTGCCGGATCTAAATCTATTCCGCATTCTTCCTGCACCTCGCGAACCACGCCCAAGTGCTCTGGCTCGCCGGCATCCACAATTCCGCCCGGCAGATCTGGCTGATATGATTTCTCTGGATATTTTAAGTGTTCGCTCAAAGTCAAAGTTAAAACATTACCGTCACCATCGATGATTAGGATTTTTGCAATTGATTCTAATTTTGTGTTCTGCTTTGGCATGAATTAATCTCTCTGGCGGAAGGACGGGGATTCGAACCCCGGAGACCCCGTGAAGAGCCTACACACTTTCCAGGCGTGCCAGTTCAACCACTCCTGCACCCTTCCTTGTTGATAATTATACCACAACTATATTGACTCTTATGGTTGCATATATTGCTGTTTAGCCTCTATAATAGAACGTAGATGAAAGAATCAATTCCACCACGTATCAGACTTATTAATGTCACTAAAAGGTTTGGTTTTGGTGATGCTGAGATAAGAGCTCTAGACAACGTCGATTTGACAGTCAAAAAAGGCGAATTTATTGCCATCATGGGACCTAGCGGCTGCGGCAAGACCACCTTATTAAATACGATTGGTCTATTAGATCAACCGTCTGAGGGCGAGTATTATCTGGACGACGTTGCTGTTGATAATCTCAATTCACGACATCGGGCTAAAATTCGCTCCAAGCATATCGGTTTCGTTTTTCAAAACTTTAATCTTATCCCCCGCTTAACCGTGATTGAAAACGTAGCCCTACCCTTAACCTACAAAGGCCTAAGAAAAGTTAAGCGACTTCAGGAGGCCAGTCGCATCCTTAAAACTTTCCATTTAAGCGAGCGAGAATATTACATGCCTTATCAATTATCTGGTGGGCAAGTCCAACGTGTGGCGATTGCTAGGGCGTTAGTCAATAATCCATCAATTATCCTAGCAGACGAGCCAACTGGCAACTTAGACAGCAAGTCTAGCCACCTCATTATGGAAGAATTATCCGACTTACACCGTCGCGGTAATACTATTATTATGGTTACCCACAACCCAGAATTAACTCATTATGCCAGCCGCGTGATTACCATGCTAGACGGTAAAATCGACACCGATGAGCATAAAGAGAAACGCAAGTTCACTAAAAAATTAATTAAAGACGAAGAAGAATCAAAGTCCAAGCCAAAGCCAAAGAAGAAAAAATCTTCAAAGAAAACAGGATCGAAAAAGTCATGAAAATATTGATAAATAACCATTTTGAGAACGCCACTCAGGCCCTAAAAGCCAATCGCGGACGAACATTTTTGACCATAATGGGCGTAACTATTGGTATTGCTAGCATCACCATAGTATTGTCCTTAGCGGGTGGTATCAGCCGTCTGTTTGGCGGCGATATTCCATCTACAAATTCCCCTGTTGCCATCGTTAAATCTGGCAATAAAAAGACTGGCACCAACCTACTAACCGAGTCTGATAGTGCTACTACGGTTAATACCCTGACCGAGAAAGACGCCAATGATCTGGGTAAAATCACTGGCGTAAAAGCCGCCCCAATTGCTTTTTTACACACTGAGCTACGTGCTCGTGATGGTAAAATTGATACCCAAAACGCTGCGTTAATTGGTAGTACCGGTTCGCTTAAAGATGTTGCTAATCTACAAGTTGCTTACGGACAATTTATCGACGATACAGGCGGTGTTATTGTTGGCCAGCAATTATCAGTCGATTTATTTGGCACCGAAAAATCTATTGGAAATGTCATTTTTATCCGTAATCAGCCGCTAACTGTCGTTGGTGTATTAAAAAATATTGAAAATCCCGTGAGCTACTTGGATATCAATTTTAATAATGCCGCCATCGTACCGCTTTCATCAATTAAGAAATTCACCCAAGGAACACCGCAAATTCAACAAATTATTATGACCAGCAGCAGTCACCAAAATCTGGCTTCTAACATAAAGACCGCCGACATCATTTTGCAGAAAAATCATGACAATGATAAAAATTACCGTATTGTTTCTGGTGATGAAATTAACGAAAAGAGAGCTAATTTAGTTAGCCTGTTCTCAGTAGTTCTAGCGATAATTGGCGGGATTTCGCTCTTGATTGGCGGTATTGGCATCATGAATGTAATGCTTGTTAATGTTGCTGAACGTCAGCGCGAAGTTGGTGTACGGCGAGCCGTTGGCGCCACTAGCTGGGACATTATTAATCAATTCTTAATCGAATCCGCAATCATTGGACTACTCGGTGGGATTTTTGGCTACATCTTAGGCCTGGTTGGCGCCCACATCATAAGTCTGTATCTGCCACTCACGCCATATATTTATTGGCAGACAGCGGTTTTGGCTATTGGAATTTCAATTGTCATCGGCATTCTCTCAGGTGTATATCCAGCAGCTCACGCCACCAAACGAGACCCGATTGAATCATTGAAATATTAGCTTAATTCCGTTTTTAGTCTTTCTACCAGCAACACTGGCCCAGGATTGACACCATTAAGCACCGCCGTATAGATACTTGCTGTATCAGCCAACACCAAACCCCACAACAATTGTTGCATCAGCGTCTCTCCCTGAAGCTCAATTACATGCGCCTTTGGTCGCTTTCCGCTCAGCAGACGATCGCTCAACTCCATCCGTTCTCGAATTCTTGGCCGCTCTAAATTGCTACGAATATCAAAGATAGCAAACGGTTTTTCCACTGGATGCGACGACCAGCCAATGAATTCATTATGATTAAATTCTGGATATTGATTAGAAAATGCCAAGTTCTTCGCTGATTCATTCCAACTAATTTTCCACTTATACGCTAATGGCCACGTTAATTCACCACCAAAAATAACCACAGTCTTACCAATGGTAGATTTCGCAATTTGCTTCGCCTGATTTGACATTTCTGGAGACTCAACCGTCCAACGAGCAATCTCGCCCCGCAGCCAATCAGCGCTATTTGCCACTTGATTATATAAATCACCATCAATAACCCAAAAATGTTGTAATAATTTCAACAACCCTCGCAAATGATATACAGTTGACATCCGTGGCTGCCCGCCTGCTGGCACTTGAACGTACGTTACATTATCATCTTTCGCTCGCTCAATTAGCTTTCCTCCCGTTGACATAACCGCCAAACAAGCCCGCTTTTCCAGCGCTTGTTGATAACAGCTCAAAGTCTCTTCAGTATTACCCGAATGGCTGACTGCAATAACCAGCGTTTCTTCACCAACAAACCCCGGCAAACCATAACCCTTCACTACTACCAGCGGAATATGTAACCAACCAGTAGTTAATACTCGCACCATATCCGCTGCTAATGCTGAGCCGCCCATACCAGCAATCACAATATTCTTAAAATCACGCCGCTGATTTGCCCCTTCATGAACCAAGGCTTCATAAGTAGCCTGTTCTGGAATATTCAGTACAGCACCCAGCACATCACCTGGATCATATTGTTTTATTACATTTACATCATCTAACATATTGCACTCCTTAGTTCGCTCATGCTATAGTATAACATAATAAGCATAAGCAATTTAAATATATAAGGTGGGTTATAATGGATTCTCGAGCTAGTCAATCAATCAGTGACGACCAAGAATTAGCAAAGGTGCTAGCTGGCGTTTCACAGGACACTGATAATAATTTACAATTTGAAGAAACAAGTAACATAGTTGAACCAACTATTAATCCAGCGACCATCTCGCCAGATCCTGTCGTTACACCTCAAGACGATAATCAAACTACTGCCGAACCAGCCGTCACTCCGACAATTGTGACGAACTCAGTGTCACCAACCATTACTCCAACAGACACGACAACCGATCCTGCACTAGATACTATCAAACAAACCGCGCTTAGCGAGCTTCGTCCACTAGTCGATAAACTTGATGTTTCCCCAGAGGAAAAGTTTGACACTTACTTATTGCTAATCCGCTCGACGGACGATAAGAGTCTTATTGCGCCTGCACATGACGCAGCCGTAGCAATTATTGATGAAGCACGACGTGCTCAGGCGTTGTTAGACATCATTAAGGAAATTGACTACCTTTCAAACCCTCGTTAGCTTATTCTTCCAATAAAAATCCCGCCAGAAACGGCGGGATTTTTATTAATGCTCTACCTATTTGAACTTGACTATATGTCCACCATCAAGGCTAATTCTTAAACCGGCTGGAATACGAAGCTTCCCTTTACCCGTATCAATTTCAATATCTTCCGTCAGAACTACCGTATCAGTGTCAACTCCAGTTTCGGATAAGCTCAGTATACCTTGATTATTTTGTCGGTAAGCCAAATACCTCTTTCCGTCTCCAACGTGTGAACGTTTAACCTTCCCGCTTTCCTTAAGTTTTTCAAATATCCCAGAGACGATGTCCTGAGAGCGCTGGAAAACTTCTGGATCAAGACGCATAGCGGCAGACATCTTGTTAACGTTAGTATCCTTAAGATGATATACTTCCTCAATCAGCATAGCCATAATTCCTGGAGACGTAATCGCATTTTCGCTCAGCTTATCCAACGCCTCATCCACATTCATTTCCTTTGAATTTATAGGAACACTCATGTAAAGATCGTCAAGCTTATCTGGGCTATTAAAGACGTCTTTTGCCTCATCATACCCTCCTTTAGACTGACTATCTTTTTTCTCGCCATTGTTGTTTTGAGTAACCTCCGGTGTAGATGGTGCTGCTTTAGGTTTATCAACACCAGCACTTCTCAAACCAATTCGTCCCATGAAGCGCTTCAGTCTTTTCCATAAACCAAGTTTTTCTTTGGAGTCGGATTTTTTCTCCTCGGACTTATTTTTACCTGCGCGCTGCGTATCTAATAGATTGTTAATATCACCTTCTAATGTTTTTGCTCGTCCTTCTAAGAATTTAACGTCAGCAGTCTGTGAGCCGTTTTCGGGCGATTTATTGGTTTCTTTCGGTTCTTTATATCCATAGCCAGAGAAAACACCCCCTTTATACGCCAACTCAAGAACCTTTGCAACTGTATTATATTGATCAACAAGCCCTAGGTAATCATCTTCATCTCCTACAGGAACCGTTTCCCTGGTTTTTATCACCTTCTTCTCATCTGAATCCCACTTCTTTCTTGTTACTCGCCTCATAAATCGGTCAACGAGACGTTTTGCCGACTTATCATCATCAGCAACATCTTTTATATCAGCACCTTGCAATTCTTTAATCTTTTCAAAACCTAAATCAAGATATGCTTTATAGTCTGATAATCTACGCCTTAGCTCATTTCTTCCACCTGGCAAAAGTGGATCGTCTGGATTCCTGCTCTGTAAATCTGCTGCCAAATCCCACACCTGACGAAGCGCTACAGGATACCCAGAGATTTCTCCATTAAGGCGTTTTACGTACCCATCTAGTGAACTATCTGGTGCAGTGGTATTGCCTTCTTTATTGTTAGAATGCTGATCCCACCATTTTTCATACGCCGCCTCCTGCTCTACTCCACGACGCTGTTCAGCATTGAGGCTGCTGGGATCGGGTTCTTCCCTCCAAAAATCTCCAGTTGTTAAAGTTTCGCTCATAATTACAGTATTCCTTTCATAAAATCTTATTCTTTCGCTTTCTTTGTCTTGTGATATATTATTAGCATAATTTCTATAAAAAGTCAACTATTATATCATAATTACGAGAAAAGTCTTGACAAATTATTACTAACTTTACAGGTGTGAGATTGCTTTTTTGTAGTATTAATGGAAATAAAACCTGATATTTTTTATGTTAAAATATCGCCCTAAATTAGAGCGATATTTTCAAGAAACTTAGATGAGCGAGAACCTACATCATCCCCATACCCGGCATGCCACCAGGTGCAGCTGGAGCTTCTGGCTCTGGTACGTCGACGACCAATGCGCCCATGGTCGCTGCAGTTGAAGCGATGGACACCGCGTTCTGCACCGCTTCCTTGGTGACGCGCGCTGGGTCGATGACGCCAGCTTTTTTGACATCCACGAGACCTGCTTCCGGATCCATGACGTTAACGCCAAATCCGGCCTTGCCCGCCTCGACTTGCGCCAGGAGCGCGTCGGCATTCAAGCCAGCGTTACGCATAATCTGCAGGAATGGCTGCTTTAAGGCGTCCTTCAGAATCTGCCGGCCAGCCGCAATGCTATCTGCACCGCTCACTTTCAAACCGCCAGCCAAGTTTACCAGCGTTACACCACCACCAGCGACAATTCCCTCAGCCAAGGCTGCCTTGGTCGCTGCCACTGCGTCGTCCACCCGGAACTTCTTTTCGTCAATTTCTGTCTCGGTTGCGCCGCCGACTTTGATGACGGCCACCTTGCCACTCAAGGCCGCTGCTCGCTTGTCGAATTGTTCTTTTTCATATTCACTGGAGGCGTTGTCGGACAGTGCCTTGATCTGAGCGATCTGCTCCTTCACAGCTGACGGCTTGCCCGCGCCCTCAACGATGGTGGTTTCATCTTTGCCGACAATCACCTTGCGCGCTGAACCCAATACCTCCAGACCAGCGTTCTCAAATGTCAAACCGTGGTCCTCAGAAATCACCGTTGCGCCAGTCAGCACTGCGATATCGCGCAAAATCTCCTTACGGCGGTCGCCAAAGCTTGGTGCCTTGACCGCCACGGTATTAAATATGCCCTTGAGCTTGTTCAGCACCAAAATACTCAGCGCCTCACCTTCAACTTCATCAGCGATCAGCACCACGTCCTTTTTCCCACTTTGTGCCAATTTCTCCAACATTGGCAGGAATTCTTGCACGCTAGAAATTTTCTTATCGGTGATCAAAATTGCCGGCTTTTCGTAAACCGCCTCTTGCCGACCGGTGTCGGTGACGAAGAATGGACTGACCCAGCCTTTGTCCAGGCTGAAGCCCTCAACAACCTCGGCTTCCAGCTCCAAACCTTGGCCAGCCTCGACTGTCACCACGCCGTCTTTGCCAACTTTTTCGATGACACCAGCGATCAATTTGCCAATTTCCGCGTCGCCCGCCGAAATGGTTGCCACTTCCGCCACGCGCTCAGATTTACCCTCAATTGGCTCCGCTAATTTGTTCAGTTCTTTGACAATTTCTGCGCCGGCCTGCTCGATGCCTTTACGCAATTCCATCGGGTTGTGGCCCGCCGCGATCAACCGGTTAGCCTCCTTCAAAATCGAATAGGTTAGCACTGTTACGGTTGTGGTACCGTCACCAGCCTGCTTGTTCAGGTTCTTGGCCGCCTGCTTGATCAAATCAGCACCAACCTTGTAGCCTAGCGTCTCATCATCATTCTCTGGTAGCTCGATGCCTTCTGCCACTGTTACGCCATCGTGCGTCACGGTTGGCCCGCCAAACCCCTTGGCGATCACCACATTGCGGCCCTTTGGCCCGTAGGTTACCTTAACTGCGTTATACAGCGCCTCGGCACCGCCCAACACGCGAGCGCGCGCATCATCATCGTAAAAAACTTTTTTTGCCATAATAAAAACTCCTCTTTTCTCAAACAACCGTTGCTAAAATATCTTCCTCGCGGACGACCAAATATTCCGTGCCGTCAATTTTCAAATCCGTGGTCGAATATTCCTTATAAACAATCTTGTCGCCCACCTTCACATTTTTGACGTCGCCGCCAACTGCTTTAACCTCAGCCACCACTGGCTTCTCCTTCGAGCTATCCGGCAAATATAATCCGCTGGCCGTCTGCGTTTTCGCCTCCTCGCGCACCGCTACCACGCGGTCGCCGAGAGGCTTGATAGGTGTATCCATATCATCCTCCGTTTCGTTAACAATACACCCATTGTACCGCACCAAATTAGCACTCGTCAAGGGTGAGTGCTAATTTTAATTACTATCACTCTGCTATAATATCCCCATGCAATTATTCAAACATCTTTTAGAAAAAATCCTCGGTTCTTACGTTAAGCAATATCTTAAATCTCACCCCAACGTTAAACTCATTGCCGTGGTTGGCAGCGTCGGTAAAACCAGCGTCAAGTCGGCGACCGCCACTGTTTTGGCAGAAAAGTTCACTGTCCGCCATAGCCGCGGCAATTTGAATACCACCTTAAGCGCGCCTCTGGAAATCCTCGGCGTTGATGGACCGAAAAACGCCAAATCTCCCTTGGCTTGGCTAAAAGTTTTCGCTGCCGCCCGCACCAGCATTAAAAATCCAGATGCGCCCGATATTATTATTCAAGAATGCGGCATCGACCGCCCAGGCGAAATGTCGATATTCACCAAGTACATGCGGCCTGACATTGCCATTATCACCTCTGTTGCGCCGGAGCATATGGAATTTTTTAAAACAATGGACGCGGTAGCGCGTGAAGAGTTGTCCATCAGCCAGGCAACTAAAAAAACCATATTCAACCTTCACGACATTAATAAAAAATATCATTCTCTCATCGCCGGAAATCGTATTAGCTATGGCGACCAAGCTGCCGACGTTTTCCTAAAAATCAAAAAGTTTACCGGCAGCGGCTATACAGCAAATTTGCAATTTTCCAGAAAAACGTCCCGCACGATTACTATCTCCATGCTGGGCGAGCATAACATTCGTTCCATCACCGGCGCGGCAGCAGCGGGACTGGCCTGCGGCATGGATATTGAAGAGGTAGCGGCATCCCTAGCAAAAATCCAACCTGTTTCTGGCAGAATGAACATCTTGCACGGCATACGGGGTTGTACATTGCTAGATGACACATATAACGCCAGCCCCATCGCCATGGAACATTCATTGAAAACCCTCTATTCCCTGGAATCTAAGCATAAAATCGCGGTTTTAGGCGATATGAACGAGCTTGGCGACATATCCGAATCGGAGCATAAGAAAATTGGCAAGCTATGCGATCCTAAGCAATTAGACCTGCTTATCACTGTCGGCGGCCTGTCAAAAACCTACCTAGCGCCAACCGCCGAAGCAAACGGCTGCAAAGTCACATCTTTCCAATCAGCCCCAGAAGCTGGCGAATTCTTAAAAAACAGCGATATTAAAGACTCAACCATCCTTTTCAAAGGCTCGCAGGGCGGTATCTACCTCGAGGAAGCCATCAAGCCGCTCCTTAAAAATCCCGCCGACAGCCAGAAACTCGTCCGCCAATCGCCAAATTGGCAGCGAATTAAAGCGAAATTTTACGATTCTCTTGACCAATCTCGGCAATAATCTCGCTCACCACCGCCTTATCATTCCATGGAATCCGCTTGCCATTAACAATTCGGTACTGCTCATGGCCCATACCGGTAATTAAAACCGTATCGCCGCGCGCTGCCGTCTGCAAAGCTTGGCTAATCGCCTGCCTCCGGTCGGCCACTTCCGTCATTTTATGAGATTTTTTCGTCTTTTCAATCCCTTGGCGAACCATCGCCCGAATCTCATCTGGATCTTCATTATAGCTTTCCTCATCTGTCAGGAAAATCCTGTCTACCAAGTTAGCTGCTAGCTCTCCCATAATCGGCCGCTTCGACTGATCGCGGTCGCCGCACGCCCCAAACACCAGGATTAGCCGCCCCTTAGTAATCTTTTGCGTAGTCTTTAACAATTTTTCCAACGCATCCGGCGTGTGCGCATAGTCCACGATAATATCAATCCCGAGTTTATTATCCACCCGTTCAAACCGTCCCGGAATCACCTCCAAGTTCGCTACGCCTTCCTGAATATCCTCCAACTTAATCCCCAACAGATACGCTAGCGACACCGCCGCCGACATATTCATCACGTTAAATTCGCCCGGCAGATTTGTCGCCAGCTCCAGATGGGTTTGATGGTCGATCAGCAAACTCGCCTCCGTCCCCTTCTTATACAATTTGACGTGCGTGATGTGCGCCTCGGCTTCTGGATTCATACCGTAAGTCATCTTTTGCTCGCACGCCGTAAACTGATTAAAATAATCAAACCACGCATCATCGCGGTTTAGTACAATGTATTTCGGCTTTTTCTCAAATAATTTCGCCTTCGCTTCCGCGTATTGCTTCATCGTCTTATGGTAATCCAAATGATCTTGCGTCAAATTCGTCATCACCGCCGCCTCAATTGGCACGCCGTCAAACTTATGCTGCCATAAAGCGTGACTGGTCGCCTCTAAAATCACATATTCCGCGCCTTTACGCCGCGCTGCCCGGAAAAAACGAAACAGCTTCGCCACCGTCGGTACCGTTGCATTCAAATCGTTCAGTTTTTCCTGGCCGGCAATTTCAATCACCGCCGTCGTAAACAACGCCGTCTTAAAACCAGCCTCTTTCAAAATCTCATTAATATAACAAGCGGTCGTCGTTTTACCGTTCGTCCCGGTCACCGCAATGATCCTCAAGCCGCGAGCCGGATTGCCATACCGCAGGCTAACCATCTTCGTGCGAGTAATCCTGTAGGCATTCTCCGTATTTTTCAAAGCCCCCTTCGGTAATGTTTTCCTCGCAATTTTTACCAACTTGTTCTTCATATCCCTATTTTACCACTTATATTTGCTATAATAAAAGCAAATGAGGATTTTGGGAATCGAGTCCAGCTGCGACGAAACAGCGGCGGCGATCGTTGAAGACGGCGAACGCTTGCTTTCTAATGTGGTCAATTCCCAAATTGACATCCATGCCGAATACGGCGGCGTCATCCCGGAAATCGCCGCCCGCAGCCACCTGGAAGTTGTCAACCCGGTCATCAAAAAAGCCCTGTCTGACGCTGATTGCACCTGGGACGACATCGACGCCATCGCCGTCACCTACGCGCCCGGCCTGATCGGCTCGCTGCTCATCGGCACCCTCGCCGCCCGCACCCTCGCCATCATTCACAATAAGCCGCTTTACAAAATACACCATGTCGAGGCGCATGTGTATGCTAATTTCATTACAGAACAGAGAAAGAGAGGCTCAAAACATGACAAATTGCTGGAATTAACAACATCTGCACAAACCCGAGAGGCGAGCTTGTCAGATTCCTTGCGAGACGAGGACTGTTTGAGCAAAGCGAGTCCCGCAGTCGCCAAAGAATCTGACGAGAAAGAGTCTCGGCGTGCGGAAGCCGTTGTTAATTCCAGCAATTTGGCACTGTCTTTACCGCACCATCAACCCGCCTTCCCCCTCCTCGCCCTCATCGTCTCTGGCGGACATTCGCAACTCGTCCTTTTCCAGAATCACGGCGACTACCAACTCATCGGCCAAACTCAAGACGACGCCGTCGGCGAGGCGTTCGACAAGGTCGCTAAAATCATTGGCCTGCCCTACCCTGGCGGCCCGGCCATCGCCAAAGCAGCCGAACTAGGTGATCCCCGCGCCTTTCACCTACCTATCGCCAAGCTCGCCGGCGAGTACGATTTTTCCTTCTCTGGCCTCAAGACAGCCGTTCTGAGAACCGTGCAGCGCGAAGTAGGTAAAGACTTCACTTTTCCGTCGCACGAGCTTCCTACCCTAGTAACCGACGAACTAAGGCATAATATGGCAGCCAGTTTCCAATACACCGCCGTTAAAACCCTAGTCGATAAGACTAAGAAAGCCTATGACAATTTCCAGCCTGCCTCCGTCGTCATCGCCGGCGGCGTCGCCGCCAACCAAGAATTACGCCGCCAGCTGCGCCAAGCCTTGCCCATTACTATCGAGTACGCACCTATACAGCTCTGCACCGACAACGCCGCCATGATCGCCGCGCTCAGTTATTTCCGCGCCCACATCGACCAGCCCGCCGACCCGTACGACCTGAAAGTCCAGCCAAGTTTATCAATGACAGCAATCTAACGTTGTGAGGATTACAACATGAATCAATATTTTTTACAATCAACCGCCTGGAAAAAATTTCAACAATCGCTCGGACAAAAAGTATTTCACAACAGAGGCGAAAATTGGGAATATTTCGCGATATTAGAACATGGCACTGGCAACTCTCGCCTATATTGCCCTTTTGGCCCAACTGCCACCAATGAAGAGAGTCTAAAATTAGCCCTAAAAAACTTGACTGATTTAGGTAAAAAACTTGACGTAACATTTCTCAGAGTCGGGCCAATCAAACCTGATTTTTCTAAGACATTATCCGACGAACACTGGAAAAAAGCCACTTACATACACCTACAGCCAGAATACACTCACATTATTGACCTTCAGCCGTCAGAAGATGACATCATATCTAACATGACACAACCTGTCAGAAATTGTTATCGGAATTATCGTAAAAAAGGTGTTACCGTTCAACATTCTCAAAACCCAGAAGATATTAAATATTTCCTTAAATTAATTCATCAGGTCGCCAAACGAACTGGCATGTCACCACACCCAGATTCATATTTCCATAAACAGGCGAAATCTCTGCTACCTAGCGACGATGCTTCTTTTTGGTATGCAACATACGACGATAAAATAATTGCTACTGCCCTATTTTTCGACTCAAAAACAACACGAATTTATGCACATGCCGCTGCTGAATCTGCACCAGAATATCGCAAGCTAAACGCTGGTACTGCCCTGCTTACTGAAGCTATCATTGACGCAAAACATCGCCACATGGACCAAGTTGACTTATATGGAATCGCTCCAGAAAATGCACCAGAAAATCATCCTTGGGCTGGCTTTACAAGGTTCAAGCGATCATTTGGTGGCAAAGATGTCTATTCTGGCGCAACTTGGGAACTTCCCCTGAAACCACTTCAATATTGGCTTTATCGAATCTACCAAACCATCAGAAAGTAACCCCTTTTACCACTTCATTCCTTCCCGCGGTCTGTGGTATAATTAAGCTGTAATATAAACATGTGGAGAAATTTAAAAGTAGTATAATTAGGGGCTTTTACACGTGAAAAGTTCTCGTATTTTCTTTTGTCTTTTTTCACATGAAAAATTATGGAATTATCTATGCAGTTAGCCAAACAATACATACCAAATGATTACGAGCCAAATATTTACGCCATGTGGGAGACTAGTGGCGCCCTAGAACCGACTGGTGTTGGCAGACCATATTCTATCGTAATGCCGCCACCTAACGCCAATGGCAACTTGCATATTGGCCACGCCCTAGATATGAACCTAAAGGATATCCTTGTCCGTTATCACCGCATGAAGGGCGACGATGCGGTGTTTATTCCTGGGGCTGATCACGCTGGCTTCGAGACATGGGTTGTCTATGAAAAAGAGCTAGCAAAGCAGGGAAAGAGTCGCTTTGATTTCTCTAGGGAACAACTATATAGTCAGGTTTGGAATTTTGTCCAAGAAAAACGCGGTAACATGGAGCTGCAATTACGCGCTCTAGGTATCAGCGCATCCTGGCAACATTTGACCTTCACTCTAGATGATAAGGTCATCAACACAGTATACGACACATTCAAGAAAATGTGGGATGACGATTTAATTTACAGAGGTGAGAGAATTGTCAATTACTGCACCAAACACCAAACCAGCTTTGCTGACATCGAGGTTGAGCATAAAAATGAAAAAGGGAAGTTGTGGCAAATCGCTTATCCGACGTTAGATAAAATTGGCGAAATTATCGTAGCCACTACTCGCCCAGAGACCATGCTCGGTGACGTAGCGGTGGCCGTCCATCCAGACGATGAGCGATATAAAAAGCTAGTTGGTACACGAATTTTATTACCAATTGTTGATAAGGAGATCCCGATTATCGCCGATGAATATGTCGATATGAATTACGGTACTGGCGCGGTGAAAATTACGCCGGCACATGACCCGAACGACTTCGAAATGGCCGAGCGCCACAACCTGCCGCTCAAGCAAATCATCAGCCAAGAAGGCAAGATGGTCAACGTACCGCCACAATTCCTAGGCCTGACGCCGACAGAAGCCCGCACTCGCGTGTTGGCGGCTTTGGAGTCATTGGAGCTGCGCCGCGGCGAAACAGACATTGAACATGCCGTCGGACATTGTTACAAATGCGGCAGCGTGATTGAGCCGATGGTTAAGGAGCAGTGGTTTATTAAAATGCAGCCACTAGCTCAACCAGCCATCGAAGCCTTAGAGAGGGAAGAGATTACCTTTTATCCAGCCGCCAAACGCAAAGAGCTCATCGCTTATCTCAAACAATTGAAAGATTGGAATATCTCTCGGCAAATCCCGTGGGGCATCCCGATTCCAGCATTTGTCAATGAAAGCGACCCGCGCGATTGGATATTTAACATTCGTACTGACGAACGAAAAATAGTTGTAAATGGTACAACATATATCAGGGAAGAGGACACCTTTGACACCTGGTTTTCGTCTGGACAGTGGCCGTACATCGTTACCGATTACCTAAACGGCGGGGAACTGGCCAAATATTTCCCGACCAGCCTGATGGAAACTGGCATGGACATTATGCGGGCATGGGTGGCGCGGATGATTATGCTTAGCCTGTACCGCACCGGCAAACTACCGTTCAAGGACGTCTACCTGCACGGCATGGTCAACGACGAACATAATCAAAAAATGTCCAAATCCAAGGGTAATGTCATCAATCCAATGGAGCTAGTCTCAGAATTTGGCTCAGACGCTACCCGCATGGGCATCATCGCTGGCCGCGCGCCAGCCCAGCATCAAGCCTTCAACAAGGGCGCGGTCATCGCTGCTCGCAATTTCTGTAATAAGCTGTGGAATATCGCTCGTTTCGTCGAGGCGCAAATCGGCGATGAGCACCAAATCGTTGACCTGGAGCCGCAAACGCCGGCCGATCACTGGATTATCCGCCAGCTGAACGACGCCGCCAATAACGTCGCCGTCCGCTTGGAGCAGTACCGCTTTTCTGAAGCTGCGGACACGGTCTATCACGCTATTTGGGATGATCTAGCCGATTGGTATATCGAATCGTCAAAAACTGCCATCAATCGCCCATTACTGTCATGGGCGCTGGCAACCAGCCTGAAAATCGCTCATCCGTTCGCGCCATTTGTCACCGAAACGATTTGGCAGACGCTTAATTATACCGACGGCATTTTAATGCGCGACCACTGGCCAACCCCAGAAAGGTTTGATCCTATCGCTGCTGAGCAGTTTGAACAGCTGAAGATGCTGGTCGCCGAAGGCCGCTGGGTGATCGCTGAACTGCCGGGCAATAAGAAATACCGACTACTATACGGCAATGACAGCCTCATCGCCGACAATCAAGACACTATCAAGCACCTTATGCGCCTGGAGTCAATTGCACACACCGACCAGCCACGGGGCCTTAGGTTAGCGGCGGCAAACAGGGAGGCATGGTTGGATATTGACAGTGAAACCCTATATCAACATCAAGAAAACTTGGAAATACGCCTAGCCGAAGCTCGTCAAAAGCTGACAGGTCTCCAGAAACGTCTTGATAACCCGACTTACGTCGAAAAGGCTCCAGCGCATCTTGTTGAAGAAACTCGTCAACAACTAGCCGAGCAAGACAAAATTATCACTCGACTTGTTGCAGAATTAGAAGTAATTAGCCTAAAATAGGACAACCAGCGGCGTCAAGATTAAGATGACACCCATCAAAAGCATGTTGTCCACGAGCAGCGTATTTTTGGCGTAATCGCTTTTTATCGTTACTGCGCGGCGTCGTCCGTGGTCGCGCCGAACCTTCCTTTAGCATATTAGAAAGCTGCGAATGCTCCGGGTGAGTATGAGGATTGGTCTCTGGCAATTTCGTTTCATCCTCGATATTTCCTTGAACACTGTACGGTTTCCAAGATGATAAAAATGCTTTATCAATATTAGTATCGTGCAACAACACGCCGAACGCCGTACTCAGACTCACAAGCATGGTTGCGGTGGTAAATAATTGTTGTACTAAATTCATATTTTTCTTTCTTTTTGGTATCTATTTTTTAGAATACTGACTACTATACTAGCATAAGCTTTGTTTTTTGTCAATTATATTTCGCGATATAAAAATATCCGCTCTGCTCAGCGGATTAGTCATTATGGCGGAAGGGGAGGGATTCGAACCCTCGGTACGTTTTACCGCACGCCGGTTTTCAAGACCGGTACCTTCAACCACTCGGTCACCCTTCCAATTGTCTCCTTGAATTTTGGCGGAGGAGGGGAGATTCGAACTCCCGCTACAGATCTCTCCGTACTAACGATTTAGCAAACCGTCCCCTTCAGCCACTTGGGTACTCCTCCAAATTCACTATTTAGTGTACCATAGAAGTGTGACAATTAACAGCTTTAGAATAAATAAGGTATAATAGGATTATGATACACGGATACATTTCTAAAATTATTACAGGATTATTCGCAATTGGACTCGGCGTAGCCTTGATAGCTACTCCAGTTTCTGCACTCGGCGAAGGTGGCGCGCCAGCTGGCGTTAACGCAGCACGTGGCGACAACACACCGACCAATCTAATCAACGGCGATACATCAATTGTCAAACGTGGCATTAACATTATGCTGTTTGGTGTTGGTGTATTAAGCGTAATTATGCTGATTTTTGGTGGTTTTCGCTACGTTATCTCTGGTGGTAAAAAAGAATCAGTCACGAACGCAAAGAACACTATTTTATATGCAATTATTGGCTTGCTAGTCGCAGTCTTCGCTTATGCAATTATTAACTTTATCTTGGGCGCAGCTTTAAGCGGCGGATCAACCACTAACGTTTAATTGTTAGCTCATTCTGCTCATGATATACTAACATCATGAATGACAGTCCAGAGACACAAGAGTTTAAACCATCACCATCAGACAGGATTGATTTGACTGAACCAATCGCCTGGAATGCACCAGAGGGAGTGCGAGTTCAGCGTGGCGCGGTTTGGTATGTACTTTTTGCCATTGTACTAGCTGGACTAATGGCTTTGGCAATTCTGGTATTCCAGAACTGGACTTTTGCAATCTTACTACCAATTATGGCGGTGGCATTGTTTGTCTTGTCAAACAAGAACCCTCAAACCATCAACTACGCTATTAGTCCAAAAGGTATTTATATAGCTGATACACTACATGACTTCAGCGAGTTTCGCGCCTTTGGTTTACTGCATGAAAATGACCAGCATTCTATTTTACTACTACCAGTCAAGCGCTTCTCTCCAGGACTAACTATTTATTTTTCTGAAGCAGAAGGTGAAAAAATTGTCGACATGTTGGGGGCACGTTTACCAATGCAAGAAATCAAGCCCGACGCCTTAGAAAAGTTCATTAGACTAATAAAGCTATAGCTTGATTGACCATATTTTATGTGGTAGAATACGAAAGTTCAATGCTTTGTAGCGGCGAAGGTACCTTATATTTTTGTTATGGCCAATCGGGTTTCCGAAAGGCTGTATGCACCCGTAGCTCAGCTGGATAGAGCGCTGGCTTGCGGAGCCAGAGGTCGTAAGTTCGAATCTTGCCGGGTGTACCACATTAGCTTTATGGAGAGATGCAGGAGTGGTTGAACTGGCCGCTCTCGAAAAGCGGTATGGGGCAACTCATCGAGGGTTCGAATCCCTCTCTCTCCGCCACAATTAATCTAAGATGAAAATAACCATTCTCTCAATCGGTAAAAAGAACGAACCCTGGATTCAACCAGGCGTTTTTCGTTTTTTAGAGCGCCTGAGACCGCCGTTTGGCGCAGAGATGATAATTCTACCACATTCAAGCTTTGAAGGCGACAGGGCGCGCCAGGAGGAGTCAGAGCGTATATCCAGTCGTCTGCGCTCAGATGATTTTGTCATTTTGCTTGATGAACGCGGTAAAAACTTATCATCACCAGAATTATCAGACTTAATTAGCAATCACATCAATAAGCATATTGTCTTCATTATAGGTGGGGCTTACGGCGTTACCGATGAAATGCGCCAGCGAGCCAATGTAACTTGGTCGTTATCAAACCTGGTATTCCCGCATCAACTAGTCCGTCTCATCCTGGCAGAGCAGCTGTATCGCGCGCAGGAAATTCATCGGGGCAGTCATTATCACCACTTATAGTTTCGGACGACCGTGACGTACAATCACAGCAACTTCTACATGTTCAGCACCAGCTTTTTTTAAGCAATCTGCTGCCGCCATTACCGTTGATCCAGTCGTAAAAATATCATCGATAATAACGTATCGACGATTTTTATCAATCACACCTCTTAACTCAAAGAAATCCTTTGCCTGACGGCGGCGCTGACGAGAAGACTTTGTAAAATGCTGAGTAATGTTATTGCGGCGACGGAGGAGAAAAAGACAGCCCACTTTTCGACGCCTGGATAATTTAATAGCAATTTTTTGAATATGATCAAAACCCCGGCGGCGAATGTTCTGAGAAATAGTTGGAATCGGCACGATAATTGCCTCAGGCGGCAGCGGAGGTAATTTTATATCCAATAAATCACTCAATACTCCAGCCGCTGCTTGCACACGCCGAAATTTATAATCGTCAATTATTTTAGCTACAGGTCCAGTCCGTCGTGCAAAACACCAGACCATATCACAGGGCACATTATGCTTTTGGCATAAGTTTCCATCTTTTACCGGATCACCACAAAATACGCATATTTTATATTTTTGACTGATGATGTATTTTTTACAATCTACACATAAAATACCCCCTGTTTTACCGCACTTATAACAGTGGCGGGGAGCAATGATCGATAGTAGTGTGTCAAACATTGTATTTTTTACGTTTTATACTCCTCACTGTTGATTATAGCGCACATTACAGGTATAATTGTAGGGACTATTGTCAATGAGCCTTATTATAAACGCGGAGGAAATTATGGCCCGAAAGCAAGATGATGATCTACTACTAACAGCAGAAGACGAGCTAACAGCGGCGTTTCTTGGTGGAGACGACCAAGATTTACCAGCTCCTCAAACTACCAACACAAATGACCCAGTAGCAGCTGATGACAACTGGGAAGATGAAGCTGACGATTTGATGGGGCAGTTGGCAGTTGACGTCTTTGAAACCGAAAATGATTTGATTATTAAAGCACGTACTGCTGGTGTAGACCGCAACGATTTGGACGTCAGTATTTCTGACGGTATCCTGACAATCAGCGGCACCCTATCAAGCGGTGATGAAGCTGATGTTCGCCAGTGGCATATCCAAGAGTGTTACTGGGGTGAATTTAGCCGTACATTAGCCCTACCAACCGCGGTTAACGAAGAGGGCGTAAAGGCAGAATTGAAAGATGGCGTTTTGACAATTACTTTTGAAAAAGTAAAGCAAGAAAAAGCAAAAAAGATTCAGGTTCTATAAAATCATCGAAAATAAAATACCGCCAAAATGTGGCGGTATTTTTTGACCATAAAAAAAGGACCTCACCGGTGAGGTCCTTTTTATTAATAAAACAACTATGAACCTGATGTAAATCGAGTAATAACCATGTTAACGATTGCCCAGGCTAGAATAGCTACCACCAAACCAACGATAGCATATAGAACCGTATTTTTTGCGGAGGTCACCTTATTGCTATCACCAGCAGATGTCGTATAACGAATACCACCCCAGATAAGCATAATAACACTCAAGACACCGACAGCATATAAGAATATATTAACAATATTTTTAACTAAATCCTGAGGGTCTTTAGCAACGTTATCAACACCCGTTCCTTGCGCATTATCAACTCCACTTCTCAGAGTGAAGTCGGCAGCACTAGTCGTTGGTGATACTGCCAAAGCGACTGTTGGTACAATCAATAGCCCAGCCAAAATCATCTTCAGTTTATTCATGTTTTATTCTCCTTCTTTAATGATGTTATTATTATACATTTTTATCTGTTGTTTGCAAAACTCTTTATGAGCCCGACGCAAACTTATTCACAACCAAGTCAACGATCGCCCATGCCATGATTGCAACAATTAGTCCAACTACTGAGTAAATGAGCGTGTTCTGAGCGGCTTTAGTCTTTGAAGCATCACCGGACGAAGTCACATAGCGAATGCCACTAAAAATAATCATGATAATCGACAAAATACCAATAACCCATAGGAGTATATTGACGACTGATTTTACTAAGCCGCTATCGCCATCAATCTTTCTGCCTTCCATTTCCGAAGTAGTGGCAGCGCCAATCCCATCTGACACCTGAGCAGAAACATTGCTAGATAAGGAAACTGTCGACAAAGTTGCCAACCCAAAGGCTGCGCATATCACAATTGCTATTGACACTACTGTTTTTTTCATATTTCCTCCTAATTAAACCTATTAAATACGAAATTAACAATTGCTGCCGCAAACAATGAAACTACTAAACCAATTACCGCATATAACACGGTATTCCTGGCTTTTGCGGCTTTTTGAGCATCGCCGCTAGAAAGAGCGAACAAAATACCGCCAACAACAATCATAATAATAGATATAACACCAACCGCCATTAAGAGAACATTGACAACATTACCAACAATACTGTTAACTTTTGTTTCACCATCAGACCGATTCTCGCAGTAAATAGAACCTGCGCCATCTCCCGAGCAAATATCAATACCGCTGTTGGCTGAAGCAACAGGAGAAAGGACGCCAAATAACCCAACCAGTAACATTCCAACAATCAGAATTTTCGTGACAATTTTCATCTTAAACCCTTCCTATAATGTAACTTGTTATAGCAATTGCACTGGAAATAATCACCAGGCCAATAACAGCGTATAAAATAGCATTCTTAGCGTTGGCGGTTTTTGTTGGATCGCCGGATGATAGGGAATAATTTATCCCAGCAATAATCACAATAATCACCGCGATAACACCGGCCGCCCACAGTGCTAAATTGATAATACTCATAATGTTAACCTGATTATCTGGTACACCGACTTCACCAGCGCTACCCAACAAACCGGCAAAAAACTCTATATATTTCATACTATATTCCTATCCTTGATGAAATAAAGCTAACAACCGCCACAGACGACAACGCAACAACCAGACCAATTGCTGCGTTCATGATAGTTTTTCGACCATGAGCCGCCCTATCGGGGGAGCCATTGCTGGTCATCATCATGAAACCTCCATACATGATATAGCCAGTAGTTGCATATCCAACGACCTGTAGTAAATCTTCCACAATATTAAGGGCAATCTTCCAGATGAAATTAGCCTGAGAAGTTGTGTCATTACCGGGACTTCTGACGGTACAGTCACTTTCTAACAGGCCGTCATACCACGGCTTTAACGTCAAAATCTTACCATCAGGACAGGCAAGAGAGTTATGAGAAAATGTAACATTAGCACCAACAGAGCCAACCACAACCAAGAAAATTGCTATTATAATGTTTTTCATTAGTTAAAGACTCCTCCTGGAATAATAAAGTTAGTAATTGCCACCATAAAAGCAAACATCAGTAGTCCAATAACCGTATTTGTCCAGATTTCCCGCGCTTTCTTAACTTTATCCGGACTTCCTTCAGAGGTGGTGTAGAGAACTGCGCCAAAAATAACTGCTCCAACCGCTGCAACACCAACACCAGCTGTCAAAATTTGAATAACTTGCTTTACGATATTAATCAGGGCCGTGCTCCCTTCGCCATCGCAAGAGATAACCGACGTATCTGCACCAGCACAACTTGCCGCTAAAGCAGGCTGAGCCACCATAATTCCTGTTATGACTACTGTCGTTATAAATACGCTAACTATAATATTTCTTTTTGCCATATAAAATTTCTCTTATACAGAAATTGTAAAATAGTCAAGCGAAAAAAGCAAATATTTTCCTTGAAAAGGCATAGATAATCTGGTAGTATAGGAGCTGTACTATGCGCTCGTAGTGAAGTTGGCCTATCACGCCTCCCTGTCACGGAGGAGATCGCCGGTTCGAATCCGGTCGAGCGCGCCACGATTCACCCATTTGGGTGTTTTTTTATGGGATTGTATTTTACTTTAATTTCATCTTGTCAAATTAAAGTAAAATCGATTTTACTTTAATTTCATCTTGTCAAATTAAAGTATTTTTTCTATAATTTAGCGCATAATGAGTAATATTATTGGAAGATATATACAGCAACCTCAAGGATTCAAAGCCTTTATTCCAGCTGATTTCCCGCCAGCAGAAGACTTCCATCCGTCTAGAGAACTGATATCGAAACACAATGAAGCGCTTCACCTATTAGGGGTCCTAGATGGAATCACTCGATTTCTACCAGACAAAGACCTCTTCCTAACAATGTTTATTCGGAAAGACGCTTCTAGCTCTAGTGCCATAGAAGGCACAAATGCTACCATGGAAGAGTCTATTGAGTACGAAAATATAGAAAAAGCCCGTGTCCTACCAGACGACGTAGATGACATACTACATTATATAAAGGCTTTAAACTTTGGTATAGAACAATCAAAAACAATGCCATTTTCTCTGCGTTTCATAAGAGAACTACACAGCAAGCTAATGGCTGGCGCACGCTTTACGCAAAATCCCTATCCTGGTGAATTTCGTCGTTCACAAAACTGGATTGGAGGAACCAAGCCAGACAACGCCAGATTTGTACCACCACCAGTTCATGAGATGAAAAGAGCGCTCGGAGATTTAGAAAATTTCATTCATGCCGATGATGATTTTCTACCGTTGATAAAGGCAGGCCTAATTCACGCACAATTTGAAACAATCCATCCTTTTAACGATGGTAATGGACGTACTGGAAGAATGCTTATTACAATGTTTTTGCTTTTCAAAAAGACTCTTGATATTCCAGTATTATATTTGTCTGCCTATTTCAGAAAACACCAAAGTCTTTATTACGATAAAATCAATAACTACCACGAAGGTGACATTGAGGAGTGGTTGTTATTCTTCCTAGACGGACTGATTGAAGTCGCCGAATCTTCTATTGAATCTTGTGAAAAGATCATAAAATTAAGAGATAGAGATTTATTAAAAATACACAAAATGAGCAAACGAGCCTCGGCTTCAACAATGTCAGTACTGACTAATCTTTATACAATGCCTATAGTCGGGATTGCGGAAATTGCAAGCTGGACCAATACAACCAAGCCAGGATCCTATACAATAATCCAGAGAATGGTAGATGAAAATATTTTATATCCATTACATAACAGAGATGTTGCCTACGGGCAAAAATGGGTATACAAAGATTATCTTGATATATTTAGTTAATTTACACCCGTTCCGTTATATAATAAACATCTACAGACGAGAGTTGACCAAAACAGGCGCTTCACTAGGTCAAAACCGGTAAATCATAAAGTATTTAGCTACTCCAGCAAATCAGCACCTAACAAGAATACTTTGCGCCGTTTACTCCATCACAAACTGGATTATTTACAGAAAATATGTTCTAATTGTTGCATTTTTCTACTTTTTATGTTATGATATCGGCAATTGGACCAGAGGTCTAAGGAGTTTTATAAAATATACCTGACAATGTCAGAGGAAGGGTTCCGAACATTATGGTAGAACATAAGAGCGGTATTCTTAAAGCAGTAAAGCATACAACTGGAGAGTTTTTTAGAAAGCTTCCTGAAAAGCTTATGCGTGGAATGGGTGCACTAGCTATCGTCACTATAGGTGTTGCTGGATGTGGCACAGAAGGTCATGGCCCGAATAAGGACGTCACTACAGCAACTCCTCCGTCACCGGCAGATTATTATCCTACAGATGCAACTGAACCGCCGCATCCAAATCCGACAAAAACTGATATTGAAAAAACTGATGTTGAAGAAATGATGAAACCCTTAAAAGACTGGAACTATGAGAACATCGACGTGAATGTGTTGGATGACAAGAATGCCTCCAGGGATGATTTGGTAAAAATCTTAGATCAGTTTATCGAAAACAATTATGACAATGGAGAAGCACCCGCCTCTGATCCTGTAACAAAGAAAACGGCGTGGAGCGCTACAAGAATTATACGACTAATTCAAATGCTCAGCGTCGACCATTCCGATGAAGCGAACTATACAAGAGCAATGAACCTCGCCAAAGCTATGTTCAATCCAGAAAAGACTGAAGAATTGGACAAGTTCCTGGATGTAATAAGGAGAAATTGGGCGCAATCAAACCCCACATCTCCTACGTGCAAGAAGGAAGTGTGCAGTACGGAAGCACGATCTCTTTTATATGATTACACTAAGATTCTTGACGTGAGTCGCAATTTTGTCGTGGTTACTAATGCTAACGGAGGAAGAGATTCAGTTGTTAGACTTGTTGCGGGCGGGGAAGAAAAATATATACCATCAAGTAAGGGAGGTTTTTCCGCTAGTCCTACGACTATGTACGTAGAAGTCAACACGTCAAATATCCTGCACAAAATAGAGGTTAACGAAATCACGTATGGTATCGGATCAAGAGAGCTAGATCCCGGAAGAGAAGTTAATATAGGATCGCTTTAGGTCATCTATTTACTATAGCTATACCGCATGTGCTATAATGCAAGCATATGCGGTATTTTTATGATAGACCCATGCGATTGTCATTATTTACTATAGCCATCTCACTAATTTTTGTACTTTTACAGCCAATATCAATTGCACATGCAGATGATGTGAATTCTCAATCTATTAAGGGAGGTGTCGTCGTATGTAATCCCGAATATGGTAATGGAAACAGAAAATATGAAAAAACACCACAAGGAGAAGGAAATGAAGGATGGTGGTGGTGTCACAGCAGTAAAGACAATCACAGAGTTAGCTATGATAAGCTTAACTGTGACAGTGGATATAAAGCCACTATGCGACAAGTTCAAGGTTCTACGTCCGGAGAAGGTCCATATCAGCAAGGACGGTGTGTAGAGCTGTCAAAAGAGGAGCAAATTAAAAATGCCAGAAAAAAAGCCTCGATTGAAGCCGCTGGAAATAAAGCTAACATGTCTAACTTGGAAAATCTGCTCACGCCAAACATCACTGAGAGTCCTTGGTATAAAGGACTCTCAGATAATGAAAAACTCGAAGCGGGATGTGCGACTGTAGGCGATAGTATTAATTGCGACCAAAATGCAAGGAATAGACTTGCAAAAAATTTGATAGGGACATGCATAGTCTCCGCTGAAGAATCAGTGTCTTCTCGCACAAATGGAGATACAAGTGCAAACGCTAAAGACAGATATTTTACTGACTGTATTAGTGGAAGGTCTGGACTAGATAGAACTCAAATTGTACAAAACATGAATTCTATAGCGTGGAATGACGTAAAAAAAGAAGTAGACTCAGCCGCACAAGCAGCCGAGGATGCGCTTAACAAGTCAGATGATAGTAAAGATGAGGAAAAAAATTCCTGCGGCATTGATGGAATCGGTTGGCTTCTGTGTCCTATTATAACTTTTATGGGCAATATTGGAGATGCTACATATGCTGCAATATCACAGTTTTTATCTATAGATCCCGGTATTTTTAAAAATGATTCGACCTCTGGGGGTCTAAAGCAAGCCTGGGATTTTTTTCGTGATATTGCAAATGCAATATTCGCTATAGTGTTTTTATCAGTAATTTTCTCCCAGGTAAGTAGTATTGGTATAAGCAATTATGGAATTAAGAAAATCCTACCAAGACTAATAATAGGGGCTCTCCTTGTTAATTTATCTTTTTATATATGCCAGCTGGCAGTTGATTTATCTAATATATTAGGAGTCTCTTTGAAGGGTATCCTCGAGGGGGCGGCAGCAGGAATTGATACTCAATCAGCAGCAAACGGAACATTTAGTTCTATTTTAGCTACGGCGTTAGTTGCAACAGGATTGGCGTTGTTTGCATTTCTTGCCGTAAGTATACCCACTTTATTGGCACTACTTTTATCCCTGTTGGTTGTTATGATAATATTAATAGCTAGACAGGCCGCTATTATATTGTTAATAGCAATCTCTCCTGTAGCATTTGCAACGTGGCTCTTACCAAATACTGAAAATTTATTTAAGAAATGGGTATCAATATTCAGAGGATTATTGATAGTATTTCCTGTAATTTCTCTTTTGTACGGAGCTGGTAAGCTAGCAGCAGCTATATTAGCCGCTTCAGCTACAGACATGCCAGATAACCCAAAAGAGACTATGCAGATAGCAGCATTAGGAGCGTCTATAATACCACTAGGAACCACCCCATTTGTCTTGAAAGGTTCACTAAACTCACTAGGAAGTATCGGAGGAAAAATTAGTGGATTGAGTGGATTAGCGAATAAACGACTGAGGGGAATGGCTCTTAGTAAATCTAGAATCGGAGATTTAAGAAATAGATGGAATATGCGTTCAGCTAGGAAGCAGGCAGACAGAAGATCTGGCAATACTTGGCTGGGAAGGAAGGCTGATAGTCTCAGGGGAAGTGACAGTAGGCTTACAAGAGGGGTCGGGATTGCATTGAATCCTAGAAGAGCTTTTGATAGTAGTGCAGCTGGTAGATTCTTCGGTCTGTCAGAAGGAGTAAATGCCGCACAGGAGGCTTCTGATAAATTCGCCAGAGAAGAGGCTCAGCGATCATTCATATATGAACATAACGGCGACGCTGTAGCTGCCCTAAAAAGTAAGAATAAGCATGTTCAAAAAATTGCTGCAGAAGAACTTGCTAAAAAGGGTGAATGGGGTGCAACACAGATGGCTCAATATTTGGAGGGTGGAGGAAAAATTACCAGTATTGGAATGGCCGATGCCCTAACTACTATGAAAGGGGCTCATGCAGGTGTTAGTGAAGCCGGGACCGAAGCTCTTAGGCAAATGCAGGCAAAAAATGGACCATCGGAAGTTGGATTCTCTCCGGGCAAGCTTAGCGAATTTGCAGCTTCAGGCGTGGGTAAGCTATCAGGAGAGGCTATCGCTAAACAAAGTGCTAACGCTATAAATAGTAGTAAACTCAGTCCTGAACAAGCGTCCAGAATTCTGGATAATGAAAGGCTTCGCTCTACTATGAGTAAATCAACAGAAGAAGCTTTACAATCAATAGCAGATACGCTTAAAACTAGCCAGGAGAATAAAAATAGCCGAACAGAGAATACTCCTCCTGCTAATAACGAAGGTTCTGGACTATTTATCGCCCATTCTCAAGATGATATTAGAAAAGCAGTAGAGGAACAGACGAAAAGACAGAATAGACCGTAATAGTCCTTAGTCTAAGTATCTTCTCTTGACTTTTTCACCTAAAAATGCTACTATATCCACGAATGGAGTGGTTGATTTCGCGTAGGCAACTTCTTAACACAGGGTTGCGGTGGTTTATGTTGCTGACAGCAGGTTTGCTGGTGAGCGTTTTTATGAACGCTTTTATACAACCAAACTCTGCCCGTGCAGCAGATGTAACATGGGATGACCGCGACTTAACTTATAATCAAGAAAAATATACTAGACTAACTGATAACAATAAAATCAAACAGTTAAAAGTCCCAGACAAGTCAATTGTTTTTTTACACGAAGATAACGCCAAAAAAGAGGTTCGGGTAATTTATTTCCCCGCAAGCGAGGTTAGTTCATTAAGCTCGGCTACGTACGCAGTTTATTCATTCGTGGCGCCAGACGGCTATATTCAAACCAGTACCTCAACAGTCTCGATTGAATCACCGTCTGATAACTCAACGGGAAGTTCTTGTAGTGTACAGGGTCTAGGGTGGATAATTTGTCCTGTATCTAATTTCTTGGCGGGATCTATGGACTGGATGTATAGTGCACTTCAAGAGTTCTTAAAAACTCAGCCACTAGAAACAACTAACCAAAACAGCGGCATTTATATGGCGTGGGGAATTATGCGCAACATTAGCAACGTGGCGTTTATTGTAGCGTTCTTAGTGATTATTTATTCTCAGATGACGTCAATTGGTATTAGTAATTATGGTATTAAAAAACTACTACCACGCTTGATTATTGCCGCGGTACTAGTGAATTTATCTTTTACTATTTGTGCTATTTTACTGGACCTATCTAATATTGCTGGATATGCTCTACAAGATGCATTTATGGGCATCAGGAACACCGTAGTCACGCTGGGCGAGAATACTTCGCCAACAAACTGGACTGATGTCACTAGCTCGGTGTTGGCTGATGGACTATTAGGCGTTGGAGCGGTTGCTGGGGTGGCTACTGCGTTTACACTTAGAGCGGAGCTGGTACCAATGCTAATGCTAGCTTTGGTTGGCCTGGGGCTAACATTACTCTTAGTACTCTTAATTATGGCTGCAAGACAGGCATTAATTATTATCTTGATTATTATTTCTCCTCTGGCGTTTGTTTGTTATTTACTACCAGGAACAGAGAAATGGTTTGAGAAATGGCGCGGTCTCTTTACAACAATGCTGATTTTCTTTCCAGCATTTGCAGTGGCGTTTGGTGGAGCGCAATTAGCCGGTACTATTATTATACAGAGTGCGACTGGAGCAAATGGCGGAATGATGCATATTTTAGGCATGATTGTGCAGGTAGCACCACTAGCGCTGACTCCTCTAATTCTGAAACTTAGTGGTGGCGTATTAAATAGGGTAGCTGGATTTGTTAACGACAAAAATAAAGGTCTGTACGACAGAACTAAGAACTGGGCAAAAGAGCGACGCGAAATCACCAAGAACAATAAACTGGCCAATGATAAGATGTGGCGATTTGATCCGAACCGCTTACGCCGACGTGTAAATCACGCCAGTAGACTGCGTAAGGAGCGCCTAGATAGGTCACAAAAAACAGCTGAGAATTCTTACAAAGAATCAGCAAAGCACAAACGAGAAGATTTGTTAGCCAAACAAACAGCTCGACGATCTGAACTGTTATCTGAACAAGAGGCTAACCGCTACGCAGAGGCAGCTCAGGGGTATTGGCCGAGCGACATGAGCACGAAGAGATCTTTACCTGATCGTATCTCGCGGGGTGTACTTCCTGGCTGGTCAATTAAGCGAGATATGAAACAACATCAGCAGAATTCTGACCTTATGGATGCATTTAACGAACTAGAAACCAGTATAGCAGCAGAGGGGCTGCGTAAGAGTAACGCTCAACGTCAGCTTAATAAGAAGTTTGCAGAGGACCTATTATCGAACAACACCCTCCAGGATCAGGCTGCTGGCAATGTTAGCCCATATGGCAAAGAGGCGGCATTGGCAAGCGCTATTTCTACAACTAGAGGTGAAACTTCTAAATCTATCGAGGAAGCTCATCAGATTATGAAACACCATAAATTAAGTTCCGGACAACGACAAGACTTGGCTCTGGGTAAAAGTGTCACCACGGCTGACGGCACTGTTATTGATAGTAAAAATATATACGTCCGTGAGGCGGCGATTGAAGAACAAATTAAGTATGGTACTGTAACAGAAGTGGCTCAATTGTTAAGTGAATTACCTCCAGAATTTAATTCCTCAGCGGCGGCAGCATTGGCAGCTTCTGGAGTTAAAAATAAGGCTTCGTTCATGGGCGGTAAGCTTATTGACGACCTTATCAGAGGTGCTATCAATAACCGCGGCGATCTCACGAAATACTGCGCTGAATGGTTGGAGGGTGGTAAATATAAAGCGGAAGATTTGGCTTCTACCGACGCTGACGGTGTTAAATTGCTCATGGAGGCTATTAATAGCCCATCTGGTGGTATTATTAGCGCTACAAGACGTCAGTCGATTAGGGATAATATTGATGAGATTCTCAATAATGAACGATTGTCGTCACGTGCAACTGATGCTGCCAAAGAACAGCTCAGAATACTCCAGAGTATGCTGTAATCTTTACAATTTGCTATAATATAAGCAGTATGTCGGTGTATAAAGTTCCTCAAGACGTAGAGGCGGAAGATAAGCTGCTCGGACCGTTTAGTTTCCGTCAGTTTGTGTTTTTAATCATAGCAGTCGCTGGAATTGGTATTGCATATGCTCTTGGGCGAATATTACTACCGATGGCTCTAATTCCAGTGCCCGTTATTCTGTTTTTTGGAGCGCTAGCATTACCACTTAAAAAAGATCAGCCGATGGAAGTCTATTTGGCGGCAGTCGTTTCTTTCCTCTTAAAGCCTAAAAAGCGTTTGTGGCAGCCTGATGGAATTGAGGCATTAGTAGAGGTAGTTGCGCCAAAAGTCGAAGAAAAAACCTATGGAAACAATTACGATCAAGCCGAAGTTCAGCGTCGATTGTCATATTTGGCAAATCTGGTGGACAGCCAGGGGTGGTCGATTCGCGGTGTTAATAATCCAAATAGCTCCATGCATGCAGACCTTTTTAATACAGGTCAGGCAGCGCACGATATTTTAGATGAAAACAGCACAACCGCACAGAATATTAATCATCTAATTATCGAGTCAGATGCTCGCAGACGACAGGACATGATTCAGAAAATGCAATCAGGCCAGTCAAATAAAAAATCTGTATTCCAACCAGATGAAGACTCAGAAATAGATTCTCACATTCAGCTTCAAACAAACCCATACCCGAGCATGCACCAGTCAACATTAAATCCTATATCTATCAGCAATTCCAGCAGCCAATCGACCACCACGCCGCAAACTAGCCTAAACAACGTCTCGCCTGCTATAATAGATTTGGCAAATAATCACAGCGACCTTTCCGTTGAAACTATTTCGCGCGAAGCAAATCGAATTGAGCGAGAAAATAATAAATTAGCAGAAGAGGAAGTGGTGATTTCATTACGTTAGGTGGGATTATGCAACCAGAGTTACAGAATCAACAGCCACATCAGCAAGTTCCGCAGGCCAGTGCCAATGCGGTGATTCAAGGCGCACCGCAATCACCAGTACCGGGTACAATTGCTTCAGGTCCCAGTCCAGCCTCACCCACACCGGATAAAACCCCAGAGCAAAAAAAGAATGGACCGATTAGCACCCAGAATACGCTGCTTTTCTCAGAAATGCGCGAGAATATGATTATCATGAGCGACGGCAGTTTTCGGGCGGTGGTAGAATGTGAGTCGATTAACTTTGATCTGATGAGCGCCCGTGAACGTGAGGGGATTGAATTTAGCTATCAGAACTTTATTAATTCGCTTTATTTCCCAATCCAAATCCTCATTCGTTCACGCCGCGTGGATATTGGTCCATATCTGGACAGATTGGCAGAAATTAGGCGCAACCAAGACAATATGCTACTTAATGTTTTAATGGACGATTACATGGATTTTATCGATGTTTTAGCGCAAGAAGCCAATATTATGGATAAAAGTTTCTATGTCGTCGTACCATATTATCCAGCCGGTGATACAAATGTCATGAAACAGCAGGCAAAGGGCCTGTTTAGTAGCTTCTTCAGCGGCAAGAAGGAAGCGACTGTAACAAAGATTGACCAGGTCACGTACGCAAAAGCTAAGGATGAGATTAAGAATCGAATTGATTTAGTGATGAGCGGATTATTCCAAATAGGTGTCAAAAGTCGACAATTAAATACTCGACAATTGGGTGAGCTATTCTATACCTCATATAACCCTGACACTTCATCACGCGAATCACTGGCGGCAATTGACCCGAGCCAACTCACAACAGCCTACGTAACCAAAGGTCAAGGTCAACCGCCAACAGGAGGAAGACTATAATGGCAAAGAAAAAGCTAGACGCTGTAGATATTGCGGCACAGCAACGAGCACGCGAACAGGCTGAAGTTGAGCAGGCGTTCTTAACTGGCGTACGCACACTCCGAGATTTCATTGCGCCAAGTAGTATTGAGCTGCACTCGGACCACTTCCGTCTGGGCTCAAAATACGGCCGCACCATGTATGTTTATGGCTATCCACGTCAGATTTACACCGGCTGGCTTAGCTCAGTAATTAACATTGATGAAGTCCTAGATATTAGTATGTTCATTTATCCAGTCGACACGCAAATTGTGCTGAATAATTTACGCAAAAAAGTAACGCAACTGGAAGCAAGTATGAATATTAACTCCGAAAAAGGCCGCGTGCGTGATCCAGGGCTAGAAGCAGCCTTACAAGACGCTGAAGAGTTACGCGATCAATTACAAATTGGTTCTGAAAAGTTCTTCCGCTACGGGCTATATATCACAATTTATGCCGATAGCATGGACGAATTAAACTTTGTGCAGCATAAAATTGAAACAATCTTTGGGCAGCAATTAGTCTTCTCTAAAGTAGCCTCCAGTCAGCAAGAACAGGGGCTTAATAGCACCGTTCCACAATTAACCGACGAATTGCAGATTCGCCGCAACATGAATACTGGTGCTATTTCCACTAGTTTCCCGTTCACTTCAGCCGACCTAACCGACGGCAAGGGTGTATTATATGGTATCAATATGCATAATAACGGCCTGGTGATTTTTGATCGTTTTTCTCTGGAAAATGCCAATATGGTAGTGTTCGCTAAGTCTGGTGCCGGTAAGTCGTTTACAGTGAAACTAGAGGCTCTGCGTAGTATGATGATTGGATCAGACATCGTGATTATCGACCCAGAAAATGAGTATCAAAAATTATGCGATGCAGTGGGCGGCAGTTATATTAGATTGAGCTTAAACAGCGATACAAGGATTAACCCATTTGATTTGCCGCGAGTGATTGATACCGATGAAGCCGACGACGCCTTAAGAGCAAACTTGGTGACATTACACGGCCTGTTGCGACAAATGCTGGGTGGAGCTCAGGCAACAGCCAGCGGCCAAGTCATGGCAGGATTAACGCCAGCCGAGGAGGCTGATATCGATCAGGCGTTGATTGACACTTATGCGCGAGTTGGCATTACCTCAGATCCGTTAACTCACAATTCCACGCCGCCAACAATTTCTGATCTATACGATACACTGCTTCATATGGGTGGTACTGGGCCGAGCTTGGCGCAGCGCCTCCGCAAATTTACCTCTGGAACATTTGCGGGTATCTTCTCGCAACAAAGCAATATTGATATCAATAATAATATGGTGGTGTTTAATATTCGCGACCTGGAAGATGAGCTGCGACCGACAGCAATGTACATTGTCTTAAATCATATCTGGAATATTACGCGCACCGATCAGAAGAAACGCATGCTGATTGTTGATGAGGCTTGGCAATTGATGAAATATGATGATTCCGCCAGCTTCCTGTTCTCACTAGCAAAACGCGCCCGAAAGTATCAATTGGGATTAACGACTATCACTCAGGACGTCGAGGACTTCGTGGGCAGTAAAATGGGGCGGGCAATTGTCTCTAACTCATCAATGCAGCTCCTCTTAAAACAGTCTACTAGCGCTGTCGATGTCCTGTCTCAGGTGTTCAAATTGACAGAAGAAGAGCAGAAGCGTCTATCCAATTTCCCAGTTGGACAAGGGTTGTTCTTTGCTGGACAAAACCATGTTCACATCCAAATCCAAGCTAGCGACACTGAATATAATCTCATTAACACTAATCCGGCGGCTCAACAGGTAAAACCGTCAGAAACGCCAATCGGCGGATACGGACCAGTATAGTATAATTATAGGAGAATATGGCACTACTTTCTTACGATACGGATGATAAGGCTGACGAGAGACTGAATCCCGCCAGTAATGAACTTAGTGCGCGTGAATCAGCTACAGCAAATCAGCTAAAGGGCGATGACAACTTTGATAAGGATTTTTACGATCCTAGTGATATTGATAGTGCAGAGAAAAAAGTTGCCGACCAAGAATCTTCTCGTAGTTCTACTAACGGGGATGGTTTTTATCAACCATCCAATAAATCTAATAAAAAGCAGCCGATGACTTTTAAGTCGTTAATGAAAAAACGCGGCCCAATCGCCATGATATTTGCATTAATTGCTGCTTTATTTGGGATAATAGGATCGCTTTTTGGACCGGCCACCATGCTGCAAAACATTGTTGAGAACATGAGAGGTACTAATGACTCCGCCTCAACCGTTAAAGAATACCGCTTCAGAAAGCATTTTAATCGCATACTCAACAGCGGAGATAATACAGGAATTTGCCAAGGCAAAAAGGGAATGCGCTGTAAGCTAGGAAGAATCTCGAATAAGGCATTATGGAGACTATCAAAACAGGGGATTAAGCCTGTTAACGCTGATGGTACCGAGATAAATCTGAAAAAAACAGGTTATCCAGATAAAAACCCTTCACATTACAGTGTTGAGGGAATTAACAATGGCAAACCCATCAAAGCCTCCGAATTAAAAGATGAGTTAATCAAACCAGAGAATAGGAAAATAGGAAATAAAGTTTATGGAAGAATCATGCGTTTTTATGCCTGGACCGGAAAACACATGCAGCGAATTTACAAACACCTGGGTCTTAAAAGAAATGGCGGAATTGCTAATAAGATTGATAAAAAACTTGGCGTACAAGAACGGATTACTAAATTTAAGGAAAAGCTACCAAAATTTGATGGTGGTAAAGCGAGCAGCGCAGTTAATGATCGCATTAAAGGTCTTGGTGAAAAAATAGGCAAAGGCGGACTGGTTTATGGTATTGCTGCTGGTGGCTGCGTAGTCGCAAAGGCTCCGAATATCGTGACTGCAGGGTTTGCTGCCATTCAGTTGGCACCCGTATTTACCTTAGTTATGGAAGTTATATTATCTCCTGGATCACAAGCAAAAGCGGCTGGATTTGGTAGCGGTTTTACACCAGAAGCAATGGATACAATTGGCACAATGCTGACCGAGAGAGGAAAAATGAAAGATTCTGAAAATACTGAAGGATCTGCCTTAGACTCACCAACAATGATGGCAACAATGGGCATAAACCAAAATAAACCAGCCATTGCTAAAAATTACGTTCCTGGATATTCAGTAATATCTAATCCAATAATCCAATCTCTGAACGGCGTTAAGGAGGCAACTGACCCAGTCTGCAATTTCATTCTTAGTCCATACACCATGTACTCTTTCTCGGCAATGGAATTATCAGCTACATGGATGACTGGTGGAGTAGGTTTATTAGCCCGTACGGTTGGCAAAGTTGTAGTCCAAAACGCAATTACTTCTGTCGCCGGATGGGTTGCTGGTGAAGCAGTCAAGAATTTGCTTCTAGAGCTGGCAACAAAGTTCTTAGCTCCAAACACCGCACAATATAAAGATTTGGGAGATTCACTTGGTGTTGGCGCAGCAGCCTTCTTCTCGACCGGATCCATGAGTCAGATGTTGCCAGGACTAAAACGAAGTCAATTAGCAGAATTTAATGGTATTAAAATTGCTAATGAAAAAATCCAGAAAGAGATGGACATTGCCTCATTGAGCCCGTTTGACACTTCTAGTAAATATACTTTCTTAGGCAGTATTGTCCATAATATGGGAAATATGATGTTAGCAAATGGCACATATAGCAGAACTCCGATGGCAATGCTATCTAATATATTTAGATTACCGTCAATGGCGTTAACGTATTCATCGACTGCAAAAGCAGCAAATGGCATGTATTCAGACAAATACTGCGGCTACGCAAAGGACTTTAACATGGGTAGTGGCTCAACTGATGATCCAGCAATCAACCTGGCGGGCTTGCCATGTACTGGTATCACTAAGGATCAAGCCAACATGTCCACCGATGAAGCACTCCAAATAGCCGAAGAGGAGGGGTGGGTTGATAATAGTAAGGAAATCCCAGATGGCGCAACCATAGAAGACCTCATAAAGATTGGGTACATCGTTGAAAATACACCTCTTCATGATTTTATTAGTGATTGTAGTGACGCCAGTACTGGAGAATATTGGTTTAAGAGCGGTGGCTGTACAGCACCATCCAGCTCAACCTCTTCAGGGCCAATTAAGCAGCAAAACCTTACCGACCCAACTGATGGCTCAGCAATTACCGGTGAATCAGCTGGAACTGGTAGCGACAATAAGACTTATAGCGATAGAAAACTATCTGCAATGTCAGTCCTGCTTATTGATTTCCAAGTCGCTCAATCAGTCAACGGTGAAGACGAGGAAGAAAATGAGGGAGGCTCAAATGAAACTAAACCAGTTGATGACAGCGATGCCGTCGGCGAACCGCAATTAGCAGAGGCCGCTGATGGCTGGGGCGGACATGAAAACGGTAAAATACCAGGCTCAGAATTGCAAGCATTATCATTCTCATCAAGCAATAAAATGCATAAAAAAGCTGCAAAAGCCATGGAAGAAATGAATAAAGCTTACAAAGCTGAGACTGGCGCTGACTTAACCATCAACGAGGCTTACCGGGATTGCGATACGCAAATTGCTTACGCCACTCCAGGTAATCCACGATACCAGGGCGGGGCAGCAGCACCAGCTCCTCCATGCATATCAAATCACGGTTGGGGTCTGGCAGTAGATATTAATGTTGGAGGCACTGGTTCTAATGTTTATAAATGGCTGGAAGCGAATGCACATAAATATGGCTACGTTCATCCAGCTTGGGCAAAACCGGGTGGCAGTAAACCAGAACCGTGGCACTGGGAATACGCAAGGAATGTTTAACATGAATAGAGAAGACAAAACCATCCTAATACTTTCTATCATGCTCTTTATGAGTATTCTGGTGGTGTTTTTTATCACAAAAAATCCTACCGAGGGCGAATATACAACAGTTTTATCTTCCGAACAAACCGCTAATAAAAAGCCAGTCGCCCAAAACACCAATCCTCAGCAGCCAACTGAGCAGAATATTATCATTGATCTATTTAATTCCACTGCCAGTAAATATGGAAAGCGTGAACTAAAAAAATACACCTTAGTTAAAGAGCAAAACGGATTTAAACTAATAAAAATGACGATTTTTAGCCACACCACTAAGGCCACTTATGATTCGTATGCTATTTTTAAAAACGGCACAGTTATTACAGGAATTAATAGCGAAAAATCAATAGATTCTCTAAAGCAAACTGGCGTACCTACAGATATTATTAATGAATATTCAAGAGGTCAGACTGATGTATAAAAAAATCTCCATCGCTATTTGTATTATCGTATCTTTCGCGATTACTGTTCAGCCAATATCTTCTGCAGCAGCTTATCCAGAATCATATATTACAAACACTATCACTTGGTATAAGAAAAACGACACAACATGCTCTGGTTCATCAACCAACGGTGTGTCTGGCGCTGATAATCAAGAGAAGATTTGGGGGTACTTACGTAATGCCGGTTTAAGTGCAGAGCAAGCAGCAGGAGTAATGGGAAATATCCAGGCCGAGTCAGGATTCAGTCCGACCCGACATGAAGAAAGTCAGGGCTGGGGTAGTGGCGGCTGGGGGCTTGCACAGTGGACTGGCGGAAGGCGAACTGCGATCGCTAGTAAAATACCTTCAGAATTAACAAAGTATTATAACCAAGCGTATGGCGGGGCAGCAAAGAATGACGGCACATTAGATTCAATCCCTATTGAAGACAACGACAAGCTTCTGATTTTTGAGCTGGAATACCTAATGGAAGAGAGTAAGAACCGACCAGTAACCGCATTTGGTTTTGTTGGGTCATTCTTTGGAATGAAAGAATGGGACGCCCTAAAAGAAACAAAAACCGTCGAAGATGCTACTGTTTTTTGGCATAACAACTTTGAAGTGTCAGCCGACTCAGCAGAAAGAGTCTTAAGTACGCGAGGCGGATTTGCAAAGGCGATATATGAAAGATTTAAAGACTCAGCGGTAGGTGGAGAAAATTGTTCATCTTCTAGTCGCGATAAGCTTATTGAATATGTTAAGCGCTATGCCTGGCCAGAAACAAGAACTCGTACCGACAAAAAACCCGAATACGCCGAAGCTATTGAAAACGCAATAAAGGAAAACCGTTTTGTTGGGGATGACTGCTTTGGTGGTGGGGTTGACTGTGGCGGGTTCGTAACAACTTTACTGTATGATAGCGGCTTTGATCAAAATTATAATTACGGCGCAAAGAATGGTCAGGCTGGACCGACAAGTATGCAGCGAGCCTGGGCAGAAGCTAACTGGAAGACGGTCGGTAACGGCAGTTCAATTAATACAGCCGATCTTCAGCCGGGCGATGTTGCACACAGTCCGGGACACACATTTGTCTATGTCGGTAAAATTGACGGCTTTGATTCATTAATTGCATCTGCTTCACAGTGTCAGTATGCACCAAAGGCGGGTCTAGAAAGTATAACATCACCAAGCGTAACTTGGTTTAGAAATGGCAACATACCAGAAGATAAAAAACAGCAAAGGAATGAAATAAGAAGATAATATGAATAAGCAAGCTATCAGTAAAATATTGTTTTTATCATCAGTGGGGGTATTACTGTATGGCATAATCGTTTGTGCCACGAGAACCAACACCACACCAGTCTCCCTGCTCATCTCACCAGATAAAGCCGAGATTGCTTTTGATAATCAAAAAGTAACAGGCTCTCAAGTTGTCCACATAAAGCCGGGAACTTACGACTTTAAGGCGTCCAGAAGTGGCTTTGAAGATAAAACTATCCGCACAGAAGTGAAACAAGGTTCACCAATAAAAATTGTTTTTTCATTAAAACCGCTAACACAGGAAGCATCTAAAGAAGCTTTATCATCCTCCAAAATATCAGAGATAGACAAGACAACCACTAATAGACTAGCTAGCGAACAACAGAATCTCGAAAAAAACAACCCGGTTATTAAGAAATTGCCAATAAAGAATTTACTTTATTCAATCGGCTATAAGATGGACCCAAATAAGCCAAATGGCGTTATTATAGAAATTGACGCACCCGAAGGTTACAGAAATGCTGCCATTAACAAAATTAAAGAGCAGGGTTTCGATCCAGCAACTCTCAACATCACCTTTAGGAATTACGCTAATACATTTACGGAGTAGATATGAATCGAAGAAATATTATCATTGTCGGCGCCACAATTATCTTGTTAACAATCTTAGCTCTGCTTTTTATGCGGCCGACATATACCGTATCAATCACTTTCGATAAACCAAACTTATCCGCAAAGCTGTATCGTATTGTTAATAAAAACCCATCTGAAGTAACTACATTAAGCGGCGACTCTAAGATTCAGCTCCAAGATGGACAATATATGATTAAAACCTCATCAAAATCAAATACAATCAAGGAAAGTTCTGTTGAATTTACTGTCGAAGGAAAAGGTAGGGAAATACCAATAAAAACCGAGTACAGCCAGAAATTTATTACACAAAAAATGACAGAGTATAGAGATAGCATTCTACGTGCGCTGTTTAGTAAATATCCAAATCTGCAGACTAGTTTCATACTACAAAGAGAAATTCTCCTGGGTAAAGATATCAATTGGTATGCAGCCACTTATCAGCGAGCAGCGGTCAACAGGAACTCTGGTGATGTTTACACAGTTATCATGAAAAAAGAGAATAACCAGTGGGTCGTTAAAACTCGCCCGCAAATTATTAACACTACTTACAATACTAAAGACATCCCCGAGGAGATTTTATCGGAAGCTGCCTCTAGATTATCGCCGTTCTCAACTAACTCTTAAGCGGCATAATAATGTGTGTGTAGTCAGGGTTTTTTACTTGCTCTCGGATAACACACGGAGAAAGCTTACCGTTAAACGAGAATGTAATTTCATCAGCATCAACAATATTCAACACCTCCGTTAGGTAGCGCGAATTAAGCGTCACTTGGCCATCGGCGGATATTTCCGCTGACGCTTCTGAAGTGTTCTCGCCCAACTCAGACGCAATTGAGTGGATAGAGAGTAGGGAATTCTCCTTTGACGCGGTCACCGTAATTCCACCGCCAGATTCACGCGCGAACAACGCGGCAATTTTTGTTACACGACTAAAGTCAGCTTTTTTAATAATAATTTCTGTCTCTGAGTTTGACGGAATCAATTGACGATAATCAGGAAATTTTCCATCAATTAAGCGACTAACAATTTCCATATCACCAGTCCGGAAACAAACCTGGGAATCATCAAACAAAATAGTGATTTGTTTTTCTTCGCCAACACTTTTACTGACCTCAGATAGAGTTGAGGCAGGAATAATTGCTGACACCTCACTGTCTGACTTTGCTAAGCGTTTTTCCGCTAATCGATAGCCATCCGTAGCCGCCAAATACAGCGAACCTTCGTAATTGTGCCAATATATGCCAGTCAAAACTGCCCGCGTCATATCAGAACTAACTGCAATTTTCGTCTGAACGATAGCTTTTTTCAAATCTTCAACATCAATTTCATATTGTATCGCTGTTGTTTCGTCAATTGTTGGCAACTCTGGATATTCATCTGCCACCACGCCATTTATGACTGATGAAAATTTGCCAGAAGTAATATGAAGGTGGTCATCTTTAGCCTCAAGTTCCACCGTTCCACTCGGTAGGTTTGTTACAAATTCCGAAACCAAGCGAGCAGGAATAGTGATAGAGCCAGGTTTTTCAATCTTAGCACCAATATATTGAGTAGAGGCAATCTCTAAGTTTGTTCCGGCAACCAATAGGCGTCCGCCATCAGTACGTAGCAAAATATTATTCAATATTGGCAGCTCATTTCTACTTGATGCAACGTCCTTGATTAGATTGAGTGCTTTAGCAAGTTTTTCCTGGGTGACTGATACTTTCATTATACTTTCCTTAATTTTTAATTAGTGTTAGTAATAGTAGGCGTTGTGGAAACTGGGTAAAAAATGTATTCAAACAGGGGTGGAATATGGAAAAGGAAAGTGGAAAACCCTGTGTATTGGCTGTGTTTTCTGTGGTGGACAATTGATTGTTATTCCACTGACTGGTGATGATGGATTTTTTCTCCACAGATTCGTATGTTGCTAATTCACTGCCAAAGCACAGAGTTTGCACAGCTTTTCCACAATTAATGAACATATATTTTATCCTTAATGTCATTAATTTGTTCGCGAATACTGACGTTAGTGAGGCTCTCTTTGGTAATCTTTTCAATTGAGTGCATGGCGGTGGTGTGATCTTTTCGTCCGAGTTCTTGGGCAATTTTTGGAAAACTCATCTTTAGCTCACTGCGCAGTAAGAACATGGCAATTTGTCTAGGCGTAGCAATAAATTTGTCGCGCCTGGATGAACACATATCTTTTACGTCTATATTATAATAGCGGGCAGTTTTATCGATAATCTGCTTAGCGGTAACATGTTGCGGACGACTACGTTTAATGTCACCTAAGATACCCTCGGCTGCCATTAAGTCTGGCGTGAAGTTTTGCATTTCTGCGTAGGCTAAGAGTCGGTTTAATGCGCCCTCTAATTCGCGAATGTTTGTTTTAAAGTTGGTCGCTAAATATTCTACAACATCAGAATCCAACTCAGCGTTACTGAGAGCTGCTTTCGCTTTTACGATTGCACAACGAGTTTCATAATCTGGCATTTGAATATCAATCGCCATACCCCACTCGAATCGGCTACGCAAACGATCGGTCAATGTTGGAATACTTTTTGGCGGTTTATCGGAACTGATGATTATTTGTTTATTATTCTGGTGAAGGTCGTTAAATGTATGGAAAAACTCGTCTTGGGTTTTTTCTTTACCAGCAATAAATTGCATATCATCAACGATTAGTACATCAACATTACGATACTTATCCGAAAAACCTTTTTTCTTAAAGCGAATGGAATCAAGAAATTCATTAACAAACGTCTCTGTGGTGATATAAAGAACACGGGCTGACGGTTGTTTTTTAATTATTTCATTACCAACAGCTTGCATTAAGTGAGTTTTACCAAGTCCAGAACCTCCGTATAAATATAGTGGGTTATATTTGCTACCAGGGTTTGAAGCGACAGCCTGACAAGCGGCATATGCCAGATCGTTGCTGGAGCCAACAATAAAGCTGTCAAATGTGTAGCGGGGATTAAGATTGTTGGAGTGCGATTTTTTTGATGGCAAGATTAGCGCCGCTGATGACGTTTGACGTTCGGCTTTAGTGATTTCTCGATTAACGCGCGGTTTCTTATTGCTAGACTCAACGTTATAAGATATTGATGGAGCATTTATGCCATTATGAGATAAAGCCTCAAGGATTTGCGGATGAAAGCGTTTTTCAAGTTGGGTGCGAGCAAAAATATTTGGAGCAACAATCAGAACTTCTTTATCGGAGATTATCTCTAGCTTTGTATTCTTGAACCATGCTGTAAAAGATGATGACGATACAGTTACTTCAATCTCACCCAACACACCCTGCCAGACTGCATGACTATCCACGAAAGCTTACTCCCTCAAATTCTATTAACTATCTTTACTATAGCAAATACATAGAGTTTTCCACAAGTAGTGCACTGACTACAATACTACAGGTAAAAACAGAGGTGGAGTTTTCCACAGGTAAAAAATGTATCTGTTAAACTTGTGGAAAAAGAAGGGGTGATAGTGGAAAAGTATCACGCGACTTGCAAAAAACGCTAAAAAAATATATACTAAGCACTGATATGCCAAAGCGAACATTTCAACCACACACCCGGCATCGTGCAAAAACGCACGGTTTTAGGGCGCGAGTTTCTACAAAGGCTGGTCGGATGGTTTTGAAGCGCCGCCGCTTGAAGGGTCGCGCAAAAATTGCTATCTGATCTAGCAAACAAAAGCTCCCGTCGATGAAGGCGGGATTTTTTGATATAATTGTAAAATATGTTACAACAGTGTAATCGGTTTCACGGACACGGCAGCTTAAAGTTCGTGTATAAAAATGGACAAGCAGTGCGCTCATCTTTGGCGACGGTGAAATATATTAATAATCCATATCGCCATCACAGCCGGTTTGCGGTGGTTGTTAGTAAAAAAGTATTAAAATCAGCTGTCAGGCGGAATAGAATACGTCGACGGATATATGAAATTATTCGCCTGGAACTAGCATTTTTAAAAGACGATCAAGATGTTGTTGTTGTCATTTTTTCGCCAGAGGTACTATTAATGCCACATAAAGAATTAAAACAGGCGATAAAAGGTCTTTTCTCTCAGGCTCAACTGTATAAATAGTGGTATTTTTGCTATAATTAGGTCATGAGTTTTTTTGATGAGTTTATCGTTCGGCCAATTTTCAATCTATTGATGGCTATTTATAGCTTAATTCCGGATTTTGGTGTTAGTATTATTATTTTTACAATTTTAGTACGACTACTGCTATGGCCGCTGATTAAGAAGCAACTTCATCAAGCCAAAGCAATGCGAAAAATGCAGCCGGAATTGGCAAAGATTAAGAAGCAATACGCTAAAAATCCGCAAATGCGCAACCTGGCGATGATGGAGCTTTATAAAAAACACAACGTAAGTATGTTTGGCTCATTGGGTATTATGATTATTCAGCTGCCGATTTTAATTGCAATGTACCGAGTGGTGCAGATTTTTGTTTCTAATCGTTCAGACCTGGGAAAATATGTTTATGATTTTGTAAAAAACCTACCAGTAGCAAATAACCTAGTTAATAATCCCAATCAATTTAACCAGAACTTCTTAGGGATTATTGATCTAACACAGCACGCTATCTCTAAAAATGGTGTGATTATCGGTCTATTAGTCTTAGCGGGAGTTGCAGCTTATTTACAATACCTAACCTCGAAGCAGCTATCTCCGCAATCTGATAACACACGTAAATTACGTGATGTCTTAGCTGAGGCCGGTGACGGTAAAGAAGCTGATCAGTCAGAGGTAAATGCCATAATGACGCGAAAAATGATGAAGTTTATGCCAGTGATGATGTTTTTCGTGATTGTGTACTTGCCGGCAGCACTGGCTCTCTACCTGGCAACAGCTAGTGCAGTAGGGTACCTTCAGAATTATATTATTCTTAGACAGGATTCTTTGGAGATGCAGGCGATTGCTAATGAAAAGACAACTACTCGAAAATCAGCAGCGTCAGTGAAGACAAATAAGCGCGCTAAGCAGGCAACAGAGGCTCGGATAACGCGGATCAAGGCTAAGGGTTAAGGAGGAATTATGGACCAAATTGAAACAGTTGAGTTTGCGAAAAAGTATCTGGAGGATTTACTGACATTCTTTGATTTAAATTTGGAAGTTGAGGTAAAAATTGAGGATGGAATTGTTATAGCTTCAATTCCACACAGTGAGCGGAGTAGTATCTTGATTGGCAGGGGTGCGGAAACATTGAGGAGTATCCAAACACTTTTATCGACAGCACTTCATCATAAAAAAGCATCGGCTGTTCGGGTGAATTTGGATATCGCTGATTATAAAAAACAGCATGCTGAGAAAATTATTGAGAAGGCGCGCGGTTGGATTGAAGAAGTTCGCCGGACTGGCGAGTCAAAGATTGTTAATTTGAACGCGGCTGACCGCTGGACGGTGCATCATCTGGCAAGTGAGTATAGCGATATTGAGACGCACTCTGAGGGCGAAGGTCGAGACCGCCAGCTGATTATTAGTCAGAAGAGTTCTTAGGTTTTTTGAAAACTACTCTGGAATAGAGGGTGTAATTCCAAATAAGGCTGGCGGCGGTGGCGATTAACTTGCTAATAAGTAAGGCCGCCGGTTTAGGTTTATTTATGCCAAGATTTGTGAATACTGGCGTGGTGGCAGCAATAATAATCGTTTGAATGACCCATAAACCAAATAGCGTGACGATAGTAAATAATAGAAACTGTCTTTTTAAGTTTTTAGATGTTGATTTGAAAGTATATTTTTTATTAGCAAAGAATGAGAACAAAAAAGAAACAGATGTTGATATAAAATTGGCTAATTCTTTCGGGACATTAAAAAGCATCGTTAAGATAAAAAGGATGCTGAAATCAAGCGCCGTATTAATACTGCCGACAATAGCAAAACGTAGCTTATCGGCGTGTTTTTTTGCGATTTCCTGCATGATATTCCTCAATTAAATATAACGGTCGATTTTTAGTCTCAATAAATATCCGGCCGACGTATTCGCCAATTATTCCTAATGATAATAGCTGAACACCGCCTAAGAACAGAATGACTGCCATTAAGGAAGAGTAGCCGGCGCCAGTCGGAACTCCGAACAAAGGGCGAACTAAAAGATAGATAATCCAGCAGAAAGCGACGAAGGAAATGATAAATCCAAAGATGGTAGCCATTCGCAGTGGCGCGGTGGTAAAACTAGTGATACCGTCGATGGCTAGGTTGATTAATTTGCGATAATTCCATTTAGTTTGGCCAGCCAGTCTGGGGTCGCGATCGTAAAAAATCTCCTTTTTCTTATAGCCGATCCAGCTGAAAATCGCTTTAGTATTGCGCTGAGATTCGCGAAATTGCCGCAGCGCCTCAATACATCGCCGGTCTAGCAGGCGAAAATCGCCGGTATCAACCTGAATAGGAATACTAGTCGATTTTTGGAGAATTCTGTAATACCACTGGCTAGTTTTTTTCTTTAGCCAAGTTTCACCCTGCCGGCTGCTGCGGCGAGCATAAACATCATCATAACCGTCTTCCCAATAGGCAATCATCTCTTTTATTAACTCTGGCGGATCTTGCAAATCGGCGTCAATAATCACGGCAGCATCGCCTTCGGCGTGGTCAATTCCGGCAAGCATCGCTATTTCTTTACCGAAGTTGCGCGACAGATTGATATAGCTGATGCGCGTATCTTGCTGAGCATGTTTGGTAATAATAGATAAAGATTCATCGACGCTGCCATCATTGATGAATAGAAATTCAAATTGGTAATTGGGAGTAGATTTTGCCAGCTCGTCCAGTCTGCTAAAAAGCTGCGGGAGAACAGATTTTTCGTTATAGACAGGGATGAGGAGGGTGATTGATTTCATGATTTTGAGTGTATTATTTTATCCTGAAAAAACGCTTAAATTTCAGCAGTCCAGTTTGATTGGGTAACGGCCCTTCGTGGATGATACTGCGGATGTAGTCGATGGAAGCTTTGCGGTTTTTTTGAATAGACCAACGTTTATGGTAAGCAGCAGGTTTACGAATTATTGAGGCTAATATACCCTTGAAAGCTGGCCAGCCGTTGCCGTGGCGGACGGCGCTGGCGAAAATTAGCCAATATGTCAGGAAAAAACGCAGGCCAATATACCAAAACAACTTCCCTGGAACGTTTTTAATGAAAACTAACGGCAGGTTTTTGAAAGTGTTGTAAACGGCCAAGCCAGGCACTTTTTTGCTGCTGGCGCCAACCTTGTGATAGGCGATGGCTTTGGGTGTAAAGCGGACTTGCCAGCCGGCTAACTGGGCGCGAAAACTCAGGTCAACATCTTCGTAATACATGAAAAAATCCTCGTCGAACATATCGATATCGTTAAACATTGCCGCGCGATAAATCGCTCCGCCGCCAGTCGCACCAAAAACTTCGCCAGGCTTGTCCGGCGCATTTTCAATAGGCTCGTCGCGGTTTCGTGGGCCAGGCAAGCCCCAGGTAGTATAGAAGTCGCCAGTTGTATCAAGCGTCTTGCCGTTGCGCCGCTGTAAAATACCAGTTGCAATACCGCATTTTGGCTGGCTTGACAGTTCATCGACGAGTGCTTGACACCATTTTTTGTCAGCAATAGCATCAGGATTAAGTACACCAATATACTCAAATCCTTGTTTACGCGCATAAACCAATCCGGTGTTAATTCCGCCAGCAAACCCTAGGTTTCGTGGGTTTTTAATTAAAGTAATTTCTTCTCTTTTATGTATTGAAATATATTTCTCAAATACAGAAACAGAATTGTCGCTACTATTATTATCCACGATGATAATAGTAGGCTTTAAAGTTTGCTTAGCTAATGATTTAACACATTCTATGGCGTCATCAGACCCATTCCAATTTAGAACAATAATTGCAAGTCTATTCATAATACATTAACTATTATATACTAGAATAGTCATGTGGAGGTCTTTAAATTTTTTAGGTCGTAAGAACTTTATATTATTACGAGAACTTGTCGTAACAGATTTTAAATTAAGATATCAAGGATCAGTTTTGGGCTATATTTGGAGTGTACTAAAGCCATTGTTTTTATTTGCTATTCTTTATATCGTTTTTGTACATATATTGCGACTAGATAGAGGTATACCACATTTCCCTGTAACTATGCTGTTAGGTATAGTTTTGTGGTCATTTTTTACAGAGGCGACAAGTAACGGGCTAGGATCTATTGTTAATAGGGGGGATTTGATTAGAAAATTAAACTTTCCTAAATATATTATTGTAATATCGGGAACGATATCTTCTTTAATTAATTTATTTATTAATTTAGGTGTGGTTTTGGTCTTTATACTATTAAATGGGGTAAACCTTTCTTGGTCAGCATTGTTGATCATTCCACTTGTAGCTGAGCTGTATGTATTCTCGCTTGGTATAGCGTTATTATTGTCTGTATTTAACGTTAAGTATCGCGATACGGGCTATATTTGGGAAATATTCTTACAAGCAGCCTTTTATGCTGCACCAATTATCTATCCGCTACAAATGGCATTAGAGCGTAGTCGTGCGGCAGCAGAGCTTCTATTTATAAATCCAGTAACACAAATTATTCAAGATGCTCGATATGCTTTAATAAATCAGGATGGTTCGATTATAAGAATAACTGACCTAATCCATGATTGGCGGATTATTATACCATGGCTAATAATATTGATTACGGTATTATTAGGAACTTATTATTTTTCTAAAAGATCACGATATTTTGCGGAGGATATTTAGATGGCGAATAATAATGCAGTTGAGGTTGTCGGTGTAACAAAAACTTTTAGAATCCCGATCGAATCAGTAACAATGCTCAAACAAAGAATAGTGGGCTTCTTACTAAGAAAAAAAGGTTATCGGGATTTTACTCCATTAAAAAACGTATCTTTTACTGTTAAAGAAGGTGACTTTTTTGGAATAGTTGGTAAAAATGGATCTGGTAAAAGTACTTTACTAAAGCTGATTGCAGAAATATATACTCCAAACGAAGGTAATATTCATACTCGAGGCAAGCTCGTTCCATTTATTGAGTTGGGTGTTGGGTTTAACCCTGAATTATCCGGCAGAGACAATGTATACTTGAATGGCGCTCTTTTAGGATTTAGTCGAAAAGAAGTCGATTTGATGTATGATGAGATTGTTGATTTTGCGGAAATGCACGGCTTTATGGAGGAGCGGTTAAAGAATTATTCAAGCGGTATGCAAGTTCGGCTAGCATTTTCTATTGCGATAAAAGCAAGAGGTGACATATTAATGCTTGACGAGGTGTTGGCAGTTGGTGATGAAGCTTTTCAAAAAAAATGCTACGCATACTTCGATAAACTAAAGCGTGAAAAAAAGACTGTTATCTTAGTTACCCACGACATGGGAGCTGTTGAACGATTCTGTAATAAAGCAGTGCTATTAGAGGATGGTAAAATTAAACTTCAAGGAAAACCTCATGTGGTTGCTGCTGCTTATAGTAGAAGCAACGAAGCTGAACATGCAAAATCGCATAATTTCGATCGATCATTAGCTCCGTTTGATGTGAGATTGTATGACAGTCAGGGGAATGAAACTAGCTCTTTTGGTTATAATGAAATTATCACAGTAAAATTATCTTGGAATTATCCTGACGTTAAAAATGTTGGAGTTGCTATATTTAGAGAGAATGGCGAATATGTATTTGGTCCAAATACATATCAGGATAAATATAGAATTAAGAATATCAACGAGGCAGAATATACTGTAAAACTGAATCTTAACGAAGGGGATTATTTCATAAAAGCTGGATTAACTGGAAAACGGGATATAGATACCATAGCTTTTATAGAAGAAGGTCCTCATTTTTCGGTTCAGCGTGACTATAAGCACGGTCGCTGGGGCGGTGTGACGAAGCTAGATCACACATGGAAATAAAATATGCTGCAACGCTTGAAAAATATAATAAAACACAATAGAGCACTTTACTCTTTCTTGCTGTTATTGATTTCGCCATATCGCAACTATCTTGATTCGCGTCAGCGCAGGTTATATGAGTCATGGCAGTGCAGGTATGAAGATAAGCCTATAAATTATAAATTACGCAGACAGCCGCTAGTGTCGATTATTGTACCGACTTACAATACTCCAACTAAATACTTGAGGGAAATGGTTCAGTCGGTTGAATCTCAATCATACGATAATTGGGAGCTGATTATTGTTGATGATGCGTCGCCTGATACAGGCTTGAAACAAGAAATCAGCTCTATAGCAAAGACTAATGCAAAAATAAAGCCTTTTTTTCTTAAGGCCAATCGCCATATTGCCGGGGCGACAAATTACGGTATCCATAAAGCTAGCGGGGAATACGTGGCGCTACTTGATCATGACGACGTGCTGCACCCAGACGCTTTATTGCGAATTGTCGAAAAGATAAATAATTTGCCAGATGTAAAATTTATATATACTGACGAGATTAAGCTTGATGAACGCGGACGAAAATATCAACCATTTTTCAAACCTGATTGGAATGCTGATTTCTTGCGGTCGGTAAACTATATTACGCACTTTGCTGTCATGCAGCGTAAACTTTTGTTGGAGCTGGAGGGTGAAGACGGCAACTACAACGGAGCCCAAGATTGGGAACTTTTCTTGCGTATAACGAGAATGTTGCAGCCACAGCAGATTGCGCATGTTTCGCAAATACTTTACTATTGGCGTGTCCATAAAAATTCTACTGCGCAAGGATTAGACGCAAAGCCTTATGTTATCAATGCTCAAAAGGGAGCTTTAAATGATGATATCAAGAAGCGTCAAGTTCAAGCTCAAGTCGTGCGCGATTCAATGTATGGCGCTCAGTGGCGGCTAAAATATTCTACGCCGCAAAATCTTACCATAAAAAATGTATTATTTAGCGAATCAGCCACTGTCGGCGACATCATTCGTGATGAAGCTGCTGATATAATAGCATTCTCAGAGACTATGATTAAAGATATTGATGATTATAGCGATATGGGCGATGTGATGCGACCTGATATCGGTGCAGTCGTTCCGCCTATAGCTGACGAGAACCGAGTTATAAAAAACCTTACGTCAATCTTAGATAAAAAAATAGTAGAATGTATACAGACGCTAAGCCGACGGTCATTTACAAGACATATTTATCTAACCGCTAGGTATAATCTAGGTGTGATAGATCTTCCTGTGCTATTTATTGAACGGAATAAGTTGGCTTCGATTGATGGATTAACAAGAATAACTAGCCGATTGCTAACTAAAGCTCTCTGCGATAAGGATCTAAGAACGTTATATAATCCGTACATGACGACTAAGGAGGAAAAATAATGATACGTAAAGTTAATAATCTTGTAAAGAAAAGTGTTGTAATAATTAAAGACGATGGTGCTGTCCGCTTTGTAAAACGCGCAGCAAAGTATGCGTATTATAAGAAATTTCCTGATAAAAAACAGCAAGTATATAAAGATATTTTGTTTATTAACGGCTGCACTTTGCCGCACCCAGAACGCTATCGAGTTGCTCACCAGATGGAGCAGTTAATGTCGCAGGGGTTAACTGTTGAAAGCGTTTTTTATGATAGATTATCGCTTGATCAATTGAAGTATTATCGCGGATTTGTATTTTTCCGCTGCCCAATAACTGATACGATTCGCGAATTTATCAAGCAGGCGCATTATTTTAATAAAACCTGTTTTTTTGATATCGATGATTTGGTAATTGACCAGAAATATACTGATTCAATTAAATATGTTCAACGAATGAGCGCTGATGATAAGCGGCTCTACGATGATGGTGTTAATCGGATGCGCGAAACGCTGGAGTTGTGCGATCATGTTGTTACCACGACCGCTCAACTGCAAGAGGAGCTACAGCATTACACGAAGGGTAAAGTGCTGATTAACCGCAACGTTGCATCTGATGAAATGATTAAAATGTCTAACTTAGCGTTTGAAACAGTTAGCAAAAATAAAGAAAAAGTTATTATTGGATATTTCAGCGGTAGTATTACCCATAATGAAGATTTCGATCTCGTTATTCCTAGTCTTATTAAAATATTCGAAAAGTATCCGCAGGTTTATCTTAAGATTGCTGGCATTCTGGATGTTCCAGACGCCCTTGATCCGTATAAAGAGCGTCTTATTACGTCAGGATTTGTTGATTGGCGAGAATTGCCAGCTGTTATGGCGGAGTGCGATATTGTTTTAGCGCCGCTGGTTGATACGATTTTTAACCGCGCAAAATCTGAGAATAAATGGGTTGAGGCGGCTCTTGTAAAGATTCCAACCATAGCCAGCAATATTGGCGCTTTTGCAGAGAAAATTCAGAATAACAAAACAGGCATACTAGTAAACAATACTGACGCAGAGTGGTTTAAGGCGCTTGACTTACTAGTATCAGACTCGGTTTTGCGCGGTAAACTTGCAGATAAAGCTCACGAGGAGATAATTCATAACTATTCGACGGTGTACACTGGCTATAACCTAGCTTCGTTTGTTAGAAAGCATTTGGCGCGAAATATCGGTTTCATTCTGCCGTCGACCGATATTTCAGGAGGAGTAATTGTCGCCTTAAAGCATGCTGATGTACTAAGAAGACATGGCTGGGACGTGACGCTAATTGATGCAGTCAGTAAGCACGCTCTAAAAATTGCTAAGAAAACCTATAGCTATAGATATGAGTTGCCTGGATTTAATGTCGTTGCTACGCACAAAACTAAAATGAAAGCGTTTTTCGACACGCAGGTTGCAACGTTGTGGTCAACTGTTGAGCTAGTTAAGAAGCAGCCTAATGTTCGTAATCGGCTTTATTTTGTGCAAAACTTTGAAACGGATTTTTATATACCAGGCACTGGTGAACCGCGCTTTTTAGCGAACGCTTCTTACTGCGATCAATCTGGTATACGGTATATTACGATGTCACTATGGTGTCAGAAGTGGTTGGAAGATGTTTTTCATAAAGAGTCCGAGTATGTCTCAAATGGAATTGATCTTGAATTGTACCCATATCGTGAACGGGATTTTACGGGCAAAATAAAGATACTTATTGAAGGCGATAGTAAAAGTGAGTATAAAAATACTGACGAAGCTTTTCGTATCGTTGAGAGGCTTGACCCTGATAAATTTGAGATTTCGTATTTATCATACCGCAAGGAACCAAAAGATTGGTACCGAGTCGATAGATTTTATAATCGTATTGCTCCAGAAAAAGTTGGAGAAGTGTACGCAAGCTGCGATATTTTGATTAAAACTAGTATCGTTGAGAGCTTTTCATATCCGCCGCTTGAAATGATGGCGACTGGCGGCGTATCTGTTGTAGTACCAAACGGCGGCAATGTTGAATATCTGAAAGATGATTACAACTGTCTATTTTATCGCCAAGGCGATATCGATGCGGGCGTTGCAGCTGTTGAAAAGTTACTAAACGATAAAAAACTGCGCGATAAAATCATTAAAAATGGTCAAAAAACTGCTCAAGCTTATCAGTGGAGTAAGCTTGAGCAGCGGATTGTTGATATATATAAATAAGAGATTTTATTTTTCAACAAGCTTTATTCTAACAGCTTCAATGTGTGATCCTGGTTTATCGCCGGCGACCTCACCGTTCTTTTTCCACTCTTGCCAACCAATCCATGATAGGTGAGTTTGATAGTAAATATCATATTTCTTGGCGTCGGTTTCACTGAGGGATAGTTTTATGCCATTGAGCGCTTTTGTTTGGCCGGTAGTGCCACAGATTTGTTGTTCGGTCACAGGCATATCTGCCGACCAAGGGCCGTTAGCCGATTTTGATGAGCAGCGGATGGCGATGGTCGATCCGTCGCGTTGTGATATAGCTTTGGCAATGCGTAGTGCTTCAACGGCGAACGATCGCCCCGTTGTGCCAGACATGACACCCTGGGATACATTTGGCATCCAGCCAACATAGCTGACGTGGGTTGAATAGCTGAGATCATACAAATCTGGGACAGGCGTATTGGCTGGGTTATAGAATGCACCGCTAGGTAGGGCGATTGAATTTTTTGGCACTATACGAATCTGGATGGCCTCAAGCTGTCTGGTTGCGCCAGTTGATCCGGCTGGCTCGCCATTTTTTGCCCAACCCATCCAGCCGACATACTGCGAATAAGCACGATACCAGATATCGTATGATTTTGCAAGGTCGCCAGTGAGCATAAAGCGAATTGCTTCGACTGATTTGAATTGACCAGTAGTGCCTGATATTTCGTTTGCATTTTTCCAGTCTTGCCAGCCAACCCATGAGACGTGGGACGAATAGCGAAGGTCGCCAGAAATGCCAGTTTTATTAATAAGGGAGGCTTTGACGGCTTCAATCCGACGGCTTTGGCCGGTAGTGCCGCTAATCATTTCATCAGTGACTGCTGGTTGCCAGCCAACCATGCCAACGTGCGAGCTAATTGAGACTGCTAGCGGTGAAGAATCTCCCTTTGTATTAATATTTTTGAAAGCTTGGCCTGAATCTTCCGGAGCGCTAGATCCTTTGTGAACAAGCCGGATTTCTAAGGCCTCTATGTTATTTCCAGGTCCGCCCGTTATGCCGGCTGGCTCGCCATTTTTTGCCCAACCCATCCAGCCGACATAGCTGACATGCGCACGGTAGTATAAGTCATATTTTGCAGCAAGCAATCTAGTTGGTTGAATTTTGACTGCTTGAATAGGTCTGTTAAGTTCTGTTGTGCCAGATTGCATGCCTCCATAGACAGTTGGCTGCCAGCCGCGTTCTTCGCTATACGACGAATATGTAACTTCACCGTCAATAGTGAAGGCTTGCATGGATTTGCTCTGGCCGGTAAAGCCAGTAATGCCGCGATTGTGTACTAGTCCAGTCCAGCCATAGTAGCTAATATGCGATTTGAAACTAATGATTGGACGGCTGTATTGGGTCGAACCAAACCAGTCGTTCCAAACGCGCCAAAAGTTACGATTGCCATAAGCGCTGCAATGGTCGCCTAGTCCGTACATATTGTTAAGAGCGGCCTGATTTGGTTGATACGGGGTGTAAGTATATAGTGCAGCTGTTGCTTTGCTGGCAATATATACGTCTCCAGCGCCGCAGCCGCGCTGCACTACATTCCACAAAATTGAGTTAGTAGCGAACGGTTTCTTGTAGCTCCACCACGGTTTTTCCATGTTGTCGAGATACCAGCGCATTAATTGGGCTCCAGATTCGACTTGCATTGAGAAGCCGGCATAATTGCGGTCGCAATTTGCGCTGCCGCCGGGGCCGCTGTCTGGACAATGCGAACCCATAGCGTAAGTATATTGGCTTTGCAAAGGCCAATTATCTGAGGTAAGCGGGCCGGCCGATTCAGTAGCGATTTTAACTAGGATAACTTTCGGGCTTAAATTATTACGCTTCGCTGCATCGTAGATTATTTGCGCCGCACTGACAGCCCCTGCTGGTATTGAACCGCTAAAGTTATTGGCAGGAATGTAGTTGCCTGGCGAGTATTTAGGAACTTCATAATAATCTTTTAGACAGATATAAGGCGGACCTGCCCAGCCCCGCAAAGCGGCATATTGTGCGCGTGTAATATCACCTCTGCCTTTTTCAACAGCGCGCCCAGTTCCGTATGTGTCGCAATTTGGGTTAATACTATTGAGAAATGCTTGGATATCAGCAACTGTCATGTCATCAGAATTAGTAAAAACAAAGTCGTCAACGATGTTTCCAGCGCGCCAATCGCTAGCGGTGACGGCACTCGATTGATTAGCAAAAAACACTAAACTAAAAACACCAATTGCAGCAACGGCAATGGCAGAGATAAATATTCTCGTTTTCACCATTAAATCTCCTTTATTAAAGTTTTAGTTATAGGCTTGCCGTTGAGTGGAGTTACCGATAATGAAATAGTCCATTGGCCGCCGCCGACTGAAGATACGGGTATTGAAAATCCAGCACAGGTAGAATATTCTGGCTGGTATATAATATCAGCATTCTGCGCAACCTTTTTTCCATTAGCGGCTACGGTTAGAGAGCATTTGCCTTGTGAATAACCCTGTTCTTTTAATTTTACGATAATTGTAACGTTATCCCCATCTTTATCGGCTGAGAGCTCGATTGACGAGTTGTCTGTTGGTACTGGTGCAGGTTTACTTTTCTCAACAGACTTTTCTTCGTTATCTTTTGCTGTGTTAAGGAATGATTCTTTGGTATCTTGATTGGCTTTTTCTTCAGATTTTTTTTCTTGCGGCGTTGGCTCTTTACTGATATTTGGTACGGTTTCTTTGGGAAAAATTGAGATAATACCGATCTTATCAAGCGCGAAAACACTCCCGCAAATCGCGACAGCTACAGCAAGGGTAGCTACTACTATTTGCTTTTTTGAAAGTTTTTTATTTGTAATTCTCATATTTACATTATTTTAACACAAGCAAGCATAAGTGCAAAGATTGGATCGAGTTTATTTATAAGTCCACACCGTCTCAAAAACATAAAACCCAAGCACTAAAGCTAGCCCAAAGAACATAATAAGGTTAAATACTTTTTCATTCTTAGTCCTTACATTAATATACTTCTGCAGCCACAGTCCTACCGGCACTAACATAACTGCTGTTGCTGTAAAGTATCTACCCTGAACACCATCCGCATAATACGCTCCCTCGCCAAACCTAAATGGCAATAAGGCCCACGCTGTATACATAGCATACGACACTGCACAAACAAACAATCCAATTGTCGCCAAATTATACACTGCCAATTTACCAGTCTGCTCTCCTAATAACTCCTGGTCTTTCTTGTTGTAATGAAGGAGAGAGAGGAAGAGGAGGGAAAAGAGCGGTATCAACACAAACAAAGGCAGGTGGTATTTAAAGGATGAAAAATCACCAACGCTACCACGTAATACAACATCCGTGTATCCGATAGTTGGGCTAATGTAGGTGTTAAACAGTATGGCAATAAACTTTAATGGATTACTGTGGAGCGGATTGTGCGCTGCGCCTAATGTAAGTAACGGCTGTCCAAATATTTTTTGCCAAATTAGTATGCTAATTATCGCGGCGATGCCAGTTACTACCAATATAGTCCACTTCTGAATATTAAATGGCAGACGTTTGTTTTTGTTGGGTGAGAATAGACGCTTTGGTAAAAACAGAAGAGGAAATAGCAGTAAGGCATTTACAGATTTGGTTAGAGCAAGGAATACTCCTATACAGATAAGAGCGACTGTTTGTTTATGTGATAACTTATCCTTTTGGGTGAATAGGTTCAAGGTAAAAGCAATAATTGTAAAGACTGCCACATTTGTCATGCAGTCGCTTGATAGTGAAGCGGCCATATGAACCATAAGAGGGATAAGCCCAATTGCCGTAAATGCCCATTTGCCAACGCGTACCCATTTTATGACGAAAAAGACGGCTACTGAATAAAAAATTATATTAGCAATTCGTCCAAACAGAATAGTTAACCCAGTAGATCCTCCAAATAGATTTGCTATATTAATGCCGATTGCTTGCGGCAGGTGCATAATTGGCGGATAGCCAGATGCGCTACTACATTTATCAACGTCTAATGTATTGCGGTCTATAGGCTTAGAGTAGTCAGCAGAAAAATTACCTTCGTAAACCGACCCAGCTCTTTTAGCGACATCTTTTGGAAGCGTACAATGCAATCCAGATTCTACGCGGCCTTGAGATATTCCGTAAGCTCGCAGGTAATGCATATTTTCATCGCTTACAGATAACTGAGGGACTAGTATTGACGACAACACTCCAAAGAACAATGACAAAGATATAAAGACGTTTTCAGGCTTTTTAATAAAAGATAAGAATAAAGACCAATATTTTTTCATAACTGTTTTTATTCTAGCATATTGTCATGATTAGGATAGCTACTTAAATTTCCACACCGTCTCAAAAACATAAAACCCAAGCACTAAAGCTAGCCCAAAGAACATAATAAGGTTAAATACTTTTTCATTCTTAGTCCTTACATTAATATACTTCTGCAGCCACAGTCCTACCGGCACTAACATAACTGCTGTTGCTGTAAAGTATCTACCCTGAACACCATCCGCATAATACGCTCCCTCGCCAAACCTAAATGGCAATAAGGCCCACGCTGTATACATAGCATACGACACTGCACAAACAAACAATCCAATTGTCGCCAAATTATACACTGCCAATTTACCAGTCTGCTCTCCTAATAACTCCTGGTCTTTCTTGTTGTAATGAAGGAGAGAGAGGAAGAGGAGGGAAAATGAGGGTAGTAATATAAAAAGTGGCAACCCATATTTAAAAGCAGAGAATGCGCCAATCACGCCCCTTAGGATATCGTCGGATACGGGCAGGTTTGGGTTTAGGTAAGTATTAAATAATATCTGGATAAATTTGAGCGGATTGCTATGAAGCGGATTATGCGGTGCGCCAGTGGTGAGTAGGGGTTGTGTGTATACATGAAGCCACGCTATTAAACAAAGGCCTGCTAATATTGCTGCTGCTGAGAGAATCAACCATTTTTGCGGAATAAAAGATATTTTTGATTTTTTATCTGGAATGAAGAGGCGCTTTGGCAAGAAAATGACTGGTGATAATAAGAGTATTGTTACCGACTTTGTGAGAATTAACAAGCAGGCTACAGCAATGATAAGCAACTGCTGCTGTCGAGATAACGGGCTTTTTTGGCTAAAGAGATTTAATGTAGCAGCAATAGCGGTAAAAATTGCGATATTTGTCATACTGTCTCCGGAAAGAGACGCTGCCAAATGGATCATTAGCGGAAATAGGCCGGTTGCTACGAATGTCCATTTGCCAACGCGTACCCATTTTATGATGAAGTAAAGAGCAAATGAATAAAATATTAGGTTGGCCAATCTTCCAAATATAATAGTTATTCCAAGTGAACCATGTAAGAGATTTGCAAACATAATACCAATTGTCTGCGGTAGATGCATAATTGGAGGATAGCCAGTTGCACTGCTGCATTTACCTGTCTCTGTATCGCTGCGATTTATGATCTTCTTATAGCTAGTTACGAAATTATTTACATCTGCTTCTTTTGCTTTTAATACCACTTCTTTGGGTAAAGTACAGGCAACTCCTGATTCAATTTTTCCTTGGGACAATCCATAGGCCCGCATATAATGTACGCCTTCGTCATTGATTGACAGCAGAGGTACGGTGGCTGCCGACAACACTCCAAAAAACAATGACAAAGATATAAAGACGTTTTCAGGCTTTTTAATAAAAGATAGAAAGCGAGACCAATATTTTTTCATATACTAAGCAAATTATAAAGTAGAGTAGTTTATTGAGCAAACTTGCTATACTAATGATATGCAATCGCAGAAAAAGGACTACATCTGGAACTCACTAGGCTCATTGCTACAGAGTGCGATCTCTCCAGTATTGCTAATTGTTATCACTCGACTAAACGGCATTGACGATTCTGGACTGTTTTCATTTGCAATATCGCTTTCGGTGGTGTTTTGGGCGATATCTTTATGGGGCGGCCGGACTTATCAGGCATCTGATGTCAAGCGGGAGTTTTGCAGCGGCGGTTATATCGCTGTGCGTTTTGTTGCATCGCTTATTGTGGCAGTTTCTGCAGTGGTGTTTTGTGTATTGAATGGATATAACGCTACTAAAACAGGCTTGATTATGATTTTGGTAGCCTTTAAAATTTTAGAATCAATTGCCGATTCGTTGTATGGTGTTTTGCAAATCCATCGTAAATTGTATATCGCTGGCATCTCACTAACCATGAAAGCGATTCTTGGTTTTGGGGTATTTATAGTGGTTGATATTGTAACTAAAAATGTCATGTATGGCTCATTGGCGATATTGCTAGTCAATGCGCTCATTATCCTTCTGTATGATGTGTTATGGGTGCGACGTGTTGAAGCTATCGCTATGAATAAAAAGTTTATCAAGGAATACGCCGGTCAGGCTGTCGTAATCATGAAACGTACTTCAGCGGTATTTGTTGTGGTGTTTTTGACGATGTTTTCACTCAATATTCCGCGGTATTTTTTGGACAAGTCTCATCCTGACCAAATTGGCTATTTTGGCATTATGGCGATGCCAATTACGCTCCTTGGACTCTTCATATCGTTTATTATTCAGCCGAATGTCGTCAATTTGTCTGAACTATTAGCAAAAGGAAAATTGAAGGAGTTTGCGCGAATTGTTGGTAAGATTAATCAAATAACCTTTGGAATAGGCGTACTTTCAGTTATCCTGAGTTATTTGATTGGTGTTTGGATACTCAACGTTATTTTTGGCATTAATATCAATAATTTCCGCCTTGATTTGACGATCATGGTTATTGGTGCGGCGGCGAACGCTTTTGTATCGATTTATGTTAATTTGCTGATAATTATGCGTCGGTTTAAGGGGCAATTTTACACACTACTACTCACGGATATTTTGTCGGTAGTGATGTCTGTGTGTCTGATTGAGCAGTTGGCGATGTTGGGTAGTGTGCTAGTTTTCATGATAATTAGCTTTTTGCAAGTAGCACTTCTGCTGTTTATCTACAAGCGGTCGCTAAAAGATGCTATAATAACTGACGAAAGCAAAGGGGAATTATGAGTAAGAAATATGTAATTTTGGGAGCAAACGGACAATTAGGAAAAGCATTACGTGTAATGTTCTCGGACGCCAAGGCACTGTCACGAGAAGAATTGGATATAGCCAATGAAGCACAAATAGACGCGTTTGATTGGTCAAGATATGACGTTATCATAAATGCAGCAGCCTTGGTTAACGCTGATGGATCTGAGACAGAAGAACTGCGCGCCAAGACGTGGCTGGCCAATGCTTATGGTCCACGCAACCTAGCTAAGATTGCCATTGAGCAGAATAAGACCCTTGTCCACTATTCGTCAGATTATGTCTGGGACGGTCGGGAGAAAAACCATCAAGACGATGAAGTGGTTGCACCTCTTCTGGTCTATGGAGAAAGTAAGGCAGCCGGTGATTTGGTGGTCAGTTTGGTACCAAAACACTACATTATGCGAGTATCTTGGGTCGTTGGTGACGGTCACAATATGCCAAAAACCATGAAAAATTTAGCGGATATGCGTATCAATCCAAAAGTCGTCAATGATCAATTTGGTCGGCTAACGTTTGCGTCAGAGATTGCTCGAGCTACTAAATATTTCTTAGATAATAATGTTGCGTATGGGCTGTATAACGTATCTAATGATGGTCCAGTGAAGTCGTGGTATGAAATTGCTGCCGATGTTTTCGAATATGCCGGACATGACCGTAACCGTGTGCAGCCGATTTCCACTGAGGAATATGCAGCCAGTAAACCGGGTTTTGCACCACGGCCACTTAATAGCGACATGGACTTATCAAAACTACGCCAAACAGGCTTCACGCCAAGTGATTACACCGGTCTATTAAAAGATTATGTTAACCAATTACCAGTAAACGAATAGGAGACTGTGACTATGAATAAAGGAATTTTAAACGTTATATATCAGAGTGATGACAACTATGCCGTAGTCAGTGCAATTTCCATTGTGTCGCTTTTGGAAAACAATAAACATTTGAAAGAAATTAATATTTTTTACCTCGGACATCAGCTCAAGAAAGATAGTATCAACAAATTCAACAAAATGGTTGGAAACTATAAGAACACCACAATTACTTTCGTCGACGTATCAAGTTATCCTGATGAGTTGAAAGAGATTGGTGTTAAGGCTTGGAAGGGCCTGTACATCACATGGTACAAGATGTTGGCGTTTGCCAAGCTTGACATCAAAACAGACCGAATTTTATACATTAATCCACACACGGTGATTAGCGGTGCGCTTGATGGTCTTTTGGAGCTTGATTTTGAGGATAATGTGATGGCGCTGTCATACGATGCTACCATGGTAAACGCACACAAGGACGTTATTGGCTTGAAACCAACCGACGGCTACTTTAACTGTGGAATTATGCTTATCAATCACAAAAAATGGATGAAAGATAAGATTGATGCCAAGATGCGCGAGCATTTGCGGCACAATCATTACGAGGTGGCTGACCAAGATTTGTGCAACGTATTTTTCAAAGGCAAAATCAAGAAAGTCGGTGTGGAATATAATTTCTCGACTGTTTTCTATGGCTATGATATTAAAAAATACATTAAAGCCAACGGTTTCTTGCCTGAAAGCTTTTACAGTTACGATGAGATTATGGAGAGTTACTATACGCCGAAGATTATTCATTCGCAGTTTGGTGTGAACGGTAGACCGTGGCAGCAGGGTAACGATAATCCAGTTGGTTTTTTGTGGCGTAAATATTTGAAACTAACGCCCTGGAAAAACGCTAAAATGCCAGTAGCGAAGAAGGATATAAACTGGCGACTATATGACTTATTACCACAATCAATAATCGTTAAACTGTACGCCTGGGCGGTTAATCGCAAATTTGCAAAGACAAAATAGAGCGATAGGATAAGCTCTAAAACCGCGACAGGAAACTGTGAATGCGTGATGTCACGCGAAGTTTTGCTGCTCGTGCGGCTTTTTTCCAGCCAATCTCATTAAACCTATCGGAAAAATTATCGTAAACTTCTTTCTCTTCCTTGAATCGGATACCATTTTTACCTTTTTCCTTGCTGGATAACGACTCGGCAAAACGGCGGTATTGAAAAGTTTCTGTTGTGTCAAAATAAAGCGAAGCGCCATCAATAATCATGGTCAATTCGACGATGACGTCTTCAAGGATTTTATACTTTGTATCAAATGAGTATTGTTTGAGAGTATCGGTTTTCCAAGTGATGGATGGAAAATAAAGCCAATTACCGCAGCAAAGCGACGCAGCAAGTTTTTCGCCAGACAGTATACCAGATTTTTTAGGCTGCAGTATTCTTTTCACTTTATCGACAAGCGGTAGATATACGTTACTTTTGTCGTCGATTATCTGTACGCGAGGCTGATAAAAGTCTGCTTCACCAATGTTTTTTAGCGCAGTATCAACGTAGCTAGGTAATAGTTTATCGTCGCAGCCGACGATCATACAATACGGTGCGCTTGCGTGTTGAATAGCGTAATTAAAGTTGGCGGTGATACCAATATTTTTACGGTGTCTGATATACGTGATGCGTTTATCGTTTAATTTTTTGTAATAATTATAGGCGGTTTTATCTGGATAATGATCGTCGAGGATCGTCAAATGCCAGGCTTTGCTGGTTTGTGCTAGCACTGAATCGACGGTTTGCTTCAATAGTGAAAACTCACCCCAGTACGGTACGATAATATCAATACTATTTTTCATTCGACAGCCTAATTGATAATTCTTGATGCAAATCGCGCAGTCTTCGCTCGTTTTGGTCGATACGCTGGCGCTGGTTGTTGGCGATGTAGAATAGCAAAATAATCGCTGTAGTTTGCAAAATATCAAATAGGCTTAATTCTGACGAATCTAGCGGCGGATGGCCAATCGAAATATTATACAAAGGAAATGACCCAATCAGTACAACCATGATAACCATCCAGATAATTAATTGATGGCGAAAGCGCGTTACACTAACTTTGCGCAGTTTGTACTGAGTGATGATATTGATCAATGCTGCTAAAATAATCGGCACATTGAGTAGTACGAGGATAAGATATCTCATTCGAATAACTCCGTTAAGCGTTGCTTAAATAGTCGTTTGACAATATTGATGGCGTTCCAGTTGTTTTGGCCTTTGGCGCGGGAATAGTCGGTGTAAATTGCTTTAATTGGGTATTCGGAAATAACCATGCCTGCTTGTTTGGCACGCCAGATCATTTCTGAGCAGAACTCATAGCCAGTTGATTTCCAATCAAGGTTATCAATTGCCCTTCGCGAGTAAACCCGCAGTCCAGATTGCGAATCAGTAACATTGATACCAAATAGGACGTAAGTAATGAAGCTGAGACCCTTGTTTCCTAAAACTTTAGTCCTAGACATGCCCTCGCTATTGATGAGTCGGCTACCGATAAGTAAATCAGTGTTAGAGTTGTCGCTCTGCCGAATACCCGCCAAGACATCTTCTGGATCGTGCTGACCATCAGCATCCATGGTGGCGGCAATATCATAGCCGTGTTGTCGCGCGTAGGCAAGCCCAGTCAAGGTGGCGCCGCCAGCTCCAGAATTCAAAATATGATCAATGACAATTGCGCCGCCTTTTCGAGCTTGTTCGAGCGTATTGTCTTTTGAGCCGTCGTTGATGAGCACTATGTCAATTGAGAAAACTTTTTTGGCTTTTGAGAAAACTTTTTTGGCTTTTTTAATGACATCTTTAATTACAGCAGCTTCATTGTAGGCAGGTATGATAACACAAACTCGTTTCATGCTAGTTATATTATAACAACCTTGTGAAATAGTTACTATATCCAGATTTTTTGAGTGGCTCAGCGAGTGTGTCAAGCTGCTCTCGGTTAATCCAGCCATTTTTAAAAGCAGTTTTTTCTGGACTACCAATGATGCGACCAGTTCGTTTTTGGATGACACGAACGAAATCGGCGGCATCAGTTAGGCTGTCGATGGTGCCGGTGTCCAGCCAGACATCACCGTTGTCTAGGGTCTGAACCTGCAGTTTACCGCGGCGGAGATATTCAGCATTGATGGAAGTGATTTCTAGCTCGCCGCGGTCGGATGGTTGGACATTCTTAGCGATTTCAACCACGTCATTATCGTAGAAATACAAACCAACAACGGCAAAGTTTGATTTTGGCTCGGCTGGTTTTTCTTCAATGGAGATAGCTTGATTATGCTCATCAAATTCGACAACACCGTACCGTTCTGGGTCAGAAACTTTGTAGGCAAAAACTGTACCACCATCAGGATTAGTACACTCCTGCAGAGATTCATCCAGCCGCTCACCATGGAAGATATTATCTCCCAGGACTAAAGCCACCTTATCGTTACCGATGAAGTCTTCACCGATGATAAAGGCTTGCGCTAGGCCATCTGGACTAGGCTGAACGGCATAATCGAGGTTGATGCCCCATTGTGATCCATCGCCAAGCAGTCGTTGGAAGCCAGCTTGGTCGTCTGGGGTGGTGATTATTAAAATATCGCGAATTCCTGCTTGCATCAGCGTGGTTAACGGATAATAAATCATCGGCTTATCATAAATTGGCATTAATTGCTTACTAATCGCCTTGGTGATAGGGTGGAGGCGAGTACCTGAGCCGCCTGCTAAAATTATTCCTTTCATAAACCTCCTACTTTTCTACTAGTAATTATAGCAAACGGATGAGCTAATTGACAAAAATGCAAAAATAATCTATAATCAACGTATCATGAGTATTGAAAAAATTGCTAGTCCTGAACGTTGTACACAAGAATTTTATGAGAGGTATTTATCTGAAGTAGCAGCGAGGCTAGGTCTTGATCCAAACCATCCAGAGAAAGAGCCGAGAAAGCGGCCAATACTTTACGTGCCGTATCGTGGTGTTTCTGAACAGTTACGGCAGGATTGTCCGAACGTCACCTTTACAGACCCTGATAGTTTAGAAGTTACTGAAGCTGTACATAATTCCGATGTTATTATCAACATTGCTCGCGGTGAAGAGGTTGTAAAGGAAGAGCCTGGACGCCCAGACAGAAATGTAAGGCTGCCATCGGAATCATTAGCTAATACTGAAATGGTTGGTGAATTGTATTTGCAGGCGATTGAGGCGGGCAACTCTGATGTGCAAGTTGTTCACACCGGTAGAATGAATAATAGAGCGATAGCAGCGGCAAAAGCAATTCCTATTATCGCTGAGCTTATTGGCTGCAACTACGAAGATTTAATTAACATGCCCGAAGATCTAGTATGGAAGTTGCTGGAAGAGGTAGAGATAAATGACAACTATGATCCTAAAGATAAATCTAAAAATGAACCCGAAGATGAGCTAAGGGAGTTGATATATGACATTGACACCAACCCACATAAGGAAGAGGTCCGTATTTGCACGCAGGCATTAAAGCAAATATACGAAGCACATAAGATAAATGAAGCTAAGGAAAATGGAGAGAAGCCAAAAGGCAAAGGTGAATATCCAATTGAAAAAGTCAGCTCACTTGACTTGATCGATTCACTCTTTGACGCATATAGGAACTATCCGCGCATCAGTACTTCAACACTAATGAAGGAGAAGATGCTTCGGGATGTTGCTGAAAAGTTACGGGATGAAGGCAAGAGCGAAAACGAAATCAATGAGGTGGTTGAAAAATTAGATGAGTTTACAGACGAGGAGCCTGATTCAGTTGATACAGTTACTAACTTTACTAATAGTATACCGATGATCTTATCCAAGCAGTCGATGCTTTTGTCTAAACGGTTGATTGAAAAAGGCCATGCGACTGAGAGCGTTAGTCAAATGAGCATAGAACAGAAGATGGAACAACTGGGTGAATCTGAGATGACGGCGGTTATTGTGGCGGATATTGCGCATATGCCGCGAGTTATGTGGTTGGCTGACTATTTGCTACCGGATTGTTTTAAGTTGGTGCTTGTTGAGAGTAGGACTGATTTGTCTGAAGCTGCACTAATATCTTCAATGGAGCGTGAGAAGCGGTCATTTATGTTGGGTAGCAACTGGCTATTCAATCAAATGAAGACCAGGGATCCAGCTAAAGTCGGGGAATTGGCGGACAAGGCTTATTGGGGTAAAAATAGTATAAGCAACGCAGAGCTGAACGATAAAATTAAAAATGCAGGAAATTCATGCAAGCGAGTTGTCTAATTTGTCACGCCAGTATTCTGGTGTAAAGCCAGCCTCTTCGATCTTCGTCAAATCTAGGGTGCTTTGCAGCGGTCGCTGAGCGGCGCCTGGCCTATTAGCGAAATATTCAGCAGTAGAGACTGGTGTTACATCTGAAGTTGATTTGCCCGACTTTTCAAAAACGATTTTAGCAATTTCTGACCAGCTGGCTGATTGGCCTTCGTTGGTCAGATTATACGTGCCATATGGTGCGCCTGTTGCTAGTAAATGTTTGATGCCGCGTGCCAAAGTATCGGTGAAGGTTAGGCGACCAATCTGGTCGTTAACAACCGAAGGTTTAATGTCGCGTGCTGCCAAATCTTGCATGATACTAACAAAGTTTCTGCCATCACCAACTACCCAGGATGTGCGAATGATATAGTGTTTGGTTGTGGTAGCGGCCGCTAAGTCGCCATCAGCTTTAGTCTTGCCGTAAACATTAAGCGGTGAAAAAGGTTCGTCTTCACTATGGATTGGCTGGGAGCCGTCAAAAACGTATTCAGAAGAGATGTGTACTAATGTCAACCCGTGAGTTGTTGCAACTTCTGCCAAGTATTGTACCGCGCGGTGGTTAACCAGGTCGACTTGTTGAAAGTTCTCAGGATTTTCGGCAGCGTCAACGTTGGTCCAGGCAGCAGCATTGATAATAATCGAATTAGGTTGCCAATTGAATGATCTGACAGCAGTCTCATCAGTAATATCTAATTCTTGACGAGTTAAGGCAATGGCATTTGGAAAAATGATGCGGAGTGCCCGCCCTAGTTGGCCATTAGCACCAGTGATAACTACTGTCTTGTTGTTCATTAAACCTCCATCGGTATTACGTTTGTAAGTAGCGGGTGAGCGGCGTCCTTTTCGGAAATAATTACCTGGTCTTGACCGATTGGCCAGTCGATGCCGAGAGCTGGGTCGAACAAATTGACAAACGTATATTTGGCGTCTGGCGACCAGTGCGCGTCAACCAAGTAAGTATAGGCAATGTTGTCGTCAAGCGCCTGATAGCCATTAGCGACGCCTTTTGGTGCGAAAATTGCCGTGCCAGGGTTAATTTCGTGCGTGAAAACTCGGCCGAAGCTGTCGCCTTTGCGCAAATCGCACCACGCGCCGAATACGCGGCCGTTGGCGGTAGAGATGAACTTATTCCATGGCTCGGCATGGAGGCCGCGGGTAGCGCCAGCTTTATCGTTAAAGCTGATATTGTTCTGCACGATGTTAAATGACGGCAGTCCCAGTGCTTCCATTTTTTCTTTTTGATAGTTCTCTTTGAACCAGCCGCGACTGTCGCCATGGACTGGTAGTTTGACGACGAATAGCCCAGGGATGGGGGATTCGGTGACGGTTAGTTCGTTGTAGTCGTTTGGATCAAAGCTCATAGATTGTCCTTTCGCCATAGTTGATAATAATGTAGCCCTGCCAGAGTTTGGCAGTCATTGATTTCGCCTTGAGCGATGAGCGCGTCGATTTCATCGCGGGTGAAGAAACGCATGTCGCTAAATACTTCGCCTGACTGCTCTTTATGTCCGCTGAAAGATAAGTTTCGCGCTAAGCATACCGCCATCTTTTCTGTCATAAGACCGTTGCAAACATATACTTCGCCGAGCTTATTCCAAGACTGCGCGGTAATGCTAGTCTCTTCCTCTAGTTCACGCTTGGAGGCGGTAAGCAAATCCTCGCCGTCGCCTCCACCGCCAGGTAATTCCCAGCCAAAACTCTGCGATGGATAGCGAAATCCTCTGACCAAATAGATTCGCTCTTTGTCGTCAACTGCCACAATCATGCACGAGTCGCGCGATTCCATGTAACTATATACTCCCAGATTGCCTGCGAGGTCGCGCGTTTGGTCTTCGCGGACGGTAATCCAAGGATTTTGGTAGACGATTTTACTGCTGACTTTAGTTTTTGACGGCACATCTGTCATGATTATTGCCCCTGTTTTGCGTAGGCTGCTTCAACGGCTTCTTTTTGGGCTTTCCACCAATCTTCGTGCTCGCGGTACCATTCAATGGTTTGCAGTAGACCGTCACGCATACCCGTTTGATTGTCGGTATACTGTGGCTGCCAGCCTAGTTCGCGGCGCAATTTGCTGGAGTTCATGGCGTAGCGCATGTCGTGGCCAGGGCGGTCATTGACGTGTTCGTACCAATCTTTACCTTTGCCCATCAGTTCACAAATCAGTTCAATTACCATTTTGTTATTGACGTGGTCGTTGTCAGCACCGATGATGTAAGTTTCACCGAGTTTGCCTTTTTCCAAAATGAGATGAACTGCCGAGTTGTGATCATCGACGTGAATCCAGTCACGAACCTGCTCGCCAGTGCCGTACAGTTTTGGCTTGATACCACTCAAAATATTAGTGATTTGGCGCGGGATAAACTTTTCGATGTGCTGGTATGGGCCGTAGTTGTTTGAACAATTGGAAATCGTCGCTTTGATGCCGAAGCTGCGGACCCAGGCGCGCACTAGCATGTCGCTAGAAGCTTTAGTGCTGGAGTAGGGACTAGACGGATTGTACGGTGTGTCTTCGGTGAAGCGGTTTGGGTCGTCGAGTTCCAAATCGCCAAATACTTCGTCGGTCGAGATGTGATGCAAACGCTTGCCGTGCTTGCGGACAGCCTCAAGAATGGTGTAGGTGCCGATGACGTTGGTTTCGACAAACGGCCACGGATTGCGCAGGGAATTGTCGTTGTGGCTTTCAGCGGCAAAATGCACAATGATGTCGTTTTCAGCGACTAATTTGTCCATCAACGCAGCGTCGCAAATGTCGCCTTCCACGAAATTAATCTGGTCAGCTACTGGCTGTAAATTAGCGCGATTCCCCGCATAGGTGAGCTTGTCGATAACAGTGATGTCATATTCTGGCTTGTGTTTGACGGTATAATGCACAAAATTCGAGCCAATGAATCCCGCGCCTCCCGTGACTAGCATCTTTGTCATAACTATAGTATATCAGGTATAATATAGAAGTTACAGAGGAGGAAATATGAAGGTTGTAATTGTTAGTGGCTATTTTAATCCATTGCACGGTGGTCACCTTAATTTATTTGAAGCGGCAGCTCATCTAGGAGATAGGTTGCTGGTGATTGTTAATAATGACAAGCAGCAGCTGATAAAAAAAGGCAAAATTATCCTTGATGAACAAAATCGATTGCGCCTAATTCGGGCCTTACGAGTAGTTGATGAGGTGGTTTTATCAATCGATGAAGACGGTACGCAATGCGCTACCCTTGATCATCTTGCGAGATTGTTTGAGGGTAATGAACTGATATTTGCAAACGGTGGCGATCGTAATTCTACTGCCGAAATACCAGAGGCGACTGTCTGTGAAAAATACGGTATTAAAATGCAGTTTTGTGTTGGTGACAGCGAAAAATATGATTCATCGACACGAATCAATCAAGCGACTGGCGCAGAAAACTAATCCTTAACTACACTATTGTAAACTGCCAACGTCTGCTCGGCCATCCGCTGCCACGAGAAAGTTTTGACGTGCTGCTTGCCTTTTTTAATCAACTGGCGGCGTAGTTTCTCGTCTGTTAGAAGATCATCAATAGCGCGTGCTATATCCTCGACATCGTACGGATCAAAATAGTGAGCGGCATCGCCGTGAGTTTCTGGCAGGCAAGTAGCGGTGCTTGAAGCAACTGGCGCACCATGGAGCATGGCCTCAAGGCCTGGTAAGCCAAAGCCCTCACTTAGCGACGGGAAGCAATAAACAGCCGTATTTTCGTACATCCAGCGTAATTGCTCATCTGATATGAAATCAGTGAAAATAACGTTTTTAATATTATGATCATTAACGTAGGCTTCATGGCGAGCATAATTACTGTCTTTCTTGCCAGCCAAGGCTAATGTCAGCTCTGGGTGCTTTTTTTGTAATAATGCAAAAGCATCAATCAGCCGCCGTAAATTTTTATGCGGTGTTGGCCGGCCAATATACATAATAAATTTTTTTCCAATCAGTTCTTTAACAGGATCATTACCCTTTGGCAGTTCGTCAGCCGACTCCAGCGTCACTGTAATTTTATCTGGACTAATGCCGGTAAATCCAACCAAATCATTTTTCACAAAGTTGGAAATAGTGATAATATGAGCGGATTTTCGCGCTACCTTTTTATTTACCCACTTGTAGATTTGCTGCTTTACCCAGAAAATTACAGGATTTTTATCAGGATTCTTGAACCGAACGGTGGTCAAATCTTGCATGGTGGTGACGACTGGACTAGCATGATACCAAACCGGTTGCTGAACCATTGCAAAATGCACCAGGTCTAGATTCAGCCCCTCCAATTGTTTTTTAAAATCAATTTGTTCAGAAAAAGTATATTCTTTATAAGGGCAGGCTACTTTTTGGAAACGCGGATTAGTTGGCTGCCAGCTATCGAAATCCTTGGGCTTCAGCAGAATAATATAGTCATTTTTCTTATCAATTTTCTGTAAGTAATGAATCAGCCGCTCGACGTAACGGCCGGTGCTCGTCCGTAGCGTGCGAGCGTCAATGGCGATTTTCATGAGAATACTCCTTCCATGATTTTTCAACTATATTTTTCATTGATTTGCGGAAAATGGTGGCTGAAAATTCGTTGGCAGTGGCGGAAATTTTTGTTGGTGAATTTTTTTTGCCTGGTAATTCTTTCAAAGTTTTTATCAATTGTTCGGCCGTTTGTTCTGAGAAAAACCAGCCGTTTTTTCCTGGTTTAATATAATCAAGCGCGCCGCCCGCTTGGTAAGCGACCACTGGAATTCCTGCTGCCAAAGCTTCAACCGGGGCAATTCCAAAGTCTTCGTGTGAACAAAAAATAAATAGATCGGCTTTTTTAATATATTTTTCTCGCGTTGCATCATCAACAAATCCTAAGAAATTTGTATGTGAGCCGGCCAGTTTTTTTAGACGGTCCATATCGGGACCTTTACCTATAATATCCAGCCGCCAACCAAGTTTTTGACAGGCGTCGATAGCTACATCAAGTCGCTTCATCGGCACAATTCGTCCCCAAATCAGGCAGCGCGGCTTTTTAGGAATACTCTTTTGCTGACGAGTTTTAGCCAGCGGCGAGAAATTTGATAAATCGATTGGCGGAAAAATAACAGTGCTTTTTTTCTGGTAAAATTCTGCGATATCAGCTTGGATGCCAGTGGAATTGGCAATGAAAATATCAACTTGCTGGGCAGCAGTAAAATCGCGTTTTTTCAGCGGACGAACCAAAGTTTTTAAGCCTAATCTGGCTAGCCAGCGCGGACGAAAACTGGGGCGCTTAATATATTCATCATAGTGCCGCCAATAAAAGTGCGTTGGTGTATGACAATAGCAAATATGCAGTTGTTCGGGGCGGGACTTACGGACAAATTTAGCTTCGCCGTTACCTGAGCTAGAAATGATAATATCATACTCGCTAAGGTCAAGCTGTGCAAACCACCATTGCCTCAAGAGCGGCAAAAAGCGACGGAGTTTGGCAAATGGCCAGCGCTGTAAATAGCCAGTCACCACTTGATTGTCCAATTTTCGCCGCCATTCGTCAGTACAAAAAGAAGTATAAATTGGTGCCTCTGGGTATAATTTGTGGATTTCTAAGACGACTTTTTCCGCGCCGCCGCCATACAGCCAGTCGTGAACTATGGCAATTTTCGGCTTGCTCATCAATTATCCTTTTGGAAAATAACCAAGCAGGTTTTTAATAGAATAGTAATATCCAGCCATAAACTCCAGTTCTGTACGTAGTATAGATCAATTCGCCGCCGTTCCTCAAAGCTGATGCTGCGCCTGCCAGAGACCACCGCCAGTCCAGTTAGTCCGGATTTTACCGCCAATAAAACATGTTTTTTATCGTATGCGCTGAGTTCGTGCGGTACCAAAGCGCGCGGTCCAACCAGACTGATGTCACCCTTTAAAACATTAAACAATTGCGGCAATTCATCCAGACTAAACCGGCGGATAAAACGGCCGACTGGCGTAACGCGAAAATCATAATCAAGTTTATCGCCGTTTTTACGATACTCTTCAATCAGTTCCGGTTTGCCGACCATTTGGAATACTTCTTCGTCAGTTTTACCGTCAAATTTGGCGTAATGCGAGCGGAATTTGTAAACTTTGAACGGCCGGTTGTAACGAGTGAGACGCTTTTGTTGTTTGCCGTGCATCAAGATTGGGCCGGCTGGGTCGCTAATTTTCACGGCAATTGCTACCAAAAGCATTATCGGCGAGGCTAAAATAATACCAATCGTTCCGCCAACGATATCCATAATTCGTTTCACAATCTGGCCATAGCCCATCAGCGGCGTCGGATGAGCATGAATTAGCGGCACGGAATCGATGATGTCAATGGTGTGTTTGGCGGTCATAATTCCGTCAAGTTCCGGCGATTGGTAAAAGTCAAGATAGTGTTTTTGGGCAAGTTGGTAATGTTCGCCGACTTTTTTTGAATCGGTTTGGATGATAACGTCAATTTTATCTCTAGTCAGCGCCGATTCCAGCGATGATCGCCTTAGTTTCTTCAGTTCAATCGGAATAAACTCAGCCCGCGCCACAATTCCGCTAATCTTAAAGCCGGTTAATGGATTGTTCTCAATAAAATCGGCCAAAACATGAGTTAAATCGCAATTGCCAATCAGCACAACTCGGCGCGCTCCCAGGCCACGTTTTAACAGCCGCAAGCGAATAATATTTGCCATACTCCGAAATATCATCAGTAAAATGAAGCCGATTCCCGCGGCATAGACAGCGACAAGCTTGGCCGGAAACAGCGGCGTGTTGGTGAAAAAGGTTACTGAAATCATAATCATAATTCCGGTAACTGACGCCAGAAGAATTCGTCCAAATTGGCGCAAAGGATGTGTGTAGCTTTCGCGGTCGTATAGTCCGAAGAAATAAAACATAATAATCCATAGCGGCAAGGTCATGATGATAGAAGTGATGAAATCTAGAGCATTAATGCTAATGTGAAACGGTCTGGGGTCTAAGGAAATTCGCAGCACATAAGCAATAGTAAAGGCGCTCACTAAAGCCAGAATATCCAGGACAACTAAGGCAATTTTGAAGTAAAAATCAGACTTTTTCCGCATAATCTTTGGGGTAATTATACAAAAATATACCAATTATAGCAAAACAATGGATTGTGTTAATGAAACTGCCGAAAAACCAAAAGTGTATAAATAAGGCAATTGTCAACGATAAAATAAATTGGGCTTTAGTTCGGCGGAGATTTTTTATGGCAAAGAAGATAATTATAAACGGTGTAATGATGAGCGGCAGCAGTCCAACAACGCCCAGTCCGCTAAGCAGTAAAATATAGAAAATGTAGACGGTTTGGTCGGTTGGTACGCTAACGTGGAGATGATTTTGGATGAAGCTGCCGAGATTGCCGAGACCGACGCCGAAGAAAAAGGTGCGCGGCGAGCTTAACCAGGATTTAATCGCTAAATCGCTGGCGCTAAGACGATCGTTGGCTGAGGCTTCGACAAAACCAGCGGGTTGAAAGGTTTGTTCTGGTGAAGCTGGCTTTATATCTGGCGTGTTATGCGGAGAAGGACTTTTCGCCGCTGGTACCGGCTGGTTTTTCACGATGGTTTTTCGCGGGATTTTGATTCGGCCGAGCGATAATTGGTCGATCATACTAACAAGCGTGTTGTGCGCGATGAACGACGAGCTGCTATAGCGAATGTTGGCGGATAAAAATAGTAAAGTAAATCCGAAAAATGTGCCGATGATAATCAGAGGAAGTTTTTTATATAGGAAAGAGACGTTGAAGCGCTTGATTGAGGCTATAGCGATGAAAATTATAATGGCTAGAAAAATTGCTAAAAACCCGCCGCGAGAAAAAGTTAAAGCGATGGCTGTGGTGGTGAAAAATAAGCTGAATTGAGCGAGGCGGGATTTTGGTTGGAAGAGGGCTAAGAAAAAGGCAGGTAGCAGGGCATTGGCTAGAAACTGCGGTTCGGCGGCGAATAGATTGATGCGGGGAAAACCAAAAACGTCAGCCTTACAACCAGAGCAAAGTGTGCCAAAGCCAGTTGGTTCGAAGGTGGCGGCGATGAGTTGGATGATGGCTAAGATTCCGAAAACCAAACCGCTCCATAAGCCAATATTGACCAGTCTCTGTTTTTTAGTCTTTGACAATTCTGCATAAACCACACCAGCCGATAAACCTACAACTAATAAAAATAAGAGCGACAATGAATAAAGCACAGTGCGAAGACGCGCCTCGGCAAAAAAGACACCGATGGACATGACTAGAAAAATTGCTAAGAACCCGCCAACTAGGTAACGATTTTTAAGGAATCTTTGGCAGTTTGTAAATAATAGCGGTAAAGATGTGGCAAGGAGGCCGGCGGCTGCCATTTGATATAAGCCCAGGCGTAGAGAGGGAAAATCGAGGATCGCTAAACTTATGCTGGGACTTAAGGCAAAGACGCCGCCAAAAATAACTATTGCCAGAAACCAAAATCGAGCGTCGCCCATAAAATTTTTTACCATATTGTAAGTATAACGCATGGTGTATACTTTAGATATGCAACTGACGAAAAAGCAGAAATTGATGCTGGATTTTATCGATGGGTTTATCAAGGGCAATGGCTATAGCCCGACGCTGCGGGAAATTATGCGGGCATTGGGGTATAAGTCGGTCTCGACGGTGGCGAAGCATGTCGATAATTTGGTGGCGGCCGGGATGTTAGATAAGCGCGACGGCGAGGTGCGGTCATTGGTGTTATGTCAGGCGGAAAAAGAGGCTTGGTGGCAAAACTTGGTGAAGGAGATTAAGCAGCGGGAAGCGGCGGATGATGAGAAATCGCGCTCGGAAGCGGAGATTTTGAAAAAAGCCCTGGAAATTGTCCGCCGGTAACTTTACAACTGATTGAAAACTCGCTATAATACGACACGTATTCCGGGGTAGCTCAGCGGTAGAGCGGTTGGCTGTTAACCAATAGGCCGCGGGTTCGAACCCCGCCCCCGGAGCCAGATTTTATATTTTATCACTCTTATTGTGTGATGTTTGTGTGTAATATTTTACGGTTATAATGGCCTCATGACTTCTGTATAGTCCTATGTAATACCACCCTTATTATAGGGTGGTATTTTGTGCGGACTTATATGTAGTTGTGGATAGCTTAGCGACGCTTTAATAGTAATAATACTATTCCAGCCAGGCTGATGATAGCTGCAGCCGAGAGGACAATTGGTAAGCTGTTACCAGTATTAGCTAGCGACGTACGGCTGCCACTACTCTTGCTGTTAGTAGTGCTATTATTGCCCGCCTCTCTTTCATAGACACCAACTGGGTCAACGATGACGCCATTGGCCGCTCCGTCTTCGTCTCCAAAGCCACCGTCGGTCAGGCTGTAGGAAATAGTGGTGTATTTACCATCAGCTGAGGTGCCAAAGGTAACATGGCTGGTAATGTCTTCTTTGAGGGTGTTGTTGGCTATTTTAGCAACAATAAGGTTTTTAGTGTCGCTATAATGTCGACTAAGAGTTAGGGTCACCTGAGTAGTGTAGCCAGTAGCGGCTGTCTGGCTAGTACAATTGATGGTGAAGTCGACTACGTCTTTGAGAACACGATTGTTATATTTTTCTGGTGCAGGTGCTGCTTTGACAGAGGTCAGGTTATAACATTTGTTGCCAGAGGTAGATATGGTTACGGATCCTCCCTGCGGCTGAGCAACGGTAGCTGAGGTGGTCGGGTTGGTTGGATTCGGATTCGGGTTCGGGTTAGGATTCGGATTCGGGTTAGGATTTGGATTAGGGTTTGGACTCGGAACAGATATGGCGTTTAGTCTATTCTGGAAAGAGGCCTTTTTGGTTGGGTCTTGAACTTTATTAACGAGATTTTTGGCAGTATCGATGGCAGCTTGAGTTTTATTCGTTTCAGCGGTAGCGACAGCAGCTTCGGCAGCAGCCTGGGCAGCTTGTTCTTTTTGCTTGGCTCCATTGACGGCTTGCTGCAGATGCTCGGTAGCGGATTTTACATCAGTAACGCTTGGATTCGCATTGGATTGGATGTTACGAGCTTGCTGCAAGGCGACGGCAACTTCAGAGTTATTCTTAATGTAGCCAGGTTCGGCTTCAATAGTAGCGATGGCAGCTTGTAGGGTGGTCTTGTCTGCTCTGAGGTTATTGATGGCATTTTGCAGCTTGTCGCACGAGTCTTGTAGCTCTGCAACTGAGGAGTTGCCGGCTAGTACCTGCTGGCTGGCGGTAATTTGGGTTTGGAGTGCTTGAACAGTAGCACTAGTCATGCCCGTTGTCGATATACCTTGCGCCTGATTGATCAGTGTAGATAGACTGGTCTTTGCTGAGTTAATGGCGTTGGTGATGGCATTTAGACGTGTTTGGAAAGTAGCCTTCTTGTCTGGATCTTGGACGGCATTGACCTTTGTTTGAGCGGTAGAGACATCGGACTGACGTTTGCTGCTCTCGGCAGTAGCAACAGCGGTTTCAGCAGTAGCCTGGGCGTCTCGTTCTTTTTGCCTGGCAGCAGCCACAGCATTGTTCAAGTTGTTGGTAGCATTCTGGATATCGGTTTGACTTGGGTTAGCCTGTGCTACTACAGCTTTGGCAGCAGCCAAGGCATTTTTAACATCGTCGTCATTCTTAATGTATTCAGGTTCAGCTTCAGCGGTAGTAATGGCGGCTTGCAGGGATGAAAGGCCAGCTGGTCGCGGTAGGGTGGCGTTAACGGTCAGCGTTCCGGAGAAGTTAGCAGTGGCCCCGCCAATAGTGACGCTCTTTGTCCATGTTGCTTGAGCGGTATGTATTTGGCCGTCATAAACTGGCGATACAAGCTTTAGGTTGCCAGCAGTGTTAGTGTCGTTGATAAGCGTAGATGAATCTTGAATGTCAATAGCCGCACCCGTCTGGTTCTTTAACGGTGAAGCAAATGAATCGACAGTAACACTAGTGACGATTTTCTGGTTGCTGAGATTCAACGAGGTTAATGAATTAAGTCCAGCAAGTGGCCTCAGGTCGCTAATGGCGTTGTTTTGAAGAGATAGTGATGTCAGTTTTTTTGCTGCCTCTAGTCCTGCTAGGTTACTAATCAGCTGACCAGCCGGAGTGCCTGGCGCGGCATCTAAGTTAAGGTTTGTTAGATTTTCTAGCTCAATATCAGTAATAGTCTGGTTGTTCGTGCGAGCTGTTCCAAGCTTTGCTGCTAACTTTTGATTGAGTAGACTACGCAAATTATTATCCGGTACGGAAACTGTTTTTGGCTGACGTTGTTTTCTCTGATACACACGGACATAGTCAATTGACATGGTTGCTGGAAAATCACCAATGGATTTGCTGGCATCATTCCATGGTGCATCAATATAATCACCGCCAATCGCTAGATTAAAGCGAAGATAAAACGGAATATTGAAAGGTCCAGGGTGAGTCGTAGCGTTTGGTTGGCTAAAGTCATTGATTGTGTGGAATAATTTTCCGTCAATATAAAATTCTAGTTTACCCTCAGTCCACTTGACGCCATACGTGTGCCACTGACTGGCATCACTAAAAATAGCTGAGTTTACGCGACCTTGCTGATGGCGCTTATTACCAGGTGCGATTCCCCAGTGAGCATCAGCCGCAGCATAGTTTAAGTCAGAACCTTTTGATTCTACGACATCAATCTCACCGCTTGCTGGCCATGACCCGTATGTGGCCGTGTTTGGACTCATCCAAAATGCTGGCCAAGTACTTTTATTCGTTGGCATTTTTATGCGGGCTTCAAAATAGCCATATGTCCAATATTTTTTACCTTGGGTCTGGACAAATCCAGACGTAAAGTCGAAGTTTTGTCCATTACAAGATCCTCCCGGTTTATATAAGCCGACTAGGTTTAGGCTGCCACCGCTCACATTGACATTTTCGGTTGAATCTCTGTAGCAAGTTTGGACATTACTCGCTCCCCATTTTCCGGTATAATATTTCCAAGAATTTGTATCAAGCGACGTGCCGTTAAACTCGTCTTGCCAGACTAATTCATAGTTTGAGTCGGTTGTTGGATCGTTTCCGTTCGCCTTATTTATTGGTAACGCAAAAAGCGTACCACCAGCGGCCAAGCCAACCGTCATCAGCCCAAACAATAACTTTAATTTTATATTTGAAAGTTGTTTTTTTATTAACATACATCCCCTCCGGACTAATTGCTCAATAGAACTATAACAATAAGTATGATAAAAGTAAAGCTTTGTTGATATATTCAGTAAATTTTAACAGGATTAAGTAGTAACTTTTGTGCAGCTTTCTTCATTAAAGAGGGTAACACAAGTAAAGGTGATTAGTCTAATAGCTAAAGAAGCGGTGAATAGCTTAAAGCAAAATTACAGACTCCTCATCTATAGTTGCTTACATGACTACGAAAGCAGCAACCATACCCCAATCGCTGGCTCGACCGCGACACCTCGCCACTACCGAGAGCCAGCCGTCATTTCGGGCGATTGCCCGTCCGCTTATTGACATTGTCGTACCGGTGTTAAATGAGGAGAAGATTCTTCAAAAAAGTATCACGACGCTTGATGAGTATATGGCGAAACACCTGCCGTATCGCTATCAAATCACCATCGCGGACAACGGCAGCCAGGATCAGACGCTGGAAATCGCCAAGAACTTAGCGGAAAAGCACCAGTCAGTGATGGTGGTGAGCCTAGCGGAGCGCGGTCGCGGACGAGCGCTCAAACAGGTCTGGCAGAATAGTTCGGCGGATATTTTGGCGTATATGGACGTTGATCTATCGACCAGCCTGGATGATTTTCTGCCGATGATTCAGCCGTTGGTGGCGGGCGAAGCTGGCGTGGCGATTGGTTCGCGGCTGATGAAAGATTCTAGAACCAGTCGTGGCGTGAAGCGGGAGTTCATCTCGCGTTGCTATAACAGAATTATAAAATGGACGTCGCGTACCAAGTTTAGCGATGCGCAGTGCGGCTTCAAGGCGATTCGCCGGGATGTTGCCGCAAAATTCTTACCGAAAATCAAAGACAATGAGTGGTTTTTTGACACTGAATTGTTGATTAAAACTGAGCGAGCGGGTGTGCCTATTCATGAACAGTCAGTGACTTGGATTGAGGATACGGATAGCCGCGTGAAAATTGTGAAAACGGCTGTCGATGATTTGAAGGGGTTGTACCGCGTCAATAAGGAGCTAGACAAACGGTCGTGGCTTGAGAAGTGGACGCTACCGGCGCTGTTGGTGCTGACTGGCGCGTTATATTTGTTTGGCGCGCTCCATAACGGTATGGCCAATAGCTACTATGCGGCGGCGGTGCAAGCGGCCAGCCAGGGTTGGACGGCGTGGCTGTTTGGTAGTTTGGATGCGGCCAATTATGTGTCCGTTGATAAGCCGCCACTGGCGACGATGGTGATGGGGTTGAGCGCGCGGTTGTTTGGTTTTTCAAGCTTCTCGATGTTACTGCCAAGTGTGTTGGCGGGAGTTGGTTCGGTGTGGCTGGTGTACGGGGCGGTAAAACGGCAGTTCGGCTTTATGAGTGCGGTAATTGCTGGGGCGGTACTGGCGTTCACACCAGTGGCGGCACTGATGTTTGGATTCAATAACCCCGATGCGATTTTGACATTGATGTTGACCGCCAGTGGCTACGCGTTTTTACGCTCGCTGGAAGGTAAACGGCCGCTGCTGTGGCTGGGGTTGGCGGGGTTATTCACGGGGTTCGCGTTTAACACCAAGATGCTCCAGGGGTTGATGGTGCTACCGGCGATGGTGCTAGTCTATCTGGTGTTTGCCAAGCCGCCGATTATCACGCGGTTTCTACACGTGATGTTTGCCGGCGTCATCACCACGATGTCGACGCTATGGTGGAGTGTGCTGGTCTGGCTGACGCCAGCTGGTAGCCGGCCGTGGGTGGGTAGCACTAACGATAATAATATTTGGAGCTTGATTTTTGGCTATAACGGCTTTGGTCGATTACTCGGTGGGCGCGGTGGGGGCGGTGGTACGCCACCAAGTAGCGGAGTGGGCGGTGGTACGACACTTCAAGCTGCTGGTAATACCACGCAAACTGCGACAGACGGTGCCGGTATGATGCCGGGTGGTATGGGCGGTGGCCCCGGTGGCGGACACGGCCCGGGTGGCACGGGTTTTGGTGGGCAGACGGGAATTTTCAGGATCTTTAACAATGATTTTGGGCCAAATATTGCTTGGCTGTTGGTCTTGGCCCTGGCAGGAGGCGGATTATTGCTATGGATTTTACGCAAAACGCCACGAACCAATCGTGGGCGAGCGGCGGTAATCTTCTGGATGCTGTGGCTGCTGATTCACATCGTGATTTTCAGTATGACGAGCGGCGTGATTCACCCGTACTACGTGGTGGTGATGGCGCCAGCGGTGGCGGCACTCGTTGGTATCAGCCTGCCGTTCCTGTGGGGTGCATATACCAGGCGCAAACCATATGCGTGGCTACTGCCAGTGCTGGTCGGCGTGACGGCAGCGACCACAGTGATTATCCTCGGTTATGCTGGCACGATGATTTGGCTGACGTGGATAGTAGGTCTATTGGGCCTGGCGGGGATGATTGGACTATTAGTCAATCTTTACACGCCGCGCCGGTGGCTGCAAAACTCGGCAATCATCGCTGCCCTAGCCGCCTGCACGCTCGCTCCGACGGTGTATACCCTAGCGACAGTCAACGTCGCGCACACTGGTAGTATTCCGACGGCCGGGCCGAGTTCGACGGCGATGCGGGGTAGTAATAATGAAACATCACAGGCGGACAGCCAGTTGGTGCAATATCTTTTGCGGCATCAACATGGCGCAACTTGGCTGGTGGCAGTAGCCAGCGCCAACGAGTCGGCAGAGATTCAGCTGACCAGCAACCAGCCGGTCATGGCGGTCGGTGGATTTAATGGTAGCGATACACCGCTGACGCTGGAGCAATTCAAGCAATTAGTGAAGGACGGCAAAGTTAACTATTACGCCGTCAGCTCGCATGGTCACGGTGGCGGCCCAGGCGGCGGGAATAATGACATCACGGCGTGGGTCAAACAAACTGGCACCGTCGTTAATTATGGAGGTAGCGATGTAACATTGTACAAATTATCTAAAGAGTAAACTAACGAAAGGAGAAATCATGGCAATTTCACAAACCAAGCAAGTACAACTCACCACGCCGGAAGCGGTCTATGATCAGCCGCCCGCGCTGCGCCCGAATGGCACGAATTCTGGCAAAAATGGGTTAAGCGTCGGGGCAATCACTGGCCTAGCGGTTGGCGGTGTCGTAGCCTGTGCGCTCAGCTTTGTCGTCGGTATGCAGGTCGGTGGTTCGCAAAATAGCGGCATGAACAGCCAGGCTGGTGGCCCGCCAGGTATGAGCCGCAGCCAGAATAGTCAGCCAGGCGGCCCGGGTGGACAAACGGGCGGCGTACCAGGTGGTAGCCAGAATCAGACTGGTCAAAACTCACAAACGCCAGCGACGCAGAGTAGCAACGGCGCTGCACAAAATAACCAAACTGCTCCGTCGTCACAGACTGGCTCAGCACAGCCGTCAACCACCAACACCGCGCAGCAGTCCAATTAATCGGTGGTGAATAACTAAAAAGCAGCGCCTTCCTCCTCGGGTGCTGCTTTTTCGTGCGGTAATTCTCACACCAATAACCAACGCCCACGCTCAACCCTTTACAGCAAAATTACAGATTGCTTAGCTATCATATACTCATCATTAACAGAAAGGATGATCATGAACAAGGTGCAAGCAAACGAAATCAACTTAACCACTAACGAGGCGCTGGTATTGCAACAAGTCTACGAAGACGGCGGCGATGATGCGGCCATGTTGGCAGTACAAATGGGCATGCCACGTCGAACGGCGATGAATGTACTAGCGGACTTGCGGCATAAAGGACTGATGGCAATCGACCAAGCCTATGGCGACGCCTGGGTGCGACTAACCACACGTGGCAAACGGCTGGTACAGCGAATTTGGCCAGAGATGCAGGCAATAGTATACTAAAGAATATGAGATATATCCTGTTGCTTCGAGGTATCAATGTCGGCGGTAAAAATAAAGTCTCCATGAAAGATCTTACGGCAAGCCTCGAAGATCTGGGATATCAGCATGTCGTCACTTATATCAATAGTGGTAATGCCATATTTGATACTGATGATGACCTGACGACAGTCAAAGAAAATATTGCTGTCATGTTAGGGCGTTTTCCGTTTACTATCAAACACGTCATTTTGACGAAAGATGAGTATTTAAACGAAGTATCTAATCTGCCAGAGTGGTGGCACCAGCCCCTGGCGCGGAAAGATGTATTATTCTATACCGATGACGTCGATCCTGAGTATATCAAGGAGCGGATCGGTCAAATGCCGCTTCATGATGAGATCGTTCATTTTGGCAAAAAGGCGATATTTTGGGGTAAATATAGCGAGAAAGAATTTTTGCGTACGTCATATCACAAGTTACTAATGAAAGAAAAGTTTTACCCACTGATCACTATTCGCAATGGGCGAACATTTGATATGCTAGGAGAGATGCTGGGGCAGGCTGATGCGGATTTTACTAGTAGAAGATGACGTGGCAATCGCCCGGTCGTTGAAGGAAGGTTTGGAAGATGAAGCCTATGCAGTTGACGTGGTGCATGACGGTGACGAGGGTTATCGGACGGCGACGGCGGATGACTATGATGTAATTATTCTTGACGTGATGCTGCCAGAAATGAATGGCTATGAAGTGTGCCGGGCGCTACGTAAAGATGGTAATCAGACGCCGATTTTGATGTTGACGGCGCGTGATGCTGAACGGGATATTGTCGAAGGCTTGGATGTGGGCGCTGATGATTATCTGGCGAAGCCGTTTAGTTTTGAGGTGTTATTGGCGCGTCTTCG
>CAURBE010000002.1:0-116658 GCA_963523045.1 uncultured Candidatus Saccharibacteria bacterium | reverse complement strand
GCTACAAGAGCAAGAAACGTGTCCACAAAGAAACTGGTCATCGCCAGAAGTACACTAAGATTCAGATTACGTCAATCAAATAATTGAAAGAGCCGCTTCCATCAAAGAAGCGGTTCTTTGATGTCTGTTATTTCTGTTACGCTCATGCTATAATTAATGTAGGTAAAAGGGGAACGAATGACAAAAATCATTGCGGTGACAAATCAAAAAGGTGGCGTCGGCAAAACAACGACTTCAATTAACGTGGCATATTTTTTAGCAAAGGCTGGCAAGAAAACCTTATTGGTTGACTTTGATCCGCAAGGGAATGCCACTAGTGGACTTGGTATTGATAAACAGAGCTTAGGTGCGACAATGTCTGAAGTGGTTATGCGGCAAATTGATCTTGCTAACATTGTACTACCGACAGAATATAAAAATCTATCAATTGCACCGGCGACTTCACATTTAGCTAATACAGAAGTCGAGTTGGCTCAGGCAGAAGGGCGTTTTATTCGGTTGCGCGAGGCTCTACGGAAAGCGACAGAGTATGACTATATTATTATTGATAGTCCACCAAGTTTGAGTTTGTTGACGGTTAATGGTATGGTTGCAGCTAATTATGTATTGCTGCCAGTCCAGGCAGAGTTTTACGCTCTAGAAGGCCTGGGCCAGCTGCTCGAAAGCATGAAGTTGATTAAAAAAGGCCTTAATCCACCGCTGGAGTTACTGGGGGTTCTAGCGACGATGATGGATTCTAGGACAACTTTATCTGGGCAGGTTCACGCTGAAATTAAAAAATATTTCCCAGATAAAATATTTAAGAGCAGCATTCCGCGGAATATTCGTTTGGCTGAGGCGCCAAGTCACGGTGCGCCAGTAGGAGCGTATGATCGGTTTTCAAAAGGCTCTCGGGCCTATAAAGCATTAGCAAAGGAAATTGTAGAGAGGGTCGAGCGGTGAAAAAGGGTTTAGGCAGGGGTTTTGAGTCGTTAATTCCAACTAATTTGATTGATGAGACGTTTGATCCGACAGCGCAGCAGGATGTGAAAGTGTCTCGTTTGAGGGACATCACAATTGATAAAATTATTCCAGATCCAAATCAGCCGCGGCGGTTTTTTGACGAGACAGCTTTAAGCGAGCTGGCAGAGTCGGTGCGTGAGCATGGTGTAGTGCAGCCAATTGTGGTGACACCAAAGGACGGCAAGTACTTGATCGTGGCGGGTGAGCGGCGATGGCGCGCGGCAAAGAGGGCTGATTTAACAGAGGTGCCGTGTATAGTCAGAAGTATGAGCGATCAGAATCGGTTGGAAATTTCGTTGATTGAGAATTTGCAGCGACACGATTTGAATGCATTAGAAACAGCCACGGCTTACCAGAAACTGCGAGATCAATTTAATATGACGCTAGAGGAGATTGGTAAGCGTTTGGGGGGCAAGTCTATTAGCGCCGTCAGTAACACACTGAGGCTGTTGAAGCTCCCAAAAACTGTACAGCAGGCATTGTTTGAGGGGCGACTGAATGAGGGTCAGGCCAGGCCTTTAATTGGCTTACCTGAAGATGCGGCAGAGGATATTATGGAGCGGGCGATTCGCGAGGAGTGGTCGGCGCGGCGAATTGAGCAGGTGGTGACGCTATGGAAACAGGCAAAGGCTAGTCCAATTGAAAATAAACGTCGTCCAGCGGATATGCCGCATGCAGATGTCGTGGAGAGCCTCTCTAAGAGGTTTGGTACCGGTGTGAAGATTCGCACTAATGGTCGCGGAGCTGGTCAAATTAGCATCAAATTCAAGAATAACCTTGAGTTTGAGCGAATTCGTGATTTGCTAGAGAAATAAAATCTGTTAAAACGAGCGAATTTTATTGAATGGAAATAGGCGCAGGCTGACTGGACCAACAATATCGTACAGGGGGATTGAGCCCATGCAGTTTCTTGAGTCGCAGGAATAGCTACCCTGGCGGTGATCGCCCATAACAAATATAGTACCAGTAGGTACGGTTGTGTCAACATCACCGGAGGTCGGTTGTCCTGGTTCGTTTTTGTTTACAGAACTATCGGGATTAAAGCCGTTTGGACTCTCTTTATTGTAAACTGTTACGGTACCATCCTTTACGGTAACGCGTTCGCCAGCAAAGGCAATGACTCGCTTAACGATATATTCATCCTTACCGAGTGAGGCGTTGAAATTGGGATTTTTAAAAACAATAATTTGACCACGGCTTGGGACATAGTTTTTGTTCTGTAATTTTGAGGCAGTAACCGGTAGACGATTAACAATTAGGCGATCTCCGGTGTACATTGTTGTTTCCATGCTGGCACCTTCGACGTTGAAAGTTTGGAATACAAATGTGTTCAATAAAATTGTACCAACCACTACGCCGACAACGAAAATGACCATTCCCAGGCCATCATGTAACTTCGGATGACGATCCATAAAAGTCGCGTCCATTACTTCAATTATAAGCGTTTTGTGTGCTATAATCAATAGATATGAAATCACGCAAACAGTCGATGGACGGTTTTGTCGCCAGACGACCGCAGCGAACTTCGTTGGGGGAAATTTCTAGCAAAAAAACGACGATAATCGGGAATTTTCGTAATATCGAAAATAGGCCAGAAGTTCTGAGTAATACCCGCCAAAATACTCGACCATTGACGTCTGCTAATAATGCGAATAAATTGAAGCAGAATATTAGCGAATCGTTGGCAGCAATTGATAAAAATACTAAGCCGTCACACCGGCAAGAGCGCAAGCAAAAGCGTAAGAAGAAGTTGATTGTGAGGATTGCGCTGGCGGTTGTTGGGATTATTGTGGCTATTGTGGTGGGATGGTTACTTCTGAAGCTGTGGCAAACTATGAATAGTGTGTTCGGTAACGGTAATATTTTAGACCTTTTCTCACAACAAAAGCTAAAAGAGGATGCTCATGGGCGAAGTAATGTTTTAATCTTAGGGACAACTGACGACGATCCAGCCCATCCGGGCGCAACACTGACTGACTCGATGATGGTCCTTAGTGTCAATCAGACAAAAAAGGACGCATACATGTTCAGTATTCCTCGTGACCTGTACGTTAAATTTGGTATGGCTTGTAATTCTGGCTACGCTGGTAAGATTAATGAGTATTTTGGTTGTGTTAACAATGGCGATAGCCAGGAGGCGGAGTCTGAGCGGATGGAAAAAACGAAGAAGTTCATCGGCGATATCTTTGGTATGGACATTCAATATGTGGCACATATCAACACGGCGGTAATCCGTGATGCAGTGAATGCAGTTGGTGGCGTCACGGTTAATGTCCAGAGTCGTGATCCACGCGGAATTCTTGATCCAAGTATGGACTGGATGTGCCGGGCTAAGGAGTTAAATGCGAAGCAGCGTCGCGAACGTTGTCCGACTGGCCATTATATGCAGTTGACTAATGGTAATCATGATATGGATGGTGAAAAGGCGATGTGGTTCTCTCGGGCGCGCGGCTTGGTGGCGCCAACATACGGACTGGAACAATCTAATTTTGACCGCGAAAAAAACCAGCAATTGGTACTAATGGCACTGAAGAGTAAGGCGACATCCACTGGTACGTTAACGGACTTTGGTAAGGTGACTTCACTGATGGACGCTATGGGTAAGAATTTGCGTACAAATATTGATACGAAAGAAATTCGCACAATTATGAACTTGGCGTCAGAGATTAAAGAGTCTGATATTCATCGATTGAGTTTTGTGGAAGAGGGTAATAAGTTGATGACAACTGGTTCAGCCGGCGGCGCAAGCATAGTTCAACCATCGGCGGGATTACATAACTATAGTGAGATTCGCTCATATATTAAGGATGAAATTTACGCAACGCCACTATCGAAGGAAAAAGCAACGATTGCCGTCTTGAATGGCAGCGGTGTAAGTGGTGCTGCTCAGAAAGAGGCAGATAAATTGATGGAGATGGGCTTAAAAGTTGTTCATGTTGGTAATGCTCCAGGTAATGAAAAAGTAACAAAAACTAGTGTTTATCAATTACCGGCTGGTAAAGAAAAATCTGCCACAAAGGCAAAGTTTGAGGAGTTATATGGTTCGGTTTCATCAGATTCATCAAAGTATAATTTAAATGTTGATGCGCAATTTATCGTCTTGGTGGGATCTGGTTCGTAGTTTGGTATAATAGAGTAAGCTATGGAGTTGCTGAAAACAGTTAAACGAAGAACATTTTGGAGTGAGTTGGTTTATTACAGCTTGAATATTGGTCTGGCGGCGGTATTGTTGGCTATTGCTCAAACGATTCAATCTCCGTATCCAGCATTGGCACTGGTTGTTTTAAGCAAATGGCGCATTATCGCTGTAAGGCCGCGTTTTTGGTGGGCAAATATTCAAGCGAACTTGGTAGACCTTACTGTTGGTATTGGTGTTGTCGGATTGATGTATTTATCGGTTTCAAGTCTATATTTCCGGATAGGATTGGCGGTGTTTTATGCTATCTGGCTAACGGTTATTAAGCCAATGTCTAAGCGCTGGCAAGTCGCTTTGCAATCGGCTGTGGCTATTTTTATAGGCGTAACTGCGTTGATGGCAGTGTCGTATGATTGGCCTGTCTTGGCCGTCGTTCCTTTGATGTTCTTGATGGGCTATAGTGTCGCTCGTCATTTTTTGCATAGTTATGACGAAGAGCAAACGGTGTTGTTTGCCGCAATTTGGGGAATTATTTTTGCAGAAATGGGGTGGTTGGCGTATTATTGGACGTTTAGTTATGGTCGATTATTGTTTGGCGGCATTCCGCAGATTACCATTATTTTGCTCCTACTGTCTCTAAGCGCTAGTAAGGCATACCAATCATATAAAAAGCATGATTCTATTCGCTTCTCGGACATATCTGGCCCAGTGGCTCTGACAATTGCAACAACTGTGGTGATGCTTGTATTTCTCAATTCGGTAGTGATTTAGTCTTTAGATAGGAGGTTTTATGGGTGTTTCTGGTCAGCAGAAGAGAGTGGGGCGTTGGCTAATCAGCGGATTTGTTGGGGTTGTGACGCTTTTGGGGGTGATTTTCTTAACGAGCTGGGTGACGCTTCAATTGTCTGGTCATTTCTCGCAATCTCCAAGACCTGATGGCAATTTAATGGCGACGGGCGAAGGTGATGTTTCGAGGGTTGTCGCTAAAGTTTCGCCTAGTGTCGTCTCTATACTGACTACTAAGGAGGGGACTTATTCTGATAAGATGGGTGCTGGAACAGGGGTAATTGTTAGTTCTGATGGTTACATTTTAACAAATAAGCATGTGGTGAGAGACGCGCGAAAGGTCAGGGTCGTTACGAGTAACGGAGACCAATTTACGAATATCACATTTGTTGGCGCTGACCCGCTTAATGACATTGCGTTTCTGAAAATTAATGGGGCTTCGAATCTGCCGGTGGCGGAGCTGGGTAACTCCGGGACGGTGAAGGTTGGGCAGCGGGTTGTTGCTATTGGTAATTCACTAGGTCAATACCAAAACACAGCTTCCAGTGGAATTGTCTCCGGTAAAGGCAGGCCAGTCGCCGCCACATCTGATAGAAGCGGTCTGAAAACCGAAAGTCTAACTGATTTATTGCAGACTGATGCGCCAATTAACCTCGGTAATTCTGGCGGTCCGCTGATTAATATGGCAGGACAAGTTATTGGCATAAATACTGCTATCGCTTCTGATGCTCAGAGTATTGGCTTTGCAATTCCGATTAATGCTGTGAAAGGTATGGCCAGAAGCGTCATGGCAGGTAAAGGCGTCCAAAAGGCCTATCTGGGAGTGCGCTATGTAGCTATTACGCCGGATGTTCAAGCTGAGTATGACTTACCGGTAAAATCTGGTGCTTATGTTGACAGAAAGTCTGACTCTGCCATAGAGAAGGATGGGCCAGCGGATGTAGCTGGTGTGAAAAAGGGCGATATCATCACGAAGATAAATGATAAAAAAGTTGGCGAAGATGGGGGATTGTCGACACTAGTGTCGGAGTTTCTGCCAGGAGAAACGGTCCGCATGTCCGTGTTAAGAGATAATAAAGAGCTGACTTTGGAGTTAACTCTTGGCGCGTATCAGGCGCAAAACTAGGATATAATTAAGGGATTTTTCTTTTTGGAGGCCGCTTTTTCGGGCCTCGTTAATAATTCTATCGTGTTGTTGGGGGTCGGCCTCAATGAATAATAGTCCTCCTGCAGTAAGACAGCGTGGTGTCTGCGAGATTAGTTCTAATATGACCTTTAGCCCTTCGTTTTCAGCAAAAAGGGCAATTTCTGGCTCATACTGGAGTTCTGGGGATACATCCCAATCTCTGTCAACATAGGGCAAGTTGGCAAAAATATAATCAACAGGCTCCAGCTGTCCATTTAATAAAGATTGCTGTTGAGTGGTGACATCTGCGTTTAATATGTCAGCATTTTTTTCAGCAATTTTCAGGGCTGGTTTGCTAATATCAGACAGAATTACCGATAGATTATTTCGTTCTAGCTTGGCGGTAATACCCAGACAGCCAGAGCCAGTCCCCACATCAATCAGTGTTTTTTTGGCAATTTCACCGGCAGTTATTTCTAAGAATAGCGAAATTAGGTCTTCAGACTCTGGACGAGGAACTAGGACGGATGGTGATACGGCGAATCTACGGCCGTAAAATTCTTTATATCCCAGAATATAGGCAACTGGTACGCGATCTAGTCTTAAGTCTAATCTGGCGTTTGCAATATCAAGACGTCTGGGGTCAATTTCTTCATCTAGATGGGCATGTAGGTAGGTGCGGTTTTTCCGTAAAGTGTTGACTAAGATCAACTCCGCGTCCAGTCGCGGCGAGGGAATGTTGGCAGTTTTTAAGGTTTTGTTGGCATTTTTCAGCCAAGTTGTGATATTCATGTTGTTAATTATACTACACATATCGAGAATAGAGAAGGGTAATATGCTTGCAAAATTTGAGAAAAGTGTTAAAAATATTGACAAATCAAGAGAGAGAGAGATAGTATTATAGGCCTGTACCATTAACGAAAGGGAATAGGCAATAACTAAATGGCATTATCGAAAAATAATCATATGAGTAAAGCGGCGGAACAAATGGGATTTGCCGGGGACTTCGACGCTGGCTTAGCGACCGAAGAAAAACAGAGAGCGGGACGGCTTGGTCCGGTCAGCTCTGTCGGGATTTGCGGGATCTACGGTTAATTTTGATCACAGTGGAGGAGTTAATGGGGTTGGATCATATTTAACGCTGTCAGTTCCCCAGGAGGATGGTTCTTCCATAGGCATCGTTGTATCCTCGGCTACTTTAGATGATGGCTCTAACGAGCGAAGGATTAATGTACAGGCAGTACGAGATAACGCAACTGGCGATGTCAGCCACAGTTACTATATAGAAAACGGTCAGGTTTTGCGATTGGATAGAGAACCCTCAGAGCTACCAAGCGCTAAAGCGTCTACTAAGAACATTGAGGGCCTGGCAGGCCTCCTTCTCATGCCACCAGCCGTTGGCCTAAGCTCCAACCTAGAACGGCAAACTAGCGTAAACCCACATTCGGTTGGCTTAGATGAAGTAAGCAAGCTTGCAGAGCTGTTGGTATCTGCGCAACCAGTTAAACAGTAGCTTTCTTTGCCTTCAACTCCCGCTCATACCGCTGTAATTGCTCAATCAAATCGTCAATATCCCCGTTCATTGCCGCGGGGATATTGCTGCGGCTGTAGTGAATGCGGTGATCGGTGATGCGGTCTTGTGGGAAGTTGTAGGTACGGATTTTTTCGGAGCGGTCGCCAGTACCAACGAGTGAGCGTCGTTCAGCGCTTAATTTAGCATTTTCCTCGTCAATTTTCATCTGTAGCAAGCGCGAACGCAGCACACTCATGGCTTTTTCACGGTTTTTGATCTGTGACTTTTCGTCTTGGTTGGTCACGACGATACCGGTTGGTAGGTGAGTGATACGCACTGCTGAGTCGGTGGTGTTGACGCTTTGGCCGCCATTACCGCTGGAGCGGTAGATGTCAACGCGTAGGTCGCTTGGATTAATTTCAACGTCGGCTTCCTCGGCCTCTGGTAGCACAGCTACGGTGACGGTGGAGGTGTGGACGCGGCCTTGGCTTTCAGTGACTGGGACGCGCTGGACGCGGTGGACGCCGCCTTCAAATTTCAATTTGGCGTATGGTGCGTCACCCTTGACCATGAAAATAACTTCTTTGTAGCCGCCTGAGTCGTTAGCGGATTCGCTGACGAGTTCGGTTTTATAGCTGTTAGTCTCGCACCAGCGTAGATACATGCGGTATAATTCCGCCGCGAATAGCGAGGCTTCATCGCCACCAGCGCCAGCACGGATTTCTATGATGATGTTTTTCTCGTCGTTTGGATCTTTGGGTGTTAGTAATATGAATAACTTATCGTCGAGTTCGGCGATTTTAGCTTCATCCTCGGGAATCTCTGCTTTGGCTAGTTCGGCTAATTCATCGTTGCTCTGGGCTAGATTTTTTGCCTCCGCTAGCTGTTTCTCGATAGTATCGCGTTCGCTAGCGGTAGCGATAATGCTTTCTAGCTCGGCGAAACGTTTGCTGTTGGCAGTAAAATCTGGCGAGCTGTATGCGTCAGGACGCGCCAAAAAATCGCCCAGGTGAGCGTGCTCGGCTTTCAAAGCGTCCAAATCAAGAGAAATCTTTGCCATATCTGTAATAGTATAGCACATATTGACAAATAATAATTTTTAGTGTATCGTATAGAAATATGAGTGAACTACGTTCTCCTTCAGGCAAGCTTCCAGAAATAGGCAGAGAGACTAGCACGATAGAGGGCCTATCGGATATACCGTTAGTACCTATATCTCCTCTTGTGATGACTGGCAAGTTTCCTGATGGTTTGTCTCTGGATCCAGGCGAGAGGATTGTAGTGGATGTTCTTGAGGTTTATGGCAAGAATGAATCTGGTAAATTTACAGTAGGGATCCGTCAGCCTGACTCAGAAATTACTACAGAGGACGAAGGTTCACATCCAGAGATGTGTTATATAAAAGAACTAATGGATGATGCAAAATTCATGAGGCCGCTCGCTTACAACTGTATTGCTCGACAGCGTCACCTAAAAACAATAGACCCTCTCAATGCACAGCCTAGGCATATGGAGGACATACAGAATATTATGGGTATGTGCTTAGGTGTGGGGGGGATCTTTTGATAGTATAGATAGTAAATTTGGCAGTGTATTATCAAAAGGCAAAGAGCTGGAAGATATGGATTCCGTCGTTGGACGCATATCAGAGATCGGTCACTATTCTGTAGTAACTGTTTCTGGTGGTTATAAGTTAATAATATTAACTGATGCTGCTGGAAATCGAGTAGGTATGCAATATTCTCCAGAAAAAGAACGTGTATTGAGTGAACTATTTAATTATGAAGAATCCAAAAAGCCACTTTTCAATGTAGAAGAATATATTAAAGAAAATGAATAAATCAAAACCGCCTCGTTAAAGAGACGGTTTTGATTTAAGACATAGGATCCTACTGTTTACTAGCTACTTTTTAGCCTTTTTGTCTGATTGTGGAGTATCAGTCTTTGCGGTCTTGTTGGCGTTCGCTTTTTTGGCTTTGTTTGCCAAGGCTGCTTTGCGAGCTTCAGCTGCTGCCTGGCGTGCCTTAAAGCGGTCAACACGACCTTCGGTGTCGATAATCTTCTCCTCACCGGTGAAGAATGGGTGTGAAGCCGACGAAATGTGGACTTTAACGAGAGGGTAGGTGTTACCGTCTTCCCATTTGATGGTATCTGTTGTCTGCGCTGTTGACTGAGTCAAGAACGCGAAGCCCGCTTGATCGTCGCTAAATACGACAGGGCGATAGTTCTGTGGGTGAATACTGCTTTTCATAACCGTTCAATTGTACACAATTTACCCCAGAATGTCAAAAGGGGTTGTCTTGAGTAAGTAACAGTGGTATAATTAACGGGTAACTAATTTTAATGACACAATCCGTTTCACACTCCACATCATGAGCGGATGAGGCAAAAGGAGAAAGAGATGTCTGTAAAGGTAGACATTAAGGCTTTGCTGGAGTCAGGTGTTCACTTTGGACACAAGACCAGCCGCTGGCACCCAAAAATGGCGCCATATATTCACAGTAAGCGTCAGGACAGTCATATCATTGACTTGGTCAAGACGGTTGAAGCTTTGGACAAGGCGCTACCAGAACTAACAAAAATTGCAGCATCAGGCCGCAAAGTATTGTTTGTTGGTACGAAAAAGCAAGCCAAAGACGTGGTGCGTCAGGCTGCTGAGAAAATCGGTCAGCCGTATGTAGTTGAGCGCTGGATCGGTGGTATGTTGACCAACGGTGCGACGATTACTCAGCAGATCAAGAAGCTGAAGAACCTGGAAAAGCGCATGGCGTCAGGTGATTTGGAAAAGCGCTACAACAAACTGGAAGTGCAGCGTTTCCAAGAGGAAATTGATAATCTGAATTTCAAGTACGGTGGTATCAAAGACTTGATGGGCAAGCCAGGTGCAGTGGTCGTGGTTGATGCTTTGACTGATGCAAATGCAGTGCGTGAAGCTCAGACGTTGGGTGTGCCAGTATTTGCTATTGTTGATACGAATGTTAACCCAACTGGTATTGACTACGTTATCCCAGGTAACGATGACGCCATCAAGGGTATTCAATTGTTGTTGGATTATTTCACCGAAGCTGTTGCTGAAGGTGCGGGTAGTGTAAAAACTGAAGAAAAACCAGTGAAAAAAGAGGAGAAATAGGATGGGTGTTTCTGTTGACGACATTAAAAAACTGCGCGAATTGACAGGTGTGGGTTTGACTGATGCCAAGAAAGCATTGGTTGAAGCTGACGGCGACTTTGACAAGGCACTGGAAGAGATGCGCAAAAAAGGTTTGACTAAAGCTGAGAAAAAGGGTGACCGCGAAGCGCGCGAAGGTTTGATTGAGAGCTATGTTCACTCTGGTCGAATTGGCGTGGTGGTTGAAGTGAACTGTGAAACCGACTTCGTGGCGCGGCTGGATGATTTCAAGACGTTGGCGCACGAAATTGCTATGCAAATTGCAGCCATGAGTCCGAAGTATGTTTCCGAGGCGGACATTCCGGCTGAGGAAATGGAGCGGGTGAAGGCTGAACTGATGGCTAGCGATGCGTTGGCGGGCAAGCCTGAAGAAATGCGCGAAAAAATCGTTGAAGGTCAATTGAAAAAGCACTTTGTTGAGCAAGTATTGATGAGCCAGGCATACATTTTGGACGATTCTAAGACAGTTGAGCAGCATATTAAGGAAGCAATCGCTAAACTCGGTGAGAACATCGTAGTTCGCCAATTTAAGCGAATTGAACTGGGCGTCAGCGAATAAATTTTCACATACAGAAATAAATCGGCTGTAGCAATGCGGCCGATTTTTTGTTTTGTCAATATTTACTACAAGTATATTGACAATATCGCAAATATGTGCTAGTATGATTACATATCAGACAGTAAAACAACAGACAATTGTAAAAATAAAAAGGAAAAGTATGAGCGAAAAATTAGGATCTACCACGCCATCGCCTAATACAGGTGAAGTAGTAAATACTGCCGAGGACGCGGCGGCTAAGGCGAACAAAAAACCAATGACACGCGAACAGCGTGTTACTGATGGTAGGGAAAAGCTGAACGCACTAAAGGACAAGGTGAAGGAAGGTCTTCGTAAGACGTGGAAAAAAATGTCTGAGGGCTTTTATGTTGGCGCGAGCTATGGGTTTGAATGGTCTGGGAAGGCTAAGGAAAAAGTCGGCAACACCTATACTGCGGCAAAAGCCAAGGCTACGGAATTATTTGCGGGCGGTCGTGAAGTTATTTCTCAAAAAGCGTCAGAGGCTCGTGAGCGTAAAGCTAAGAGGCTGGAAGGTCGTGCTCAGCGTGAGGCTGACAGGCGACAATATTACCAAGAGCGAGAGCAGTATAAGCAAGATAATGCGACAGATAAGTCAATAATTAGGGAAGAAGAAAAGAAAGTCTCTGAGGCGGAGCGAGAACTAGAAGAGAAAAAGCAAGAGTTAATAAAGGCTAGAGAGGCAGAAGCTAAGGCTCGTCAAGAGCTTAAGGAAGCTGAAGATAATTATGCCGAGCTTGAGAAGGCTGCACAAGGAAATCCTACGGAGTTGTCTAAACTAAGGCTTGAAGAGGCCGCGTTAGCTCACTCACTGAAGATTGCTAGGTTGAAGATTGCAATGGCCAATACTGCAAATGCTCAAAAAGAGGTGAGGTTGACTAATTCAATGATTGATAAGCTTGATGCTTCCATAGGAAAAACCAGGGAGCAGATAAGAGATCGTGCTGCAGCTGCCAAGGAGCGTAAGGATAAACGAAGAGATGCTCGTAGGGAGTATTTTGGTGATAAGTGGGAATCTGCCAAAGAGAAAGTTGCGCGAGTTGCCAGCAAAGGCGCTGAATGGATGAAGCAGCTCGGTAAGAGTATCTCGTCGGGAGCTGGTAGGGTCGCCAGAAGGGTGGCAGATAGGCTTGATCCAGTAGAATCAGATAGCAACAGATAAGCGTAATTGATAATAAAAAATAAAAAGGATATCATAAAATCATGAATAACGACCAAACCCAATTAAACATTCGAGTAACAATAGTCACCAAGGCGCAGCTGAATTCAATCGGCATTAGTCTGCCAGACGATCAGATGCAGGCGCTAATCCAGCACGTAGAGGAGACAATTAACGAGCGGATTAGTGAGGAAGTTGTTGAATCGCTAAGCGATGATCAGTTAAAAGAGCTGGTGAAATTACAGACTAGTAATGCGCCGGCTGAAGAAATTGATACGTGGATTCGCGAGCACATTCCAGAATATGATGAAATTATCGAGGATAATGTGGCGATTGTTCTGGGCGAATTGGTGGAGAATTCCGACGCGATTCAAAAGTAAATAATATAAGAATAACAATGATCCGCCTTCTTTCTGGGGGCGGATTTTACTGTGTGGAGATGATTAGGCAGCCGTCTTTTTGGTGTCGAGCGTCTGTGGTGGTGACGATGAATTGATGGTTTTGAATGGTCTCTTGGAGGAGCTTTTCGCGAGTGGCGTCTAGCTCAGAGAAGACGTCATCTAGTAGGATTAGCGGTCTTGATTGGTTAATTTTTGTTTGCAATTCCAGTTCTAACAGCTTGAAGGCCAGCATAATGGTACGCATCTCGCCGCGGGAGGCGATTTTAATGGCGGGCTGATCGTGAAGAAAAATGGTAAAATCTTCGCGGTGCGGGCCGGTCGAGGTAAATCCGGCAGCAATTTCGTATTCACGAGATTTTGACAAGCGGTCAAATAGGAGTTGATCATAGTTTTCTAGCGCTGCTGTCGCGTTATATTCAATTGACAATTGCGTATTTTTTCCGGCCAAAGATTCGTATAAATTTTTTATACACTGTTGGTTGGTCTGGAGGAATTCGGCTCTTCTTTGAGCAATACTGGCGGCATATTGAGCAAATTTTATGTCCCAAGCAAACAGGTTGTCGCGCCAGATTGAATAATTTTCTTGGTGGTTTTTTAAGAGTTCATTGCGCTGTAATAATGTGCGATTGAATGCCCGCAAATTTGTGTCATATTTAGTGTCAAGTCGGGCAATTAGTCCATCAAGGAAATCGCGTCGTCTGGATGGCGATGAGGAAATCAGACGTAGTTCACTTGGCTCAAATAGGACTACAGGAAGACGATTTTTCCTGGTTAGGATTTTCGACTTGTTATTGTTGATGATGAATTCTTTACTAATTTTTCCTGATGCAGTGCCTAGTTTAATTCGTCTTTCACCAAAATCTCCCTCCAGATGAATAATTGTTTGAGGGGTGTTGAATGCCATGCAATCACTAAGACTGCCACGAAAACTATTGCCACGTAGTGCTACATAGACCGCTTCAAGCAAGTTTGTTTTACCAGTACCGTTTGGTCCAATGATGACGGTGCCAGAGCTGCCGAATGCAGTTTCGTGTAGGGAATAAGAGCGGAAATTATATAGCTTAATCTTAGAAATCACTCTGTTATTATAGCATGGGACAGGGTGTGAAAATAAACAGACAAGTTGGCGGAAGTCTGTTATAATAGCGATAGATAATCGGAGGAATATATGTTTGACACAAACCCTTATGAAGAGAAAATGAACGCGGCTTTTAGCTTTTTTCAGGACGAGTTAAAAAAGGTGCGAACAGGCCGAGCGCACTCTGGAATGCTGGACGGTGTTATGGTGGAGGCTTATGGTACCAAAATGCCGCTTAATCAAGTGGCGAACGTTACTGCTCCAGAGGCGCAAATGTTGTTGGTGACACCATTTGATCCAGGAAATATTACCGCAATTACTTCAGCCATTCGTGATAATCAAAGTCTAGGATTTAACCCATCTGATGATGGGCGAGTAGTACGCGTGCCGGTGCCTTCTCTGACTGAGGAGCGTCGCCGTCAGCTGGTAAAGCAGGTTGGCGAGAAAGTTGAAGAAGCTCGAATTACGATGCGAAATATTCGTCAGGACGCCCTGAAGGATGCTAAACGGATGAAGGATTCTAAAGAGCTGAGCGAGGATGATTTGAAACTGGTAGAGAAGGAGATTGACGGATTGATGAGTAAAATGCAGGTGCAAATTGACGAAGCATTTAAGGTAAAAGAAAAGGATGTGTTGACGGTTTGATGAATCAGACGTTTGCTGAGCGCGTGAAAGAGTTAGGACTGCCGCTGGATCAGATGATTATCATTGGCAGCGGTATTTTGGATCAATTAGGAATTCGTAAAGCTGCGGATGTTGATTTAGTAGCTAGCGATGAAGTATTAGAAAAAATTGCTAGCGATCTAGATTGGGCTGAACAATGTGATAAAAACCAGCGCAGATACTTTGTAAAGCATGATGGATCTGCAGAAATTTGGGATGGTTGGGAATTTGACGGGCAAGTGCTTAATTATGAGGAGCTGTTGAAGCATTCGGTGGAATATGATGGTGTGAAGTTTGTTAGTTTAGATTTCTTGCGACAATGGAAGGATTGGCGCGGGCGCGAAAAAGATATGCGGGACATTAGGTTAATTGATGAGTGGAGGACAAATAATGAGTGAAAAAGCAGAACTACCGCGGCATATTGGCTTTATTGTTGACGGTAATCGTCGCTGGGCAAAGCAACATGGATTGCCGGCATATGAGGGGCATTTGGCTGGGTACAATGCTCTAAAAGATGTAGCTCTAGAGACGCTTCACCAAGGCGTAAAATGTGTGAGTGCTTACGTTTTTAGTACGGAAAACTGGAAGCGATCAGAAGAAGAAGTCGGGCATTTGATGGGATTATTATTAAAGATGTTGAAGGCTGACGTGCCGATTTTTATCGAGAATAATGTACGATTGCGCGTGATTGGCTCCAAAGAACGATTATCTGATGCGTTGGTCGAGGCGATTAATAATGCGGAGGCAAAAACAGCAGATTTAAGGGGCGGTGATTTGGTATTATGTTTAAATTATGGCGGACATTTGGAGATTGCTGATGCGGTTAAAAAAATTGTTCAATCTGGAATTTATTTTGAAGATGTAACACCTGAGTTGGTGGCGCAGAACATATACGCGCCAGATGTGTCGCCGTGTGATTTGATAGTGCGGACTAGCGGTGAGCAACGCCTGAGTAATTTTATGTTATGGAGGGCGGCGTACAGCGAGCTGATGTTTATTGATAAGCATTGGCCAGATATGACGACTGATGATGTTACGGTGATCTTGGATGAGTATGCACATCGGAACCGGCGGTTCGGGGGGTGATGATGATGCTGATTCTGGGGATTATTCTAGGACTATTTGTACTGATTTTACTGGTTGTTTTACATGAGCTGGGGCATGCTATGGTTGCTAAACGAAATGGTGTTAAAGTAGAAGAGTTTGGAGTTGGTTTTCCGCCAGTCGCAAAGAAATGGAAAGTAAAGCAAAGTTTTTTGGGTGAAAATGTAACGTTTAGTCTAAATTGGCTACCGTTGGGCGGTTTTGTCCGTTTGAAAGGGGAGTATGATTCCGCAAAAGGTAAAGGCACTTATGGTGGTTCGACGTTTTGGGTAAAAACTAAGATTTTGTTCGCTGGTGTATTCATGAATTGGCTTACGGCAATCGTTTTATTTACGATTTTAGCTGTAATTGGCTTACCAAAAGTATTATCCCACCAAGTTCAATTACCGTTCGATACGGAAGTGCAACGTTCGCCGGTGACAGTGGTGCGGATTACGCCAGGATCGCCAGCAGATAAGTCAGGATTGAAAGTCGATGATCAGCTTCTAAAGATAAATAATCAGCTGCTGAATAAAGCAGAAAAATTGCCAGACTTAACCAAGAAAAATGCTGGTGAAAAAATAGCTATTCAGTATCGGCGCGGCGGTAAAGAATCATCAATTGAAGTGCAATTAAATTCTGAACAGGCGGCAAAATCTGGTGGTTATTTGGGTGTGGTGCCAGGTCAGACGGAAAAAACGTATAGTACGTGGTCGGCACCTATTATGGGAGTGGCAATTACAGGACAGTTGTCGTATGAAACGGTTAAGGGTGTTGGCGTGCTGTTGGTAAAGACGGTTGGTGGATTCTTTGGGCAATTTTTCGGTTCGACAGAGTCAAGGGAGGCTGCGCGTGCTGATTTGGCGTCGGTTGGTGAGAATGTAGCGGGTCCAATTGGTATATTAGGTATATTATTCCCGTCTGTCATTCACTCTGGGGCAACACAGGTTATTTTTGTAGCAGCAATCATCTCACTTACTTTGGCGGTTATGAATGTTTTGCCGATTCCAGCGCTTGATGGCGGTCGATGGTTCACGATGGCAGGGTTTCGTTTGTTTAAAAAGGATCTAACAAAAGAGCGCGAAGAAAACATTCAAGCTACGGGCATGTTGATTTTATTAGTATTAACAATTTTAGTGACGGTAAGCGATGTTGGGAAGTTTTTCTAAGAAAATAATAGGCTGCAAGTGGTGGCTGCTGTTGGCACTTCCGGTATGGGTTTACGGTGTATTTTTAGTGGTAGAGCTAGCTCTTTCGCTTTTGGTTGGAGAATTGTCTCGCATTGGTGCGCCATTAGGTTCCGTAAATCCAGTCATTTTTAGTACAATTTTTTCAATTGTTACGTATGTCGTATCTTTGGCTGTGGTAATTTACGTTCCAGTGTATATCAAAAATCGCCAAACGTCTCTTCGTGATTTGGGGGTAAATGATTGGCCGACTTTTTTGGAAATATTTATCTCGCCGCTGGCGTTCGTGGCATATTTTCTGCTAACGATGGTCACGATGAGTATTGCTAGCGGCGTTTTCTCGGTAAATATACAGCAGCAGCAATCGCTACCGTTTAGCCAGAGTATGCTATCGACACATTGGCAATTTTTCTTAGCATTTATCGTAATGGTAGTCTTGGCGCCAATTGCCGAGGAACTTTTATATCGTGGATACCTTTATGGGAAGCTGCGCAATTCCTTTTCAATTTGGCTATCGATTTTAATAACGAGTGTGGCGTTTGGTTTGGCTCATCTGTGGGCTGGTCCAAATTTACCATTGCAATGGGCGGTGGTAGTTGATACATTTACGTTAAGCCTAGTGATGTGCGCAGCGCGGGAATATACCGGCGCTATTTGGGTGCCAGTCCTGATGCATATGATGAAAAACGGGATAGCCTTCTATTTTCTATTTGTTAACACGAATCTAATAAATCAAGTCAACGCTTTATTGCCATTCATGTAAGGAGGAAAAATATGCGAATGACACAACTTTTTACCAGAACCTTAAAACAAGCACCAGCAGGTGAAGTGGCGCGTAACGCCCAGCTGCTGATTCGCGCTGGCTACGTGCATAAAACGATGGCGGGCGTTTATTCATTTTTGCCGCTGGGACTAAGGGTGGTTGAGAATATCAAGCAAATTGTCCGCGAAGAGATGAATAAAATTGACAGTCAAGAGCTAGTCATGAGCACACTGCAGCGTAAAGAAACATGGCAGGAGACTGGGCGCTGGAGCGACGAGTTGGTCGATGTTTGGTTTAAGTCTCATCTGCAAGACGGCACTGAGGTCGGTTTCGGCTGGACTCACGAAGAGCCGATTGTTGATTTGCTGCGTAATTATTTGAAGAGCTACAAGGATCTGCCAATTAGCGTTTACCAATTCCAGAACAAGCTGCGCAACGAGCTGCGCGCCAAAAGCGGTATTATGCGCGGCCGCGAGTTCGTTATGAAAGATATGTACTCGGTACATGCCAGTAAAGAAGATTTAGATAAATACTATAATGCTGTGATTGAGGCTTACAAGCGCTGCTATGACCGCTTTGGTATCGGCGATGAGACGTATGTGACGTTTGCCTCAGGTGGCGCTTTTACCAAATTTAGCCACGAATTTCAGACGATTTGTGACGCTGGCGAGGACTATATTTACCTACATCGCGGCAAGAATATTGCCGTGAACGAGGAAGTTTTGGATGAGGCTGTCAAGGAGCTGGGTATTGACCGCAGCGAGCTGGAACGGGTCAAAACTGCCGAGGTTGGCAACATCTTTAACTTCGGTACGCAAAAGTCCGAGGAAATGCGCCTGGTATTTACTGATGCTGAGGGTGTAGAGCAGTACGCTTACATGGGCAGCTACGGTATCGGCATTACCCGGGTGATGGGCGTGATTGTTGAGAAATTTGCTGATGATAAAGGACTGGTTTGGTCAGAAAATATTGCGCCGTTTAAGGTTCATGTAGTGTCAATTGGCGAAAAGGGTCGGGAATTGACGAATAAAATGTATGCTGAGCTGGCTGGCAAAGGCGTGGAAGTGCTGCTGGATGACCGGGGTGAGCGGCCGGGCGTGAAATTTGCTGACGCCGAGCTGATGGGGCTGCCGTGGCGGGTTACGATTAGTGATCGGGCAATTGATGGCGACGGACTGTTTGAACTAACCGAGCGGGCGACTGGCGAGACGAAGAAATTGGATTACCAACAGTTGGTCGAGTTTTGCTCGGAACGGTAGACCTATTGTATTGACATAAGTAGGGTTGATTGCTATACTCAGATAGACTTACTTGAGACTAGCTAAAACACTATATCTGGTGTATAACATTAAACTAAAACCGCTATATGTAGTAGAGGAGGATGTATTTATGAAGAAAAGTTATCAGATTACTGAGACTGGAAAGGCTGACTTAGAGGCTGAGCTGTCGGAACTAAAGGGTCGGCGCGGGGAAATTGCTGAGAAAATTGCAACAGCTCGGGACTTTGGTGATTTAAGCGAGAATGCAGAGTATGATGCCGCTCGTGAGGAGCAGGGCTTGGTTGAGACACGAATTTTGGAAATTGAAGATATATTGCAGAGCGCTGAGATAATTCAGTCTAGTGATGGCTCGGCAGTGGTTTTAGGAAGCACAGTAGAGCTGCAGTCCACTGATAAGACGGTTACTTACACAGTGGTCGGGCCGGTGGAAGCTGATCCTTTGGCGGGTAAGATTTCTAACGAATCGCCAATTGGCAAGGAGTTGATGGGCAAGAAGGTTGGCGACGAGGTGAAGATTAAGACACCGAAGACAGAGATGGTTTATATTGTTAAGTCGATATCGTAAGACGACTTTTAGTTCTCATCGGTTCATGGCTCAAGTGAGTGTGGTATAATTATCTCTGTTATGGCTACACTGCAAGATTATCGAAACGAACGTTTGCGAAAATTAGAAACCCTGCGAGAACTAGGCGTTGATCCGTATCCAGCGCGGTCGGAGCGGACGCATGGTTGCGGTGAGGTTTTAGCGCATTACGATGAGCTGGCGGGCCAGGAAGTGGTTGTGGCAGGTCGCATCACTTCAATCCGCAGTTTTGGTAAGCTGGCGTTCATCAAACTGCGCGATCAGTCTGGTGAGGTGCAGCTATATTTGCAGCGCGATGATGTGGCAGAATTGGACGCTAGCCGCGGCGTGTTGGGTATGAAGCAGCTGAAGCTTCTGGATACGGGTGATTTTGTCGAGGCACGCGGAGTGATGACGACAACGCAGACTGGCGAAAAGTCGGTTGGCGTGCGTGAGCTAAGGCTACTAACCAAGTCGCTACGGCCGATGCCTGAAAAGCTGGAGAACAAAGAAGAACGCTTCCGCCGCCGCTATGTCGATATGAACGTCAATCCAGAGGTACGTCAGCGGTTTGTTCGCCGCAGCAAGTTTTGGCAGGCGACGCGTGATTATCTAAATAGCCACGGGTTTACTGAGGTAAATGTACCAGTTTTGGAACATACGACTGGTGGTGCTGATGCTAACCCATTTGTGACACATATGGACGCGCTGGATAATCAGCAATTCTACTTGCGTATTTCTCACGAGTTGCCGCTCAAGCGCCTGATTGGTGCTGGGTTTGAGAAGGTTTATGATCTCGGGCCGCGTTTTCGCAATGAGAATTATTCCGATGAGCACTTGCCAGAGCATATCGCTATGGAGTGGTACGCTGCGTATTGGGACTGGAAGCAGGGCATGCGCTTTATGGAGGCGATGTATAAAGACGTGCTTCAAAAGACGTTTGGTGCGTTGCAATTTCAGCTGGGCCGATTCACGGTGGACATGAGTGGCGAGTGGGAAGTTTGGGATTATGCTGAAGTTATTCGCAAGCACTATGGAATTGATGTGTATAATACAACGATTGAAGAGGTGGCCGCCAAGCTGAAAGAGCATGGTTTGGAAGTGGAGAAGACCGATTCCATCCCGCGCGGTATTGATAAGTTATGGAAAAATATTCGCAAAGATGTGGCGGGGCCGGTGTGGTTGGTTAATACGCCGAAGTTCGTCAGTCCGCTGTCTAAGACCAACCCTGAAAATCCGCAGACAGTGGAGCGTTTTCAGCCGATTATTGCCGGGTCGGAGCTGGGGAATGGCTTTTCGGAGTTGAATGACCCGATTGACCAGCTGAATCGCTTTGTTGAGCAGCAACAGATGCGCGATGAGGGCGATGACGAGGCAATGATGCTGGATATCGACTTTGTAGAGATGTTGGAGTACGGTATGCCGCCAGCTTGCGGTTGGGGTTACTCTGAGCGGGTATTTTGGATTTTTGAAGGCGTGACGGCGCGCGAGGGTGTGCCATTCCCGCAGCTAAGAAGCGAAATTGATGAGACGACGCGGGCGATTTATCCGCAGGTGAAGTTGTAATTGTAGCGTGATTTTAGTTTGTTATAATTAGAGTATGAAGCGATTTATATTGGGGATACTAATCGCTGGATCTCTGTTGATTGGATCTGGCCAGTCGGCGTTTGCGGCGCAGACGGATAATTTTACCATCACTAAATTTGATGCGGAGTATTCATTGGGCCGCGACGGCGAGAATCGTTCGACGTTGGCGGCGACGTGGCGAATTACTGCTAATTTTCCGCCGAATCAAAATCACGGTATTGCGCCGATATTTGTGAGAAATTACGACGGGCATTCAACGAGTTTTTCTATAAAGTCGGTGACTGATGAGCGGGGTGCGTCGCTGAAACATTCCTGGAATGGCAATGAACTGCGGATTGGTGATAAGGACACCTACGTCAGGGGCGAGAAAACCTATATCATCAAGTTTACCCAGCGCGACGTGACCAAGCATTATGCTGATACAGGTAAGGATGAGTTTTACTGGGATGTCATCGGTAATGAGTGGCGTGTACCAATGGAAAATGTGCGAGTATCGATGAAACTTGACCGGTCGCTTCAGGCGGCGCGGCGCGGCGAACTATTCTGTTATGTCGGCAGGTACGGCTCAACTAAACGGTGTAATGTCAGCGGTGATAAGGGCGAGACTGTTACAAATGTGAGCCAGCTGAATCGCCGGGAAGGCGTGACGATGGCAATCGGTTTTAATAGTGGTACGTTTGCTGGATATCAGGAGTCGTTGATTGAAAGACTGATAAAAATTTGGGCAATGGTGCAGATACCAGCAAGTATTTTGGCGGTTATTTTAATGATTTGGTGCGGTTGGCGCTACCGATGGTTATTTGGTAGAAAAAATGAACTGAAGCCAATTCCGCCAGAGTACCTGCCGCCGAATCAAGCGAGCGTGCTGGCTTCAGCGTATATCCTGAAGAAATATGACGCCTTGATGGTTAAGGGTTCGGCAAAGGTAGCCCAGATGTTGGATTTGGCAGTGCGTCATTATATCAAATTGTACGAAGTGAAAAAGGCGTCATTTTTGCGGTCGGCGCAGTACGAAATTGAAATCGTTAAAGATTTGAAAGAGCTGAGACCCGAAGAGTCCGAGGTCGTTCGGGACATGTTTGGTTCATCGATGCCGAAGCCAGGTCAGCGGCTAAATCTGAAAAAGCTACAGAATAATTTATCGTATGCGGCGAGAACGTGCGATGATGATACAAATTTGAAGAATTTGGCTCGCGGTAAATATGCTTTATGCGAACAAAAATCAGTGAATAAACGAATCGTACAGAAGTGGGCGATGGGAGTTGGCGTTATTGGCGTGTTGCTGCTGTCGCCGCTTTTACTGGCAGTGGCGGCAATATTATTCGCGTTGTCATTTGGCTGGTCGCTGACTGATGAGGGTTTGGCGCTCAGGCGATACTTGGCAGGGTTAAAGATGTATATTGGTGCGGCTGAAACCGAGCGTTTACGGATGCTTCAAAGTCCTGAGGGCTCGGAAAAAGTGAATGTTGATGCGACTGATGAGAAACAATTGGTGAAATTGTATGAGAGGGTCTTGCCGTATGCGGTGTTGTTTGGACAGGAAAAAGAGTGGAGTGCGCAGCTGGGTAAGTACTATGAGCAGGTTGGCGAGCAGCCGGATTGGTATAGCGGCCAGGGCGCGTTTAATGCGGCGGCATTTGCGGCTGGGATGAACAGTCTGTCAAGCGTGGCTAGTAGCGCAAGCGATTACTCTTCGACCTCTGGCGGTTCAACTGGCGGCGGCTTCGTTGGCGGCGGAGGCGGCGGAGGCGGAGGCGGCGGCTGGTAGTCGTGTCTGACGCTTTATTATTAATGATGGCGGCAGCGTTGTTGGTGCTGTCGGGGTCGTTTTCGGGCCTTAATATTGGGCTGATGATGGCGCGACCGGATGATTTGCGGCGTAAGGCCAGGCAAGGCGATGCGATCGCTGCACGGGTGTATCGCTACCGCAAGGACGGCTATTACCTGATTTTTTGTATCTTGCTGGGTAATGTTGGCGTCAATACGGCAATGTCAATTTTGCTGGGTAATATGACGAACGGCGTGGTTGGTGGGTTGATTGCCACATTACTGATCACCATGTTTGGCGAGATTTTGCCGCAGGCGATTTTTACTCAACGCGGCTACCGTTTTGTGCGGCATTTCTTTTGGCTGCTGGATGTGATTTATGTGTTATTTTGGCCGCTAGCCCGGCCGATGTCCAAGCTGCTGAACTGCTGGCTAGGCAAGGAAACGCCGCAGCTGTATTCACATCAGGAGCTGGAGCAGATCATTCACGAGCATGCTGAGCGGTCGGATAGCCCAGTTGATTATGACGAAAGTCGGATCGCGGCGGGAGCACTGCAGTTTAGCAAGAAGACGGCTGGTGATTTGGTAACGTCGATGGATGAGGTGTTTACCGTAGATCTGGATGATGAGCTGGACGCGACACTACTAGCGCAGATTAAACACGCTGGACATTCGCGGATTCCGGTGCGGGCTGATGGGCGGCTGGTAGGGATTTTATACGTCAAAGATGTGGCGGGGCGCGAGCTGCCGCTGCTGATTAGCCAATTGTACCGCGATAAGATTCATGATATTGACGCACGGTCGCGGCTGGACACGGTGCTCAGCCGATTTATCCAAACCCGCAATCATTTGTTCGTGGTGATGGACGACGAGAATGAGCTGGGTATCATCACGCTAGAGGATGTGATTGAAGAGATTTTAGACCAGGAGATTGAGGATGAATATGACGAGGAATGAGACAGGGGTTATACCTTGTGCTATAAAAGCAAAATAAAAAATTGAAAAAATCTAAGGAGTAGACAGTTATTTAGGTAGTGAATTAGCCAAAAGTAGTTGACTTTTTATAGTACCTTGTATAACATAGTACTATGTATAATGAAAATACAAGGAGTATAGCATGAGAAGAATTGATATCATTAAGCGGGCGGGGCGGAATCTTCGCCAGTCGAAAGGCCGGACGATTTTGACGGCATTGGCGATTTCCGTCGGGGCATTTACAATTGGGCTGGCGCTGATGGCTGGCGAGGGTGGCCGTTTGTATACCAATAGCATAGTCGATGCGGCTGGCGACAAGAAAGTGATTATGGTTGGTAAAAAAGTTGAATCCGAGAAGAAGGATCAATTGCCAGAATATGGTAGTTCGGCAGAAGAGGCTGACAAGAATAAAGCATCGGCGGCGCGCAGCAAATATGTGCTCAACGATAAGGATTTGGAAAAAATCCGCCAAACGCCGCATGTAAAAACGGTAACGCCGGCGTATTCGACTGATGGTGTGGCGTATGCTAAAAGCTCAGCCAATGATAAAAAATTTGCACTGACGGTGGCTGTTAAAATGGATAGAACTCGAGCAGAATTGGCGGCGGGGTCACTGGAAGATTTCATGCCAAAGCCGGGCGAAATTATCATCCCAGAGACTTATGTTAAGCAGCTGGGCTTTAAGGACGCGCAGTCGGCAATTGGCCAGACGATGACCTTGGGTGTGCGCAGCGCAGGGCAGGGCGGAGATGTCGCCAAAGAGGTGTCGTTCAAGATTGCGGCGGTGGACAAAAAGTCAGACACTGTTTTGTTCTATGAACCAATGTTGAGAATTTCGACAGCTGATGCTAAGGCTATCTATGAATTTAGCCATAATAAGAGTCAGCCGCATCAGTATTCAACGGCGATTGCTTTGGTGGATGACGAGAAAAATGTTGATACTGCTAAAGATGCGATTGGCAAGGACTATAACGCATATTCGATTCAGGATATCCGGAAGGCGTTGCTAACGATGGTCAATGTGGCGCAGGTGGCGCTGGCAGGATTCGGCGGCTTGGCGCTGCTCGCCAGTGTATTCGGGATTATTAACACTATGTATATTTCGGTGTTGGAGCGTACCAGTCAAATTGGTCTAATGAAAGCGCTGGGGATGCGCGGCCGCGATATTGGCAAGTTATTCCGCTACGAGGCGGCGTGGGTTGGTTTGCTGGGTGGCTTGATTGGTGTCGGGTTGGCAAGTTTGGTGACGCTGCTGAACCCAGTGATTGCCAGTGCCTTAAAGTTAGGCGTTGGCACGAATCTTCTAGTAATTAATCCGCTGCAAATCGGACTGTTGGTAATCGGACTGGTGGTGATGGCAATAATTTCTGGCTGGTTACCAAGCCGCAAAGCAACAAAATTGGACCCAATTGAAGCGTTAAGGACGGAATAGGAGAGAGATCATGATTGAACTAAAAAATGTGACAAAAGTTTACGGTAAAAAGAAGAACCAATTCACAGCCCTAAAAAATGTCAGCTTAACTATTCCGACAGGAGCTAGCGTGGCTATCCTCGGTAAATCTGGTTCAGGAAAATCGACGCTGATGCACGCTATATCAGGGTTGGATAAGCCGCAGAAAGGTCAAGTGATTATCGATGGACAAGATATCTTACAACTAAAGTCAAAACGTGTCGATGAGTTTCGTGCTAAAAAAATTGGCTTTATTTTCCAGAGTTTCTTCGTCCAGGGTAATGAGAGCGTGATTGATAATGTCAGTTTGCCGCTGGAGATTGCGCGGCTGCCACGGAAAAAGCGAGCGCATAGAATCAACGCGGCGCTTAAGGCGGTGGATTTGTACGACAAGCGCAAGAATCGTGCCAAAGATTTGTCGGGCGGGCAAAAGCAGCGCTTGGCCATCGCTCGGGCGATTGTCGGTGATCCGCAGATCATCTTTGCTGATGAACCGACTGGCAACTTGGACAGCGAAACTGGCGCCAAAGTGGAAGAATTGCTATTTGGCTATAATAAGCAAAAGGGTGTAACATTGATTGTAGTGACACACGATGCCGACCTAGCGAAAAAATGCGATTATCAGATTATAATCAAAGATGGGCGGGTCGAGAAATCGACCGTGCCAGAGGAGAAAAAGCATGGACGTTAGTGCTTACGCCGAAAGCTTGGCGATTCAGCTGCGCAAAGGATTTTTGGTCTACTGTGTGCTGCTGGTTTGTGCCAAACAACCGCAATATACCGGCGACATTGTGAAGCAATTGAGCGAGTCGGAGCTGATGGTGGTTGAAGGAACGATTTACCCGCTACTCAGCCGCTTGCAAAAATACGGCTATTTGCAGCACGAATGGCAGGAAAGCGAGCAAGGTCCGCCGCGCAAATATTATTCGCTAACTGACAATGGCAAGCAATTGGTGGACGAATTGAAAGATCGGATAAAACTGTTAAACAATTCGCTGAAAAATCTCGAGAAAGGAGCAAAGCAATGAAAGAAATAACCAGAATCCATTTGGCAAAAACGCCGTTCAGCGTGGAGGTTGATGCCAAAAAATCATTGGAAAAGTACCTGAATTTAATTCAGAAAAACATGCACGCCGAGCCAGAGGCTATGCGGGAAATCGAAGCGCGAATGGTGGAGCTTTTGGCGGAGCGCGGCGTGTCGAAGGACGGCGTGATCAGCCACGATGATGTTTTGGCGGTGCAGAAACAAATGGGCGAGCCGCGCGATTTTTCGGATGATGCCAGCGAGGCGATTGATGAGATAGAAGATAAAGATATTGACAATAAGCCAGCGAAGCAACTAATGCGCGATCCGGATAATGCGATTATCGGCGGCGTATGTGCGGGCGTGGCGGCGTATTTTAACATCAATCCGCTGTGGACGCGGTTAATTGCGATTATCTCGCCGTTTATGACATTCGGTACGGCGGTGCTGGTTTATGTGGTAATGTGGTTGTCTATGCCGCCAGCACGAACAGCGTCGGATAAACTGCGCATGCGCGGCGAGCCGGTGACTTTAGCGGCGCTTAAAAAAGCGGCAGTCGATGAAGCTTCGGCGATGACTGATGGCGGCAGGGCAACGGTTGTTGCTAAGATTTTCCGCTACTCTGCCGGCGCGCTGATTTTCTTAATGACGCTGGCTTTGCTGATCGGGCTGATTGTCGGCGGTGCATTTGGTATCTCAGCAATTAACTGGCTTGGCGGTTTGGGCGTGCAAATGTGGGCCTGGGGGTTATGGATTTCGCTGGTGATTGGCGGCGTCGCGGCGGTGGTGCTGGGCATGGTGCTGGCGCGCAGCGTATTTACTTGGACGATGAACCGCATGTCGATGATCGCGATGATTACGGCGACGATTGTTATTTCTATGAGTATGGCGGGTGCTGGGGTTTTCGGTATGCAGGCTGGCTCGGAATTTTCCTATGAAGTGCAGCGTTTGATGAGGAAAATGGACGTTAAAATGCCGGATACAAACGGCGTTAAGTCAATTGTCATTGAAGGATCGACAGGCAGTATAGTTCGTGCAGATTCTGACAAGCTGCGAGTCGAGGCAAACTATGTGGATTTGCCAAGCGTCAAACAACCGACTATCAAAGCTCGCCGCGATGGCGACCGGCTGATATTGTCCGTCGAGGAAGAGTGTCCGCGAACGATGTTCTTTGGCAGTTGCCATATGTTTGGCACGCCAGTTAGGTTTAAGATTTACGCGCCGGCGGATATTAACATCAGTAGTCCGACATATTACGACGAAGACGGGTTAGAACATTCTAAAACTGAGGTTACTAAGAAAATATTTGAATGATTGTTCTGCTAATGCTATACTTGAAAGATGAAAGGTAATTTTTAAGCGTGGCTTGGTGGCAGGCGATTGTCCTTGGTATTGTTGAAGGAATTACGGAGTTTTTGCCGGTTTCTTCGACTGGACATTTGACGATTGTCGAAAAATTGATGGGGATGAAAATCGACGATCCGAGCGTGGTGGCGTTTACGGCGGTGATCCAAATTGGGGCAATTCTGGCGGCGGTAATTTATTTCTGGAGCGATATTTGGCGGATTCTGCAAGCTTGGTGGCGCGGGCTGTGGTGGAAGCGAGCGCGACGGAAGTTTGATTATAAATACGGCTGGGCGATTATTATCGGCTCAATTCCTATCGCTGTCGTCGGTTTATTGTTTAAGCATGAAGTTGAGACGGTGCTGCGGAGCTTGTGGTTTGTGGCAATCGGGCTGATCGGCTGGAGCGTGGTGATGTGGCTGGCGGATAATCGGGCGGCAAAAAATAAGCGCAATGAAGCAGAGACGAACTGGAAGGATACGCTGGCGATTGGCATGGGACAATGTTTGTCGCTGATTCCTGGGGTTAGCCGTTCTGGCGCGACAATTTCTGTTGGTTTGTTCCGCGGATTTGACCGCGTATCGGTCACGAAACTGAGCTTTTTCTTAGGAATTCCGGCTTTGATGGCGGCGGGATTATTGGAGGTCGTCACTAAGTATAAGCACATTTCTGGCGGCATCGGTTGGACATCAACTATTATTGCCACGGTAGTTTCTTTCGGCGTGGGATATGCGGCAGTGTCCTGGCTGCTTAAGTTTATCCAAAGCAATAATTTTCGTTCGTTTATAATTTATCGATTTGCGTTGGGGTTGGTGATAATAGGGCTGCTTGGCGCTGGGATAATCTCTCACGTTTAAGCAGAAGTTGTTATATAATTAAGACATGTTAGACATCAAATTTATTCGAGAAAATGCTGATTTGGTGCAAAAATCAGCACATGATAAGGGATACGCGGTCGATATTGCAACATTGTTGCAATTGGATGACGAGCGCCGCGACTTGCAAAAACAAGTGGAGGCACTGCGTGAACAGCGAAATGTAATCTCAGCGAAGATGAAAGGCGGCCGCCCGGATCAGGAACTAATTGACCAGGGAAAACAGCTGAAAATTGAGTTGGCAGAACGTGAAGGTTACTTAAAGTCCACTGAGGAAAAAGTAGCGGCAATCCTGAAAAATGTGCCGAACATCATCTTTGATGACGTGCCGCTTGGCGGCGAGGAAGATTCGGTTGAGATAAAGGCTTACGGCGAACGTAAAACGGGCGCTAAAGATCATTTGGATTATGCTGTTAGCCGCGGCTGGGTGGACTTTGAGCGCGGCGCAAAAGTGGCTGGTGCGAAGTTTTATTACCTTAAAGGCGATTTGGCGCTGTTGGAAAATGCTGTGACGCAGTTCGCGCTGGATTACGTGACGAAACAAGGCTTTACTTTTATGACCGTGCCGCACATGGTGAATTTACGCACGGCAGAAGGTGCAGGCTTTACGCCAAAAGGCGAGGGTAGTAATGAATATGTGGTTGAGGGCGAGGATTTGACGCTGATTGGGACGGCGGAAATGCCGCTGACGGGCTATCATGCTGATGAAATTTTGGACGAGAAAGATTTGCCGCTGCTGTATGCAGGGTATAGCCCATGCTACCGTAAAGAGGCGGGAACGTACGGCAAGCACACCCGTGGATTGTTCCGAGTGCACCAATTTAACAAATTGGAAATGTATGCATTTTGTCTGCCAGAACAGTCCAAGGAGATCCATGAAAAAATCCTCAGCGTCGAGGAAGTACTGTGGCGGCAAATTGGTATTTCGTACCACGTGGTGAATATCGCGGCGGGCGACTTGGGCGCGCCAGCTGCTAAAAAGTACGATATTGAATATTGGTCGCCGGTTGATCAGACCTACCGCGAGCTGACCAGCTGCTCGAATTGTACGGACTATCAAGCGCGCGGTTTGAATATTCGGGTGCGGCGAGCGGATGGTAGTATTGAGTCGGTCCACACCTTGAATGGTACGGCAGTTTCGTTGGCGCGGTCATTGGTGGTGATTTTGGAAAACTTCCAGAACGAGGACGGCAGTTTGACGGTGCCAGAGGTGTTAAGACCGTATATGAATGGCTGTGACGTGATATAATAAAGGACATACTAGTTAGTAGGAGGAAAAATGATTAAAAATATTACCATTACTGGCGTTAAGTACGAATTGACAGATACGACAAAAAAATACGTCGAGCGTAAGGTTGGGTCACTGGGTAAATATTTGCCGCGGCATGCCCGCAAGAGTGCAACTGCTGACGTGAAGATTAAGCAGATTGACAATCCTGGCGGCAACAAGTACGAAGTTGAGGTGATTATTAATGTGCCAGATAAGAAAATTACCGCCAAAGATTCAACTATGAACGTTTTAGCAGCGGTGGATATTGTTGAGGCGAAGCTGAACGGGCAGGTGCGTAAATATAAGGATGACGTGTTGGCACATGTTGGCAGTAGTCGTGGAATTTTGGCTAAGTTGAAGCGGGGCTTTGGCCGAAAATAATTATTGGCTGAAGTTGGCATGAAGCGCTCACATTCTGGGCGCTTTTTCTTTTCAAATTGTTCAGAAAACGCTATAATAATATACAGTTTTTGAAAATGCCTGAAAGTGAGGGAGTTTTGAGTTTATGGCAATGACACAACAAAAGGCGCTGAGTAAGATTTTTGGCGATCCGCAGAAGAAGATTTTGAAGCGGCTGCAGAAGCAAGTTGACGTAATTAACGGTCTGTCTGAAAAGTATGAAAAACTGTCAGACAGAGAGCTGCAGGCGCAGACAGAGGCGCTGAAAAAGCGTCTGACGAAGAAGAACGTAACACTGGATACGATTTTGCCAGACGCCTTTGCAGTGGTGCGCGAGGCAGCCAAGCGCGTCATCGGCGAGCGCCCGTATGACGTCCAGCTAATCGGCGGCATGGTCCTTCATGAGGGTAATGTTGCTGAGATGAAGACCGGTGAGGGTAAGACCCTGGTGGCGACGCTGCCGACCTATCTGAACGCACTGGAGGAAAAGGGCGTTCACGTGGTGACCGTCAATGATTATCTGGCGCAGCGTGACGCCGGTTGGATGGGCCAGGTGTATGACTTTTTAGGCCTGACCACTGGCGTGATCATCAACGAAGCGTCATTTGTGTACGACAAAGAGTATGACAACGAGCATCACGACGATCCGCGCATGCGCAAGCTCCGTCCGGTCACCCGTAAAGAAGCTTATGCTGCCGACATTACGTATGGCACTAACAACGAGTTTGGCTTTGACTATCTACGCGACAACATGGTGAACGACGTTGACTTATTACGTCAGCGCGAGCTGAACTTTGCTATCGTTGACGAGGTGGACTCGATTTTGATCGATGAAGCGCGCACGCCGCTGATCATCTCGGCGCCAGCAGCGGAAAACCCGGACAATTACTACACCTTCGCTAAAGTTGCCAGTAAATTGGTGCCAGAGGACTATGTTTTGGATGAAAAGCGCCGCAGCGTGGCCTTGACCGACGAGGGTGTGGAGAAAGTCCAAAAATTACTGGGAATAAAAAATTTGTACACGCCAGACCACGTGCGCAGCGTTTACCACATGGATCAGGCTCTGCGAGCACAAACATTGTTCAAGCGCGACAAAGATTATGTGGTAACCAATGACGGCGAAGTGATCATCGTCGATGAACATACTGGTCGTTTGATGCAGGGGCGCCGTTACAACGAAGGATTGCACCAGGCAATTGAGGCCAAAGAAGGTGTGCCAGTGCTGGAAGAAAGTATGACGCTGGCGACCATTTCGTTCCAGAATTATTTCCGTTTGTACAATAAATTGAGCGGTATGACTGGTACGGCGTTTACTGAAGCTGAAGAGTTTCAACAAATTTATTCACTGGACGTTATCCAGATTCCACCGAACAAGCCAGTTATTCGCGACGACAAAGAAGACCTGATTTTCAAGACAGAAAAAGGCAAATTGAAGGCGGTGGCTGAAGCTATCAAAGATTATCACAAGCAAGGCCGGCCGGTGTTGGTTGGTTCTGGCTCAATTGCTAAGAACGAGCAGATTGCCAAATATCTGGAAAAAGAAGGCATCAAGTTTGAGATTTTGAACGCCAAGAATAATGAGCGCGAGGCGGCCATCATCGAGAAGGCTGGTGAAAAGGGCGCGATTACCCTAGCGACAAACATTGCTGGACGTGGTACTGACATTAAATTGGGCAAGGGCGTCAAGGAATTGGGCGGTCTGGTGGTGATTGGCTCGGAGCGCCACGAATCGCGGCGCATCGACAATCAGCTGCGCGGTCGCGGCGGCCGTCAGGGCGACCCAGGTGAGACACAGTTCTACGTGTCGACTGAAGATGATTTGATGCGAATTTTCCAAGGCGAGCGCATTGCGGCGCTGATGGATAGGCTGGGTGTGGACGAGGAAACGCCGATTCAAAACCGCGCCGTATCGAAAACTTTGGAAGCAGCCCAGAAGCGCGTCGAGGGCTACAATTTCGATACGCGCAAAAACGTTGTTCAGTATGACAACGTGATTAATCGCCACCGCCGCGTGGTGTATGTCATGCGCCGCAAGATCTTGGAGGGCGATAACATTAAGCCGGAGATTGAACGCTTGCTGCGAGCGAAAGTTCACGAATTAGCAGCGCTGCCAACTAAGAATAATCCGAAGTTTGTCGAAGATTTTATAGCTACTTTCCCAGTTGACGAGGCAAAAATTTCGAAAATTGGCAAGGAAAAGAAAGATAGGCTGCGCTATGAAAAGGCGCTTAAGCTGGCCGAAGAGTCATATGCGGCGAAAGAGTCTGAGATTGGCGCGGATAATTTGCGCGGTGTGGAGCGCGAGGTTTATATGGCAGTGCTGGATACATTATGGATGCAGCACTTGGAGAATATGCAGCACCTGCGCGAGGGTATTCACTGGCGCAGCGTTGGGCAGCGCGATCCGTTGGTGGAATATCGTTCGGAGTCGCAAAAGTTGTTTGAAAGTTTGCAGGCTAATTTGCGCGATGAGGTTTTGACGGTCATCTTCAATATTCATGAGGCCGATGCGGTGGTTCGCCAGTCGCAGGATGATGAATACGACACGGAATTAACGCGTTTGGCAGAGAACGCTGTGGAACGCGGTGTTAATGAGCTTGGTGCGGGCGAGGAAAATCGTGACGATGACTTTTCAGTGAGAAAAGGCAAATCAAGCGCCGAGTCAAACCGCGCTAAGAACCAAGCGCGCAAGAAAAAGAAAGCTCAGCGCCAAAATCGCAAGAAGAATCGTAAATAATCAGAGAGTTGGATTATGAAGCATACAGTTGAGGAAATTAGGCTGAAGAATGGTGCGCGCGGTTTGCTGATTGATGTTCCAGATGCCACAGTGATGAGTTTTCAGGTGCAGTTTCGGGCAGGTAATCGCTATGTCCTAGATAAAGACATCTATGAAACGGCGCATATCATGGAGCATATGGCGTTTGGCGCTAATGAAAAATTCCGCTCAGAACATAATTATGAGCAAGAGTTTACTAAAAACGGCGCTTATCATAACGCCTATACATCAGATTATTCGATGGTTTACGAGGCAATATGCGCTGATTTTGAGTGGGACCGGATCTTAGAGCTTCAGAGACTAGCCATTACAACGCCACGCTTTAATGCTGACGAGCTGGAGGCAGAAAAGGGCAATGTTCGCTCTGAATTGACGGGTTATCTCAATAATCACAACCGCGTAATGTGGCCGCGTATTCAGCAGGCGTTGGGCGAGGACGTATTGACTTATAATCAGCGTCTGAAGACAATTGTCAATATTGAGCTTAAAGACATAAAAAATCATCACAAGCGAACACATACTTTGAAAAATATGCGATTTGTGGTGGCTGGAAAGCTGACGGGGAGAAAAGCTGCAATTAAAGAGCAGCTTGAAGGTTGGCAGTTGGAGCCTGGTGAGAGATTTGAGATTCCACGCGATGAAGCTCATAAGGCTAATCCGGTCTTGATTCGGCGCAAGGAAGCGACGAATCTGACATTTGGTTGGTCAATGATTGCACCACGAGAGTTGACTGATGAAGAATCTGATGCTATGGGCGCGCTCAATCATATTTTGACTGGTACGATGAGTTCGAAGATCTTTGGCGCAGCACGAAAGAGGGGACTAGCTTACAGTATCTTTAGCGATACTTCAGTTGGATTTTATGATTCAGCGTGGGACTTTGGGGGGCAAGTAAACTTGGAAACAGCAGAGAAGTTGTTTGATATTATCGTTAGGGAGCTGAAGCGAGTTTTGTCTGGTACCGTTTCTACTGAGGATCTGGAAAATGCCAAGTCGTATGCGTTGGGGCGCTACCAAATGGGCGCTCAAACCGTCGGCCAAATTAGTAATTTCTACACAAATCGCTACTTTTCTGATGACTTTGTTAAGGATTATAATGGGGTGCCAGCGGCTATTTTGGCGGTAACACCAGAGCAAACGATTGAAACGGCGCGTCAATTTTTCGCAGCAAACACCTGGACACTGGCGGCGGTCAGCTCGGATGATAAAGAGCTGCTCTTGAAGTTATATGATAAGCTGAGTAAATTATTCTAAACCTTTGCTGGTTGACAATACTCTTCTCATGATATAATTATGATATGAAAATTGTCATTGCTGGTTATGGGGTTGAGGGGCAGTCTAGTCTGCGCTATTTTCAGAAAGAGTTTCCAGAAGCCAGTTTTCTAGTGGCGGATGAGCGAGACAGAGTTGATGGCTTACCAGACGACGTAGGGTATCAGGTGGGATTTGCTAGCCTGAATGATGCAGATTTAATCATTAGGTCTCCTAGTCTTTCGCCAGAAAGGATTAAAACCAGCGGTAAAATTTGGTCGGCGACCAACGAGTTTTTCGACAAGTGTCCAACGCCGATTATCGGTGTGACAGGGACGAAGGGCAAGGGGACGACGTGCAGTTTGACTACCTCGATTTTGCAGCAATCTGGGCAAACGGTACATCTGGTCGGCAATATTGGCGTGCCGGCGCTGGATGTCTTGCCGAAGATTAAAAAAACCGACATTGTCGTTTACGAATTGTCTAGTTTTCAGCTGTGGGATCTAAAAAAATCGCCGCATATTGCGGTGGTACTGATGATTGAGCCAGACCATCTGAATGTTCACGCTGATTTTGATGACTATTTGGCAGCAAAAAGAAATATTGCTCGCTTCCAATCTCAGGAAGATTACGTTATTTATAATTCTCAGAATGATTTTAGTAGGGAAATTGCAGCCAGTAGTCCAGCTCAGAAAAAAGAATATCCATTTTATATCACAAATGATATAATTTCTGCGATACGCTTGCCAGGAAAACATAATATCGATAATGTATGCGCTGCAATATTAGCAGCAAAAGCAATTCAGTCTGACATTACTGATGACGAGATAAAGGCTGGGCTAAGCGATTTTACAGGGCTGCCGCACCGTTTGAAATTCGTTGCTGAGAAAAATGGCGTGAAATATTATGACGACAGCATTTCGACTACGCCTGGTAGTGCCGTTGCTGCACTAAAATCTTTCGCCGAGCCAAAGATTCTGATTTTGGGAGGCTCCGACAAGGGGGCGGATTATAGAGAATTGGCTAGTGAGATTGTAGTTCAGCAAATACGAGCAGTGATTATTAACGGTGAAAATGCCAATGAAATCGCCAAGGCTTTAAGTGAGGAAAAAGTTTCTTGCCGAGTTGTATGCTTAAAAATGGCAATGATGCCAGAGGTGGTTGAGATGGCAAAGAGCCAAGCTCAGCCTGGCGACGTGGTGATTCTCAGCCCGGCCGCCGCCAGTTTTGACATGTTTAAGAGCTATAATGACCGCGGCGAGCAGTTCGTGGCGGCAGTAGAAAAGCTTTAACTTTGGTAAACTTCTGGTTTTAATACACCAATGTATGGCAAGTTTCGGTATTGCTGGCGAAAATCCAGACCATAGCCAACGACGAATTCATTTGGCGTATTGATGCCGACGTAATCTGCCTGTGTCTCAACTTCACGCCGCTCAGGCTTATCTAATAATGAACATATTTTTACCGAGGCGGCATTCTTGGCGGCGAACAATTTCCTCAACGCTTGGGCGGTTCGACCACTGTCAATAATGTCTTCAACTATCAACACGTGCCGATCGGTAACGTCAGTGTCTAGATCCTTAATAATCTTCACCGTACCAGAAGATTCCGTGTCGTCGCCGTAACTGGAAACTGCCATAAAATCAATTTCCATGTAGCAGTCCATCGCTCGTATCAAATCAATCATAAACGGTGCCGCACCGCGTAAAATGCCCACAACGACTGGGTTTTTATCTTGGTAATCCTCGGTTAATTTTTGCCCAAGTTTTTGAACGGCTGCTTTAATGTCTTCGCTGGTAAATAAAATCTTTTCAATGTCGTTATCCATTCTCATATTCTAGCAGAGAAGTCGCTTCTGAAAAATGGTACAATAGAATGTGTTATTGACTTATATCTATATATAGTGTATAATATAAAATATGTCAATTGAAACACCGGAGACAGTTAGCCAAGAAGCCGCTAGCACTTGCGAAGTTGAGCCCGCTTATTGGGGCCAGACGACTGACCCTAGTCAACATAATCCCGATAACTTTCGTTATTTAGTGCATGCTTTTAACCCTTTTTCTCTTCTTAACGCGATTTATACATCAGAGAAAACAGGTGCTTCTGATGATGAGGCACGGCGTCAATCTATTAACTTACGAATTAGGCCAGAGGATATTGATGAGCGAGTGTCTGTAAGTATGTCATTGATTAAAAATGGTCACACTGCTACATATGGTAGCAGTGGAATTATTGTGCAAGCCCCTGAATCGAGCATTGTGCTTACTTCGCCAACTGACGCTGGTGCGATAAATAGCAATAAGGGGTATCTTGTGGCTCAAGATCAATCCAAAGGACTACTCTCGCCAGACCAATTGTTTGAACGCAGTTCATCGCGTACTTATAATGAAGTTGTAGCGCTTGGTCGTAGTGGATTAAGGGCTGTTGGGTTTTTCTATAAGGTAGACTCTCGAAAAAACCTGTTGATTCTGATCTGGCGGCGAATATGCTTGGTCTTGGGCATAGAACTGGTCTGCCGGTTGTTGAGATCCCTGAAGAGAATATTTATACTGAGAACAAAGTTGTTCGATATACATACATGGACTCTAGTCGGAGAGAGGAGCTAAGAATATTCTTAGGCGGTATGTGTTATTGCGCACCGAAATCGAAGGGGAGGTTAGGGTTTCGCGTTGTCGAGGGTGATACATTGAAATGGCACTTTCCTTCGCCAGAAAAATTTGAAGCTGCTATAGGTTTTGCCTTAAGGACAGGAGAGATAGGCGAAGATGAAGCGAACCAAATTTTAGAGGATTATAGAACGGCGGATATTGAACGTCAGACGCCAACTGCTTATTTTGATGAAGACGGTAAGATTGATGGGGTAGAGTGTTTACAATATTACGGCGAGCATGAGGTTAAGCTCAATATAAGTCGACATGGTATCGCTAATAAAATTCAAGAAGGTGCAGTTAGGTTTAGGGGAGAGGGTATTGAAAGTCTTAGTCAATATGTTACAGATCGTATGATTGAGGCTGCGGTGAAGAATCTTAGCCAAGATAAGGCAGAGTCTATTAGATCATGGTATGAGCAGGTGCGACCGATTATTGTAGATGCTTGGTCGCAGCAAGATCGGGCGAGATCTAATATGGGCTATAGTATTATTTGGTGACCCTCCGCCGTGATACAATAAACATATATGCAACCGCTGAAAAAGAAAATTGGAGAGTTGGAAAAGGAAATTGAGCAGGCTAAGGAGACACTGAAGTTTTCTGATTTGGAGCAAAACTTGGCAGAATTGGAAGAGCAGCTTAATCAGCCAGAGATTTGGAATAACCCTGATCACGCTCAAGAACTGACCAAGCAGGCAGCCAGTCTTCGCCAGACAGTTGAGCCGTGGCAGACGCTCGGGGTGCAGCTAGCAGATATCGCTGAGTTGATGGAGCTGGGCGATGATGATTTGCTGCCGGAGTTTGAAGCGCAGGTGGCGGCACTGGAGCAAGAATTTACCCAGCGCAAGACTGATTTATTATTCAGCGGCCCGTACGACAACCGCGAGGCAGTGGTGCGGATTTCGGCTGGCGTAGGCGGGCTGGATGCGCAGGACTTTGCGGCGATGTTGGAGCGGATGTATCTACGCTGGGCGGAGAAGTCGGGGATGAAAGCCGACACGCTGGAGCGCTCGACCAATGATGATGCGGGGATAAAGACGGCGGTGCTGGAGATTTCTGGGCCGTTTGCCTATGGAAAATTGCGCTCAGAAAATGGCGTGCATCGGCTGGTGCGTCTCAGTCCGTTTAATGCTGATAATCTGCGCCAGACTAGCTTCGCGCTGGTGGAGGTGCTGCCAAAGATTGATACGCCGGATGAGATTGCGATTGACCCGAGTGACCTGAGGATTGATGTGTATCGCTCGGGCGGTAAGGGCGGCCAGGGTGTGAATACGACTGACTCAGCGGTGCGGGTGACGCACGTGCCGACGGGTATTACCGTGGCGATTCAGAATGAGCGCTCGCAGATTCAGAACAAAGAAACGGCGCTGAAGATTTTGCGCTCCAAGTTGCTGGCGATGAAGCTGGAGCAGCACGCCGAAACGCTGTCTGATCTCAGGGCCGGCGAGTCAGCCAACTGGGGCAGCCAGATCAGAAACTACATCTTGCATCCGTATACACTGGTCAAGGACACTCGCACCAAGCACGAAAATCGCAACGCCCAGGGCGTGCTGGATGGCGATATTGATGAATTTATTACAGCTTATCTAGAGCAGAATGCCAATTCTCAAAATATTTAGCTTATGGTATAATACTAATTGATGATTCTGTTAGATAGGGTTACGAAGAATTACGGGAAAAGTAATAAGCCAGCATTAAACCGAGCCAGTATTCACGTCGGTGCAGGTGAATTTGTGATTATTGTTGGTACATCTGGCGCCGGTAAATCGACGTTATTAAAACTCCTGACGCGCGAGGAAAAGCCGAGTTCAGGGAAGATTGTGGTTGGCGGTATTGATTATGACAATTTGAAAGACAAGCACATTCCGTTGCTGCGTCGTAAGATTGGCGTGGTGTTTCAGGATTTTAAGCTGCTACCGAATCGGACGGTGTTTGAGAATATTGCGTTCGCGCTGGAAATTGCCGGGATGACTAATCGGGAAATTAGGGCGACTGTACCGAAGGTGATTGAATTGGTTGGTTTAAAGGGTAAAGAAAAACAATTTCCACATCAGCTTTCTGGCGGAGAGCGTCAGCGAGTGGCGATTGCTAGGGCGGTTGTTCGTCAGCCGAAGATTCTAATTGCCGACGAGCCGACTGGAAACTTGGACCCAAAGCACAGTTGGGATATTGTGCGCTTGCTCGAAAAAATTAATAAATACGGTACGACGGTTATTTTGACGACGCATAACGTGGAAATTGTTAATCGACTGAAGCGGCGTGTTATTACTATTGATCACGGTAAAATTACCTCTGACCAGGCAAGGGGGAGCTACAAACAATGACAAAATCCACCAGCACTAGTAAAAAAACTAATAAAAGCAATAAAGATAGTATTCGCATACGTCAGCGTCGGCGCAGCTGGTTGACGTTTGTTAGGATGTGTCGATACGGCATAAACAACTTCAGCCGTAACGCTTGGTTGACTATCGCGGCTACTGCAGTGATGAGTGTTACGTTAATTATCGTTTTCATTACCTTATCAGCGCGGCAAATTTTGGTTGATACTGTGTCGAATGTTTCCAGGCGGGCTGACATGTCAATTTACCTTAAGGGTGACACACCAAAGAAAGATGTCAATACGATAAAATCGCGAATTGAAAAACTGGATAATGTTGATAGCGTGAAATATATATCGGCAGCAGAAGCGCGAGATAAACAAGCAGAACAGTACAAAGACGACCCAGAGGCGCTGGAGGCGATTCGTGAGTCTAGCAATGAAATGTCAGCAACGCTTCGAGTTTCTGTAAAGGAGCTGAATAATCAACAGCCATTGAACCAGTTTATTAAGTCAGATAATCTTTATAAAAAATATAAGGATCCACGCAGAGAGCCGTCTTTCTCTGGTGAGCGTCAGCAGGCAATTAAGACTGTTGGTAGCTGGGTGCGGTTGGCGGGTATTGGCGGTTCAATTGCGACAATTGTTTTTGTGGTGATTTCTTCACTGGTGGTCTTCAATACTATCCGTATGGCAATTTTTAATCGGAAGGCCGAAATTGAGATGATGAAATTGATTGGGGCAGAACGCAGCTTTATCAGAGGTCCGTTTATTGTAGAGGCAATAATGTACGGGTTTATTGCGGCAATTATTGCAACAGTAGCTGGATATAGTTTGCTATTCTTTGCGCACGATCCAATGCTAAAGTATGGAATCCCGGTCGATAATCTTCTAGGGCATTTAACGATGTATGGCGGGCTGGTTTTCCTAGCGATGATTATGGTCGGCGCGACGATTGGTGTCGTTTCATCATGGGTGGCAACTCGTAAATATCTTAAATTATAAAATATCCTTGACAGTCGGATTACGCTTATGCTAATATAGGTGTATGAAACTACGGTCCACCACACCAGTTTCGGTATCACTAGTCAGCAGAGCGTCTCTGGTGGCGATGTCTGTATTGCTCGCTGGGTCGGGCATTTTTGGCTTGGCATCGCACGTATTGGCGCGCGACTATGATGCTGAAATTCGGGCAAAACAACAAGAAGCAGACAATTATAACTCTGAAGCCTCGCGATTGGGCGAGATGGCTGACAGTTTACAATCAGAGTTAGATAAGATTAACGGACAGATTGCGACCATACAGGCGCAGATTGCTGATAGCCAAAAGAAGATTAATAATCTGAATACACAGATAAAGAAGAATGAGGCAGCAATTAAGCAAAACCGTAAGACTATGGGCCAGATTCTTGCGGATTTGTATGTTGATGACCAAATTTCGCCACTGGAAATGCTTGCCAGCTCAAAGAATATTAGCGATTATATCGATAAACAAGAGCAACGTAGTTCATTAAAATCTTCTCTCAATGATAAGATTAAGGAAATTAAGTCTTTACAGAAAAAACTGGAAGAGAATAAGAAGGCTGTTGAGAATACATTGCGCGACCAAGAGCTGCAGCGTAATACTATGGCAGCCAAGCAGTCAGAGAAGTCAAAGCTAATTGCTGATACGAAGAATGACCAGAATAATTACACAGCGTTGGCGCAAAAGCGCAATGCTGAAGTAGCTAAATTACGTGAAGAGCAGGCGGCAGCCAACCGACGCGCCCTTGGTAATGGTGTGTCAATCCCGGGTGGTATTCCAGGTGGCGGCGGTTATCCAGGCGTTTGGGCAAATGCGCCGCTGGATGCTTATGTTGACCCGTGGGGGTTGTATACGCGCGAGTGTGTGAGCTATGTAGCTTGGAAAATACATAGCACTGGTCGGTATGTGCCACATTTTGGTGGCGCGGGCAACGCTAACCAGTGGCCATCAACGGCGGCACGTTATGGTATTCCTAGCGGTTCTACGCCAAAAGTTGGCTCAGCAGCGGTAATGAATATCGGTTATTACGGTCATGTTATGTATGTCGAATCAGTCAATGGTGACGGAACCATTACAGTGAGTGACTATAACTTTGCTTGGGATGGGCTGTACCGATATTACACACGCTCGGCCTCAGGCTTAACATACGTTTACTTCTAGTTAATATAAAGACCATATAAAAACGCTCGTGCTAACCGAGCGTTTTGTAGTATAATAAGTATATGGTTAAGGGAGAAAATAAGCCGCGCTTGGGCTGGTTCTTGACACTTGTTATTGTTGCAATTGTTAGTTTTGTCGCTGGAACGCGCTCAGAGAAGATATTTGCCACAGTAGCGCCAATATTCGGTGTTCGTATGTCAAGTGGGTCAATTGACCTATCTAGCGTTCAGGAGACGTATCGGAATTTGGTGGCAAATTATGATGGAAAATTGGATACTCAGAAATTAATTTACGGCGCTAACCGAGGGTTGGTTGAGGCGGCTGGCGACTCTCATACGGCATATATGGATCCAGATGAGACGAAGGAATTTGAAAAATCACTGAGTGGTAAAATTGGTGGTGGAATTGGCGCGGAAATTGGTTTAAGAAATGGCAAACCGACGATTATAAAGCCTTTGAATGATAGTCCGGCTCAAAAATCCGGCATTAAGGCTGGCGAGGTAATTGTTAAGGTTAATGATGAGTCGGTTGCCGATTGGGCGGTGGATAAGGTTGTTAGCAAAATCCGTGGGGAAGTTGGTACCTCTGTAAAATTGACTTTGCTGAGTGAAAATCGGACGCGTGAGGTGTCGGTTACGCGCCAAAATATTACCGCGCCAGCAGTAGAATCGGAGATTGATGGAGAAATCGGAATTTTAAAGGTTAATCGATTTGGCGATGACACAGTAAGCCTTGCCAAAAAATACGCCACAGAGTTTATCGAAAAAGGGGTAAAGAAGGTTATTGTAGATCTACGCAATAATCCCGGCGGAACGGTTAACTCGGCACAAGGACTGCTGGGGCTTTGGCTGGATAGGCAAGTAGCGATGACTGAGCGGCGCGGTTCAGAGATTGTAAAGACGGCTCATACAACTGGTTCGCCAATTTTAGGCAATATGAAAACTGTAGTGTTAATCAACGGCAATAGTGCTAGTGCTAGCGAAATTACTGCTGGTGCACTTCGGGACTACGGAAAAGCGAAGCTGGTGGGCCAAAAGAGCTATGGCAAAGGTAGTGTGCAATTATTAATTGGACTTTCTGGCGGCTCACAGATGAAAGTAACAGAGGCGCGTTGGTATACGCCGAAAGGGAATAATATTGATAAAACTGGTATTGAGCCTGATGTAAAAGTAGACCTGTCACCAGATAATGTTAATAATGGCCGTGATCCACAAATGGATAAAGCAAAATCGTTATGACGCTTGTGTTTTTATGAGATACAACATAAAATGGAGGTAATATGAATGAGCAAAAAAAGAAGATTTTACTGGTTGAAGACGACATGGCTTTGGCGGCGGTATATCGGTCGCGGTTGGAGATCGAGGGTTTTGACGTTAGAGAAGTCCATAATGGTGAGGACGCACTATCTGCAACAGTGGAGTATCGTCCGGATTTGATTTTATTAGACGTCATGATGCCGAAGATTAGTGGTTTTGATGTCCTAGACATTCTTCGTAATACACCAGAAACTGCTAATGTGAGAATTGTGATGCTAACGGCGCTTAGTCAGCCAAAGGATAAAGAGCGAGCCGAGAGCTTGGGTGTTGATGATTATCTGGTGAAATCACAGGTGGTAATCGGTGACGTGGTGGCGCGAGTGAAGCATCATCTTAATATGCAATAGAAAGCAGATCAGGAGAGGTGACTGACCTCTGGTAGGGGGGTTGACTTTTTGATAAGTTTTGTTATAATAGTAAGCGTATATGTTAGAACAAGTGCCGACACAAAAACCCGAACGAAAGACCTTGAAAGATTATATAGTTAAGACTTTCCCTTGCAATCCAGAAATTACAGTGGTGCCGTTGACTGTTATGCGCAGTGGCCAAGACGGAAAAGGAGTCAGACTAGATGGAGGTTGGATTCCCGGGGAGATGTTGTATGTATGCGACACGGATTCTGAAGAGGGTGTTGGTGAAGGCGCCTTGATACTACAAGTACACAAACCAGTCAAGATTGAGAGAGAAGGTAGAATTTATTATGACATTTTGACTAAGAATATAAGTTTGGAAAAAATTCAAAAAGAAAAAGCTAACGTACGCTTTACTAGCGACTATATTCATGTATTGTTTGGGGCAACTCCTGAGGAAATGATTGCAGAAGGACAAAGTAAGGCTGAAGAGGCTTGGGCGCGTAAGCATCCAGTGAATAAATGGGAGACATTGTCGACTACTGAAACGGGGTTGGATAGAAAGGATGTTTCAGAGCTAGATGGCTTTCCTGAAAGAATACGAGAACTAATGAAGCCTCTAAAGTCTGATATAGACGGTGGGCCGTTTGAGGATAAACACACTCCAGGTAACTATGATTTTCTTTTTGACCCTAGTTATGTACCGCCAGCGGATGTTGAAGTTGCTGCTGTTAGAAATCCTGAAGGCGTCCCCGTATCTGAAAATAGTATTAAGGCTGCAGAAGAGATTATTAACAGCCTAACAGCGAATTTCTCGTTAATGCAAATAATTGACCCTGAGAGGACTTTTGACATTAAAGGTATCATGAATCGTATTAGGGGAGATCATACCATACGTTGTCGATTGTTTGAGTATTTTTCTTCCAGGCTCGACAGATTGACAGATATTAAACCAGAGGCTTTGGCGGATAGAGTCCGTCGTAACTCGGGTGATAATTTGAAGTCTCCTAACTATACTCAAGACTACTACGAGGGTAATATGCGTAGTCGTGAGTATGTAGTGATATTAGCAGTTGCTATGATGGACGGGTCGTTCAACGTGGATAGGCAGGACAAGGTGGTGGTTACTCATCATAGAGAAGGTAAAGAAAGAAAGGAATGGTATACACAGAGACGCTGCAAGGGTGCTTCTCGAGTATGTAAGAAATAATTATTAGGGCAGAAAGTTTACGATAGAAATAACTCCGCTTACTGCGGAGCTATTTCTATTAAGTAGTGTCAGTTAATCAACATTAACTTGTGTTCGACGTTCTGTCTTGCCAGTGAATTTAGCTTTCTTCACTTGCTTAAAATTGACTACGCCATCTTTGGCTGCGTGAATAGTGAAATTACGACTCATGTATGTACCATTGCCAGCAATCTTTGTAGCGCCAGTTTGGCGGACCAAGACCTGTCCAGCGGTAACTTTTTGGCCACCAAATCGCTTCACGCCAAGACGTTGACCGGGGCTTTTGTTGTGATTTCTGACAGAACCACCAGCTTTAACCTTTGACATTCTTTACTCCTTATAGTTTTCTAAAAACAATCTGTTTTAGTTTATCGAAAATAAAGCCAGTTGTCAAGCGGTTTTCACTATATCTATAGGTTTTAGAACTAGTATTTCTCTGCCGACGACTTGGTCTGGACGGTAATACAGGAGATTTTTATTGGTAATTTGCCGATATCCAAGATTGTTCAGATTCTTTAACAGAGGCAAGTGAGTGAACTGTCCGTGGTGATTTTGCCATGCCGGAACAGCGATACAGAGCGTAGAATCAGGGCGGATTTGCGAGTGAATGTTTTGTAGAAAGCTACTAATGATATGATTACAATTTCTAGCTACTTCCTGGAGCTTCTCTGGGGCTGGTGGGGCAGAAAATGGTTGCCCCAAATATGTTTCGCAGACAATGTGGGAAATTTGTTGTTTTTGCTCAGGAGTTAATTTAATGGAAGTGGCGTCAGATTGAAAAGTTTGCCAGAAAGTGTCTGTAGAAAACGTTTTTTCCAGCCAATGCATATTCTCTGACGTGTAGTTGATCATTTTATCGCTTAAATCGCTACCGTAAGTATTGATTTTTGCTAAAGCGGCTTCTTGTAAGACTGTACCTGTGCCGCAAAACGGATCCCAAAGGTAGTCGCCAGATTTAGCCCCAGAGAGATTGATCATAATCTGTGCAAGCTTGGGTGGGAGCATACCGACGAAAGCGTCGCGCTTCGGACGTCCGCGGTCGCGCTGGGTATATGAATTGATATTTTGAGTGCCACGGCTTTCAGAAATTAGCAAATCGCTGTTCGTAGCTTTAACGATGATAATTTCAATCTTCGTTTCAGACCTGCCGAGCTTATTATTATGAGAGGTCGCCGTGGATAAGGCGGCGGTTTTGTTTGGGATTAGGCGCAGACTAACATTGGCTTTTTTTAAGGATTTTTTTAAGATAAGACCAATTTTTTGGATATCGCGCGGATTTGCTTTATTGCCGTAAAAACTAATCCCAAAAGTTATTTTTTTCTGGCTATGCGCTAGTTTTCTCGTATATTGTTCGGTGATAAATTTCGAGGCTTGGAGGAGAGTGGCGTGGTCGGACTTTTGTGATTTTACCCGTTTGATGATATATCCACATTTGGTAATGCCGCCCAAAGTGTCAATTGCAAAAGTATTGCAGTCGACAAGAGCGGCTTGATTGGAGACTCTTTGGATGTTTTTATCGCCGTAAACGGCCTCTAATTCAGCGATGGATATTTCTGGTTGGCGACCAAGGATAGCGATAAACATGTCGTAATTATACCATTTATCGTGGTATAATGAAGGTTATGCTGCCAAAGGTATTGCAATTGTTTAAATCGCCGCGAACTGTGATGAGTATCCTGACACTGGTGGTTCTGGCGGTGGTTATTTTTCTGTCACGACATGAGTTAGTGAAGGCATGGGGGCTGTTCTTAGGGGCGGATTTATGGTTACTATTCCTGCTGCTGCCATTCCAAATTATCGTGTATTTTGCTGGTGGCGAAATGATTTTCTCTTATTTAAGGGAGAAAAATTTGATTCATCATATTTCTCGATTAGAACAGACGAGGATAGCTCTGGAGCTGAATCTGGTTAATCATATTTTTCCGTCAGGTGGTGTTAGCGGGATTTCCTATACGACGTGGCGGATGCATAAGCTGGGTGTGAGTTCAGCGCGTTCAACATTTGCGCAGGTGATTCGCTATGTTACGGGTTTTTTGGCACTGCTAGTTTTGCTGGTTATTGCGGTTTTGGCACTGGCGATTGACGGTAAGGTAAACCGATATATTGTGGCGGCAAGCTTTTTATTGATTGTGGTGGTTTTAGCCCTGACATTTGGGCTAATTTTTATGTTCTCCTCGAAGCGGCGCATGAGAGTGACAGCGGCGGGTGTGTCGCGGTTTATTAATATGTTGGTGAAATTTGTAACACTAGGGAAGAAGCGGCGAGTTATGAAATCGAAAAGCGTTGAGGGATTCTTTATTGATATGCAAGATGATTTTCAGGATTTGGCGAATCACCCAAAGCTGTTAACGAAGCCAATGATTTGGGGAATCATTTACACGATTTTTGATGTTGCTATGTTTACGGTAGCGTTTATGTCGCTTGGGGTTTTTGTTAATCCAGCAATTCTAATGGTTGGTTATGGTGTAGCGGGTTTGGCGGCAATTTTTGTATTTACACCTGGGGGAACAGGGGTTTATGAGACGATTATGATCATATTTTTAAGCATGGCAGGAACGCCGCCAGATCTGGCGATTGCCGGAATTATTTTAACGAGGGCGATTTTACTGACTGGCACAATTGTCTTTGGTTATATTTTTTACCAGCACGCATTGATTAAGTACGGCAAGCCGAATGACTCCCAGGTTTAGTGTCAGCAACTTCCTGGCGGTGGTTAACCAGACGTTTGAGGTGGCTTTTAACGGCACGGTTGAAGTTGAGGGCGAGGTCGCTAGCTTTAAGCCGTATCCGCCAAAATACGCGTTTTTTACTCTGAAGGACGAGGACGGATCGGTCAATTGTTTTGTGGGTTTTAGTAATTTGCGTACGCCAATCGAGGATGGTATGAAAGTGGTGGTTCGGGCGATGCCAAGCCTGAGAAGCGATGGCAGGTTTAATTTACAAGTTCAGGAAATTCATCCGCTGGGCAAGGGGAGTCTAAAGCGGAGTTTTGATATTTTGCGGCAGCGGCTGTCGGCCGAAGGTCTGTTTGATGTGGAACGTAAGCGCTCCTTGCCGCCATATCCTGCTCGCGTGGCGGTTATTTCTAGCACGCAAGCGGCGGGCTACGCGGATTTTATGAAAATTGCTGGTGAGCGCTGGGGCGGGGTGCAGTTTATCGTCGCTAATGTTAAGGTTCAGGGCGACGGCGCGGCCGATCAGGCGGTGCGGGCGATTGCCCACTGCAACCAGCTGGCGGAGCCGCCGGAGGTGATTGTGCTGATTCGCGGCGGCGGTAGCGCGGAGGACTTGGCGAGCTTTAATGACGAACACTTGGTGCGAGCGGTGGCTGGCAGCCGCGTGCCAGTGCTGACTGGTATCGGGCACGAGGTTGACGAAAGTTTGTGCGATTTGGCGGCTGATGTGCGAGCGGCCACGCCGAGCAATGCCGCTCAGCTGTTATTTCCGGATAAACACGAAGTGAGGCGGCAGTTAGCGTTGCGTCTGGGCAGCACATCAGAGGTGATTCAGCAGCAGATTAAGGAGCGGCGCCTAAATGCAACAATGTTGCAACAAGTAGCGCTCGAACAGTGGTCGCACCGCGTTGATATTGCTAAAAATGCAATATTGTCGCAACAAAGAATTATTGCTGAATACGACCCAGAGATGGTGCTGCGGCGCGGTTACGCGATGATTAGCGGTGATCGTCAAATTGGTAGTATTGTAAAGATTACAACAAAAGATATGATTATGAAAGCGAGGGTTGAGAGCAGTGAAAAGCGATAAAGCAAACGATAGAACAATTGAGCAGATGATGGCGGAACTGAATGAGCGCATCGCGTGGTTTCAGGGTGATGACTTTAATCTAGACGAGGCCAAGCAGCGGTTTACTGAGGCGCAGCAGCTGGCGAAGGAGATTACGGCGGTACTGGATGATATGCAGCACGATATCACAGTGCTTAGCGAGGATTTTAGCGCGTGAGATGGACTTTACATTGCTCTAAGCATAAGCTATACTTGAAAATATGAATATGAGATATAGGAGAGAACAGGGTTCGGTAAATGGCTGGATGGTTGGCACGTTCGGCTGTTTGGTGCTGTTTCTGATTGCTGGGTCGCTGGCTATTTGGGCGTACATGCAATATTCCCACGAGAAAAATAATGTTGATAGCAAGGTGGCTATTGAAGTCGCTAAAGGTAAGGGTGAGCAGGCGGAAATTGATCAGAAGAAGTTTTCTGAAGAGGCTAAGAATCCGCGGATTGAGTTTGTTGGTCCAAGTGAGTACGGTCGCGTGTCGTTTATGTATCCAAAAACTTGGAGCGTGTATATAGAAAATGACGGTAGTAATAGGGGTGATTATAAAGCATATTTTAATCCGGTAGCCGTTCCTTCAGCGTCTAATAAAGCGAGTCGATTTGCTTTGAGGTTGGAAATTATAAATAAAAACCTAGATACGGTGCTTAATGACTATCAGTCTCGCCTGAAGAAGGGTGAATTGACCTCAAGTAGCACTGAGTTTAATGGAATCTCCGCTACGCGCATTGATGGTACGTTCGAGAAGGAGCTGCGTGGATCTGTCGTGTTGATGAAGGTCCGTGACAAGACCATCCGCTTCTCAACTGATGCGGACACATTCAAGCCAGATTTCCAGACGATATTAGGCACTGTAAAAATTGCTGAATAGAAAAACCGGCTCAAGTTTTGCTATACTAGAAATGTATGACAGGTAAAGAGTGGAGCGATGCTGATTTTGGAGGGCTGCCGAGCATCTTAGTGGCGGCGCACGAGTTAAAAACGCCGCTGGCTTTAATTCGGCAGATGGCGTTATTGCTGGACGACGATTTGACAAGCGCGGCTGATAAAAAACAGATCCAGCAGCGGATTATTCAGACATCCGAGCAGGCACTGCAGTTAACGGTCGACTTAGCAAATTCGGCAAATTTGACGCCGTCATTATTTCCGCTGGAGCCAGTTAATCCGTTGGCAATATGTCGGCAAATGGCCGCTGAAACGCGATTTAATGCAGTGCTTTATGGGCGGAAAATTAGCTGGCCTCGGAGCGGGCGAAATAGCAGATTGATTTTGGCAAATCGGACGTTATTAGGGCGGATTTTGGCAAATTTTTTAAACAACGCTCTGAAATATACCGAGGACGACTCAGAGATAAAAGTGTCAGTTAAGGCTGTTGATGGCGCAGTGAGGCTGAGTGTGCGTGATTTTGGGCCGATGATGAGTTTGAAGGAGTATCGGCGGCTACTTGATGAGATGGATGTGCGAAAAACGGTGCGGACGCGGCCGGAAAGCAGCGGCTTGGGGATTTATGTGGCTAGCCAATTTGCCCGGGCGATGAATGGTCAAATCGGGTTAATCAGGCATCGGGACGGTTTAACATTCTACGTGGAAATGCCGATTAGTCGGCAGCTGAGCTTGCTATGAAAAAGTTGCTGATTGTCGAGGATGATAAAAATTGGGCGGATATTTTATGCAGCTATGCGGTGGCGGTTGGCGCGGATACGCGGGCGGCAGTTTCTGGCGGCCAGGCGATGGAAATGATTGACGATTGGCAGCCGGACGCGATCGTCCTGGATATGCTGCTGGCGGGCGAAACGGCGGTGGCGTTACTGAATGAACTGAGGTCGCACGCAGATTTGGCGAGATTGCCTATTGTAGTTTGCAGTAGTGCAGATGTCAATCTGGAGGATTTGCGGCCGTTTGGCGTGACGGCGTTGCTGGATAAGGCGTCAATGTGCCCGGATGAAGCGCGGGCAGTTTTTAGCGAGGTTTTGGATGGGGCAAAGTGAGCGGTTAAAAGCGATTGTACTGAGGCGAACAAATTACGCCGAGGCGGATCGAGTGCTGCAACTACTGACGCCGAAAGGCCGGCGCAGCGTCATTGCCAAGGGTGTGCGTCGCGAGCGGTCGAAGCTGGCTGGCGGTATTGAACTATTTGCGATTTGCGACGTGGTGATTCGTTCCGGACGCGGAGATTTGGGATTGTTGACCTCGGCGCGGCTGGCGGCGTTTTATCGGCATATTTTGGAAGATTACGAGCGAATACAGTTCGCTTACGCGGCGATGAAGCTGGTGTCAACGGCGAGTGAAAATATCGACGAGCCGGAATGGTATTTTGTACTAAGCCAGGTATTAGAGCAATTAAATAATCCGGTAGTTAACCAAAAGCTGATTGAAACGTGGTTTTATGTGCAATATGCTAGCTTGCTGGGTGATGAGCTGAATCTGCGCACCGATGTGGCGGCTCAGGCGTTGTCGCCCGATAAAAAATATATGTACGATAACGCAGAAAAGGGACTGCGGCTGGCGGAGCAGGGCGATTTGTCGGCGGACGCCATCAAGCTACTTCGGCTTATCCAAGCGAAGCCGCTAGCGAATGTGGCGCAAATTGGCGGGATAACTGAGGTAATTAATGATTGCTGGCTGGCAGCGCGGCAGCACGCGGCGGTATAAAATTACCCATAAAAATGGTATACTTTAAGTAATAATTATGAATCGCCATGTTGCCAACATGGAGAAAGGTTTTTTGATGAGTCAAGCAAAAATGGAAGATATTATCAGCCTGTGCAAGCGCCGCGGCTTTATTTATCAAGGTTCGGATGTGTATGGCGGTCTTTCTGGCACTTGGGATTATGGTCCGCTGGGTGTGCAGTTGAAGCGTAATATCATGAATTTGTGGTGGCGCAGATTTGTGGATGAGCGCGATGATATGTACGGCGTCGATGCGGCGATTTTGATGAATCAGAAAGTCTGGCAGGCGAGTGGACATGTGGATACGTTCGTCGATCCGCTGTGCGAAGATATAGTTAATCATCGCCGTTACCGCACCGATCATATCCTCAAAGACAATGGTGTTGACGCCGATGGCATGACCATGGAACAGATGGATGTGGCGATTGTAGAAAAAGGTATCAAAAGTCCCGATGGCAATCCGCTAAGCAAGTCGCGCACCTTTAATATGATGTTTAAAACGCACGTTGGCGCGACCGAGAGCGAGGATAGCATTTCTTATCTTCGCCCCGAAACCGCCCAGGGTATCTTCACCAATTTCAAAAATGTCGTCGACAGTTTTTATCCCAATTTGCCGTTTGGTATCGCTCAGCAGGGCAAAGCGTTTCGTAATGAAATTGCGCCGCGCGATTTCGTCTTCCGCAGCCGCGAGTTTGAGCAGATGGAGATTGAGTATTTCGTCGACCCTGAGCATTGGCAGGAGGCGTTTGATGAGCTACTGGCGGCGACGCATGAATTTTTGGCAGAACTGGGCCTGAAGCAAGAGCACATCCACGAGCTGGACGTGCCGGCAGAGGATCGAGCACATTACAGCAAAAAGACGATTGACATTGAGTATGATTATCCAATTGGCCGCGAGGAGCTGATGGGCATCGCGTACCGGACTGATTTTGATCTGATGAACATCCAGCGCGCCAGTGGTAAGAGCATGGAATACACCGTCAAGGGAACGAACACAAAATTTGTTCCGCATGTCATCGAGCCGTCGTTTGGTGTGGAGCGGGCGTTGATGGCGGTACTGTCGGGCGCGTATCGTGAGGACGAGCAAAACGGTGAAAAGCGGGTGTACTTGGCGCTGCCAGGGCATTTGGCGCCGGTTAAATTTGCCGTTTCACCGCTACTCAAGAATAAGCCAGAATTGGTAGAAAAAGCCCGCGGGGTCTACGCTGCACTTGCCAAAGCCAACCCGGGTCGGGTAATGTGGGATGACGACGGCAACATCGGCAAACGCTACCGCCGCCAGGACGAAATCGGTACACCGCACTGCGTGGTGATCGACTTCCAGACACTGGAGGATGGCACCGTCACCGTGCGTGAGCGAGATACGACGGAGCAGAGGCGGGTGAAGGTTGAGGAGCTATAGATACTAGAGATGAAAAAGTAAATTGGGTTTAAGGAGCTACAATATTGACAAAAAGTAGACCTGAGTTTGATAAAATTACATCGTTTGACGAGTTTAATAAATACTATTGGTATCGTGAAGAACTTTCGCAGATATGCAAGTCATTAGGATTAGAGTACAAAGGTACAAAACAGGAACTCAATTATATTATAGAGCAATACTTTAAGGGTAATTTGATTAAAAAATCATCAATAAAAAATGAGAAGAAGCAAGTTGAAAATATTGCCTTAGATACGCCATTACTTGAATGTGGTTTTTCTTTTAATGCAAAATTTAGAGAATATTTCTCCGCCATAACAGGTATTACACCTTTTAAATTTACTGCTGATATGGCGACTGCTTGGCGGAAAGTAAAAAGAGAAAAAGATTTGAGTTTTACAATTCAAGATATGCTCAAAGTTTATTATGGAAAATCAGACTATACAAAGTACGACAATTCGGTTTGTCAGTGGAATCAATTCTTAAAGGATTTCTGTGCAGATAAAAATAGTTACAACTACTCAAATAAATTAAAAGTAGCTTCTATTCTTTGGAAAGAAGTTAGAAATTCAAAAAATGAAAAAATTTATTCAAAGAATCTTTTGACTGAATATACCAGTAAAATAAAAGAGTATCACAATTAGATAATCCCCAACGTGTTAACACCCAATGAGTAGTTAATCATGGATATTGGAAAGACAGAATATACTGTAGGTGAAATGGTATTAGCTATCTGGCGTTCGGGTGTAGTATAATGACTCTCATGACAAAAATCACCAAAGGACATATCATCACGCAGAATTTAGATGGCACGGCTCATCTGGATTGTTTGTATCGCATTTCGCTCAAAGCCTTGATTCATAACGATGCTGGGCAGATTTTGGTCGTCAAGGAAATTGATCGGACGTATTGGGATTTGCCGGGTGGTGGCATGGATTATGGCGAGACGATTGAGTCGTCGCTGAAACGTGAGCTACTTGAAGAGGTTGGTTACAAGGGTGGTTTGCGTTATCAACTTTTTGACGCGTCGGACGAGATGTATATTGAGCGGATTGATGCTAATCAAATCTGTTTTTACTGCCGCGTCTGGCCAGAGAATTTTGATTTCACACCGGGTGAAGAGGGTGACGAAGTAATGTTTATCGATCCTGAGGAGCTGTTGCTTCAGAAAAGCGAAGTTGATGCGCCAGCTCGAGCCTATGGGGCGCATATGAAATGGCAGGAGCTATGTAGCTTAAAGAGTTAGCCAGTAGAGTAGCATTGACTTTTATACTATAATAGTATAGAATATAAATCATGGAAAGTCTTAAAGGCGGTGTATCTTTTAAGGTTAATTTTATTAATTCTGGCGATAATCCGGGAAATTCTTCTGGCGAAAGTCAGCGTTTGATAGGAGTTTATGATGGCGATTGGTCTTTGGGGGATGACGGTACTGTAAATGCGTCTATGACGTTTGCCAGGAGGGCGGGTGATGTCCGTAGTCACGGCAATTTGATAGAGAAGGTCCGTGGAGTTGGCGAGACTGAGGCGCGAGTATCTATTTCAGAATGTCTGGGTATCGAAGACGAGAGTGTGAAGGTGAGTGGTTGGCTGTTAGCTGATCCTATGTTACGCAGCGGAAATTCTTCCTTACATAGATTGATACTAACCAAGCTTTTTGTTCCTGATTCTCTTGAAAATAATCAGAGTTTGGAGGTTGTTAGAGTCGCCCTGTGTGTTGGGGCTGTAGCTTTGCATTGTTCGGGATTATCATTAGAAGAACTCAGGAAGTCTCCCACTAAGCATTTTCCCTCGGGTAAAGTAGACAAGTTGGTTTCTTGTTTTCATGGCAATGTAGATTTTGGCAGAGAATGGGGAGATATTAAGAGGGTAGTTACAGGACCGTAGCATATCTCTAAGGTTTAATATATGAAAAAATCTAAGAATTACGGTGCCAGAGTTGAAATTGATAGTCTTATTAATGGTGAGGTTGATAATAATTCACTTTTTACTCTATTGACGGATTTAAAAATCAGGGACGATGTTTTTGATATGCGTATATTATTGGCTAGTAGTAGTAGTAAATGTATGGGACACAAAGCGTTGGCTGAGAAGCATCTTGCTAGTCGATCCACGTCTATAGAATCGCCATATGAATTCCCTTATGATAGGACTGAGTTGCGTAGTTGGCGGGATGAGCTTGGTATATCTTCTGCTGGGGGATTAAAGGGGAAATTTAGGGGGGGCGATACTTACTTCTCTTCAAATAAAGCTGAGTATTTTATGAGGCGAGTAGCCGCTGTTGCTGTCGGACTTTGCTTGGAAATTCCTTTACCAAAACTTGATTCTACTATGGAATTTTCGGCCGAAGAATTGGAAGAAGCCTGGCCAAGATTCAGAGGTTCAATTTACATTTAACATTGTCGTTGTTATAATAACCATATGCATATTATTCTTGGTGGGACGAGCGGGCTTGGTCTGGAGATGGCCAAGCAATTGCGTAAACGTGGCGAGCGAGTATTAGTGTTAGGCAAAACTCACGACTCGCAAAAGCATGGTGAAGGTTTCCCCCTGGACGTTTATTACGCAGACCAAGTGGAGGCGTCTTTTTCGCGAATTGAGCAGATTTTAAATGGTGATGATATTGAGCAATTTGTCTGGGCGGCAGGTTATGGCTGGCGCGGAAATTTTGAAGATCAGCCAGACGCTCGCTCCATGGCAGAGGTGAATTTTTCAGGGGCTTTGCCACTAGTACAGTGGGCTTGGCGTAAGATGTTGACTCAGAACCGCAAATCAGTCTTAACAGTCATTGGGTCGACTAGTAGTATCAAGGCGCGATCTGATGAGGCTGTATACGTGGCCACCAAACATGCTCAGGCAGGATTAGCACGCAGCTTGGGGATGCAGGCGGATGAGCAGAAATTGCCAGTAAAAGTTGCGCTATTTCTACCGGGTGCTATGAAAACACCGTTTTGGAATGGTCGGGATTTGCCGACTGATTATGTATTTTTCAATGACCCAGCTAAAATTGCTACACATATAATTAATGCTGTCAATTGTCAGCAGCAGCCATTTTTAGAATGGGCATTGCCAAAAGGCACGTTGGTATAGTTGTATCAAAGTGTTATAATTCAAGTCATGATGACTAGTAGTTCGAATAGCGATTATTTTGGGGTAAAAGTTGTAGTTATTGGCGGTGGAACAGGAAGTTTTACACTGCTTTCTGGGCTAAAAAAATATACGCATAGTATTACGGCGCTAGTTAACATGGTTGACGACGGCGGCTCAACGGGGGTGTTACGTGATGAACTGGGTGTTCTACCGGCGGGTGATGTCCGGCAGTGCTTGGTGGCGTTGAGTACTTCGCCAAAGGTGCGCGACCTGTTTAATTATCGATTTGACGAAGGCAGTATGAAGGGACATGCATTTGGCAACTTGTTCATGGCAGCCCTGGAGAAAATGACAGGGAGTTTTGCCGAAGCAGTGGAGCTGGCGAGTGAAGTTCTGGGGGTTAACGGGCGAGTATATCCGATTACTCTAGATGACACAACTATGTCGATTAAGCTAAAAGACGGCACAATTGTTAACGGACAGCACGCGGCTGAGTCATTGCAAATCCCGCGCGGTGAGCGTCCGTGGCTGGAATTGAAACCGCCAGCCGGCATCAACCCAAGGGCGCGTCAGGCGATTTTAGACGCTGACCTGGTGGTGATTGCACCAGGATTGCTGTATGGTAGCTTGGCTCCAGCTCTATTGGTCCGTGGCGTTACTAGGGCTTTGGCGGAAACTAAGGCGAAGAAGGTCTATGTTTGTAATTTAGTGACTAAGCCAACACAGACTGATGGTTTTACAGTGGCTGATTTTGCAGATGAGATTGAGCGATTTTCAGGAGTGAATATGGACTATGTGTTATATAACGATCATCGTCCGCCAGAAGATTTGATTAAAAAATATGCTCATGATGATGAATATCTAGTGGAGTGGGATAAGGATTTGTTGAAAAAGAAGCATTATTATGCCTCGGGCAAGCGGCTAATTGCTGATACTGCTTGGGTTAATAAAAATTCCGGCAGCGACCCGCTGGCAGCACAGCGCAGCCTAATCCGGCACGACGCCGACAGAGTAGCGCGCGAATTGATGCGGATTTATTTTGCCTAAGCTTACTATTGATTTTTAAAGCTTTGTGTGTTATAATAAACAAGTTATGCGCGAACAAAATTCAAGTGCGTCGACTTCAACACAGGAAAGGCAGACGGATGCTGCGCATCTGGACCTGCTGAAACATGATATTCCTGAGAGTTGGTATCCGAGCCCTAAAGCACAGAATCTTGTTGGCGTGCTCGAAGCGGATGTTGACAGAGAGAAGGGGGATGCGATCGATCACGCGTATCGCTCTTTGAAGATACTTTCAACATTTTGCAAGACACTTGACCCTGAAAGGCGTCGCGCGATGGCTGATGCTATGTTGTTGCACGATATTCCTGGGCGTACGTTCCACCGCGAGACTGATGAGAGGGCAAAACTGTCGGACCGTGTGCAAGAAGGCTGGAAAGAATATATCGCTCAGCTTGAGGACTCAGACAAATCAGTCATTGACTATATGCATGACCAGGTGGTCATCGGTACGGAAGCTCGTGATTACCGAGAGGCTATCAAACATCAGTCAAATGGGATAAGTGCACACGACAAAGAACAAATCATGAATTCATCATATGAAGGCATGGTGAACGTGGCTGGTTGGCGTATGGGTATGCCGGAGATTCGCGGTACTGCGCTGGAAAAATTGGCAGGAGAGGTGAACATTGAATCTCTGGTCATCAAAGCAGCAGAAATGATGGACAATCTCAAGAATCCACCCAAGCAGGATTCACAGCAGCTGCGCAATATTCTTGAAGCAGAATCATTTTATTGTCCATTTTTGGAAGCGATTGGTTATGACGCGATGGCTGCAGAAATGGCCAGCACCTGTAACATCTATCGATTGCGTGGGCAAGGGCGCGAAGACATCATCGACAAAGCCGTTGAAGCGTATCGTACGAATGCCGAAAAAGACCCAGCAGAATTGGCGATGCAGATGTTTGGTTTGTCTGAAAAGCCAGAAGTGAGTTGGATCGTTAATAAAACATCAGATGAAGTGTATAGCGGTGTTAATTGCCGTTTTGCTGAGTTGATGATACCTATAGCTGGTGTGTTGCGTCGAGTTTTATTCCGACAAAAATCCATCGGCTCAACCGCAAAGAAAATGTCGGTGAAGGGTGAGGGGTATGATATCATGGACGCGTTTGCCTTTCTTGTGATTTGCGACGCGGGTGACGATACGTTTGATAGAAATCATCACTATGAGATGCGGGATGAGGAGATTGCAGACATTCACGCAACGCATACAGAAGACCTTGCCAAGGTATTTTCATCATTCGTGGACACCATCACTGCCAATGACAATCTGCTGTTACGCTCAGGTGATGGTGTTAGCCAGTCGATTTATGTACAAGGCGACTCGACATACGTCAACACGGTTCATGGTGCTTTGTCCTCGGCAAATAAAGCAGTCGTAAATCAGGAACTGAGGGAGGAAGAAACACCCTACCGTGTCTCGAGGGCCTCGGCGCTCGTTGGTCCTGAGGGGTTGCCAGTAGAAGTGCAGATCATGACTGACCTTGACCGAAAATTAGCAAGAACAGACGTTACAAGCCACGCAGTGTATAAGAACAACGGCAATGATTCGTTGCGTTGGCTGCAGAAGCTACACAAGCGCGTGGAGCATATGAAATATGGTAAGGGTAACCCAATCTCAAGGGCAATGGGTAAAGCTGCATTGACGGCTATCACCCGTGGTGTATATCCAGTCATGTTTGCGCCAAATACACTCTACCGTAAGCGAGTACAGTAAGTGTTATAATAGGGATAATGACGACGTATTATACTGATGGCTCTGCTTCGCCGAATCCCGGTCCAGGCGGGTTCGCGGTGATTCGCGATCTTCAGCCGTGGATTTTAGGCTCGGAGGACGGCGAAACGACCAATATTCGCATGGAAGGCAAGGCGCTGATTGCGGCGCTTCGGGACGCGGACGAGGTGCCGTGCGTGATTTATACTGACAGCGAGTTTTGGATCAACGTGGTGACCAAGTGGGCATCAGGTTGGCAGCAGCGCGGCTGGACGAAGAAGGGTGGTGAGATTAAAAATCTGGATATCGTTCAAGAACTGTATGAGCTATACTCAAATTCGCAAGCGGAGCTCCGCTGGGTGCGCGGTCACGAGGGTGACGAGGGGAATGAGTTGGCGGATGAGTGGGCCAATCGGGCGCGTGAAGGCGAGCGATTAACTAAATAACAGCTGGCGACATCTGATAAAAATTGCTATAATTACCCTCATGGAAGAAGTGAGGGAAACGACTGATATTTTTTTGTGGGCGAATCAAACTGACGCGAAGAAGAATGATCTGCTGATTGAGCTATTTTTGTTTAATAAAAATTACACGCCGTATTTCATGCCCCTGAAGGGCGATGTCGAGCAGCAGCTCCGGCCATTATTTTTGTTTGATTATATCAATCAAGTTAATTTGGGCGCCGGTACTGGTCTTAGCGTGCGGGATTATGAGCTGAGTGAAGCGGAAGAAAACGTGCTGCTGCGGACAGACCTCGCCAAGGTTGGCCGAGCGGAAACCTTGATTCATTTGATTGAGCACGAGCGTGACGACATCGTGGAGTTTTCGGAAACTGAGCATGAGTTTAAGCGAATGAAAGGCGTGCTGGCGCGGTTTACCGATCCAAATGATCCAGAAAAAATCTTTTACACGGCTAAGTTAATTCAGCAGGGACAGACGCTCAAAAGCGCGCTGGCGTGGGAGTTTTCTGACGGCAAGTTTGGTGCGTTTAAGGCGGAAGTTGGCTTTAAGGTGCCGGATGATAACCAGGTGCTGATCATCGGGCAGGATATTTTCGCCTTTAATCCAGGCAAGTTTGAGCGGATGTTTGGCTATGAGTATAAGAAGCAGGTGATTGCCGATAAGAAAGTGGCGGAGATTGAAAAAGCGTATAAGCTGAGTTTCCCTGAAGGATTGGATTTGAACGCGCTAGTCAAGGAGCGCAAAAAGACCATCAATAAACTGCAGAAACTAGAGATCGGCGAGGTCAAGCAAGAGCAGGTGTTGGACTATGCTGATGAGATGCAGCTGGAGCTGATGAGTGATGATAACGGTGCGATTATCATCATGGATGGCAATGATCTGGATATGTTTGTGAACCTGATCAACGAGGACTACATTGAGAGCAAAATTACCGGCAAACGCTACGAAATTAAGTCGAAAAAACTGCTGGGCGAGCCTGAGGGCGAACCGCCGCGAGGTTAAGTATGGATCAGGAATTAGCGCTGGCGATTTTAATGAGTGGTCGGTCGGCGCTGCTGACGGGTGCGGCTGGTACCGGTAAAACGCACCTGCTGAATACTTTTATTGCACAGGCGCGTGACCAGGGTAAAAAGGTGTCGGTAACAGCGACGACGGGCTTGGCGGCGACGCATTTAGGCGGCAATACCATTCACAGTTGGAGCGGTATTGGCGTCAGTGATTATCTCGCGAACAACTTTTTTGATCGGCTGTCAAAAACGCGGCGTGAGGTGATTACCAAGACTGATGTGTTGGTGATTGATGAGATTTCCATGCTGCATGATTTTCGGTTGGACATGGTTGACCGGGTGCTGCGTGGTGTCCGGGAAAATGACCAGCCGTTTGGCGGTATTCAACTAGTGATGAGTGGTGACTTTTTCCAATTACCGCCGATCAATCGTCCGGGCGAGCAGGGCGGCGGTTTCGTGGTGTATTCGGAAGCGTGGCAGGAATTGCAGCCGGCGGTGCTGTATCTGGAGCGGCAATATCGGCAAAATGACGAGCAGCTGCTGGAGATTTTGACAGCGCTGAGAAATGATGGTATCAGGCGGCATCATGCTGAGACGTTGCTGGCGCGAACGGAGGTCGAACTGCCTGACGGTGATATCACCGAACTACACACCGTCAATGTTGATGTTGACGCCATCAACAGCCAGAAGCTGGCGGAGCTGGCGGGCGATGAGCGGACGTATCAGCAGACGACGACTGGCTCAAAGGTGTACGTCGAGAGCCTGCAGCGGTCGGTATTGGCACCGAGTGAACTGGTGTTGAAATTGGGCGCGTTGGTGATGGCGGTGAAAAACTCGCCGCAGAAATTGTACGCCAATGGTAGCATTGGCACGGTAGTGGGTTTTGAACCGCTGACCGATTATCCGATCGTGGAGTTTCGTGACGGCCGACAGGTGACCATGGTACCAGATGTGTGGGAGCTGCGCGACGGCGAACGCAAGCGGGCCAGTATTTCCCAAGTGCCGCTGCGCCTCGCGTGGGCTATCACTGTGCATAAAAGTCAGGGTATGACGCTGGACGCAGCTAAGATTGACCTAAGAAAAGCGTTTGTTGAAGGTATGGGCTATGTGGCGCTCAGTCGGGTGCGAGATTTGGATAACTTGTATCTATATGGCATTAACCGCAAGGCGTTGGCGGTCTCGCCTGATGCACTGGCGATTGACGAGGTGCTGCAGCGGGCAAGTAGTGAGGCAGCCAAGCACTATCGTCCAATGCTGGAGGAAATGAAGCGGAAACAGTCAACGCCGAAAAAATCCGGCAAGAAATCTCAGTCTGGCAGCTGGCAGCAAAAAATTGCCAAAATGCGCGAAACTCACCCCAAAGCCTATATGCCGTGGGAAAAAGCCGACGATGACATCCTCAAACAGGGGTTTTTGCAAGGCGCAACCATCCAGCAGCTTAGTCAAAAGCTTGGTCGTCACGAAGGCTCGATTAGGATGCGGTTGCAGAAACATTTTGGGGAAGATACCGTAGTGTAGCGCCAGCTTGTCTTACCGCTAGACTTTTCCACAAAAATGTGGAAAAGTTTTTATTTGATAGCAAAATGGGTAAAAAGTTGAAAAAAAGGCTTGCATGTGGGTAGTTGTGGGTAGTATAGTGGAGTCAGTGGAACGAAAGTTGATGGAAATCACCAACCAAAACAAACATCCACTACGAAAAACCAACTAATCTACCACGGAGGAAGGACGACGTGCAGACAGATTACTTTGAGCGAAAGTTGGACGACAAGCGGCGCTTGACGATCCCAGCCGAGCTCAGGGCAGAGTTTGCATCCGGCGTCGTGTTGACCCGCGGGTTTGGCAAATATCTTCACTTGTATCCACAACAAGTCTGGGATCGGGAAGTGGAGGGCGCGCTGACCGGAAGTATTCTGGATGAGCGCGTGGCCGACCTGAATGTCAAGTTTCGCCGCGGTAAAACCGCCTCGGCGCTCGACCAGAAACAGGGGCGAGTGACGATTGAGCAGCATTTACTCGATTATGCTGGCATTGACCGGGAAGTCGTGGCGGTGCGGGCGGGCGCGTATTTTCGGCTGATGGCGGCTGAGAATGCGGATTGATTAGCTGGGGTCAGTACTTTAACAATTTGAAAACCTCTCGAGATCAACTATCTGGGTATTTGAAGATGGCAGGTGGCAATTTGCTCCACGATAAAAACGGCAACGTTCTTTCCTCAAAACACCTCCCAAAAAACTCCACCTCACACATAAGTCTCTTTTGGAAACTATGGTTGTCACTGATAATCATCACATTTCCACTCTTAAGACAACAAAAACAAACAAAACACAAATACAAAACAGCCAGAATTAAATATCCAGTTAGGTGATCTCGAGCATTGCTACTGTATCTGGTTGCAAGATTTTCGAGATTTATCTCCGTACAGCGATTGCAGCCCAAGCGACGAATGTCGCCTGGCGCGTAAAGAGGAGTAAATCTCGAAGAATCGCCGCGACCGATGATACAATAATAAAGCAATGATGAGTATTAAAGAACATCCACCACAGTCGGAAGCTCTTCAGACGAGCGAACCGATTCATGTTCCCGTACTCCTGGAGGTGACCTTGGATAGGTTGCGGCCAGCCAGAGGCGAGAGTTATCTCGATCTGACGGCTGGCTATGGCGGCCACGCCAGGGAATTCTTAACGAGGACGGATAATTACTTGGGCGCAGTGCTGGTTGACCGCGATGATAACGCGATTAACACGCTGGGCGATTTGGCTGAAAAAGGCGCCACGCTGATTTACAAAGATTTTGTGAGCGCAGCGCAGGATTTGGTCAAGCAGGGACGTACATTTGACGTGATTTTGGCTGATTTGGGGGTGTCGTCACCGCAGCTTGACAGAGCAGAGAGAGGTTTTTCGTTTCGGTTTGACGGGCCGCTGGATATGCGGATGGATAATCGGACGGAAACGACGGCAGCGGATATCGTTAATTCGTATTCGGTTGATGAGCTGACGCGGCTGATGACTCGCTATGGCGAGGAAAGTCCCGGGCGGGCCAGGCGGATTGCGCAGGCAATTGTTGGTACCAGGCCGATTCGGGGAACGACCGAGCTGGCTGATCTGATCAAGCAAACTGTCGGTCGCGGCGGGATGAAACATCATCCGGCGACTCGCACCTTTCAGGCGCTGCGCATTGAGGTCAATCACGAACTTCGGCTGGTTGAAGAATTATTGCCGCTGCTGCCACGCCTCCTTAACCGGGGCGGGCGGGTCGGAATAATTAGTTTTCATAGCTTGGAGGATCGATTGGTCAAGCGCTATTTCTGGGAGCAAGCAGCTGCCGGCTACGAGGCCGAGCTGATCGTCCCGGAGAAGAAACCGGTGTCTGGAACAGAAGATGTTCACAATCCGCGCAGTCGAAGCGCCAAGTTTCGCTACGCCGTGAAAAAATAAAACAAAAAAGGAGGGCGACACCATGCCAATCCACATCAAAGTACAATTCCAGAATACAGACAAGCCAGAAGTTGTCTCAGTACGCCGCGGCTAAACTAAAGCGTATTCCGGAATACACCTTAGGGAAACCAGCCTGTCATTAACGGGCGGGCTGGTTTGCTATGTAATATAAATATAAAAAGATAGAGACAAATGACAACCACCACATTCACTTCACGCCGTTCAAGCGGTCAAATGCGCCGAAACCAAAACTCCACACGTTTTCAGTCTCAGGTCAAACTTGGTCCTGTTGCTCATACAGTGCTCGTTGCGCTGATGATTACAGTACTGGGCTTGATTTATCTAACGCAGGCAACGCGACTAACAGCATATGGCTACGAGGCTCGAGATTTAGATACAAAAATTACTGAGCTCAGCGCAAAGAAATCGGAATTAGAAGTTCAAAACGCACGACTAACAGCATTAGAGAAGGTGAAAAATAGTAATGTGGCTTCAGCAATGACAACGACTGAAACGCATTATGCGCGATAAGTGATATAATAAGATAAGCAGTATGCAGCGGCTTATTCGTTCAAGAACTGGTTGTTTGGCCATCGTTTTACTTGTAGCGATGGCAGCTTTTGTGTTGCGACTATTTCAGCTACAGATCTTGCAATATAGTAAATATACAGAGATGGCGCGGGCGAGCCAGCAGCGGCAGTTCATTATTCCAGCAGAGCGTGGCAAAATATACATGATGGACGGAAAGACGCCAGCGCCAGTGGTGTTAAACCAGGCAGTGTATACGGTGGTTGCTGATCCACATGCGGTTAATGATAAGGAGCGAGAGCAGATAATCACGAGCCTGAGAGAAGTTGCTGGTGGCGAAATGACAGATAAGGCAGCTGAACGTTTGAGTAATAAGAATTCGCGGTATGAGGTTTTGGCAAAAAATATCACCAGAACTCAGGCGGAAAAATTAAAAGAGAAGAATTTTGCTGGAATATTATATCAACAGGGTTCACTTCGGAGTTATCCAGAGGGTACGCTGGGGGCGCACGTGCTTGGATTTGTTAATGCGGCGGGCGAGGGTCAGTATGGAATAGAGGGCGCGCTTGATAAGCGACTTAAGGGGCGAGATGGTTTATTGCAGTCGGTGACTGATGTGCGTAATGTGCCGCTAACAGTTGGAAAAAATAATATGCGGATTGAAGCAAAGCCTGGTGATAATCTGGTGCTGACGGTTGATAGGAATATCCAAAGTCAGGCGGAGTTGGCGCTTAAAAAGGGGATTGAGGCAGCGAACGCGACTGAGGGCAGTGCGATTGTTATGAATCCAAAAAATGGTCAAATCTTAGCGATGGCCAATTATCCAACGTATAATCCAGCGGAGTTTAACAAACAAAAAAATCCAGCGGTGTTTATGAATAGTGCGGCGATGGTGCCGTTTGAGCCAGGTTCAATTGTAAAATCGTTTAGCTTTGCTACGGCAATTGATAAGGGTGCTATTACGCCGTCTAGTACGTACAATAATACGGATTGTATTAAGGTGGCTGATCGTACGATGTGTAACGCTCTAAAAGGCCTAGGTGGCACCATGACTATTCAAGGCGCGTTTAACAATTCTCTCAACGTTGGCACAATTACAGCGATTCGGAGACTAGGCAACGGTTCTCAGATTAATTTGGCAGCGCGTCAGACCTTGTATGAGTATTATCATGATAAATTTGGGTTTGGAAGTAAGACAGGGCTTGAGCTGGGTGAAGCAGCGGGATATATTTATCCGCCAGACAGTGTTGAAGGTAATGAAGTTCGTTATTCGGCAATGACTTATGGGCAGAGTATGAATCTGACGATGGTGCAGGTGGCGGCTGGATTCTCATCGCTGGTAAATGGTGGGCAGTATTATAAGCCGACAATTCTTAGTGGAACAATTGATAACGAGGGGCATTTCCAGGCTGTAGAAAATAAGTCTCTTCGTCAAACAGTGAGCGGTAATACGTCATCCCAGATGCGAACGATGCTGTCGACTGCTCGCCATTCTTCTTTCTTGTCAAAAAGTGATAAGCCTGGCTATGAGATAGGTGGAAAAACTGGTACCTCTGAGGCGGTCGTGAATGGATTATATACCCAGAAAGAAACAATTGCTACCTACATTGGTTATGGCGGTGGTAAAAATGGTGCCGAATATGTCATAATGGTACGTGTAGCGGCGCCAGGCAGAGGAATTAATCTACAGGGAAATATCCATGCTGGGCCGATTTTTACAGATATATCCAATTGGATGATTGATTATATGAAAATAGCACCAAAGGAATAGATATGGGAGTAGCTTTACAAACAATGACAAATGAACTAACGCATGTGTTTCTGCTGAGCGTTGGGGCGTTTTTATTAGCAATGTTTTTAACTCCAATCTATACGTTTTTTGCCTACCGATATCGGTTTTGGAAGCGGCAGCGCTCAGAAAGTACTGATGGTCAAAAATTAAAGGTTTTTGCCAAATTCCAGGCAGCAAAGCTGCGGCGAAATATCCCAACGATGGCTGGAGTTATTGGTGTTATTTCGATTTTTATTGTAACGTTTTTCTTTAACTTGGACCGAGCGCAGACTTGGCTGCCTCTGGCAGCACTAGTCGGTGGTGGAGCAGTTGGACTAATTGATGATGTTATTAATTTGCGCGGCTTGGGTGGCGGGGCAGCAGGCTTGCGCAGTCCGGTAAAATTTGCGCTAATTACGCTTATTGGCGTAGTTCTGGGCTGGTTTTTCTTCGCCAAATTAGGCGTGATGAGTTTTCACGTGCCGTTTATGGGGGATGTGAATGTCGGCTGGCTGATTATACCGTTGTTTGCATTTGCGGTGGTGGCGACTGGCAATGCGGTCAATATTTCTGATGGCATGGATGGGCTGGCTGGCGGACTTTTGGGGATTAGTTTCGGTGCGTTTGGTGTGATTGCGCTGTTGCAGCAGCAGGTATTGCTGGCGGGGTTTTGCTTTACGGTGGTCGGCGTGCTGCTGAGTTATTTGTGGTTTAATATTTATCCGGCGCGGTTTTTCATGGGCGATGTTGGCAGCTTTGCTTACGGTGCTAGTTTAGGGGTGGTGGCGATGCTTACAGATTCGCTGTTGCTGCTGCCGGTAATTGGGCTGTTGTTTGTAATTGAGGCGGGATCTAGTTTGATACAGATTGCCAGTAAAAAATTCTTTAAGCGCAAGATTTTCCTATCGGCGCCAATTCATCATCATTTGGAGGCTATTGGCTGGCCGGAAACCAAGGTGACGATGCGGTTCTGGGTGATTGGCTGTGTGATGGCGTTTATCGGCGTGATGCTGGCTTTGGCGGGGGGTCATATTGCGTAGTTCAGCCGTCAGAAAGCGTCAGGCTACTCTCCAGCCAATTCGAAGCCACCGACCGATGTATCAAATTGTGCTATATATGGGACTTTTGCTGTTGCTTGGATTGGTGGTGATGTATGCGTTAGGGCCGCAACGGGCGAGTGTTTTAAATTACGCGTATGGTACGGATTATAGTAATACATTTTTTTTCAGTAAACAGCTAACCAGTGTTATTATCGCTGTTGTGACGTTCTTGGCGTTTTATTTTATGCCGTATAAGTGGTTTACCGGAGATAGAGCAAAGTATATTCTCTGGGCAGGATTCGCCTCGTGTGTTTTGTTATTTCTTCTTGGGTCGCTTCTTCACTTGTCGTTTGCCAGGGAGACTAACGGTGCATATCGCTGGTTTTATCTCGGCGGCCTGGGCAGCTTTCAGCCGTCAGAGTTATTAAAATATGGAGTATTGCTATTTTTAGCAGGATTTTTGGGGCGTCGGGTTGTTCAGGGGAAGTTGAATGACATTCAGGAGACACTAATCCCGATCGGTATTATTTCCGCACTTTCGCTATTGATGATTGTGGTTTTACAGAAGGACTTGGGAACTGGCGTTTCTTTGGTGACAATTGTCTTATCAATGATCGTGGTGGCGGGTGTTGATTGGAGAATAATCGGTAAGATTTTAGGGGTTGTGGCGTTTTGTGGGCTAGTTATGATTTTTACGTCGCCGCATCGAATTGAGCGTGTGATGACGTTTGTTCAGGGAGATAGTCATAAAACCGCGAGTGGTCAGGAAAATAGCAATTATCATATTCAACAGGCTAGGATTGCGATTGGTTCTGGTGGGCTGTGGGGGCTTGGGATTGGCAAGAGTGTACAAGCAACTGGCTATTTACCTGAAGCGATTAATGACTCAATTTTCGCGGTGATGGGCGAGACGTTTGGCTTTCTCGGCTTGATGGCGATTTTGGCGCTTTTTACGGCGCTGCTGCTGTCGATTTTGCGTGTGGCGGCACGACTGCCGGATATAACGCTGCGGTTGATTGTGGCAGGGATTTTTGGTTGGATTGCTTCTCATGTTGTACTGAATGTGGCAGCAATGACGGGACTAATGCCGCTGACAGGAATTCCATTACCGCTACTTAGCTACGGCGGGACGAGTATGATGTTTATCGCGGCAGCGCTTGGGCTAGTTTTTCAAATTTCCAAATTTACATCACATAAAGCATTAGAGGAGGGTGAGAGTGGCCAAGATTTTAGCGGTCGGCGGCGGCTCGGGCGGACACGTTACGCCAGTAGTAGCCGTATTTAGAGAGTTAGAAAAATCGGGTAAGCACGAATTGCGATTTTGGTGTGATAAGAAATTTGGCGTTAGTGCGCGTGGAATTTTTGGTAAGTTTGATGAAAATATCCCAGTTGAATTAATTATAGCTGGAAAGCTTCGCCGATATCACGGTAAGAGTATGTCGTTTCATCTCCATCCATCAATATTGTTTCCAAATTTACGCGATGGATTTAAGGTGCTAATTGGTTTTTTTCAGAGTCTTTTTAAGTTGTTAGCATGGCGGCCAGACGTTATTTTTATCAAAGGTGGTTATGTTTGTTTACCGGTGGGTTATGCGGCACGATTACTAAAAATTCCGCTAGTGCTGCATGATTCTGACGCCCATCCAGGATTAACCAATCGTTTACTTAGTCCGTTTGCAAGGGCAATTGGCACGGGTGCACCGCTTAAATATTATAATTATCCTCCTGAGAAAGCGACTTATGTTGGTATTCCTGTGGCGCCAGAGTTCCGGCCATATTCTGAGTCAGAGCGGCGAGAGCTGAAGGAAAAGTTGGGCTTTGATGGTGATAAGCCGCTGGTGGTTATTACAGGTGGCGGATTGGGCGCTGCTCGTATTAATGCTGCAATTGTGGCAATTAGAGAGGAATTGCTTGCTGGAGCGTCGGTATTTTTGATATCAGGAAATCTACAATATGAAGACATTCTTCAACAGACTGATGAGCGTGACGGGTGGTGTTTACAAGCGTTTGTTCATGATGGCATGGCGGAGGTTTTGGCGGCAGCGGATATTGTCGTGACTAGGGCAGGGGCGACAACTTTGTTGGAGTTGGCCGCGCTACACAAGCCAACCATAATCATCCCTAATGGTCAGCTAACAGGCGGTCATCAATTGAAAAACGCTAAGGTCTATCAAGACGCGTTGGCGGCATTAATTGTCACAGAGGAAGAGTTGGATAAGGATAATCGTATCTTATTGCGAAAAATTATTAGTATCTTAAGATCACAAAAAATCCTAAAAGGACTAGGAGATAATTTTGGTAAATTTGCTAAACCGGATGCCGCTAAAGATATGGCAAAGATCATTCTCACGACAATACGAAGACAGGGTAGACGAAGGTGAAACTGCCTTTTTCTAAGAAAAAATCTGAGTCAAACTTAAGTCGTCGGGAGATTGCTGCTCGCCGCCAAGCTAAGATTTATGAAGATCTTCCAACTCAATCATATCGTCGAAATCGTATGTTAAACAGCTGTCAAACGATATCACCACTTGAGACCTCAGAGAGGCTGGAGGCGCACGAGTTGGTAAAAAAGCGACGTAGCGTGGCTCGGAGATTATTTATGACTGCGGTGGGTTTGGTTATTATAGTATTTTTACTGTTTCAATTGACCATTGATACTTCTATTCAGACTCTCGACATGAAGAGCTCTAATAGTTCTAATAAATACGTGGTCACGCTCAATGAATATTACAGCGCCCATCCGGCGGAGCGGTTTCGGTTTTTTCTTAACAATAACGACTTGAGGCAGTTTTTTCTACAGAAAGCTCCTGAAGTAAAAAATATTCGTATAGAAGGCGATTTTCTGGCACGCTCTGCAGTGAAGCTGACTTTTCGCCAACCAGTAGCTCAATGGTCATCTGGTGGTAAGGTGTATTTTGTGGATGATGGCGGTGTAACTTTCGAGCAAAATTATTTTGACGCACCTGCGGTTGCAGTGCGTGATGAGAGTGGCTTGCCTACCAGAGGTGGTCAAGAGGTTATTAATCGACAATTTCTGAGTTTTCTTGGCCAAGCGGTGTCGGCGTTCGCGCATTATAAGATAAAGGTCTCAGAGGCGACTTTACCGGCGAGTACTGTGCGGCAAGTCTGGTTTAAGGTCGAGGGTAGGGCAACGCAGGTGCGAATGACAGTTGATAGGTCTGCACAATCTCAGGTCAAACAGGCGATCATAGTGCTGGAATATCTGGGGAAAACTGGTAGTGTGCCAGAATATATAGATGTCAGGGTGGACCAGAGGTCTTTTTATAAATAGAAAGGTCAACTTCTCTGTTAAGTAGAGCTAGTTCGCTTTTTGTTCTACTTTAATGAACTGGCAAAATATATATAAAAATATAAAATGTATAAAAGTCAAATAATAGCAAGACCACAAACTAGGAGAGCGGGGAAATAAAAATAGCAAAATGTCAAATAACGCAGGCTGTGGATGTGGAAAACTTAATGACTATACGAGCGTGCAAATATCTGTTGGTTGTGATGTAAAAATATCAATACATACAGGCATGGTGAGGTCTTGAGCTTTATGTTGAAGTTTATTTATGTTTTGTGTGTAAAGTTTTTGATAATGGTTCGCTACCAGAAGCCCTTAGAAGAAAATCCCCTGGCGTGCAAGTAGAACGAGCGATTTTATAGTTTATTTGATTATTGCTGGATGTATGGGCATTCATCTTTGTACGGTATTTATTATTACGTAAAAGGTACATTGTGCGACATTATAATGTTATCTATAATACGATTAACCTATCGTGTTATGTAAGTATAAAATTAACCAGTGAAAGGTTTTATTATGGCAGAAGTCCAAAAACAAATTATTAATGCAACCGCCCTACTCGACAAATTAGAGTTTACTATTGGCGTTTCGGCTAAGTCTGGCAATGAATATTTGGTTGGTTCTTGCTACGTCAAGTCTCCAATTTCAGAAACTCCAATTCGTCTGAGTTTTGATTATATTGATGACAATACGCGTGAACTTTTGAAGATGGCTATTCAAAAGTTTAATACTCAAGCGCAGGATGATTTCAAGAAAGGTATGAACGATTAGTTCGTTTTTTGTTCGCGTATGAGATTAGCCGATGCAATAGCGCAGGTAATTATAGCAGCTAGTCCCCTGCTTTCGATTCTCATTGTGCTATTTGTCGTCTTTAGCTGGCTCCGTGTTTTAATTGATTATATGAGCGGGAGAGGTATGTAATGCTTAACCCGCTTGTGTTTTCTCGGCCGGAATTATTAGCCTTTTCTGATCATGAATTGCTTGTTTTACAATATGAACTTCAGCTTGCCGCTACTTCTCTATTTTTTGCGATCTTAGTAGTTTTTTTCCTCGTGCTTTTTCTACGTTGGTTGCTTCCTAGATATTGGTACAAGTCTTATAGTGGGGGTCAAAAGTAGCGGCATGTTGTGGTTCTTATTGGGCATATTGATTGGTCATTATGTGATTCCTGATATTAAAAAATTTATAAAGGAAAGGATGGAATAATGACGTCAGAGCAATCAGAGGCTTTAGCTCGAGCTTTTTCTGTAACTCATATGTTTGATATATTTTTACAGTTAGCTCCATATATAATGCTAGCAACTTCAATAATCTTTGTTGTGTTGTTGATCCGTGTCGCAATTTCTAAGATAACTGATTATCTTAGTGATAGGAGGGTCTTTTTTGATTCGGATTATCGAGATGATTATCTTGATTATTTGGAGCGAGAGATTGAATTGGCGCAATCATCTAGTGATGATTCTGAACGACGCGATAGGCTTAAGTCCGCCAATAGTGAATACAAGCGTGTAACAGGTCATTATTATGTTGATCCAAAGAAAGTCAATGATTGATACGCCGTTTGGTCGAGCTGAATATCTTGGTATTTTAGGCTTGTCATGTGATTTTGATGATATTGGTGTTTTTGTCTTAGACACTGGGGAGTATAAATATTTATGGCTAGGTTGAATAAACTCATTATTGCAATTGCTGTTATTATGGCTTTTGCTTTTATTTTATCTCCAGTGTCGTTAGCTAAGTCTAATTTACCTGAGCCGCTTCAGCGTACTAACAACCTTATGCTTGGGTATAAGGGCTCTAAGATATTTGACGGCCAGGATTATATTAATCAAGCTCAGTATTCTTATTATCAGAGAATGTTTTTGGCTGATAGAGGTACTCCTTGGAAGTGTGGTAAGATTACTCGTGAAGATGCAAAAGCTTCTTTTGATAAGGCTATTCGTGATAAGGGTGATTGGATTATTACTCAGTTTAAGACGGACTGGCCATCAAATTATCCTACCTCCCCTATTTTTGAAATTAGGTTGTATTGGTCGGAAAAAGCTTTGCCTGTTCAAGAACTTAGATATAATGCGGCCTCTCATTATCATTTTATTGCCAATTCAAATTATCGGTATTTAATTTTATCTCCAAATGGTGTTTATTGTGGCTCTTCGAATCAGGGCGTTGTAATGGATGGTGTGCCTATTACTCTCTCTATGGCTCCAGGTTCTGCTGAGGATAAGTCATCTATTTCTTTATATTTATCAACACCTAAATATAAACTTGGCAAAGGTTTAGAAGGTGTTGATCCAGATGATTTGTTTTTGCCTGATTCAGCAGATCAGAAACTTCAGCCAGATTTTTTGTGGACAGTTGACGAAAAACTCAAGCTTAATGTTACTTATATGAACAATGTTTTGGAGTTTAATAACTCCAATCCTAAGCTTGAGCCTTATTTGAAGTGGCATTGGGTATTGCGTCACTCTGATGAGAAGCGTGCTGATGGTGAGTTGTTAGATGATACTAAGTCCCCTGTTCTTGGCGGTTATGATTATCAACTGCCGATGCAAGGAATCTATAAGCTTGAAGTTTCGCTTGATGATTCAGATATACCTCTAGTAATTTATCCGCGTCCTGATTTTTCGTGGATTAAAAAGCGTATTTTTATTATTGAGGCGAATGGTCAATTTAGGATTGGTGATACATTTTCTGGACATTGTGATGAAAATGGCGTTTGTGTTGCTAATCCAATAGATTGTGACAGCATAAAAGATGTGTTTAGGCGTGTGCAATGTCGCATGGATAAACAATTTGGTTCTGGTGTGCTAAACCCCTCCCTGCTTTCTCTCCGTCGTTTAATGTCGTCGTTTATTGTCGCTGGTAATCCTACGTGCGGCTTGAATATTCCATCTCCACCCGGTCGGTTTTCGTCATTTAATCCACGAGTTGTAGTTTCTGATGTTTGTGTTCGTTCTCGTGAGTTTCGTCGTACATTTCCAATTACTACTGTAATCGTAAACTTTAGTGCTGCTTTGTTTTTCTTGTGGATTATTGTGCGAATATTTAATAGTCTCACCAATCATCGTAAGGATGACATGATAGGAGATGTTTAATGCCTGACTTTTCCGCTATTTTTGATGCCATTTTAACGTTTTTTATGACGCCGATTCACTTAATGCTTATGCCGGTGGATTATTTACTAAGACAGATACCAGGTATACAGATTATTCCTGATTCGATTGGAGCTGTTGCTGGCTATATTGGCACTATTCCTTCTACTATTGTCTCCTTAACTGGTATCTCCCCTATTATTTGGAATGCTATTATTTCTACGCTGTTACTGTATTTTGTTGCAATTCCTACTATTAATGGTATTAAAAAGTTGCTTAATTGGATTAGAGGCTAATTATGATTGAATGGAATACATTTTTGAAAAAACGCCGAAAAGAAAAACGTGGCTTTCCTACCGGTACTATTTTCTTTACAGGCTCGCAAGGTGCTGGCAAAAGTCTTTCTGCCACTCATTATATTAAAAAGCTTAAGGATAAATATCCAAATTTATATATTTATAGCAATATTAAGCTGAAGATTGCTGATAGGATTTTGACGAGTGATCAAATTGCTGATCATATTCTTGACGTCAAAGAGCATCGCCCTATTGCTTTTTTTATTGATGAGATTCAAACGGTGCTGTTCTCTGGTAAAAAAGCCGTTTCCATGGAGACGTTTAAGGCGATTTGTCAGCAACGTAAGGCTGAAAAAACTATTATTGGTACAATGCAAGAATTTTTAGATTTAGATATTAAATATCGTCGTCAATTACGCTCTCAAGTTGAATGTTTTAAGTTCGGCCCTGTGCAGTTTGAGCTATGGAAAGATCCAGAAAGCTTACGTTTTGACTCTCGTAAAAATGACTACGTTGGTCGTACTAGGAGTATAAATATTTGGAAGCGTCATAATGAGGCGTACGATATTTACGATACTTATGAGATTGTTGGTGCAACAATGGATATTGATCCTAATAAGCGTCAGCAATACTTAAAACAAAAGCCACAACAGGTCATTATTCGTGAGGGGTCAGCGCCTATGTGATTTTTAGAATATAATGCTGAGAAAGGAATGTATTACAATGGCTACGGAAACAATCACCAAAGTAACCGCTGCTTTTAATCCGTCGGGTTTGCTCAATACGTTTGTGGAATTTGCTCCATACATTTTGGGTGTTGCTGGTACGATTATGGTCGTTGGCCTAATTAAATGGGCTATTAAAACAGTACGGCGCAAGTTGTCTGGCGGTGTAGCCTAGCAAAAAAGCCGATCCACGCCCCTTAGGGGGCGTGTGTTCGGCGGCGCTTTTCGCCCTCCACCACGGCGGAAAAGCGTTTTTGCATTTTTGAACAAACGTCGGGAGTTGTGGCCCTACTTGATATAGGGACACAACTTGCATACTTTTAGCAGAAAAAGGGGTTATTTGGTGGAAGAAAGTCACGAGGAGGGTATTTATATTGGAGATATTATAAAGGAATACCCAGACACGTTTAAAGTTATTATCTATCATGACGGATACTATTTACCTACACCTGATGGTAGACAGTCCCGTAAGCAGAATAAAAGGCAGCGCCGAGAGGATTCTATTCATAGGAGCCTTCGACGTACTAAGACAACAATAAAAGATATCATGTTGTGTAACAGGTTCGACTATTGGTGTACTTTCACTTATAATTGTCGCTCGTGCTATCCTAAATGTGACAACAATCCATGTACTTGCAACCCATCAACGTGTAAGCGATTTGATGTTAATTATACAAGGCGCGTACTTCAAAACTGGTTTCGTAATCAAAAAAAGCTATTAAAACAGTACGGCGCAAGTTGTCTGGCGGTGTAGCCTAGCAAAAAAGCCGATCCACGCCCCTTAGGGGGCGTGTGTTCGGCGGCGCTTTTCGCCCTCCACCACGGCGGAAAAGCGTTTTTGCATTTTTGAACAAACGTCGGGAGTTGTGGCCCTACTTGATATAGGGACACAACTTGCATACTTTTAGCAGAAAAAGGGGTTATTTGGTGGAAGAAAGTCACGAGGAGGGTATTTATATTGGAGATATTATAAAGGAATACCCAGACACGTTTAAAGTTATTATCTATCATGACGGATACTATTTACCTACACCTGATGGTAGACAGTCCCGTAAGCAGAATAAAAGGCAGCGCCGAGAGGATTCTATTCATAGGAGCCTTCGACGTACTAAGACAACAATAAAAGATATCATGTTGTGTAACAGGTTCGACTATTGGTGTACTTTCACTTATAATTGTCGCTCGTGCTATCCTAAATGTGACAACAATCCATGTACTTGCAACCCATCAACGTGTAAGCGATTTGATGTTAATTATACAAGGCGCGTACTTCAAAACTGGTTTCGTAATCAAAAAAAGCACTCACCTAATCTTAAATACTTGGCAGTGCCAGAGTATCATAAAAATGGCGCTGTCCATTTTCATTGTATGCTTGCCGGCTTCAATGGTCGACTAAAAGATTCTGGTAAAAAGACGAAAAACGGCCAGACTATCTATAATGCCTCTGGCTACTACTCAGGCTTTACTGAATTTGTCAAGATTGGCGAAAGGTTTGATTCAGAGAATTTTCAAACAGATTATCAGCGAGTAGTTTCATATATTACAAAATATATCACGAAAGATATGCCTCTAATTCATGGTCGCCGACGATTTTTAACGTCTACGAATCTTAAAAAGCCAATTACTACAATAAATGGAATTAACCGATTTCGTCTTCAATCGGTTATTCGTAATAAAGCCCCTGAGTTTATTAATGATCGGCTAGAAGTTCAAAAGCATAAATTTGTTGGCAAACTTTCACGTTCGCCTAATTTTGAATTATTTTAATCTTTTTTATTCCCCGCTGTTAGCAGTATGATTATTATAATTATTAATAGTACAGCTATTAATAATTCGCCCATTGTGAATGTGTGAAATATGTATCCGTTGTTAAATATTTTTGTTGCGTTTTCTGTCATTGCTTTTTCCTCCTGATTTAAGTTTACCACATATGCGTTGTTTATTTTACACTATTTTACTTATTGACGTGGTACATTGTGCGACATTAAAACTATCTATGAAAGATGAATACTCTATCGTCTTTTCTGTCTTAAAATTATGTTGCTTTCATGGGTTTCTCTTTTAACTTTCCGAAAGTCTCGCCCATTAATTAGTTGTGTCGCCCTGTTTTTGGTGTAATTATGTTTATGTACAGTTGGCTATGAATTTACTTTAGTGTTTGCTGTTATTTGGTGCCTACGATTTATAAAATATTAAAGACGCCAGTCTTATACGGCTTCATAGCATATTTGAATAATTAGTTCGTTTTTTGTTCTATTGTTTTTCGAACATTGATCCTTGAAGAGTGTGGGCGATTTCTTGCTTGATGATCTCGCGCTATTCCACTCACCCGCCTTAAACCGCAGCAGGGGTATATTTGCATCGCTTATAATTGAGTTAACGAAAATGTCGCGCTTTTGGCGGTCAGGACGATCATGGGTGTTGTCGTCAAGTTCAATAGCTATGAGCGGTTTCATATCATTGGTGCAAATAAGAAAATCCACTGATTTGCCGTTGATTCTTGAAAATGCCCTGCTCCAGTTCTGTCCGTAAACTTTATGATCTAAAAACATGCTTAAGTGAGCTTGCGGGATGATTACGCAGCCGCTTATTGCTTCAAGCAGGGTTTTGGTTTTATAGAATATTAGCTCGTGCTGTGTCATCGCGCAGGCTTTTTTAGTGTATACGTATTCTCTCTTTGGTTTTTTGGCGATATTATTATTTGTTTTTACTCCGATTGCTACTAAGGCAAAGATTATGATTATGACAAATAGTACTTCCATGAGTGCAAGTATAGCACAATCTTTTTTATAAGGTTTCGTTGATATTTTTGCTGCATGCTAATATCATAGAAGTATGAGGGTTTATCACTCCAGCCAATCCTCGTCGTAATAGATTGTTGGCCTCTGCGGGAGCGGAGGCGGCTTGTCAAATAAGATGGGAGTATGGGTTTTTAAAGCGGGCGTGAGTAGTTTTATTTTGGCTTCCAAAATAATCGCTCTGCCCTATTGCACTGTTTGAGCTGGGCAAAGAACTTGGGCGTAATTCATGTGTATTTGTTGGTGCGCATCCAGATTATGCGCGGCGGTTTGATATTGTGACACAGGTGGATTGTTATAAATCTGGAATGACGGTCTATAATGAGCTTACAGATGTAGTAATGGCAGCTCAGCGGGTGATTTAATTATTAGGGCGATTGCTTGATAAATGGGGGGTGTTGCTTTAGAGTCCACAAGCTATATTGTTGTGTGAAGTGCGTTGTGGTATGTTTATAAGCGGATTGGATAGTTAAATTAATTAAAGATATCTAGGAAAATAACAATGGCTATAAAAAAGCTTGGACAAATACAACAGAAAGAGAGCAAGAATAAGACCTCTACTAAGAAGCATAAGCGTGGCTGGCTTATCTTTGGCGGAGTTGTCGTTACCCTTGCTGTTATAGGACATGTCAGCAATGTAATGGAACAATCTCGCCTTGAGAAGGACAATGTTCCTATCATTATCTCCAATGTGGATGAAAACATTAAGCTTGATTACCACACCGACAAGCGCGAAATTTCTGCTAAAATATCAGGAGTCAGCTTACTTGCTGAGGTAAAGGTAGCTAACGGCAAAACTAGTATACACGGGCATAAAAATTCAGCTGGCGATATTAAGTATGAAATTAAAGACATAAAAGAGGGTGACAGCAATATTTCTATATCCGTTATCGATGGCAAACGCCACGGCGATAAAATCATCAAGATTCACCGCCAAACGAAAGCTGATTATGACAAACAAGAACTAGAAAAAGTTCTCAAGCGCGCCGAGGAATCGGTTAAAAAAGCCGAGCAGAAATCGAACGATGAGAATATCTCCCGCGCCAAGTCGGATGTCAATAAATTACCAGAGGATAAACGCGGACAATTCTCTGAGCGTATTGCCAAATTAGAAAAAGCCAAGCAGGAAGAAAAAGAACGCGCTGAAAAAGCTAAAAAAGAAGCGGAAGAGAAGAAAAAACAAGAGGAGGCAGCGGCTGCCGCAGCTAAAGCTCGGCAGCAACAGCAGCAAGCGCGACCGCAGCCTGCACCTCGCCAAGTTGCCCCTATTCCTGCCGCTCCGCAACCAGCTCCAACAACTCCTCCACGCCCACGCCCAGCAACACCTACACCCGCTCCCTCGGCAGAATTACATTTTAGTAGCTGCAAAGAAGCGCGTGCTGCCGGCTATAGTCATATGCGCCGCGGCGAACCGGGGTATTCGCCGCATCTTGATAGAGATGGTGACGGCATAGCTTGCGATAAACATAGATAGAAGTATCTATTTAGACAGCACTCTTCTTCCGCCTTCGCCGCCGCTTTTTTGGTGCGGTGGCTGAGTCAGATGTGGTATTGGCGTTCGTGCTATTGCCGCGGATCTGGAGAACGACTTCATTATTGTTTGGAGCTGGTTGTGGTTGGGCTGGACGGACGTTGGCAGTAGCAACAGGCTGCTGAGCTGGCTGTCTGGTGATTGGCTGAGCGGCAGGTCGAGGCGGCTGTTTCTGTGGCTGAGGTTGCGGCATGATGGCGGCATTGATTTCTTTTTCGACATCCTCCCTGCTCCGCGAGTACATGCGTCGTGAATGTTCAATGATGTGCAAGGTGTTATCAGCCTGGCTTGGCGGGAGTTCCAGGGTGCGCGCGGAAAAGGCTGGGGTCTTCTCTCCCCCGATGACCATGTTGATGACGAAGTTGCGATTGTGCATCTGTAGGAGGTCAACGGCTTCAAAATTCGGCTCAAATTGCTTAGCCAGGATCGGCGCGTCGTCAGCAGACACGCGGAATGAGATCATGGTACCGACGTTACCAAAGACTGCGTCGCGCACGGTTTCGTTCATCTGCGAGATGTACTGGTTGGCGACGGTCAGGTTGAGGCCGTACTTGCGGGCTTCGGACAGGATGGTGGCAAATGAATCAGTGGCAAAGTTCTGGAACTCGTCGACGTAAAGGTAGAATGGACGGCGGTCACGGATGTCTGGGATGTCGGAGCGGCTCATGGCGGCCAGCTGGATCTTGGTGACCAGGAACGAGCCGAGGATAGCGGCGTTGTCTTCGCCGATGAGGCCCTTGGATAGATTAACGATGAGGATTCTGCCCTCGTCCATGATTTGGCGGATATTGAAGGTGGATTTGGGCTGGCCGATAATGTTGCGGATGATAGGGTTGGCGGTAAAGGCGCCGACTTTGTTGAGGACTGGAGCAACCGCCTCGGCGATGAACTTGTCGTTCCAGCTGGCGAACTCGACATTCCAGAATTGTAAGACCACGGTGTCGCGGCAATAGCCCAGCGTTTCTTTGCGAAAGTTTTTATCAGTCAGCATGCGGGTGATGTCCAGCATGGTCGTCTCTGGCCGGTCGAGCAGTGCCAAGATGGTGTAGCGCAAAATGTACTCCAGCCGCGGCCCCCAGCTTTCACCAAACATCCGCTTCAGCACGCCGATGACCTCTGATGAGATGTTGGTTTTTTGGTTTGGGTTGGTCACTTCCAGCGGGTTGAAGCCGAGTGGATAGGCGGTGTCGGCTGGGTTGAAATAGACGACGTCGTTCAGCCGTGAGCCAGGGATGAATTTCATGTTGTTGATGGCAAAGTCGCCGTGCGGGTCGATGATGGCGTAACCTTGATTGTGAAAAATGTCGCTGAGCGCGAATAACTCTAGCAACCCCGACTTACCCGCTCCGGTCTGGCCGATGATGTAAACGTGGCGCGAGCGGTCGTAGCGCAGCATGCCGAACTGGTGGTTGATGCCGCGGAAATTGGTGACACCAAAGGCGGAAATTTGGTCGTCGTTGGCGTCGCTACCGGTCAGGACAGGCAGCTTGGACGGCGGTTCAGCGGTTTTGGCGCTGGCCCAGACGATGTTTGGCGTCTCGACATTGGTGTGCGGCAAGTGGAAGACGGAAGCCAGCTCTTCGATATTCAACACGAACCCATCGCCGTAAAATGCGCGCTTGCGATATTTGTCGATAAATTCTTTGCCAAACGCACCCTTGACGACGCGAAAGCCGTTGAGGTTGGTTGAGTTGAATTGCTTAAACGTTCCAACCAGTGCTTGCATGCGGAGCTTGGCGTTGGTTTGGCTTTCGCCCATATATACCAGACGGATTTTTACCTCATAGCCTAATTTTGTCGCTTTTTTCTCTGCCTCAGATATGCGAGTTTTATCACGATCAGACAATTCGACGGTTTTTACATCACCAATTCCCTGTTCGGGCGGTTGCCACAATGCGCCAATTATACCGATGAGCCATTGCATGCCGCCACCTAGCCCTGGCAGTGACAATTGCCGACCGTTTTTTATATTATTAATGTAGCGATCGGCCGCGTGCTGCCAATCATCAGGAATTGGCCTGGCTAGAACCTGAATCCATAATTCTTCGCCAGTTGTTTCTAACTTTGCTAGCGTACCAGTAATACCCGCCAGTGGATCAACTTCAAAGCTCTGAAAAGTACGAATTGGCAAAAACTCATCAGTAGTCAGGGCTAATTCAGCAGAGTAAGCAACTTCATGGTCGCGCTGGTGCTCTGTGTAATCTTCGTCGGCCTTATGGATTTGAACGGTTGGATATTGTGAGTAAATTTGTCCCTCAACGAAGCTCTGTAGTGTTCGCGGCACCCAAACATAAAAACGGATTTGACCATTGACTGAAGCAATCTCAAAACTGATATGTTCTTGATGTCCACCAGATAAGCGCAGTTCTCGGCTGTCGCGTAGGATTCCGTGAAGAGAGGCAAATAATTGCTCTGCGGCCAACTCCTTTTTATCGTTGGTTTTTGGGATTTCAAGCACCAATAATACACTTTCAATTGGCGTGAAATCTTCGATTTTTCGATAATTTCGCCATGTTAAAAATACAAGTACCGCCACAATCGGTAGCCAAACATACCATTGTAACAACGTGCCGATGATCCAGGAAATAAGCTGCATGCTATGTAAATTATCTCACCTCTGGAAGAAGTTTGCAACTTAAACGGTTTCGTCAAAAACGTAGGTAGCTTTGGCGACGCGTTTGAATTGCGGCTTTGATTGAAGATTGAGTAAGATTGTAGTTTCTTTGACTTGTCGTTTCTCAAGAACTTGACGGACGATTTCATCGCGGCGTAGTGGCGTGTCAGAATTCTTTAAGATATCAGCAATGATGTCAGAAACAGTGCCGCGGCTATAACCCCAGCTGGCAAGCGCATAAATACCTCGTCCAATCAGTACGAATCGCTTGTCTTTGATGAGCTCGTTATGAATGGCTTGGGTGGTGACACTTCGGCGATTGAACTCACTAGCTCGAATGCCTTTAGCGATGTCGGAAAAGTGCATTGGTTGTCCATTCGTGTCTAGAACGACGTAGATTTTATCGCGAATATTTTTTGGATTGACCGATGGCCATTTGGCAAGGCCCCACTGATCACGCAGTTTAGCTAGTTTTTTACTGACAGTAGCCAGCGCCGTGATGTTTGATGGGTGCTCGTAATCTAGCCCTTTATGGAGTTCTTCCGCGGTGATTGGCTCGCCATGTTTCTTAATTGCTTTAACTATTTCTTCAATTCTTGCTCTAACCTGCTTTTCGTTTCCAAGTGTATCGATGGCAGCAGCTTGGTGGTAGTCATCGTTTTCTGCCACGATGGTGATGTTTCCTGCTAGCTCAGCGATAAACGCTACGTGCGCGCGCTCAATTGTCGAAGCTTCCTTATCTAAAAAGTGCGATGCCAAATCCTGCATTCGCGCCACTCTTCCCATCTCAGACAAGCTTGAGGTGATAGATTTTTCCATAGCAACGACTGATGGCAGCTCGCCCTCGGCAATAGCTACCCTCAGGCGTGCCAAAATTGCCTTTTCCAGCTGGCGGACGCGTTCACGGGTAATTCCAAACATGTCGCCAATCAACTCTAGAGTTTCTTTCCGATCGTATAAACCAAATCGTCGAGAAATAATTTCCTTTTCGCGCTCTTGACTTATCTTGGAAATGATAGTGTCGACGACAGAACTTAAGTCGGAGCTTCGTTCGGTTTTTGATGTTTCGTTCATGCTATTGGAAACGTCCTCTCTGCCTCACCACAGGTTATATTGATTGAAATATATTTTTAATTATACAATTGCAATTCATAAATGTCAAGGAATGATTGCGATAATTGCTTGTACAAATTATAGCATGGATTTTACTATTTTTGCAATGGATGATGTGAGAGTTTTTATTATTTAGATTTATTGGATAGTATAAAAAAGGTTAGGCTTTTCGGGCTGATGATTTGGTGTTTTTTCTAGCTATACGTCGGCGAGCGGCTTTCGCGGGCGCGGCCTTAAGGAGCTCCAGAGCTTGCTCGTGAGTGATGGTTTTTGGGTTGGTGTCTTTAGGAACTTTGGCATTTTTCGTGCCGTCGGTGATGTACGGACCAAAGCGGCCGTTAAGGACTTTGACGCCATCTGAGAATTCAGCAATATTTTTCTCGGCTTCGGCCTGGAGCTTGGCGACGTAGAGTTCGCGGGCTTTTTCTAGGGTGATGGTGTGCGGATCTTCAGGTTTGATGGAGACGAAAAGCTTGCCAACTTGGATGTACGGGCCAAAGCGGCCGATGTTGGCCTTGATGTCTTGTCCGTCTTCGGTTTGGCCGACGATGCGCGGCAACTTAAACATTTCTAGCGCTTGCTCCAAAGTGACGGTCTCAATTTTCGCGCCTTTTGGTAGCGGCGCAAAGCGCGGCTTGTCCTCGTCGTCAGTGGCGCCTAGCTGCAGCATTGGGCCAAAGCGGCCAAAGCGTGCCAGGATTGGTTTACCAGATTTTGGATCGATGCCGACTTCGTGGTTGGCGCCGACTTTACTGCGGTCGATGCCGCCTGACTGTTCAATCAATTTGTGAAACGGCGTATAAAATCCATGCAGCATGGCACTTTTAGCCAGCTCGGCGGCGGCGATTTTATCAAATTCAGTTTCGACATTGGCGGTGAAATCATAGTCAACGATTTGCGTAAAATGGTCGGTCAAAAAGTCAGCGATTAGTTCCCCGCTCGGTGTTGGGATGAGCTTGCCGCGGGTGGAGCCGGTTTTTTCCTGGACGATGTCGCGGCTGACTTCTTCGCCGTTGTAGCTGAGGACGATGACGTCGCGTGGCTGGCCTTCGCTGTCGCCCTTTTCGACGTAGCCGCGGGTTTGCACGGTGTCGATGATGGTGGCATAGGTGCTTGGCCGGCCGATGCCGAGATCTTCGAGTTTCTTGACGAGCGAGCCCTCGGTGTAGCGGGCTGGCGGCCGGGCGAAGGTTTGGCGGGCGGTGATGTCGTGGGTTTCGAGTGTGTCGCCGGTGTGGAGCTTTGGTAAGAGTTCGTCTTTGCCGCCGCCGTAGACGCGTAGGAAGCCGTCGAAGGTGATGACTTCGCCTTTGGCTTCAAAGCGTAGGTCTGCAATAGCCACCTCTCGGACATCGTCAGCAAAGTCAGCATCACCAGCGCCACGCTCCCGCACTGGAGTACTCTTTTCGCTTGCATCTCCACTGGAGATACTACGCGAGCGTTCGGCTGAAACGTCCGCTCCTCGCGAACGTTTCACAGCCTCCAGCACAGGAGGTGTCGCTGTTGCTGGCGTATCTGGCGCGAGTGGCGTCTCAGAAAAAATCTGGGCAACTTCATGTGGGTCCCGGATTGTTTTATGAGATGTCTGAGCACCGTCGATAGCAATTACCACCGTGGTCTTCTCTAATTTCGCTGCCGACATTTGGGATGCCAGGGTGCGGCGGCGGATTAGGTCGTAGAGTTTTTGGTCGTATTCATTTGAGGTGACGGTTTCGCGGGTGATGTCGGTCGGGCGGATGGCTTCGTGAGCTTCTTGGGCGGAGGCGGATTTGGTTTTGAACTTGCGAACGGTGGAGTAATCCGGGCCGTACAATTGCTTGATAAAATCAGTGGCGCTGGCGATGGCCTGCCCGCTCAAATTGACCGAGTCGGTACGCATGTAGGTGATCTTACCGTCCTGGTAGAGCCGCTGGGCCGAGGCCATGGTGGCTTTGGAGCTGAAGCCGAGCTTGGCGTTGGCTTCCTGCTGCAAGGTTGAGGTTGTGAACGGCGCGGCTGGGTTGCGGGTGCCGGGTGTTTTCGAGATGCCACTGACGGTGAACGTGGCCGGTTTGAGACTATTCAAGAACTCGTGAGCGGCTGCTTCGGAATCAAATTTTTGGTTAAGCTCGGCTTTGAGTTCTTGGTTATCGTGGATGAAAATAGCGCTCACCTTGAACTGCGAACTGCCGGCAAACTTCATAATTTCTCGTTCGCGCTCGACCAGCAGCCGCACTGCCGGGCTCTGGACGCGGCCGGCTGACTTGCCGCCCGGCACCTTTTGCCAAACCACGGGGCTGAGCTCAAAACCAACCAGCCGGTCGAGGATTTGCCGTGCTTGCTGCGCCTGCACCAGATTCATATCAACAGTGCGTGGGTTTTTAATGGCATTGGTGATGGCGTCTTTGGTAATCTCGTGAAAAACGATACGCTTGGTCGTCTCAACTGGCAAATCCAGCACTTTACAGAGATGCCAAGCGATGGCTTCCCCTTCACGGTCTTCATCGGTGGCCAGCCAGACGTTGTCTTTGCCAACGGCCTTGACGTTTTTCTTCAGCTCGGTGATGACTTTCTTCTTCTCGGGATCGATTTCATACACGGCGAAAAAATCATTCGCCACATCAATCGGCGGCGTGCCGTCCTTGGTTTTTTTGACAATTGAGCGGATGTGCCCCACGCTTGACAAGACATGAAAATCCTTGCCCAAATATTTCTCAATGGTTTTGGCTTTGGCTGGTGACTCGACGATAACGAGATTTTTCATACGTCTATTATACTACAATGGCCATTGAAATTTGCCAAATCTCCACCTGTTCAGCCTCGCTCTTTTAATATATTTTGCACCTGAATGAACTATGAAAGGCGCTGTTAGTATCATTCCAACGTGTCCTATAGTCCGCGTTACTTTGCTGACTTTTTCTAGGCCATTATTTTTTGCGAAGTGACTAGCAGCATAGAATATCAATGATGCAAATTCACCCGCCATTGCTAGCTTACCGCTTTTTTCCGGTGTTTGAGGCTCGTCTGGACTATCAAAGTAGGCCTTCACAGAACAGAAAGCATTAACGCAATTAGCTAAAGCAACTCCTCCTAGTACTATTTTTGGTGCAGCCTTTTTTTCGCACATTACCCAGAGAGTACAGGCTGCTTTAATTTTATCTCCAACGTGATCAACTAATTTGCCAAGCTCAGTCTCGCCATTAGTAGCTCGAGCTAGTTTGCCATCAAACGCATCGACTACGCTGCCGAGAGCAAAAACAACAAACCCTCGGAAGGTGTCAATATCTTTAATCCCGATACATGCCGCAGCAGTGCCGAGAATACTTAATAACGTGGGTGGTATGCCTTCTAAGCTGAAGAACGGTGCGCTTTCTGCGCCTTCAGGTGAGGAAATTTTTTCGGCTTGGGGTTCTCTGCGACGTCTGAGGAAGCTCATGAAATAGCATTATATAATTAGACTATCGCAATGTCCAATTATTCGCCCCGAGCGTCTTAATCCTGCCATTAATCTCTAGCATAGTTAGTGCTGTGGCAAAATCTGACGCTGATAATCCAGACTTTTGATGGATTTCATCACCATCTCGTATCCCGTCAGAGATGAGCTTGATAATAATCGCTTCCTCTGGTGTTGAACTGAGGGACGACTCGGCATTGTCGATTTTTTGCAATTTTTCTGGAGCAATTACAGCCAAAATATCTTCTGCGTCTGTGATGAGATATGCCCCTTGCTTTAATAATGTATTACAGCCTGCCGAGAGCGGACTGGTGATATTGCCGGGTACGACAAATAAATCTCTGCCCTGATTCAAAGCATGGGAAGCGGTATTTAATGTACCGCTACGCTCCGCGGCTTCGGTGATAATAATGCCATCCGCCAGCCCGCTTACTAGTCGATTGCGCTCCAAAAAACTCCAACGATTTACAATTTTATTATCGCCCGTCATCCATTCAGAAATGACCGCACCACCCCTCTTGATAATATCCATTGCCAGTCGATAATTAGTCCGGGGTGAAATATCGGGCAATTCATTCGGGACGACTGCCACTACTGTACCGCCGGCTTCTAAAGCCGCTTTTTGAGCAATGCCGTCCACTCCTAAGGCTAGTCCGCTGACAATGACGCACCCCGCCTTTGCTAAGGCTGACGCTAGTCGCTCGGTTACTTCTTTTCCGTAGGCTGAGGGCTTGCGTGAACCAACTATCGATACGACGGGCGCGCTGTCTTCTGGCAATTTTCCCATATAACATAAGTTTTTTGGAGGATTGGCAATATTAGTCAATCTCTGGGAGAAAATATGTTCATCTGGCAAAATTCTCTTGATTTCCATAAAAAATGTTGTGAAAAGTATTGACACTTTGTCAAATGTTTGCTATAATCAGGAGCGATTGGTTAGCTGAAGCGCTAATCAAAAGCACCTTATACCCCCTATTCTAACTATATGTTAGGTTGCGCGCAATGGCATTAAGTATTCTTACCCTCCACTTTTTGCGTCAAACGTTACGCGCATACTAACCCCTTTAACTGCCCTTTTTCAAAGGCGACCTCTGTTAAGGTGAGCACTGGATGGTGTTGATAATAATCAGGCGCGGACTTTTGGAGTTTTAGTCACGACGCTTCACTGAGACGGTAGCTCGGGTGGGTTGAAGGGTAACAAAGCACCAGGTGATGCCCACCCTTACCTGGTGCTTTTTTAGTTGGGAAAATTATTTTTTATTTTGTTTGGTTTTTCTGACAATTGCCGCAGATTCCCTCCAGCTCAAAGTGGTGTTTGGTGACGGTAAAATTATGCTTGCGACTAAGATAGCCGACAAGCTGTTCAAGTTCTGGAGTCTGGATGGGCTCGGCGTTTTTGCAGCGGATGCAGTATAGGTGGTGATGATGTGGAATGAAGGGCTCGGCGAGTTCGTAGTAGCTTTTCCAGCCAATAGCGACAACACTGACGATATGTAGCTGATCAAAAGTGACGAGCGTACGGTAGACGCTGGCCCGGTCAATAGTTTTGCACTTTTTTGCAATATCGCTGATAGTCAGCGGAACATCTGATTTTTGCAGTGCGTCGAAAACTTGCTGGCGCGGTTTGGTTAGGCGCAGGTTGTGCTGTTTGAATAGATCATCAAGGGTCATGATATTGCAAGTATACAACTTATTGCAACAAATTTGCAATAATTCGGTGGGTTTGGCATTATGAAAAGCTATGGATATGGCAATTAAAACAGTGATGAATTTGCACGATTTTGCACCATCACCAGACGTCAATGCGGCTTTTTCTGGCTTGGTGGCAGCAGCTGTGCAGGCGACAGCGTTACCAAATTGGTGTAATGATGAAGTGTGCCGCGAAGTGCAGCGCCGTTGTTCTCTCTCGGAGTCAGAAATGGAAATGTATTGGTCGCGGCGAATTACCAATTCAGCCCGTCCGCAGCAAGAGCTGGAAAAGTTTTGGTATATTGACAATTACCGCGAGCTAGTGCGGCGTGAAGTTGGCTTGCTGGGCGGGTCGGGTTTGTCTTTGACTGACAGTAGCCGCGCGGCGATGATTGGCAGCGGTCCCCTGCCTTTGACCGCTTGGTGTCTATGGCATCAGACAGGTGCGGCGGTTGATTTGGTAGACGTGGCGCCGGTTGCTTTGGCACAGTCGCGCGAGCTGGCACGGGCGATTGCTTGGCCAGTTGGTAAGTGTTTGGTGGCGGACGGAGCGGCGGTGGCTTTGCCAGATAGTGCTTACGACGTGATTTATGTGGCTGGGCTGGCGGGCGATTCGGTTGAAGTCAAACAACAAATTATTGATAATATTTTGCCAGCGCTTCGGCCTGGCGGACGGATTGTTGTGCGTGGCGCTCATGGCGCGAAAACATTGTTATACCCAGCGTTTGACCCGAATAGTTTACAGCGGGTGCAGTTGCTGGTCGAGTATAATCCTGACGACGATATCATTAACTCAGTATATGTGTATAAGAAAGGTTAATATGAACGATAAGATTGCATTATATCTGGCGAAGGCGTTGCTGGCGGAATCTCAGGCGGCGGATACGGTACTAATCAGTAAACTGGATTTGCTGACTGAAAATGACCGTCAGCAGCTAATTGAAACATTGTTGCAACAAGGGCTGACGAAGGTTGTGATGATGGATCACGGTAAGTTTGATTTGGCGCGGCTTGATGGTGAATCGCGGATTTTGGACTATTTGCTACTGCACGAATCTGCCGAAAACGCGGCTGAGAATACCTTAAATTACAGCGTGGTTGATGTGGCTGGTTTGGTTATCAGCGCTGAGAAAATTGAAAAGATTTGGACGGATTTACGAAGTAAATACACTTTGCGGCGCATGAAAGGTGCGGTTACTGATGGTAACGATATATACCACATCGAGGCAACGCCGCAGCAAATACGGGTCACGCGCGGTGTCATTGACGAGTCATTAAAGCTGGTCGTCATTGGCGAGCGGGCGCGTGAGGTTACGCGCGCAGTAATTATGAAGGAGTTGGGATGATGGAAGAAGGTACGAATAGCGCGAGAGCGGCGGTTGATAGACTGCTTGATATGTATGATGAGTATAAGACTTTGACAGCAAAGATTGCTACTGCGGAGCGCCGTTTGGCATTGGCGAAATTGAAGAATAGCGGCACTGAACAGCTACGGATAGAGCTGGACGACTTACGGCGAGACCAGCAGCAACTGTCTGATGATATGACTTTTGATACGCCATTGATTTGGGTGATGTATAAATTTGAGGCCTATCAGGACGAGGCGCAGCCGATTCAAACCATACACGATTTTCGCTTGCACTGTTCAAAGCCCGGCTATATTTGTACTAAGCGCTTTATATTTCTTAATGCACATTTGTGCAGTAACGGGCAACGTCCTCTGACGGACAGCAAAAAATATCCCGACGAAATGCTGCTCAGTGAGATTTTTCCGCTACTTGGCGAAATTGAACAAGATGAAGTTTTCATGTCCAGTTGGCACGCGCATGAACATTACCAGGAAGATGGCGCGATTAAAAAGTGGCAAAATTACACGCCAAGCAATTCATAAGGGTATTTTGGCTGGTCGATTTTATCGGCGCGCGCATCAGTGATGACGTATTCAGCTTGGCCGTTGACGACTTTTTGCGATAACTTCCCTTTGACGGTTAGCCAAGTCCCGTCCGGATAATCGATGAAGAAGTTTTTTTCAACAAGAATTTTCATCGGGACGCTGTCGACGGCGCAGCAGCTGATGACGTAGCGCGCGATATAGAAATAATTGTAGCCGTAGTTTTTTAGCAAGCCGTTTGAGACGAAGCCGGTTATAGAGATATCGGTGTTGTTAAAATATGAAGTTTGCTTGCAGGAATTTATGGCGGTTTTCCAGCGATTGACCGAAACAATAGAGCTGCCTTCCCTGGGTTTAGGAGTTTCGCAGCGGCTTTCCGGCTCAATAATGGCTGGGCTTTCTCTCTGAGCGAGGCTGCTGGGCGATAGCGGTTTTGGCGGTAGTAAGCAGCCGGCCAGTAGGATAATTATTGCCAGATAAGACGCTGGCTTAACACTTTTTAAGCTGAATTTAGCAGGTTTAACAGAGGCTTTAAGTTTTAATTGCAACATTGTGTCAATAAGTAAAAGTACGATTCCGATAATGCTGATAATGCTGGCAAATATGTGATATCGTGGATGGATATAAAAACCGAGCTGATCACGGCAAGCTAATAGCAATATGTAGCCGCACACGATAATTCCGCCGATTGATTTTAATAAATTAACGCGCATATAGGTTTACTCCTATCCCCGCCGCAAACGATAACGCGAAAATTATCAGCACAATTGCCACGATGAAACGCCAGCGAAAAGTTGTTTTCATGAGCATAATCAGCTTGATATCGACCATTGGGCCGGCCAGTAAGAAAGATAAAATTGAGCCGGTCGTGAAGCTGCGCGCGTACGCCAGCGCGAAGAAGGCGTCGATACTAGAACAGATTGAAACGATAAAACTGAGGCCAATCATGGCGGCAACCGATAAGACAATGTCGCTGCCGACGGCGTTTATAATAAATCGCGGGACGAAAACTTGAGTGGCGGCGGCGATGCTGGCGCCGATGACCAGCATGGTGAACAATTGCCAAAATTCGTTGCGCGAGGAACTGAATAATTCTGGTAGATTTGAGCTGTGTTTGTGCGAGCGGCAGTAGCTTTTGAACTCTGGATTTATGATGGAATCTTCCTTGAAAAAGCTGACGATGAAAGCGGTTATTTGAACAATAATGAGCGCGAAAATAACCCGCCACCAAACCATGCGCGGCTCGAAACTGAAGGCGGTGATGGTGGCGATGATGGTGATTGGATTGAGGATTGGCGCGGCGAATAGAAAACTGACGACATCGGCGGGCTTTAGGCCGCGGGCTAGCAAGCTGCGGGCGACTGGCACGTTGCCGCATTCGCAAACTGGCAGCGCTAACCCCGCTATCGATAAGACGAGCCGCCGAAGTAATGCGTTTTTTGGTAAAATTTTGACCAGCTTTTCCGGCGGTAAAAAGCAGCGGATCAGAGCGGAAATGATAGTTCCTAAGATAAGAAATGGGACTGCCTCAACGATGACGCTCAGTGTGAGCGTGAGGAAATCTTGCAAAGATAATGCCGCTTGGGATAGCCATTTGCCAGCCTCGCCGCTAGCTAGCCATACGCCAAAATGGAGGCTAAAATTGTGAAAAATAACAACTAGCGAACCGGCGGCAATCCAGCCGAGAAGCTCCCCGTTGTTGGATATGAAGCTAGCAAGTCGATTATTAGGCTTTTTAATTTTTGCCATATATAAATTATACCGCACGCGCTTTGTGCTATACTAAATCATTATGAAACATCTCTGGCATTCGCATCACCCATTTCGGATTTTTTGGTTTTCGGCGTTGTTGACGCTGGCGTTGGGCGGGTTGATTTTCGGACATTTCGGCGCGAGCGGCTTGTGGTTGTTTGCGATTTTGGTAGTGCTGGAAGTAACTTTTAGCTTTGACAATGCGGTGATCAACAGCAAGGTGCTGGCCGGCATGAGCCAGGTTTGGCAAAAGGTGTTCTTGACGGTTGGGATTTTCGTGGCGGTGTTCGTGGTGCGGTTCGTGCTGCCGATTATCATCGTGATGGTGGCGAGCGGTCATGGATTTATGGAAGTGGTTGATTTGGCGCTGCATAGACCAGCGGAATACGGTCATATTTTGCACGAAGCCTCGCCGATGATCGATGCTTTTGGCGGCGCGTTTCTGATTATGATTGGCCTCAGTTATTTCATTGATTATAACAAGCGCGTGCACTGGATGCGGCATGTCGAGCCGTGGCTGGCCAAGGCTGGGCGATTTGAGAATTTCAAGGTGTGTTTGATGCTGAGCGTGGCGGCGGTGCTGTATTTCACGGTTGAGCCGCCGCATCGGGCGCTGGTGCTGATCTCGTCGGTACTGGGAATTATACTGCACATCGGGCTGGAATTGTTCGGCTCATTCTTTCATGAGGATGATGCTAAATCAGTCAAGGTCAAGACCGGCTGGGCGGCGTTCGCTAGCCTGCTCTATCTGGAGGTGTTGGACGCTAGTTTTAGCTTTGACGGCGTCATCGGCGCGTTTGCTATCACCAGCAGTGTGCTGCTGATCGTGGCGGGCCTGGGCGCTGGCGCAATTTGGGTGCGGTCGCTGACGGTGTATTTGCTGCGGACGGGCATGCTCAGCAAATATAAATATCTGGAAAATGGTGCGCATTGGGCGATCATGGCGCTGGGTATGATGATGATTGCCAAGCTATTTCACCTGGAGCTGCCGGAATGGGCGACGGGCGGTTTGGGGCTGTTGTTTGTGAGCTTGGCAGTTGGTAGCAGCATGCTGGAGGCACGAGCGATTAATTTGCAAGAAGCAGCCGCGGCGAAATTACATAGCGCTGAGCAGCGGCTGAAACACGGCGCGGCGAAAATTGTGTCGCGAAAGCGGCAGTAATTGATATTTGTGACTTTTTGTTTCGGGCGGCATTGCTGCAATAAGCATTTTTAATGTCGCAAGCGTAGTGGTGTAGTGATGTGTTGAGGGCTAGAGTTTGACGCTGATCGGTTCGATCGTATCGTCAAGAAATGTGCCGATTAGCTTGATGGATTCGGGAATTGTCCAATCGCGGAGGATTTTTTGCTCGTCGGCATTGAACTTACTAAGGACGAAATCAACATCGCCGATTTGCCGTCGCAGTAAGTTGTCGGTGCCGATACGAATATGCCAAAAGTCGGATCCAATGTGAGCATGAAGCGATTTTAAGCCGTTATTGCCAGCGCTTTCGCCGCCTTTGCGGACGCGAATTTTACCAAAATCAAGCGCCGTGTCGTCGTGAATAATTAGTAAATCATCCAGTGTCAGTTTATAAAAATCCATGAGCGCCCGCGCGGCAATCCCGACCTCATTGTAGTAGGTGGTCGGTTTGACGAGGAGAATTTTTTCCCGTGGGACGATGGTGTGTGAGTTTGCATTAGCGGCTGAATCGACCGTAAAGCTGTTTAATTCGGCAATATCCGCAAAGAATTTGGACTTATTGCTAAAATGTGCATTTTGCTCCGCCGCAAATTGGTCAATTACTAAAAAGCCAGCGTTGTGCCGGGTGTAGGTGTACTTATCACCAGGATTGCCGAGGGCTAGGATGACTTTCATAGCCTTAGTATATCACCTTGGCCAGGATGACGTATAATAGATGTATGGCGAAACGCGATGATGATTTGGAATTTAGTGTTAATGCGGCGTTTGACGAAGCGCGGGCGGTTGTTGACAAAGTGCCGCTTTATTTGGTGAACGGCTCGCTGGGTGCTGGCAAGACCAGCGTGCTGGAATTCTTATTGCAACAAAGTGACTATAAGGGCGCACGGGTGATTGAAAATGAATACGCTAATGAAAATGTCGACGGCTATCGGCTGGAGGGATTGGCAGAGATGGTGACGACGCTGGCTGGCGACTGCGTTTGTTGCTCGTCGAAACACGCATTGACGCGTATGCTATTGGACTTTTGCCGGAATTCTCCGGCGCCAGTGTTCATCGAGGCGACGGGTGTGGCGCGAACGATGAGCTTAGTTGAGAAATTGATAAATGCACAAATATTCAATAAGTATGAACTAATGCAGAGTTTTTACGTGATCGATGCGCACGAGATTTTACGCGGAATTGAGCCGGCGCACGAGGTTGAGCTACAAGCGGCAGACATAATTTTGGTGACCAAGGAGGATTTACTAAATGACAATGAACGAGCTGAATACGACATAAAACTCTCCGCTCTGCCCTACGCTAAGGTACTGAGTACGCCGCATGGTCGATTTGATCTTAGTAAATTAACTACGCCGTCGGGACTGCTGGCGTTTTTTGATACGTATGACGGCGAACTGGCGGTGCCGGATAATCCGACTTATGCGGTGCTGGACGTTTCGGGCATGAAAATTACGGCGGCGACTTTGGAAAAAATTTGGCCGGAATTGTTCAGGGCGTATGGCCTACGGCGAATGAAAGGCTGCTTTATTAGTGACAACGGCGCGCGCCAGCATGTGGAGGCGACCGAGCAGCAAATTCAGATAGCTCATGCCAGGCCTGAGGAGGCGGCAAAAATCGTATTCATCGGTGAACGGGCGGACGAAATCACGCGCGAAGCCTTGGCGGCGCAACTAGTGATGTTTGGATAAAGTTCGCTTTCGTCGTTTCCGACTCATCAGCATAGACACGCATCTATGGAGCGAATGCAGCTAAGATTCATTATAAAAGAAAATAGCCCGCTCGAAAACGCGCTCAAGCCGGAAACTAGATTTAATCCAGGAAACGCAAAACATGCATTTCTAACCGAATTGAGTCTATTTTCGAGCGAGCTATTTTCTTTCGAGCGGGCTTACGGCCGCCTGTCGCTGTTACCTCGGTTCCTGTACTGGATGTACCGGAACGCTAGAGTTTCAGCAAGTACTACTCCGGCAATCGCGCCGGTCGGGATCGAAATAGCAAGGGGGACTCCCCCTGCCCACCACAGGAGGGCTCCTAGTAGTCCTCCTAGTAGCCCTCCTGTGAAAAATGCTATTGTAGCTATTGTTATAACTGCCAATAGCATCAATTTCTCAAAGATCTCGAGCATTGCTCATACTCTTCCATCGATGTGCCTACGGTTCAACTTTTCACTCTAGGTCAAATTCTTGAGTGAAAAGCTAATATATGTATATCACAAATAGAATAAAATGTCAATAGATTTTGTCAAAAATGTGGTATTATATGCCTTTTTCAGCATTTTTGGCCTGTTTGTAGGCTTTGGTAACGGGCGCTAGGCCGCGGGCGACGCGTTCGCGGTTGGCCTTCAGTTGTTTTTCGTCACGGAAAGACATTTTAATTGGCGTTCCTGCAAAATTGAAGGCTTCGCGTAGAGTCCGTTCAAGGTAGCGTTTATAGCTCCAGTGGACGAATTTCAGGTTGCTGCCGTAGATGACGAACCATGGCGGGGCCGTGTCGGTCTGGACGATGTAGCGGAGCTTTGGATGCGAGTTCTTTAGGCCAGCTGGCGGATGAGCGGCAACGGCTTTTTGCAAGAGGTCGTTGAGGACGCGGGTTTTGCACTCTTGGCGGCGGCGCTTATGTATGTCGAGGGCGAGGTCGAACAATTTGGCGACGTTTTGGCCAGTAACTGATGAGGTAAAAATCAGTGGCGCGTAGGGTGTGAATTTGAAATGATAGCTGATTTGCGGCACTAGTTCGTCGTGAGTGTAAGCGTCTTTGCCTTCGACAGAATCCCACTTACTGACCACTAGCACGAGCCCCCTGCCTGCTTCGTCGATGATGCCGGCTAGTCGTTGGTCTAGCCCGACGTTCAATTCGTTGACATCCATCAAGAGGAAGCAGATGTCGGCTTCGTTGATGGTCTGCATGGTGCGTAGGACGGAGAACTTTTCGATGCCGGTTTCTTGTTTGCCCTGGCGGCGGATGCCGGCAGTATCGAGTAGCTCGATGGTCTGGCCGTGGTAGCGGACTTGGACGCGGTTGACGTCGCGGGTGGTGCCGGCGACATTGGCGACGATGGCTTGCTGCTTGCCTGCTAGGGTGTTGAACAGGTTGCTTTTGCCGACGTTTGGCCGGCCAATCAAGGCGACGCGGATGATGTCGTCTGGCGTGGTTTGAGTGGCTGGCGGAATGAGATCGGCGATGTTGTCGAGCAGCTCGGAGATGCCGATGTTGTGCTCGGCAGAAGTTTTGATGATGGTTTTGATGCCAAGTAGTTTGAATTCGTCGGTGTGGAGTGAGCCTTTGAGGTCAGCTTTATTGGCGATGAGGAGGACGGGTTTGCCACTCTTTAAGGCTTTTTTGGCTAGTTGGCGATCAGCGTCTGATGGGTAGACGGTGGAGTCGATCATGACGAGGATGACGTCAGCAGCGGCGGAGGCGTCGGCGATTTGATCTTGGATGGTGGCTTCGAATTCGTCTTCAGCGGGTTTGAGGCCGGCGGTGTCGATGAGCCAGAACTCGGCGGTTGCACTCGCGCCACGCTCCTTCGCTGGAGTACTCTTTTCGCTCAAATCTCCACTGGAGATTTGCTGCGAGCGTTCGGCTGAAACGTCTGCTTCTCGCGAACGTTTCACAGCCTCCAGCGCAGGAGGTGTCACGTCTGCCACATTCTCATTAGGAGATGATGTGCGGCGTTTGTATGAGACTTTGCCAACGACGTTGTCGCGGGTGGTGCCGGCTTCGCGGGCGACGATGGCGGTGCGGGCGCGCGTCAAGCGGTTGAACAGCGAACTTTTGCCAACGTTGGCTTGGCCGATGATGGCGACAGTGGGTAATTTATTAGGCATAATTGTGATAATTATAACAGTTATTGCCCATTTTGGCGAGACTGCTAGCGCTGGACTTCGGCTATAAACCCGTGATGATGTTCGTTTATTCTTGCAAGACACAATCTTGCAATTTCCATATACTCTTTCATGTAATCTGAATTTTCTACAGTGAATGGCTTATAGTTATTGACGTCAACTTCTATATAGTTGTCATTCGAAGAGTCTTCCGCAGGATTGGGGGTGTAGATTTGCGCCGAATCTTGGGAAATGATTAATGAGCGGCCTTCTCTATCGGATATACAGTAATATTTGTCGCCATTATTATCTTCTACGATTGGTAGTTTGTCGTATCTGAGTCGACCAGCGAGTTCCTCTAATTCTAAGATAAGTTTGCCGTATCTGGGAACTTGTTTTTCTATCAGATCAGGGAGAGATTTTACATCTTTATTAGAGTACAGCTCTAAGATTTTCAAATCCCCTTCTTTTAGAGGAGCTATAATATCTTTGTAGATTTCTTCTAGTGCTCTTCTTGTGACTTCTCTGGCTTTCGGCGCTGTTATTGACGTCTCTAATTTCATGACCAATTATATCTTATATCTTCCTGATAAGTTTAATACGATGGATATCTTACAATAAAAATTATGAGATGTAAAGGAAAATATGAGGGTTTAGTTGTAGACTAGGTTATTTTTTCTTCTATCCACTGGCCTTTTTTAAGGCTGCCAAGCGAATAACTACCAAAATCTGTCCGGTGAAGTTTGGTGACGGTGTAGCCGAGGGCGGCGAAGGTGCGGCGGATTTGGCGGTTGCGGCCTTCGCTCATCTGGACAATCCAGCGGTGCTCATCACCCTCATGCTGGCGTTCGAGCGTCAAGCGGCTCGGTCCGTCAGGCAGCTGCACGCCAAAGTCGTTAATCATTTGCCGGTGGAGCGGCTGGAGCGGCTGGTCGAGCGTCACCAGATAGCGCTTAATCTTATAAAACGACGGGTGTGTCATATGATGGGCAAAGTCGCCGTCGTTAGTGAGGAGAATTAGCCCAGAGCTGTCTTTGTCCAGGCGACCAACGGGCTTCAGATGATGAAGGCTTTTTGGTAATAATTTGTAAATGGTTGGTACGCCGCCCTGAGAGGCACGCGAGCAAAGATAGCCGACGGGTTTATTTAAGGCGATGATTTTTTTATATTGAATCTTCAGAGAGTTGCCGTTAAAAGAGACGTGGTTGACTTCAGAGATTTGTTGTCCTAGCCTGGCGGGCTGGCCATCAACAATAATCTTCCCTTTTTCAATCAGTTCATCGGCTTTTCTGCGAGAAACACCCAAACTCAGCGCCACAAATTTATTAAGGCGCTGAGTGCTTCGAGCGGTGTTAAGATTTGTCATTGCTGTAGGTTTAGTGGTGGAGATTGTGGCTGTGGAGCTTCTGGCGGTTGAGGCGGAAGACCTTGTGGCTGTGCGATAGGTATATTAATTTCCTCGGCAGAAGGTTGGGCAGGCTGTGATACGACTGGAATTGTCGTTGTCTGTGTCTGTGGAGTATTTAGTATTGGTGTTGTCGGTGTTGGCGTACTTAGCTCCTGTGCCATTAATTGAGAAACATCGACTGAGTTCTGTGAGTCATCGGCCGGTAATGGTTGAATAACACGATCTCCAAGCCCTGCTGGGCGTGGTACAGACGATGAGAATGGAGCGGTTGGTTGTGGTAAGGTTGCTGGCTGTGGCTGTTGCGCGGCGCTTGGCGTTGGTTGTGGTGTCATTGGCTGCTGTGGTTGTTGCTGCGGAAGTGATTCTGCTGGCGGTGTTGTCGGTATATCGACTGAAGGGGCAGCTGGCTGTGGAGATAATGACGATATATCAGGCCTGGTTACTGGTTGCGGCTCTGGATCTGATGGTGGTAATTGCGGTTCTGACTGGGGTGTTGGCTGGGATACTAGAACCGGGTCCGTACCGACGCCAGGTAAATCGCCCAATGTCTCATGAACTGCTCTAACAACGTCTTCGATGCCTACTTGCGACTTTACTAAATAACGATCAGCACCTAATTGTTCACCGCGTTTTCGCTGGTCCTCTGACGATAATGCTGTCATGATGATTACTTTGACGTCTTTTGTCTCGGTTGTAGAGCGTAAGATGTCTAACATATCGAAGCCAGAGATTTTTGGCATCATTACATCGCTTAAGATTAGCCGCGGACGTTCTTTAATTGCCATGGCCAGAGCTTCTTCGCCGTCGCCCGCCGAAACGATATCGTAGCCCTCCGCCAAAAGTCGTACGCCGTAAATTTCGCGTAAACTTTTGTCATCCTCGACCAATAAAATTTTTGTCATATATTTATACTATACTGAAGTTTCGGTAAAAAAGCTATAGTACTTATGTTTGTTTACGCTTGGAGGTTGATTCTCGCTGACGTTTCTTTTTGAGGTTTTCTTCAATCTCTGCTAGTGTTGGTTCAGCGGTGCTTTTTTGTGATTTTGGCTCTTGTGGTTGGGCTATTGGTTTGGAAGAATCTACTACTTGCACGGGGATTGAAATTGTAGTTGAGGTTGGTGTTGGCGCTGGAGGGGCTTTACTTTCAGGTGTAGTTTCTGCCTTTTCTTTAGGGTTAGACTTAAGTTCTTCAGACGTTATTGGGGTGGTCTTTGACTGAGGTGCTGGTTGATCATCTGTAGAATTTAGGCGATGCTTGGCCTCTGTGTTGCTAACGCGCGGAATCTCTAGATAAAACGTGCTGCCGTGCTTATATTCGCTTTCGACGCGTAGATTGCCAGACATTGCCTCAGCCAAGCGACGACTCAAATACAACCCCAGTCCTGTGCCGCCGATTTCGCGTGTGTCAGAATTATCAACACGATAGAACTTTTGGAATAAGTGTGGTAGATCTTCGGCAGGAATGCCGATTCCGCTGTCTTTGACACTGACAGAAACCTGTTTGTCGTCACCAGAAACATTGACTAAAACTTCACCAGCTGAAGTATATTTGATGGCATTTTCAATCAAGTTGCCAACGACTTCTCGGAAATGATCAGGGTCGATATTGGCGTAAAAAATCGGCTGCAATGATTTCTCTCCGCTCTCATTAACTACATCTGGCATAAAAACGTAATTAAGTTGCTTTTCGTTAGCTTTCATTGTTAAGCCGTCGAAAATTTCCTTGACGAACTCGTTGACGTTGACGATCTCTGGCTCGTTTTTCAGTCGGCCGTCTTCTGCCTTGCTGATATCCAACAAATCTTGGAACAATCTTCCCAGATGGCGTGCAGATTCATGAGCTTTGGTGATAAAATCGCGAGCTTTTTCGTCAATGTGGGCAGTGGCGGGATTTAAGGCAAGCCCCAAGTAGCCTTCAATTGACGCAACTGGCGTACGCATTTCATGGCTAGCGGTGGAAATAAACTCAGCCTGCTCACGTTCTTCAGCCTTTTCTTTGGTGATGTCGCGAACTACCACAATAATCCCCTCTCCGTCCGTACCAACAGGCGAGCTGACAATTGAGACTAAAATTCGTTTTCCAGAACTGGTTAGCAAGAACAATTTATCGCTGTGGGTTGGCTGGTTTTTTGCTAAAGCTTGGGAGATTGGGTTTTCAAATTCATTCACTTCCTTGCCGTCTGATGCTACCAATTTTAAGACACTTTTCCAGTTCAGTCCGAGTGCATCTCCTTGATTCCAGCCAATCATCTGTTGGGCAGAAGGATTGATTAGTTCAATGTTGCCCTCTCTAGAAATCGCCAGAACACCATCATCAATAGTATTAATCACTACATCAGACTTACCTTCAACGGCGGAGAGTTTGGTTTCCAGGCTAGACAAATTGTCGTCAACTTGCTGGCGGCGACTCCACAGTATAAGACTAAACACGAGCGGCAAAAACCCAAAGAAAAGATAGCCAATAATAATTTGCGTGTTCATTCCCTGCTGGATAATGGCGAAAATAACTTGAATGACAATCAGCAGACTCATTATTCCCAAAATTACCATGCCGAAAAATCCCGCAAAAATCGCGACAATAATCCACATAACTAAGAATGGAGAGAGAACTCCGCCGCTAGTGATAATGGTCATAGAAGAAACGGCGACGGCTAGTAAATAGACGAATATTCCAATGGCAGTTTCGTGTTTCCTGGGCAGCCAAAGACATAAGATTAGGATGATTAAACTACTGCTTGCGGCCAGACCCGCCGCCAAGTCAGAAACAGATAGACCGATGGGTAGTTGATAGCCAGTAGGAATGAAGCGCGCCCATGCGTACAGGAGGACAATAGTCCAACAGCTTAGTAAAGCTACTTCGCATAATCGTCGTAGCCAAAATCTAGAAATCGCCTGAGGCTTACAACAAATACCGCCCTTTTTCATGAGTTTATTATGGCGAATTTTTTGTAAAATCTCAAGAGCTACTTTTATGGGGTATCGCGTAAGGTTATATATTTCTTGGGTAGCGGTGCTATATTGCCTTAAGAAATCCTGAGCTAGTAAAAAGTAGACAGTCGGCCCCTTTTCATGATATAATCCATGGAGCTATGGCCCTATCGTCTAGCGGTTAGGACGCCAGGTTCTCATCCTGGTAACCCGGGTTCGATTCCCGGTGGGGTCACCAGATCGGTTATTCATAATTTGGCGGAGTTTCCGTCATTTTTATTTATTAGAAAATATTATGCACTTCTGTGTGATAAAAATAGTGAAGACAGAGCTACTTCTCTGGCTTATCTGTATCATTATCCATCTGCTTGACAACCTCGATAAGGTTACGCGGCGTGATGTCGGCCTTGATTAAGTATCCATCAACACGACTCATCACAGAGTTGCGCGAAGCCTCGTCTTGCTCAAAATTGGTCATAATCAGCACCTTGCTATTAGGAATCAAATCGACGTCATTATTACGCAGTGCGTCAAGAATCTGGTCGCCGCGCTGTTCTGGCAGCATCAAATCCAGGATAATCAGGTCAAAATGCTGATTGCGCGCCGCCACCAAGCCGTCATTGCCATCAACCACCCACGTCACGTCATAGCCGGCTTTTTGCAAACTGCGTACATACATCTCGCCGATAAACCGGTCATCTTCTACGCATAAAATTGTTTTTATCATATTTCCTCCTAATCCCTGTACATGGCGTGATTTTTAATCCAACCGCCGCCTTTTCTGATCAATTGATTATTTAATTGGCCGTCTTCTAATAATTTATCTTTGACGGTGGCGTAAATTGGCAAGGTGAACGAGAAAACCGAGCCTTCGTTTTCGCGGGAACGAGCAGTAATGGAGCCGCCGTGCGATTCGACGAAGGCTTTACAGATGTATAGTCCGATGCCGGTGCCAGCGACTGCCTCGCGCGATCGGTGCGAGCGGTAAAATTTGTGGAATAAATTATTGACGACGTTGGCGGGCATACCGATGCCATTGTCGGCGACAGAAACTTCTATAAAGTCACCCTTTTTCTCGGCAGAAACCGTTACCGAACCGCCTTCAAAGCTGTATTTTATGGCGTTATCAATGAGGTTGCCGATTACTTCACTAATACTGCCACGGTCGGCTGCCACGGTAGGTAAGTCATCTGGGATATTAATATTCAGCAAACGTTGCTGGGTTGAGGCGCGCAGCTGCATATCGTCGGCAATTGAAGCATAAATGTGAGCGACGGTATCTTCTAATAGGTGAACTTTCAGATGGTGCCGGTCAAATCTTGCCACGTTGAGAATGTTGTCGACGTAGCTGGATAATCGATTGGCAGAAACCGTTAACCGATCAAGCAGCTGTTTTTCGTCGCCTTGCAGTCGTCCAGAAAACTCTTCAGCGATAATGTCCAAGTAGCCACGAATCACTGTAATTGGACCACGAAGCTCATGTGCGGCAAATGATATAAAATTGAGATCCTCTTCCTCTGGGAGATAACTGTCGGACTTGTCGATAAGAAAAATAATGGTTTCCGCAGCAGCGCCCTTTTCGTATGAAGCCACCACGTCAAATATTCGTGATTTTTGAATAATCCCCGGATTAGTACCGATGCGTCGCCAACGGCGTTCATCCTTAATTTTATCGTTGGAGATTTCATGCAGCCAGTCGGTAATCGTTGGCTCGTTAATAAAATCTAGCGCTAAAAAGTTTTCTCCATTTGGCTTCTGGGAAATCGGTGCGGCAGAATTGGCGAAAATTATTTTTTGTTTACTATTAAGCACCACAACACCGGTACTGGTCTGGTTTAATGCTTGGGTGAGCGGAGTGTTTTTAGCTTTATCTGTAGGCTTTTCTGCTGGCTGGCAATCATCATAAATTGCCTGAAGAGCAGTTTTAAAGCCAGTTTTTTCATAATGTTTATCGTTGGGCTTGGGTGGTTTTTCGGTAGTCGGTTCACCAATTTTATGCGATAGCGCTGCCAGAATTTTACTAAGCGGCGCAGTAATAATTTTGACGATGACAATTGAAGATACAATTCCTAAAATAAAGGCCACTAAAATAGTAATCCAGAAATTGAACTGAAAAACGGAGTTGATATCAGTTAGGTAAAGAGTAATTGCCAACCCGATAATCACGCAGGTGTTGGCCGCAAGTAAGATTAGTGTAACGTGCCGGTAGTAATATTGTTTATATTGTCGTAGGGTTTTGGCTTTTGGGTCTATTGCCATGAAACGCCTCCCCTGCCCGGAGTGAAGGCTGCGATCCAAGTCTGACCGCGATTCAAGGCAATATTCTTCCCGGATTCGTCAGTCAATCTCAGGGGTGAATTGATGTCTGCCTTTGACCAAGTTGCAGTAGTGACCATGCCGTTTTGGAAAATATAGGCTTTGCCGCTACTGGTGGTTTTGGCGTCCTCGTAGCCGTCGGAATTTTGAGCGCGAGCTTCGACACCGACTTCTATGGCGACTACGACCTTTGGGGCAATTTGTCCATCTTCGCGGTCAGCGTGTGGTGCGCCAGCCAAGTTTCTTACATAGGAATTTGATGATTTATCGTAGGCGTAGGATGTATTGTATAGCGCGCCGCTAAGGTTAATCGTAATGGAAGTTGCGTTTGGCGCTTCGGCTGGTTTCCCATCCGTGCGGTTGAAACTGGTGAACTCGGATTTGGTGTAGCCTTTGGAGTTGTTTAATTGGTCAATTCTTTCTCCGGAAGTGTAGACATTGTGCGGCGCGTAGCGATCGCGGACTCGCCAGTATGAGCCGGTGTTAAAGAATTGGTCAATATCGCGGTAGTTGCCGTTTCTGACTTGCGCTAAAGCGTTGGGGCTGCCGCCAACGTGGGCGACTGATGCTTGGTATGGTGCTGCCCAGCTGAGGTAATATAGTCTGAGGCTGCGCACTGGGCCAATTGTTGCTGGCTTTTCTCCTTGGTATAAGGCTAAGAATCTGGTGATTCCTCCTTCGGCGACTGCTTCGTAGACAACACCGGCTTTTTTCAAGCCAGACTGCGGTCGAGCGGCTGGGCTGTTTTCAATCATCACGCCAGTAACGGGTTGCTTCGTGGCGTTTTCGTCGGCAACTTCTACGCCGGTTAGTGGTAAGTAAAACTTCTTTGGTGTAGTTTTTTTCTTTGGTATTTGTAAATCTGTACTGGCAGTTTGGTCATACTTTATAGAATAAATAGCAATCAAGAAGACTCCAGCAATAACTACCGCGCTGGAAATTAGCGCAATCGCTAAAATATGTTTTTTCACCCACTCTTTAAATCGTTTCCAGCGGGGTTCTTTTTTCCGTCGAGATTTATCGATTTTTTCTATATTCATGCTTATGCTTAGTATAGCATTTTCGGCTCATGAATAAACTATTTTTGTAGATAATTATCAATTCTTTGCAGGGTCTTCTCTTGGCCAATTAGCGCTAATGTGTCATTCAGCTGTGGACTAAACTGAGCCCAAGTAGTCACAATTCGGACCAAACTAAAGAGGATGCCAGGTTTTTGACCTGTCGTTTCTAATAACCCATTCAGGCAATTTTGGATTGACTCTGGCGTCCAGTCGGTTATTTTGGCGAGTTCTTGGCGTACTACGCTTAAAAGATCCTGCCGTTCTTCTTTGGTTAATTTTCGGAGTTGCTTATTGCTGTTAATTAATTCTTCGTCGATCTCGGGCTCAGTGAAGAAATAATTGGTTAATTTTGGCAAATCTTGCAATGTTTTCAAGCGGTCCTGTGCCAGGCTTAGCACTTGTTTTTTATACGACTCTTCGGCATTTTTTGATTCTTCACCCCAGAAAGGCCTACACCGCATATAAAGGTCATCTAAGTTGAGTGAGCGAATCCATTGGCCGTTTAGCCAAATAAGCCGCTGCTCGTCAAAGCGCGCGCCTGATTTCTGGACGCGATCAAGTGAGAATTTTTCAATAAGTTCGTCCTTACTAAAAATCTCCTGCTCAGTGCCATCATTCCAGCCAAGTTGCGCTAAGAAGTTCAGCATAGCTTCTGGTAGTATTCCCTCTTTTTGGTACTCAGTGACGCTTTTTGCGCCATCGCGCTTGCCTAGCTTTTTATTGCCAGTTGGCGCCATGATATGCGGCACGTGTGCCAGAATTGGCGGCTCGATTTTCAGTGCTTCATACAAAGATAAATATTTGGGCGTACTGGCAATATATTCTGAGCCACGAATAACATGGGTGATCTTCATTTCAAAGTCATCAATGATATGAGCGAAGTTATATGTTGGCAGCCCGTCTGCCTTTATTAGAATAAAATCGTCAAGTGCTTCTGGTCCGGCTGATAATTCACCCATGACCGCGTCCTGCCAAGAATATCTCTTAATTTCCGGAACCTTAAATCTCAGCGGCATGCCCAGCTGCCATTCTGGTGGATTTTCTGGACGATGGTCGCGGTATAGAAAGGCTCGTTTTTCGGACTTGGCTTGGTCGCGGAAGGCTTGAACTTGCTCTGGTGTGTATGGATCGGCGTAAGCTAGCCCCTCGTCAATCATCTTCTTAGCCCACCTGAGATAAATTTCTCGACGATTTGTTTGGTGGTATGGTCCGAAATTGCCAATCTCTTTATCATTATTGAGATTTGGCCCTTCATCCCAATCTAGTCCTAACCAATTTAGAGTTTTCAAAATCAACTCTTCCGCTCCTTCAACAAATCTGGCTTGATCGGTATCTTCAATGCGTAAAATAAAATTACCTTGGTGTTTTCGGGCGATAAGATAAGTATATAATGCAGTGCGAACGTTACCGACGTGAATATAGCCAGTCGGACTTGGCGCGAAACGAGTTCTAATAGTCATGGGTAAATTATAGCACGTTATATATGTGGCTACAGGCTGGCGGCAATTTTCTGGATTTGGTCGCTAGAGAGATTGGCGTCACCGCTAATTTGGTATAAAATACCACCATTTACCCAAGCAGCTTCCTTGCCGCCGCTGTAAATTGTTAGTCCATCAATCATCGTGGTGTTCGGCGATTTATGTTTTTCAGAGAAAAACTCCTTGACGGCTGATGAATTCCAATTGCTTTTCTGCTGAGTTATGGTGTAAGCTGAGCTGCCGTCGGCATAGGCATAGCGCATAGTAACTTCGCCGGATTTGAATTTAATTGGGCCGTTTAATGCGTAGCCGTCGGGCTTGTAGCCTGGATATTTGGCGTCAATTCCCGATTGGACTGCTGCCATTTTTATAGAGATGTTTGGCATGCTTAAGTATGTTAAGTAGCCACCAAGTAACATCACTGCAAACCCGACAGAAAAGGTGTTTAGTAGGCGCAGTGCGCCGCCTTTTTTCTGGCGTCGACGGGTTTTTTTGTTGCTGGCAATCTCATTCGATAAGGCTTTTTCAATGGCTTCGTTTTTCAGTTCTTTAGCGGTTTTTGCGGCCGGTTTTTCGATTTTTTGCGGGATGATGGCTGGAGTTTTGACGATAGGCATTGGGCGACGATCTTTTCGTAATTGGTTATTAGTGCTGAGTGGTCTCTGTTGTGCGCGCCTAATGATAGGGTGTGTTTCGGCTGGCCGGTTGATGGCAGTTTGCTGAGGGGCTGGCTTGGATGTTGCTGGGGCAAATTTTTTTACGGCAACGTGTTGTTGCGCGGTGACGCGGGGTTTCTGAGTTTTGGCAGCAAGAGGCACTCCTTGCGGTTTTTTAACGTGCCGGCGATTTAAGGTACTTGATTTTTGGATGTGAGCGGCATGAATGCGCGATACTGCTGTGCCGCGGTTATTACTTAATTGGTCTCGTTTTATTTCAATTTTTTTTACATCAACATCATTCATTACCATGCCAGTTATGGTGTTATAGGCGCGTCCGTTGATGACTACATAATTTTTACTTGCCATTAATCCCCCTAATGTTTATTCCTACTATATATAGTACAAACCGCCTACGGTTTTTTCAAGTGTAAAAATATGTTATAATCTCCCTGATTATGTACCAGAAAAGAAATCGCACCAAAGAGCTCGCGCGGCGGACTTTTGTGTACGCGTTGATGACGCTGGCTATGGTTGGACTATTGGTGTTTTTGACGTTTAGAATGCTTGGCTATACGTTTAACCCTAACACAAAAGAGTTGCAGCAAACGGGTCTTGTTCAGTATGAATCTCATCCCAGTGGTGCGCTAGTTTATGTCGATGATATGGAGTTGCGTCGAACCTCGACGAAGAGCACGGTTTTACCAGGAAAACATACGTTTGCGATGAAATTGGATAAATATGAGCCGTGGCAAAAGACGGTCGATATTAAGTCTAATACAGTAACAAACTTAAATTATGCTCGACTTGTTCCTGTCAATCGCGAGACAACAGAGGTAAAAACGCTTGATACAGTACAATTTGTCTCTCTGTCGCCAGGCGGTAATTTTTTGATAGGGTTTGGGGTGAAGGATAAAGCACCAATAATGACTATTGGCGACATACGTGACACCGGTAAGGACAAAGAAAAATTTACGGAACATGCACTCAGCACGAACGTTTTAGCTGGCTATTCCCTGTCTGCTGACGGTCACGCATTTTCGGTGGCGGAATGGGATCGTGATTCGCGGTATGTTTTAGTGAAGCACGTGTATCCAGCAGAAAATAACACGACAGGCGTACAGTGGTTGGTTTTTGATAGAGAAAATTCAGAAAAAATTATCGATATAACAGCGATGACGGGTCTGGGAGTTAAGCAAATTGGTTTTTCTGGAACTGGCGCGCATGCGGTGTATATTTTGCAGGATAGTGGTGAGCTTAGGCGAGTTGATCTTGACAGCTCAACAATTTCCAGTCCTATTTTAACCGGCGTAGAGTCGTTTAAGCTGTATGGCGATGACCGCTTGTCATATATAGCGATTGGCGACGGTAAGAGGATTGCGGGAGTCTGGAAGAGAGATTGGAAGCATCCGTTTGTAATTGGTAGTTTTACAACTGAAGAGAAGCCAGTAATTCGGACATCTCGATATTTTAATAAAGATACCGTGGTTTTGGCAGTTGGTCAGAAAATGACAATCTATCGCGGCGATATTTCAGACTCAAAAGATCAACAAAAGGAATTCTTAAAAACAGCGAAGATTATTAAGACGGAAAATGCGACAACGAATATAACGTTGGATAACGCTGGGCGATTTGTGGTAGCGCAAAACGGTGCGATGTTGCAATCGTACGATTTGGAGCGTCAAGAGTTATCGAAGGTATTTAACATTGGTGTTGCGCAAGAAGTGAAATGGCTTGATAATTTTTACATTCGCAGTATTTCAACTTCAGGAAAAATGGAAATTCGTGAATTTGACGGCACAAATGCACATACGCTACTGGACGCGCATAAGGATTTGGGCGCGGTTCTGTCGTCAAATCAGCGCTATGTCTATGGGCTAACGGTGAATGCGGCGGGAAAAATTGTTCTGAGTAAGATGAACATGGACACCGGATCAACAGGTTTCTTTAATTAAGTCGCTATTTATATTTTATCCACCGAAGAGCCGTTCTAAGATGGTCGGCTCGGGTTTTCCGGGAATGGCGGAGTTATTTCCCTGCTGCTGAGACGAGCCTGATTCGCTTGTTGAGGTAGCCTTGTTGGGGTCGGGGTTGATTTGTTCAGCAAAAACCAGGAGACGTTTTTCTGCCGTTCCTAGAGGTACGCAGCTCACCAATGTTAACATTGGTTTATTGGTGTTGAGTTGGACCTTCGAGACCTCACTTGGCATAACAACCTCTGTGGAAGTAATTTTATACGTATAGCGCTTGCTATTATAGTTCATGTAAATTATATCGCCCTTAACCAATTTTTCATTCTGTGCAAACACAAACTTATAATCACCAGCAGCAAAAGCATCATTACTGGAGTGGGCAGCAAAGACTGCGTTGCCGACCTGTCCTGGCACGGCACTGGCGCCCGGAATTGAAAAGTGAGCAATTCCCCGCTTCATGGCTTCTGATTGTGATTTTGTGTCGCTGGCGGCGCCATAAACAACAGGCGCGTCAACATTTATTTTAGGGATAATCATGCGAGGCTCAGAGCTGACAGAAGCGTCAGTGGAAGCATCGACAATGATATTCTGTGGGTTAATTGCGCCAGGAGTAGTATAAGCGGCGACTGCGCCAAAGATAATACGATTGTATTGTAAAAACATGAAAATCAAGAGGACTGATATACCGGCAATGGCTGGGATAAAATGACGAGATTTCTTAACTTTTTGGGCGGATTCACGGACTTTTTGTTGGATTTGACTACGGAGCTCCTTGATGGCAATCGCTTGCGGGTCTGTTGGTTCATCAGTGCTAGTGTTTGGTGTGTTTTTTTGCGTTTCTTTGGTTAGGCGAGAGATTTCACGGTTTTTGGCAGCAATATTACCAGCATAATAACGCTCATAGTACATTTGGTAGTATTTTTGCCAAGCGCTGTGATATTGCTTCCATTGGTCGGCTGAGACTTGCGTGTGGACAGGCGATTGTGATTGGGCAGCTTGCGGTTTGGGCTCTGATTGTTTTGGCTCTTCGGTAATTGGTGCAGTTCGCATAGCGTGATGGGTGCTCTGCGCAAGCTTTGGTTGTGGTTCAGTCTGCGGTTTGGGCTGAGGCGTCTTAATCTGGGTTGGAGCTGGGATTGGCTGCGGTTGGGCAGCTTGCGGTGAGGTGGGTCGCTCCTCTGATTTGGCGTAAATAGCATTAAGTTGTCCACGAATAATATCCGCGGCGGCGTTTTTTGAGGCTGCTGGGTCGCGAGGTGGTGGCGTGAGAGGTCGGCGCTGATCTGATGGCGGCATACCCACTCGACCGTTTGATTGATCATCCGTCGGATACATAGCTCCTTTCATTATACGGGAAATTGGCGGTAAATAAAAGTCATGCTTGTGGCTGAGAGGCGGTTATGGTACAATCGAACGGTAGTTTGAAGCGTTCTCTTGTGCCGCGGTGGCGGAATTGGTAGACGCGCTAGACTCAAAATCTGGTGAGCAATAGCTCGTGCCGGTTCAAGTCCGGCCCGCGGTACCAGAGATTGCTTCAGGCTTGATCGTCCAGTTTGGGCGATTTTATTTATGAAGAAATAGCAGTACTAATCGCGGCCAACGGTGATTCTGGGGACCAGACCAGGTAGCTCGCCGCGCGCGCCCCAACGGTTCCTCGCCAGATTGCCATCGGCGCGTTCCAGTTTTGAGTGACGACTTCGCCGCCATGAGCAATTATCAGATTGTCAGCATGAAAGACACAGATGGTAACGGGATAGGTGATGGTGAATTTGTGGAGAATGTCGACAAGTTGTGCCAATTGAATACTGAAGGTGATGATTTTTGGATAATAGACGGCGCGAAAAATTTTCTGGGTTTGTGCTAGGCTCGCTATGAAAACTACGTGAGGATTTTCGAGGATTTCGGCAAAGCTATTCTGAACTAGGTCAATGGCATCTCGTGTTAAGACGACGGGAATGTTGGCTTTTTTTATCAATTCTTCGTAGACGATTGAGGTTTGACTATTGCGCCCAGCATCGCCACATAATAACAACACGTCAGCCCAATTTTCTAATGCCAGCGCCTCATTAAGGGCTTCGTTGGCCAGGCTACCGGATTGGTTTGTTGGTGCGAATAGTACGTCGGTCATGGCCGATGGAACATTTTTTTTCAAAGCGTCTGGTAGCAATACACGAGTCTCACCGACCCCAGTTTTAAGGGCTTCTTGGTAACTTTCCGCGACTGCTAAAAATCCTAATTTATTGCCGCCGATAATCCCCAGCCTCCCTGCTTGGTCTCGCCGTTCTGGCTTGTTCCATTCAACGTCGGGAAAAAGTGGTTTGCCCAGTTCTTGTTTTTTCCAAAATTTCATGTCCATATGTTTATTGTAGCGTATCTATTTGTCGATTTGCGCATTTCGAGCTATACTCTGCTTATGTATAAGCAAATGCTGACTCACAAACAAGCCGTCAAAATTCGCTTAAAAAAAGCTAAAAATAAAGAAGATTTGCGTGATTTGGCGCGGTTCCATCATGCTCGAATTACCGAGTTTCAACATGAGCGGCTGGTGCATTTGTTGGTGACATTCTTCTTTGCTCTGTTGTGTCTTTGTGCGCTAGGAATGTTCTTCTGGCTATCGTCGTTGACTATTGACGGATTGCTGACGGTTTTGTCTGGAATTATGGTGCTAGCACTGTTTACTTTGGAATTGTTTTATATTCGCTATTATTACCAATTGGAAAACGGTGTCCAAAAATTATACGAATTAACGATTCTTATCGAAGAGGAATTTATTACCAAGTAGCGCACGGCTGAATATTCTGGATATCTTACGGTTCTGTTTTTTCTATTTTTGATTGTAATTTTTATCGTTTCCGGAAATCTTTTTATATATTTCATCAAAGGTCAATCCTGAGTCGCGGACTAATTTCGCCATATCTTTACCGACGTAACGGAAGTGCCAGCTTTCGGCTTCTATGCCAGTGAGGTCTTCTTTACCTTCCGGGTAGCGCAGAATAAAGCCGTATTTGTAAGAATTGTTCGCCAGCCAGGCGGCAGTTTCCTTTTTCAGGCTGCAGCGGGAGAAATTGGCTTTGCAGTCTTTATCAAAGCTGGATAAATCAACCGCTAGGCCAAGCTGATGCTCGCTGTGCCCTGCTTGATTAACGTATTTTTCGGTGTAAGCGGCGCCGCTTTTGGCTTTCGATTCGGCGACGAGTTTTTTCTGGTTGGCAGCCGAGCGGTAGGCGCTGGTCACGATCAGGTCGTTTTTAGCAGCTTTGGCGGCAGCAAACATGTCTTTTAGTTCCGGCTGGATTATGGCGCTGGCCCGCTTATCTTCCAACCAGTCGCCGTGCTCGACTGCAAGATTTGCTAATTTCGGCTGGTAATCTTCGCTAATTCCCTGGGTTTTTGATACGTAAGCCCAAATACCGCTGGTTTTTAACAATTTTTGTGATGGGATTTTTAACTTCAATTGCGTATTATTGGCACCAGCAAAAGTAACGGTTTTCACTGGCGAAACGGTTGGTTGGGCTGCTATCTGCGCTTGAATTCGGTCGTATGCATAGTTGGTTTCGTATGTGCCGTTAATCACCAAAAACGTAAAAGTTACCCACGCCGATAAAACCATTGCTAATAAATAAGTAAATATATTTTTCCCGCCCTTATACATGATATGTATTATACGCTATTGGGTGGTTTTTGCTAGATTAATTTGATACGTTTGGTGGATGAGCGTCGGAATCATGACGATGATAAAAATTATTTTTGTTTGATTTCGCTTGCTGCCTTTTCAATGTATGGCCAAGCCTCTTCCATCGTCAAGCCCGACTGCTGTAAGGCGCCCGCTAGTTCCCGTCCAACGTAGCGAAAATGCCATGGCTCGTACTGATAGCCGGTGATTTTTTCCTTGCCCTTCGGATAGCGCAGGATAAAGCCGTATTCATGAGCGTGGGCGGCCAGCCATTTACCGGCAGCGGTTCGTTCGAAACAATCATCTACCCAACAGGTTTGGTCGGCGCCAGCGAAGTCAACGGCTAGGCCTGATTGGTGCTCGCTGTGTCCGGGGCGGGAGCTAAAGCGGCTGGCTGCGGCCTCACCGTGCTGGCGGACGTAGCTAGCGAAGAGCGAGGCTTGGGTGGCATAGCTGCGGTAGCCTGATCCGACGTAGATGGTGACACCGGCATTACCAGCAGCGGCGACTAATTTCTCGAGGTCAGGCATGAGCACGGCGCGGAGCGAGCGCTCGTCCTGGCCACGGCCGGGTAGTGTCGGCACGCTGACGAGGTGGAGGTCGTTGGGTTGGTAACGAGGATTGGCAAAGGCTCGGGATTTGTTGACAATTTTCCAGATGTCAGCATCATCTGCATCATTAACGATGCGCGCAGGGATCGGTGTAGCGTTTGGCAGAGCGATGGTAATTGGTGCAGCTGGCGCTGGAGTTTTCGGGCCGTCGGGATCTTTTTCTTTGGGTGTCGGCGCGGGCTGCTCTTGGCTGATAGGCTGCTGGGCAGTGGTACGCGGCGGGTTGAAATGACGGAGGGTGAAATAAGTCGCTACAGCACTACTGGCGATGATCAGCACGGCACCCAGGCCAAGGAGCAGCTTACGTTCCCTCAAGCGTTTGGTAATTTTCATACCTCAACCTCGATGCTTACCGGGCAGTGATCGCTACCCATTTGTTCGGCGTGAATTTGCGGGTTGGTTACATGCCCGGCGATTTCGCGCGATGCCAGCCAATAGTCGATCCGCCAGCCGACATTACGCGCCCGGGCGTTGGCCCAGTGCGTCCACCAGGTGTAGGCGTCGGTCTTTTCAGGAAACGCCGCCCGGAAGGTGTCGATAAATCCAGCGTCCAGATAATTCTGAAAGCCCTCGCGCTCCTCGTCAGTGAAACCGTGCTTGCCGACATTAGACTTTGGATTTGCCAGGTCAATTTCTTGATGCGCCACGTTCATATCGCCGCAGTACAGCACTGGTTTTACTAACTCCAACTCCTCCAGATACGCCAGCACCGCTGGATCCCACTGCTCATGGCGTAATTTCAGCCGGCTCAAATCCCCCTTTGAATTTGGTGTATAGCAGGTCACCACCCAAAAATCGTCGAACTCGGCAGTGATGATGCGCCCCTCGTCCGCTGGATTGCCATATTGATCGCCGGTCAAATTGAACCGCTCGATGATAGCCGGCGGTAGCCCGTCGCGCCAGTGTAGCGGCCGGATTTTCGACAAAATCGCCGTGCCGGAATAGCCCTTTTTGGCGGCTGAATAGAAATGCTCGTGATACTCTGGTAAGTCAATTTCCACCTGGTCGCGGGCAGCCTTGGTTTCTTGCAGGCATACGATATCCGGATTGTAGGTTTGCAGAAATCGGGCAAACTCGCCCTTGTTGACGACAGCGCGGATACCATTGACGTTCCAGGAAAATAGCTTCATATAGCTATTATACCGTGGTGCTATAATTTAATGAAGATGCCGTTAATGTATGATGAGTTTTTAAGTAAAATTTCAAGCGATTTTATAAATGTGGGAGGCGTGAGAACCGCCTATTATTTCTATAATGGTAATTCAAATAAGACTATCTTGCTAATTCATGGTATAGGAGGTGATTTTCACGGGATGATTCCGCTGGCCTACCGTTTAAGAGATGATGCAAATTTATTGTTTGTTGATTTGCCATCACATGGTAAAAGTCAGTTGATTTCGAATATGGAAGTTAGTAATATTGAACATTGGGCAAGAAATTTGTTGCCAGCTTTTAAGCAAAGAGACCTACCGATTAATGAGATAGTAGCTCATTCACTGGGCTGCTTGGCGGCTAGTAAGACAGGATGTCCAAAGATTTGGTATATCAACCCTCCGTTTGAAACGCCAATTGTAACAAAGATTTCTTCTTCGTTCTTATATCATGTTCGTTGGATAAATAAACACATCTATTTAAACTATTATTTTTCAGTATTTCGCGGAATGTGCTTGATAAGAAATAGACAAAAAAGCACAATAAGCTTAATAAAGTGGCTGGCAAGAAAAACGCGTGTGACATCTCGGCAATATTTGGAACAGGCGAAAATTGCACGAGATGTTTCCAGGATGGAGAAAATGGTTATTCCTGAGAGTAAATTTACGGGATTGATCGTGGGAAAATTTGATAAAATTACTCGTCCTATTGGTGCTACTGGGGTGAAAATTGATAAATTTGTGGAGCTTAATACAGGACATTTGTCGGTGCTGGATAGTCCGGAATTGATCTCTAAGCTGATATTGTCAGAAGAATAGTTTGATATACTGTAGCTATGAGTAATAACAATAGCAAGAAGTTGACTGTTAATATGATTTCCGAAAGCGAGTTTACTGTTCAGGGCCATGGTGTACATACGGCATATAAGGAGATTACGGACGCGCTGCGTAAAAGAAAAGATGTTGATGTTGAGGTGAATACCGATCGTCCTGCCGATATAATTCATATCCAAACCATGGGGCTGTATTCTTTTCGACGATTGATAAAGAAAGGTGGTAAGAAAGTAGTTTCAGCTCATCTTGTGCCAGATAGTTTCGTCGGCTCGATTAAGGGAGCAAGATATTGGAAACCTTTAGGTAAAATGTGGTTAAAGTTCTTTTACAGGAAAGCGGATTTGGTTTTGGCCTGTTCTGGTATGGTTGCCGAAGAGCTTATAAATGATATGAATGTTCCTAAAACTAAGGTGTTTTACAATACAATTGACATGTCGAGGTATAAACATACTGCTGCGGAAAAGAAAATGGTACGAAAAAAGCTGGGCTTGAAAGATGGCGATTTCGTGGTAATGGGCAATGGTCAAGTACAACCGCGTAAGCGGCTTGATGTATTAATAAAAGCCGCCAAGCAAATGCCGGACGTAAAATTCTTTTGGGTGGGAGGAATTCCGTTTAAGAATTTGGGAGCCGATCATAGTGCTATGCAGCATATGATAAAAAGTGCCCCCGATAACCTTACGGTGACTGGCGTTATTCCTCTGGAGGATGTTAGGGATTATTATGTGGCTACTGACTTGTTTGTTCTTCCTGCTATGCAAGAAAACCACCCTATGTGCGTCTTAGAAGCTGCTGGTGCTGAATTGCCAATTGTTCTACGCGATATTCCTCAATATGATGATACATTTAAGGGCGACGCTATTATGGCAAAAACGGACGATGAGTTCTTAAATTTGATTAATATGCTACACCGAGATAAGCAGGCGTATAGTGAGGCGCAGCGCGGAGCTAAACGGATTGCGAAGAGATTTGACAGCAGTGCTGGTGCTGAGCGGTTGGTCGAGTTTTATCGATCTTTGCTATAAATGGTATAATGAGACTATGAGGATAGGACTTTTTACGGATAGCTATAGGCCGTCTATCAATGGTATCGTTTATGTAGTCGAGTCGCTAAAGCGCGAGCTGGAGGCTTTAGGGCATGAGGTCTATGTCTTTTGTCCTGCGAAGTCTATTAGTCCATCTAAGCAAGCTGAACTACTTCACGAAGACGACAATAGCCGGATTATCCGTTTTCGCTCAATTAAGGGTGCGTTTTTTGATGATTATGATACGTCGGTATTCTTCCCTCCGGTGGTGCAGCGTCAAATTGCTAATATGAATCTGGATGTTGTTCATATTTTTACGCCGTCGCAAATTGGACTATTGGGCGTAAGGGCGGCGAATAAAAATAATATTCCGCTTGTTGTTCAGCATTGCACTGACTTGTATGAATTTGTCGATCATTATCCAGCGGTTTTGCCGGGAGCTTTGGCCTTGGCGGGAATTATTTTTCCGCTATCTGTTAAGTTGAATGGTCAGGATTTATTAGAGGTTGCCAAGCTATATCGTCCGCGCAACGGCGTAACAAAATGGAATAAAGATATCATTGAGCGCGTTATTACTATTCTATACAGCAAGGCGGATGCGGTTATCGCGCTGTCGCGTAAAAGCCGCGACCAGTTGCAATCTTGGCAAACGGAGGATTACAGCTATAAGATCACTTTAATGCCAAACGGGGTTAACGCTTTGCCGAAACCGAAGACGGAGCGGATAAAAGAGTTTCGGAAACAATGGGGCTTGCGTGAAAAGGATGAAGTATTTGGTTTTGTGGGGCGCTTAGGCGAGGAGAAGAATTTGCCGATTCTCATTGAGGCGTTTGACAAGTTTATCGCGTCAGCCAGGCCGAAGTCTAAACTATTGTTTGTCGGCGACTTTGAATATCGTCAGACTTTGGAAAAAATGGCTGCGGAAACGAATTTCGCGGATAGGATTGTGTTTACGGGTGCTATGCCGCGCGAAGATTTAGGCGTGGCATATGAAGTGATGAAGGTGTTTACTTTTCCATCGTTAAAAGACACTCAGGGCTGGGTTCTGCATGAAGCTGCGCACGCCGGCAAGCCAATTGTGATTATTGATACGGAAGTTTCCGAGGTCGTGAGGGATGGAATTAATGGCTATTTTGCAGAAAATACTCCAGAAAGCGTGGCTGAAAAAGTAATCTCAATTCTAAAAAGCCCGAAAAAACAGACGGAATTTAGCGCTGAAAGTAAAAAGCTTGCCCGTAAATTTACTGAGCGTAGCCAGGTGAAGAAGCTCGAAAAACTCTACCAAAGCCTGATAGAGACGCGGAAAAATTTGGAATAAGTCGAGGATGGAGTCTTCAGAAAATGCCGGGATTTTCTGGCAAATTTATCGGTTGGCGATGAGCCGCCTGGTTTCTCTGTCCTGGTCGCGGCGTTTGATAGTCTCGCGCTTGTCGTAAGTTTTTTTGCCTTTACCAAGGGCGATGGTAATCTTGATAAATTTGCCGCTGGTCAATAATTTCGTCGGCACGATGGTCATGCCCTGCTTTTTTGCCTCGGTAAAGTTTGCTAATTGCCGCTTGCTGACTAATAATTTCCGCGCCGAGGTGTCGACGCTGCGGGTATTTGCTTGCCCGCGCTCGTTCAGCCGCAGCGAAAAACTGGCATTGTTCAGCCATAATTCGCCATTTTTCAAACTGACGAAAGCACCTTTTAACTGGACGTGGCCTTCCCTGGCGGCGCGTACTTCCATTCCTGTCAAAACCAGCCCGGCAATTATTTCCTCGCCTAATTCATAATCAAACCTGGCCCGGCGATTAACGACGGACTGTGCAACTGGCTTTTTGGTTTTTGACTTTGGCATGGTTTTATTATAGCAGGTGCGCTGCGTGTTGTTCTATAGAAATGTGTGGCCTCTTCTGGGGTAGGATTTGTGCTACAATAGCCCAATGATAGCCGACATCCACATCACCGAAAAAAGTTTTGGCGACAAGACGTTGATGCGCGACGTCAAGTTTAGTGTGGATGATGGCGAGAAGGTCGGCGTGGTCGGCCGCAATGGCGTCGGCAAGTCGA
>CAURBE010000001.1:0-164714 GCA_963523045.1 uncultured Candidatus Saccharibacteria bacterium | reverse complement strand
CGATGACGCCAATTACTGATGGTTTCCGTTTGATCATGACTGAGCATGCCAGTTTCATCGAAGTCTTGCCGCAAATCGGCGCCGTCGCCGCCTGGACTCTCGTTATCTACATCGCGGCGATTAAGCTGTTTCGATGGGAGTAGCTTGATATGAGCGAGCTAAGGGTGATGATAGCGCTGGTATCCTTGCTTTTAGCTTGTTTTGTGGCGTTGAAAATAAAATCATTTATGTCGTGGCGCGATACATTTTTAGGCATAGGAGCGGTATTTATCGGGTTTGCAATAGTTTGCTTCGGGGATTCTACGATGTTCACTGGTGTCATGATAGAGATGTTTATCATTGCATCTATGACTTTGGTGGCTTTTCGGCTAATTCATATGCGGTGGGGTATGGAAAACTATGATTCAGTTCGATATTATAGAATTACCATGAACAGAAAACAGAAAATAATTTTAGCCATTGTCTTGGTTGCACTAATTGGTGGTCTGCTTGGGCTATCGTATTGGGTAAAACATAACCGTAATATAAAAAACACGATGAATCAATCTCAGATCGTGTCCGACTCTGCCAAATTCAAGTCAGAATATCCGCGAGTGGCGGCGAATAATCGCTTCGTTTATGCTAGCGATAAAGAAGTCCTTAACATCTTTGATAGCGGCAGCGGCGTGGTTTTTTTGGGCTTTCCGCAATGCCCGTGGTGCCAGCATTTGAGCGAATATGTTGACCAAGCGGCCCGCGCCGAGGGTATTGCTAAAATATACTACCTGAACATCCGCGATGCTCGCGCCAATAACAGCGAGGTTTACCAAAAGCTGGTGAAAAAACTCGAGCCGTACCTTGATAAAGACGACAGCGGCAAACCGCGGATATTTGTACCGGATGTCTCGATTGTCAAGAACGGCAAGATTATCGGCCGCTACAAAGAGGAATCAACGGGCGACGATAACATCACGCCGGATAAATACTGGACGAGTGAAAGGATTGAACGAACATCGTCGCAGCTGCGCGGATTTATGCGGCAGCTGAAAGGTTAATTTTCTGGGTTAGCGTCGTCTTTTGGCTGTTGTTTATCGCTTTTGCGCTGGCGTTTCGGTTGGATGCCGACCAGATAACTCCCAATCGTCCAGCCTTTGGCAATCCTTGGTATGATAAACAACTGAATAATAATCCAGACCCCTAGCTCTGAAAGATAGAACCTACCAGGTTGTATGGTGTCTATGAAAAACGGATAAACTAGCGACCGCGTAACCACTGAGGCGAAGATAATAAGGGCTATGTTGATGCAGCTAGCTAAGAATTTATTGCGGCGATTGGGCGCGGCGTAGTTTTCGTCGCTGAGTTTGACGCTGGGAACTTTATAACCGATTAGCCATGTCAACATAAATCCGAGTAAGCAGCCAAAGGTATTGGTTATTAAATCATTAATATCAAACAGCCGATAGCTACAAGGATATAAACCGAACACGCCAGTTAGCTGCGTCACTTCTATCAGCATTGATAAAAGAAAGCCGCTTAGCAGCGCAAATTTCCAATGCTTGTGAAAATACGCTTTCATAAAAATGCCCAGCGGCACGAAGAAAACTATATTCATAACTAATTGCAATGTGATATATAGAGTATCTTTGTTAGGCTGAACAACGTCGTTAAACCAGTTGAAGGGGATAAGTTGCGGCTGGATGTGATATGTTTGGCAAAAGGCAATCGGGTCTTTTGGTACTGGCGACAGCGTAAAAAAGATTAGCCCTGTGAAATAGAGAATTGAGCCATAGGAAAAGAATACATACGACCACGTTACGCGCCGGCGCATGATCAGCCGTGAAATGATAAATGGTATGGTCAAGAGGATGCATAAGAAAGGCCAGAAACTTAAAGATCCGATCAGCGGCGCTGAAAATGAATTGAGAAATTTTAGCATTAATTAACGCCGCCAGCCTTCAAAATCGCCTTCAGCCCGCTCTCGCCGCCAGCGAAGCCGCTGGTTTGGTAGTCGTTAATTACCATGTAGGGCAAGCCGTTCACGCCGAGCGATAGGGCTTTTTGCGTGTTGTCGTTGATTTCTTGCTGGTGGGAGTCGCCTTTCATACAGTCGGTGAACTTGGCGGTGTCCAGGCTGGCATTCTTAGCAGATGTTTCGAAGTAGCTGAGAGGCAGCAGCGGGATTTCTTTTGGTACAGCGACATTTTTGACGCCGATACCTTTGTCGAAGTAGTCCGTTTTGATACGCGGCACGATGTCGTGAGTGTATTGCCAATATTTATCCTGGTCGGCGGCGCAGAAGGCGGCTTTAGCGCCTTGCTCAGTGTTTGGTACTTTATCCTTTAACAAAGTGACGATTCGGTGTTCGTACCGCAATTTGCCAGATTTGATGTAGTCGTTTTTGAAAGAATCGTTGCTGGTAGCGTCTTCAACCTGGGCGCAGAACGAGCAGAAATAATCGGTGTAATCGATAAACACATTTTTCGCATCTGCTGAGCCTTGCGACATATGTTCGTTCCATGGTTTACCATTTCCGATATGCTGGTTCGGTGGCCGATTGACAATACCGTAGATAAATAAAGCGACGATGCCGATGACAATGATTGACAAAACAATCCAAATTGGGGCAATGCCGTATTCTTGTTGATGACTCATGATTTTTCCTCCTGTTTGGCTAATTGTGTGTAAACGAATGCGATTTGTCCAGATTTGTAAAGCGACACTAGGCTAAGTACAAGTGCCAATATGAGTACGATAGTGCCAGCAACATTGGCGGCGGTAGCAGCCGCTGCTCCCGAAAAAAACAGAGTGACAATTGGCAAGATTAACGAGGTGCCGCACGGTACGCAGCCGAGGCCGATAGCAGCAGCGATTGAGGCGATACTGCTGACGCTGAGTTGGCGGGCTACGTCTTGTTCGTTGCGCTTATTGCGTCGTGCTGTAAATATTACAACTGAAAGCGATAAGCCTTGCAGAATAGAGACGATCAGCAATAGCGCGCCGTTTGGCGTGGTGAAACCTTGCTTGAATAGCTCGATAAGCATGCTGCCGGCAACAGCGAATTTATCGACAATTGATAGCCGCGACAAAAACAACGGTCCATAAAAGTTGCCGTTAATCGCAAAGAAAATAACAGTGGCAAATAGCAAAGAAAACCCCGCCGCCAGCACGCTGTAGCGCGGCAATTTCAATAGCGCGCCAATACCAGCAGCGGCAGTTTTGACAGTTTCTTTTTGCTGTCGGATACGCTCCATATGATTCTTATTATACGCTAAAATTTGGAGAATTGGACTATCCTTGGTTCTTTGTTCTTGGGGCAGGAGGTGGTATTCTGTATGTAAATTATGTTGTTAACTTTTGATACTTCCTTAGCCGTCAGATATACTAGTGCCTCGCAAAAGGTGCGTGTTTTAACCGAGGATTGGGTTGAGCGAATAATTTTTTGTCCGAATTGCGGCCAAGATCATCTCGTAAATTATGAAAACAATCGTCCGGTAGCAGATTTCTATTGCCAAAATTGCCAAGAAGATTTCGAGTTGAAAAGTAAGAACGGTAAAATTGACAAGAAAATTGTTGATGGGGCATACGAAACAATAATTAAGCGTTTGCAATCGGACAATAATCCTAATTTCTTTTTGCTGGGTTATACGTCGGGCTATTCCGTCTGTAATTTTGTGGTTATCCCGAAGCAATTTTTTACTCCGAGCATTATTGAGCGACGGAAACCCTTGGCCGATACAGATCGCCGAGCTGGTTGGGTTGGCTGTAACATTCTGCTTAGCAATATTCCTGATTCTGGCAAAATATACTTGGTTCGTGATGGGGTGGTGATTCCGCGGAGTGAAGTCTTAACGAAATGGCGGAAAACACTATTTTTGCGCGAGGAAAATAAAATGTCAGTGCGGGGCTGGATGCTTGATATTATGCGGTGCATTGAAAAGGTTGATCGGGCTGATTTTACACTTGACGATATGTATGCTTTTGAGAGTGAACTGGCGGCTGCCCATCCAGAGAATAGCCATATTAAAGATAAAATTAGACAACAGCTGCAAATGTTACGTGATAAAGGTTACATTGATTTTGTCTCGCGCGGACATTATCGTTTGATTTGATTAATAAGATAATCAATTACACGAACATGCGATTTAAGTAATTTGTATGTAGAGTAGATATAAACTATACACTGAGTATATAAAACTCTTGCAATAACTAAACACTGGGTGTATAGTAAGAGTATGAGCGTTCAATATACATTGTTAGGTTTTTTAGCGGAAGAGTCAAATTACGGCTATGAGTTGAAGAAAAAATATGACGGCTATTTTGGTAAGGACAAGCCAATTTTAACCGGTCAGATATATTCAACCCTGGCGCGGCTCAAACGCGACAACAAAGTCAAAGAAATTACTGATACCAGCGAATCGGGCGGGCCGGATCGGGTTCGGTATGAAATTACCGATGAGGGCAAGCAGGATTTACAAGCATGGTTGGAGTCACCAGAGGCACCGTCGCCGCAGCTGCAGGCGACGATGTATATCAAAGCGGTGCTGGCCATTCTGAAGGACGGCGACGCGTCACCGTATTTGGATAACCAACGGCAGGCGCACATCCAGCGGATGCGCGAGCTGACAGCGCGGCGGCGCGATAGCAGTTTGTCGGACATGTTGCTAATCGATCATGCACTGTATCATTTGGAGGCGGATTTGCGCTGGATTGAATTAACTATTTCGCGGTTAACGCGGCTAAAGGAGGAAATTTTGCATGAGCAAACCAATAATTAGCGCTAAAAATATTAAGAAGTCGTTCGGGCAAACGCACGCGCTGCGCGGCGTCAGCCTGGATGTCGAGGCGGGCGAGGTGCTGGCGATTATGGGCCCGTCGGGATCTGGTAAGTCGACGCTGCTACACAGTTTAGCGGCGATTACCAAAGTTGATGGCGGCCAGATTGATTTCGACGGACGGCGGATTGACAAACTGAATGATGATCAGCGCAGTATTTTACGGCGCACTAGCTTTGGCTTTGTCTTTCAGTTTGGGCAGTTGGTGCCGGAGCTGACAGCGCTGGATAATGTGGCGCTGCCGCTACTGCTTAACGGTGTCAAGCGTAAAGAAGCCTATCAGCAGGCGAAAACATGGCTGAATAAGGTTGAGCTGGCGAGTAAAGCTGACAGTATGCTCGGTGAATTATCGGGCGGACAAATGCAGCGGGTGGCGATCGCCCGGGCGATGGTGGCTGAACCGAAGATTTTGTTTGCTGATGAGCCGACTGGTTCGCTGGATAGTTTGAACTCAGAAAAGGTTATGGAGCTATTCATTAAAACCGCCAAAGAGCACGGCACGACAGTCATCATGGTGACGCACGAGCCAACGATTGCCGCCTACGCTGACCGGGAAATTATTGTCCGCGACGGGCAGATTTCCGGTGTTGATATAGCGGTAAATACATCAAGCAAACCCGGTAAAACCAATGCGGGGGCTGTCAAATGAGTGTCAGTTGGATGTTATTAAAAAAGTCTGGCCGCCAGTCGTTCGCGCGTCTGGGCCTGACTACGGTGGCGGTGGCGCTGGGGATCGTGCTGGTGTGCTACTTTACGGCTGGTGTCAATGGTCTAATGGGGCGTTCTAGTGGACTAGCAATTAATACGGCGGCGTATCAGGCAGCCCGCGGTGTAGCCGAACAAAAACCGATTGATGGTGTTGAACCACTGAAAGTTGGCGGTACCCGGCGCGGTGATGCGTCGAAGTGGCGCGGTCAGTACATCCAGTATTACTCGATGTACGGTACGGCTAAATCGCCGCAGTTTGCCAAACTAAAAACTCCGCGTCCTGGCGAATATTACTTATCAAAAGCGTTGGCTGATGCGGTTGCTGAATACCCAGAGGATAATATCTTGGCGCGTTTTGGTAAAAATACCAAATACCTCGGCGTAATTCCTAGCGAATATACCGCCAGTCCGGATGCGCTGATGATAGTGCGCGGTGCTAGCGCCGAGGAAGTGGCCGAGAGCGATGCTTTTACCAAATCTCAGGGGCAGCCATCATACTTTGCTAACGTTTATCGGACGGACGCTAACGGATTAAAATCGGATGCTAAAATAGACCCAGTTGCTGTCATTGTATTTGGCGTCGGCGGGACGATTCTGCTGTTTCCAATTGTCATTTTCGTGTCAGTAGCGACGCAGCTGGGCGCCGCACAGCGCGAGAAACGCTATGCTGCTTTGCGGCTGATCGGCGCGACTAAGCGGCAGGTGGGACGGGTGTTGATGCTGGAGTCGCTGTTGGCGTCGGTGGTTGGCGTGATCATCGGGCTGGGTGCGTTTTGGTTGCTGCAAGCGCCGCTGCAGGATTTCAAGATGGACGGCATGCGGTTTAATCCTAGTGATCTGGCGTTAACTGGCACGCAATACGCGCTGATTATCGGTTTGACGCTAGGGCTAACGATGTTTGTCAACTGGCGGCGGATGCGCCGGGCGCAGATTTCGCCGCTGGGCGTGTCGCGTTCGGTTGAAAAGGTCAAGAAACTGCGCGCGTGGCGGGCGCTGGTGCCAGCACTTGGTATCGCGTTCTTTGCGTGGCTGTCGTCGAAGCCGGGACGGGATTGGCTGGATGCCAACAAAGAATCGGCTATACCGATGCTGTTATTGACTACGGCACTGCTACTGGTGATGTTTGGGCTGATTTTGGCTGGCGGCTGGCTGACCAATAAGCTGTCGCTGCTGGCAGCGCGCTGGGCTAATAACGGCTCAATGCTGATTGCTGGTAAGCGTACGGCGGTGCATTCGCGAACGGTTTTTCGCAGTATTAGCGGCGTGGTATTGGCGCTGTTTGCAGGCAGCTTTTACTTGACGGCAACCAGCGGTATTGAAGGCTTAAACGCTCAAGCTATCAAAGATAACGGCTTTTCGCAATTAAAGCGCGGCACGGCAATTGTCATCGGTCGGTCGCTGCCAGGCGACATGGCAGAGCAGCTAAAGCAAGAATCTTACATCACGTCGGTGGCGACGATCTATCCGCGTGAGGACGGTGACGCGATTCGCTGCCAAGATTTGGCGAAGTATACCGAGCATACTTGCCCGAATAATGCCCGACCAGACCAATTTGCGCTGTTGAATTTTGACGCGCCAGTGGTGAAAAACGTATCGCTAATTAACGATAAGGTTGATACGAACGGCGTGAAAGAATATTTGGTGACATTGAAATCAGACAATGATATCGAGAAATTGCGTACCTTGGTGACGGCGAAAGCCAATCAGTACGATTTGACGTATGCGGTGAGCGGCACTGACTCTAAAAAGCCGCATATCAATCCGACGATTCGCGAGTTTGCCGACTTGGCTTACGTTGGTATCGGCGTGACGTTGTTCGTGGCGGTGGCAAGCTTGATCGTCTCGACGATTGGCGGGCTGATGGAACGCCGCCGCTCGCTGTATACGCTGCGGCTGAGCGGTATGCGCCTTGCTCAGTTGAAACGTTTGGTGATGGTTGAATCGGTGGCGCCACTGCTGACCACCTCGGTTCTGTCGTGCGGTATTGGCGTGTGGACAGGTGCAGTATTTACCAGCACATTCTCGACGACGCTGAAGCCGGTATTAACGCCAACGTACTTCGCTATCGTTGGTATCGGCCTGGTGGCGGCCATCATTGGTATCTATTTAATCTTGCCGATGGTTGATAAGCTGACACGGGCGGAGGCTAACCAAACCGAGTAGTGCGCCTCGGTCCGAGGGCAATCTACCGAAAAGCATTCCAGTTGGTGGCTGGGATGCTTTTCATGCTATGAGTGCAACTTTGAATGGTTACAACCCACACGGAAGTAGGTATCCGTGATTAGGAATGAAGGGATTAGTTAGTGAAACGTCACGCGGTCATTAGCGACACTGACGGTCACCGTCATGCCGTCATGAATTCGCCCGTCGATCAGCTCCAGTGCCAACGGGTCAAGCACTCGCTTTTGCACCAAGCGCTTCAGCGGCCGAGCGCCAAAGCTCGGGTCATAGCCGTCGCGGGCCAACATGTCGCGGACGCTATCATCAAATTCCAGCGTGATGTCGCGGCTATCTTTGACTTGGCGGGCAACACGTTTCAGCTGGACATCGACAATTGCTCGCATCGCCTCTGGCCGAATGCGGTCGAAGATAACGATATCATCAATGCGGTTGAGAAATTCCGGACGGAAGTGCTGCCTGAGCACCTCAAGCATCTGATTATCCAGTGCCGACAAATCGTCGCCAGAAAAATCCATAATTGCCTGCGAGCCGACATTGCTGGTCATGATGATGACCGTGTTAGAAAAATCGACTGTTCGCCCCTGGCCATCGGTCAGGCGGCCGTCGTCGAGCACCTGGAGGAGCACGTTAAAGACATCAGGGTGGGCCTTCTCAATTTCATCAAATAGTACCACGCTGTAGGGGCGGCGGCGCACTGCTTCGGTCAGTTGGCCGCCTTGGTCGTAGCCGACATAGCCTGGCGGCGAACCAATCAGCCGGGCCACGGCGTGGCGCTCCATATATTCACTCATATCGATGCGGATCATGGCGTGCTCGTCGTCAAATAATTCGCGGCACAGGCTGCGAGCTACCTCTGTTTTACCTACACCGGTGGGTCCCAGAAAGAGGAAGGAACCGATTGGCCGGTTGGTATCACTGAGGCCAGCGCGCGAACGGCGAATGGCGCTGGCCACGGCGGCGATGGCTTTGTCTTGACCAATCACTTGCGTGCTGATATTTTCCTCTAATTTAGTTAATTTGCTTGATTCAGTCTCAATCAGCCGCTCCACCGGAATGCCCGTCCAGCGCGCCACCACACTGGCAATGTCGTCAGGGGTGACTTCTTCGCGCAGCAGGCGGTCGGCCGGCGGAATGGCAGTCAGTTCTTGGCGGGCGGCAGCCAGCTTTTTCTCCAGCTCTGGCAGGTCGCCGTATTTGATGCGGCTGGCGGTGGCCAGATCCGCGTCGCGCTCGGCGATTTCCAGTTGCGAGCGCAGACTATCCATTTTTTCGGTAGCAGTATTGACGGTCTGCAGGATGTCCTTTTCGTGCTGCCATTTGCTGTCAATCACTTCAGCCTGAGCCCGAAGGTCGGCGATTTGCTGCTTGATTTCCTCTGTGCGGGCCTTGGCGTGCTCGGATTTGTCTTTTTTCAGCGCTGCTTCTTCAATTTCCAGCTGCAAGCGGCGGTTATTCAGCCGGTCCAGGGCAATTGGCACACTCTCCAGCTGCATCTTCAGAGCGCTGGTCGCTTCATCCAGGAGGTCAACCGCCTTGTCAGGTAAAAAGCGGTCGGGCAGATAGCGGGTGGACAGCCGCGCCGCCGCCACGATGGCATCGTCAGAGATTTTAACGCCGTGATGCACCTCGTATTTTTCTTTCAAGCCGCGCAAAATTGCCACGGTGTCGTCAAAACTCGGCTCGCCGACATAGACTGGCTGAAAGCGCCGCTCCAGGGCTGCATCTTTCTCGACATGCTGGCGATATTCCGCCAACGTCGTCGCACCAATCATGTGCAGTTTACCGCGCGCCAGGGCGGGTTTGAGCATATTGCCGGCGTCCATGCTGCCTTCGGTTTTGCCGGCGCCGACCATGGTGTGAATTTCATCAACGAACAAAATAATTTCGCCGGCGGCCTCTTCAACTTCTTTCAAAATTGCTTTGAGGCGTTCTTCAAATTGGCCGCGAAAGCTCGCTCCAGCCAATAAACTAGAAATTTCCAAGGAAATCAGCCGCTTATCTTTCAGCGACGCCGGTATGTCGCCTTTGACGATGCGCTGTGCTAGGGCCTCGACGATGGCGGTTTTACCGACGCCCGGCTCGCCAATCAGCACCGGATTATTTTTGGTGCGCCGAGCTAGGATTTGCATGGTGCGGCGAATTTCCTCGTCGCGCCCGATAACCGGATCAAGTTTATGTTCCTTGGCGAGCGCCGTGATATCGGTGCCGAATTTCTCCAGCGGCTGCTCAAGCTCTTCTTGCATATTTGGTGGCATAGGTCCTCCTTTGATTTTTTGGGCTTTTCTAAGTCCGTATTTATGATACGCCGCGGTAAGAGACAGAGCGGGGATAATTGATATGATTATCATAGCAAATTGGCACTCTCAGCGCAAGAGTGCTAGCCTAGACTACTGCTTGATAAACATACGTCTTATACAAGCAGCGCGGTGACATTTCGTGTCTGATATAATAAATATTAGAATCATAGCAAAAGGGGTACTTCATGAATATTCTCGTTACCGGCGGTGCTGGGTATATCGGCAGCCACACCATCATTGAACTACTGGCGTCGGGACACGGCGTGGTGGTGGTTGATAATTTATCAAATTCATCTGCCGAGAGTTTGCGGCGGGTTGAGGAAATTACCGGCCAGTCGGTGCCGTTTTATGAGTTTGATCTGCGTGATCGAGCGCGGCTGGCGGAGTTGTTTAAGTCTGAGACAATTGATGCAGCGATTCATTTTGCGGGCCTGAAAGCCGTCGGCGAGTCGGTGGAAAAGGCGCTGCTCTATTATCAGAACAATTTGGAAAGCACCTTGACGCTGCTGGATGTCATGCAGGAATTTGACGTGAAAAAACTGGTCTTTTCTAGCTCGGCAACGGTGTACGGCGACCCGGCGCGGCTGCCGATTACCGAGGACATGCCGCTGTCGGCAACTAATCCGTACGGGCAAACCAAGCTGATGATTGAACAAATTCTACGCGATGTGGCGGCGACCAAGCAGGGCTGGCAGTTTACCTCGCTACGCTATTTCAATCCTGTTGGCGCCCATCCGAGCGGCCGCATCGGCGAAGATCCGTCGGGTATTCCGAATAATTTGCTGCCGTTTGTATCGCAAGTGGCAGTCGGCAAGCGCGACCATTTGAACGTGTTTGGCGATGACTATGACACGCCGGACGGCACGGGTGTGCGCGATTATATTCACGTGGTTGATTTGGCGCGGGCGCATGTGGCGGCGTTGGAGCATTTGGGCGAGCCGGATGAATATAAGGTGTATAACATCGGTACTGGCCGCGGTACGTCGGTGTTGGAATTGGTAAAAGCGTTTGAAAAGGCGTCTGGCCGGGACGTTCCATACCAAATCACGCCGCGTCGGCCGGGCGATATCGCCGCGTGCTATGCTGATCCGGGCTTGGCAGAGGCAGAACTGGGTTGGCGAGCGGAATTGACAATTGAGGATGCTTGCCGCGACGCCTGGAATTGGCAGAGTAATAACCCGAACGGCTACGGCGGCTAATTGCCAGATCTAGTAAAAATCTTATTTTCGTAATAATCTGAACGTTTGACAAGTTCGGCGTTCAGATTTTCTATACCGCCATATTGCTCGACCAGAGTCTCTTTTCCAGAGAATAAATTTGTTCCCAGGCCTAATCGTTCACCGTCAATCTTCACACCCAGCGCTGCCAAGGTCGACGGATACATATCGAAGGTTGTAAAGCGGCGATTTTTTGTATGATTAGTGGTCGCTGCAGGATTGACAAAAGCGTTATAAATTGTTCGTTGATAATTGGTGCCGGCGGTTTTTTCATCATAATATGAGGTCTGCATACCCAAATGATCGCCCGAGATGATAATTGTGGTATTTTTATAAAATGGCTGAGATTGCACCCATTTGACGAATTCTGCTACTTGTTTGGATGAGCAGGCGTGGACGTTATCGTACTGATTAGTAAAATGTTTAGCGCACGTTTCATCCAGATAGCCGTCGGTAAAATGTGTATCAGCAGTCAACATTTGTAAGTTAAACGGTTTATCTGACGCGGCTAGGCGCAAGGCTTCTTCGCGGGCAAACTGGAACAGTTTTTTATCTTCATAACCCCACCAAACTTTATAATCGTCAGTAATTTGACCATGTTGTTTGGCGTAATTGTAGTCTTGAATAGTAAAATTACCGTGTTGTGTGAGTAATTTATCGCGTCCGCCAAAACTTGCCTCTGAACCCATGATAAATGTTTGATTATAACCTTGTTTTTGTAGGATCTCCCCAAGGCTATAAGCGCCAGGCAGAAATTTCTTAAATTCGCCTAATGCATTATGATCACGTCCGCCTACCAGATTTTCTTTTAGTGGTACGCCGGCTGATTGGGCTGCTATACCTGCTACGGTCCAGCCAGTATTTGCCGCTGGTAATGCACCGCCCAGACCAGAAGGTTTATTGGAGAAGAATGTATTTTTTAAGGCCAATTCTTCCAGCTCTGGAATAACAGAGACGTCAGAGCTACCGCCATTAGCTTTTGAAGCAATAGTGTTTTCCATTGACTCCAGATAGATATATATCAAATTGCGTTTTTTCTCTGGGAAAGTTAGCTGAGCGGTTTTTGGATTGACATAATCTTCCTCGTATAGTTTGGTCGATTGCGTTAGGGCGTGAATGTAGGCAGGAATACCGAAACTTTGAATTAGGAGAGTGAAAGCTATTAAAAACATGCTTAGCGAATAAATTAGTTTATGTCTTAGGTGTAGGTTGGGCAAAGTAATTGTTCGGGGCAATTTAATTTTATCAATACAGAAAGTAAGGCTGCGATTAAGGTGGGTGATGACTTTATCAAATATTGGTAGTAGTAACATTCCGAATAATATAAAAACTAGTGGCAGATTTTGGAAAACGGCCGACCATAAATTGTCCGACTTGCTGCCGGCCAAGCCATTGACAAAGTAAAAAATTATTTCATCAATTTGCGAATCTTTGAAGACAATCGATTTATAGCGAGCTGCGATCAGGAAAAACGCTGCCAAAAAAAGGAGAATGGCTGCCATTAATTGAACCCAAAAACGGGTTGTGAGTCTAATTCTTTTCACCATCCCATTATAACACTTTGCTATTCTTGAGCAGAAAAGAGTATAATAAAAGCATGAGCAAGAATAAAATGCGTCTGTTTGGGGTAAGTTGGTGGATTGGTCTGGCGCTGTTTGCTGGGATGATTTGCTTGATGCTGGGCGATATTTTGCAGCGCGACGGCGTGATTGGCTCGAAAACTGACGTGCTGGTGATGGGGACGAATGCCGGCTTTAAGCCGTTTGAGTATATTGATAATAATGAAATTGTTGGTTTTGATGTCGATTTGGCGCGGGAAATTGCCAAAAGTATGGGCAAGGAATTGAAAATTGAAGATATGTCGTTTGACGGTCTGTTGTCGGCGCTGGACAGCGGGCAGATTGATATGGTGGCGGCGGGCATGACAGTCACGCCGGAACGGGCGAAAAATGCGCTGTTTTCTGATCCGTATTATTCGGCGTCGCAGCGAATAATTGTTAAGAAGGGTAGTCCGATTCGCAATAGGTATCAACTGTCGGGACGGAAAATCGGCGTACAGCTGGGTACGACTGGCGATACGCTGGCATCAAAAATTGCTGGCGCGGCGGTTACGCAATTCCAGACTGCGCCGAGCGTCTTGCAGGAACTAAGCGCCGGGAAGATCGAGGCGGTCATTCTGGACGATGCTCCCGCCAAGCAGTACACGGCTGGTTTTCCTGGTTTGGAAATTTTGCCGGGCGCGCTCAGCGACGAAAGTTATGCCATTGCCATTAAAAAAGACAATACGGATTTGCTAGAGAAGGTTAATAAAGAAATTGCCAAGATGAAAAAGGACGGCCGCTACGATAAACTGATCCGCAAACACTTTGGCGAGGAGGCGAAACCGTGAGTTTTTGGGAAGTGATTTTTGGCGGCGATCGCTGGTTATTCTTATGGCACGGGCTGGAAGTAACGCTGGTCTTGACAGTGTTGTCGCTTATCTTAGGTTCGATAATCGGCGTGATTATTGCCTTAATGCGCACCTCGAATTTTCGTCCGTTTGGCAGGATGAAGGCAGGGAAGCTTGCCAAGTTTAATCCCTTAGCTAGCCTGGGCAAAATCTACGTTGATATTATCCGCGGCACGCCGCTGTTGGTGCAGCTGCTGATTATGTATTATGTGGTGTTTGGCTCGTACCAGTTTATGCCAAAGATTTTTGTGGCGGCGGTGGCGTTTGGTATCAACAGCGGCGCTTATATTGCCGAGATTATCCGTGGTGGTATTCAGAGTATTGATAAAGGGCAGATGGAGGCGGCGCGGTCGCTGGGTCTGAGCAATTGGCAAGCTATGCGGCTGGTTATTTTACCGCAAGCGATGAAGAATTCGCTGCCGGCGTTGATTAGCGAGTTTATCGCCCTGTTAAAGGAGACGTCGGTGGTCGGCTGGATTGGTCTGAATGACATTATGCGCGGCGCTGACAATATTCGTTTTCAGACGGCTACTGCTTTCCAGTCGTTATTTGCCGCAGCGGTGATGTATCTGGTTCTAACAGCGATTTTTACGCGGGTGATGGCGCGAGTAGAAAGGAAATTGAAGCATGACGATGATCAGCGTTAAAGATTTGAAGAAAACATTCGGTAAAAACCGCGTGCTGCGCGATATTGACGTGGAAATTGACGAGGGTGAAATTGTCGTGGTGGTTGGCTCCAGCGGCTCCGGCAAGTCGACGTTTTTACGCTGCTTGAACTTGCTGGAAGAGCCGACATCCGGCGAAATTATCGTCGATGGTGTTAAAATTACCGATCCGCATGTCAATTTGAACGCTTTGCGCCAAACAATCGGTATGGTTTTTCAGCAATTTAATTTGTTCCCGAACCTCAGCGTGATTGAAAATATTAAATTAGCGCCTAAAAAACTCCGCAAATTATCGGATAAAAAGGCGACGCGCTTGGCGCGAGGTTTGCTGGACGATGTCGGGCTGCTGGATAAGGCGGATGCCTCGCCTGATAGTCTATCAGGCGGCCAAAAGCAGCGGGTGGCGATTGCCCGGGCGCTGGCGATGGAGCCGAAAATTATGCTGTTTGACGAGCCGACGTCGGCGCTGGATCCGGAAATGATCGGCGAAGTGCTGGATGTGATTCGCAAAGTTGCTGAAAAAGGCATGACGATGGTAATCGTGACGCACGAGATGAAATTTGCCCGCGAAGTTGGCACGCGGATGATTTTTCTGGATAAGGGCGAGATAATTGAGAACGGTACGCCAGCCCAGGTAATGGATCATCCGAAAACCGAGCGCGCTAAAAAATTCTTCGCCAAATAGCCCGAGTGACCTCGCTATAATTCGCTTAGAACTGGAACTTCTGTCAATTTGTTAACTAGCTGGTCCAGGTCAACCTCTGTCAGATAACTCGGTAAAATTCGCGTCGTTTTCGGATCGACAAAGCCGCATTCCGCTACTTCCTCGACGCCGTGCGATGTTTGCTCCAGGTTGATGTGCTGGTAATCTTGCCAGTTGGTGATGAGGAAGAAAAATTCCAATTGCTCGTTCGGGCCATGCGCTGATTGTTCGCCTGATTCGGCGAATTGTTGTATAAATAACAACTTGCCGATTTCTGGTTTGACGCCCGTTTCTTCAATCATCTCTCGGCGTAGACCGTCCAGCAAGCTTTCGCCCATTTCCAAACCGCCGCCCGGCGTACACCAAAAATTCCGTCCTTTGCCGGTATTTGCTGTTAATTTTTGGCAAAAAATTTCGCCCTGATCGCTTACGATAATTCCGCGTACGTTAATTCGCCGCTGCATATAACCTCCTTTGCTTTTGTAATCGCCAGAGGTTCTCGTTGGTGAACATACGCTTTGAATAATTTCACGTGGTCGGGGTGACTGGATTTGAACCAGCGACCTCACCGTCCCGAACGGTGCGCGCTACCAAGCTGCGCCACACCCCGACGCTGGAGATAGTATAAGCCGAGCGGGTGATTTTGTCCAATCACCGTCCGCTGGAATGGAGCTGGGTTGCCGCTTCGTGCTATAATAGAAGCTGGCTTTAGGTGGTAAAGGAACAAAATGAAGCATATTTTACGAATTTTTAGCGGCTATTGGCTGATGTTCATCATCTTGGTTGGCTTTACCTACGCCATGGTGATGGCGAATTTGTGGCTGCCTGATAAGATGTCGGAAATCGTCAATAACGGCATCATCAAACAAGATATGCCGGCGATTTGGCACAACGGACTAGCGATGATTTTGGTGACGGCGGCGGGCGGATTGTGCTCGATTATCATCGGATTTTTGGCCTCCCGGATTGCCACTGGTGTGGCGCAAAAATTGCGAATGGAGCTATTCGAGCGAGTCGAGAGTTTTGCGCTGGCAGATTTTAATAAATTTTCAACGGCCTCGCTAATCACCCGCTCGACCAACGATATTCAGCAGATTCAGATGACGTCAATCCTACTATTGCGCATGGCTCTACTGGCGCCAATCATGGCAATTGGCGGCTTGCAAAAAGCCGTTCACAACGCGCCAGATTTGAGCTGGATCATCGCGCTGGCGGTGTCGGTGCTGCTGGTCGTCATTACCGTGTTGTTTGTCATTGCCGTGCCTCGATTCAAGAAATTGCAAACGCTGGTGGACAAGCTTAATTTGGTGACGCGCGAAAACCTGGTGGGTTTGAAAGTCATCCGCGCCTTTCACAACGAAAAAATTGAGCAGAAAAAATTCCAACAAGCCAACGCTGAGCTGAATAAAATGAACTTATTTGTTAATCGCTTGATGATGCTGCTCGACCCAATCATGATGCTGGTGATGAACTTTTCCAGCGTGGCGATTGTCTGGTTCGGCGCGCATTTGATCAGTAGCGGCAATCTGCAAATTGGTAATATGATGGCGTTTTTGGAATACGCCATGCAGGTGATTATTTCTTTCTTGCTGCTGTCGATGGTGTTTATCATGGTGCCGCGGGCGGCTGTGTCGGTAAAGCGGGTGGGCGAGGTACTCGACACGCTGCCGTCAATTGTTGACCCGCAGTCGCCGCAGCAATTGCCAAATGACGCTACGGGTAAAATTGAATTCAAAGACGTCACTTTTACCTATCCAGACGCTGACTTGCCGGTGCTCTCAAACATCAATTTCACAGCCGAACCAGGGCAAACCACAGCGTTCATTGGCAGCACTGGCTCGGGCAAATCGACGTTGATTAATTTGATTCCGCGCTTTTATGATGTGTCGGCAGGGCAGATTTTGCTGGACGGCGTGGATATTCGCCAGCTCAAACTGGAAGATTTGTACGATCAAATCGGCTACGTGCCGCAAAAAGGTGTATTGTTCAGCGGCACGATTGCCAGCAATATCAAGTACGGCAACGCCAAAGCTAGCGAAGAGCTGGTCGAGAAATCAGCGCAAATTGCCCAAGCCGCCGAGTTCATCAGCGAGCTGAAAAACGGCTACAAAAATGAAATAGCCCAAGGCGGCAGCAATGTTTCCGGCGGTCAGCGGCAGCGTTTGTCGATTGCCCGGGCGATTGCTGTTGAGCCGAATGTCTACATTTTTGACGATTCATTCTCGGCGCTGGATTTCAAAACTGATGCCAAATTACGCTCAGCGCTCGCTAAAGAAACCAAGCACAAAACCGTACTGATCGTCGGTCAGCGCATCAATACCATCATGAACGCTGACAAAATCATTGTGCTGGACGAAGGTAAAATTGTTGGTCAGGGCACGCACCAGGAATTGATGAAAAATTGCCAAGTCTATCAAGAAATTGCCGCCTCGCAGCTCTCAGAAGACGACCTGCAGAAAATGTCGGCGACGATCGCGAAAGGAGCGGCGTAATGGCTCAGCAAAGCATGAAAAAACGCCAGCCAGTGAAGATGGGCGGTCCAATGGGCGGCGGTATGGGCGCGGGCGAAAAAGCCAAAGATTTCAAAGGCACGGTCAAGAAGCTAGTCAAATATTTGGCAGAGTTTCGCTGGCAAATGCTCATGGTGGCGATTTTCGCGGTCGGTAGTACGACGTTTGCGATTGCCAGCCCGAAGATTTTGGGTGGCGCTACCAACCAAATTGTCGAAGATTATGTCAGCATGAAGGCGTACGAAACCATCACCAGCAAGCTGCCAAATGGTGCTTCGCTGCCAGCTGGCACGACCGGTGCTGATGTCCTCAACCGCCTGCCGAACAAGTCGGAAATTGAAAGCCAAATTCCGTCCAATCAGCTTGATACCATCAAAAAACTCGATCTTAGCCGGCGCCCAGAATTTCACTTTGAGGCAATTTGGCGGGTCGTTGGTTTGCTAATTGGTTTGTATGTGCTCAGCGCCATTTTCCGCTACATCCAAACCTGGCTGATGACCCAAGTGACGCAAATGGTCACCTTCAGAATGCGCCGGCAATTGTCCGAGAAAATCAATCGCCTGCCGCTAAGCTATTTTGACAAGCAAACTTACGGCGAAGTGCTTAGCCGCGTCACCAACGATGTCGATACCATCAGCCAGACACTCAATCAAAGTCTGTCGCAAATCGTCTCCTCGACGGTGATGGTGCTGGGGATTTTGGTGATGATGTTTTCCATCAGCTGGCAAATGTCGCTGGTGGCGCTCTTGGTGCTGCCGCTGGCTGGCGGCGTAGTGACGCTGATCGCTAAAAGTTCGCAAAAACAGTTCCTCCGCCAACAGACGCAGCTGGGGGAACTGAATGGCCACATCGAGGAAATGTACGGCGGCCATCAAGTAATGCGCGTATTCAACGGCCAGAAAAAGTCGCTGGCTAAGTTTTCGCGGATTAACAATCAGCTGCAGGAAAGCGCTTGGAAGGCCCATTTTTTGTCGGGGCTGATTTATCCAATCATGAACTTCATCGGTAACATTGGCTACGTCGTGATGGCGATTTTGGGCGGTTGGCTGGCGATTAACGGCCGGCTGAAAATCGGTGACATTCAGGCGTTCATCCAATACATTGATCAATTCAATCAGCCACTGGTGCAAGTTGCCAACATTGCCAATGTGTTGCAATCGACCGCCGCTGCCGCCGAGCGCGTGTTTGAATTTTTGGATGAGCCGGAGGAAAAGGCTGAGGGCAAAGATTTGGTGAAATTGGCTCACGTCAAGGGCGAAGTCGAATTTGACAATGTGGTCTTTGGCTACCAACCCGACCAAACCATCATCAAAGGCCTATCGGCGCACATCAAGCCAGGCCAGCGTGTGGCGATTGTCGGTCCGACGGGCGCGGGCAAAACAACATTGGTTAATTTGCTGATGCGGTTTTATGAAATTAGCAGCGGCGCGATCAAAATTGACGGCGTGGATATTCGCCAAATGAAGCGCAGCGATGTGCGGCAAATGTTTGGCATGGTGTTGCAGGACACCTGGTTGTTTAATGGCACGATTCGCCAGAATTTGCTCTACGGCAATCCAACAGCTAGCGAAGAAGAGATGGTTGCCACCGCCAAAGAAGCACATGTCGATCACTTCGTGCGGTCGCTGCCGGGCGGCTACGATATGGTGCTAGGCGAAGAAGCAACGAACATTTCACAGGGCGAAAAGCAGCTATTGACGATCGCCAGGGCAATGCTGGCGCGCACGCCGATGCTGATTTTGGACGAAGCTACCAGCTCGGTCGACACTCGCACCGAAGTACTCATCCAAAAAGCCATGGACAAGTTGATGCAGGGCAAAACTAGCTTTGTCATCGCCCATCGCCTGAGTACCATCCGCGATGCTGATTTGATCTTGGTCGTCCGCGACGGTAACATTATCGAGCAAGGCAAGCATGACGAACTGCTGAAACAGAATGGCTTTTATGCTGAGCTGTATAATAGCCAGTTTGCTGAGTGAGTGTACGCTGACAAAGTTAGTATGCAGTTGTACTAATCACTAAAATGATATAATAAGTCATATAATTGAATTAAATCTTTTATTTTAGATAAAAAGATTATATATGGAGTATATTCAGTAGAATGTCTTTATCTGACGATATATTGTGCGTGAAAGATGAATACGGTCATGTGAAGTATAGAATACTAAATATTAATGATCATCATTTTGAAGACCTTAAAGAAATGATAAGGGTTAAATTGGCAGAGGTCTGCTATGGCACAGAGCCTATTGCTATTGAGCCTGATGAATATACCTACCAAGCTGCTTGTAGGCAGATGTATGAAAATCTAATGAGTCGTAAAGACGAAGAAGGCAAGTACGGGGTTATTGGTGAGTTATTGATGCATATTCTAGCTTCAAACTATTTAGATTTTTCAGCTGAAAGCATGAGTAGAATATTTGCACTTCAAAATCGGAATATAAAGCCAGGTTTTGATTTAAATTTTTATGACAAGGACCGTAAAAAAATATGGTATGGCGAGGTAAAATCTGGGTTAGTTGAAAAAACTAATCGCGAAGAGCTAATTAATAGGGCGAGCAAGGGCCTTAAGAACTACTTTGATAATATTATGTCGGAAGGACAGGCATCCACTCGATATAGATGGGAGGCTGCTAAGGCAGAGGTGGCGGTAATATTTGCGTCGGAGAAAAAAATAGAGTTAACCAAGTTACTGTCTAACAGTAGAAATATGGTTTATCAACGGGAGGGGACTAACCGTAACGCAATTCTTATGGCAGTTAATTTTGGGGATTTTGCTTATGATATAACAGATGCGAAAGATATTATTAGGAAAATTGATGACATAAAGAAGACAGAGTGTTTTGATAATTTTATAATTATCTGTATTCATCGTAAGATGTTTGATGATATTATCGATTTCTTAGGAATTGAAGGAGGGCTTGATGTATAAGATTACCCTTAGCTCTTTAAGGTCGGTATTAACAAGAAAATCTAAGGATCATAATTTCTTATTTGCTAAAGTATACAAAAAAATAATATTGAGACAACGTCTAACTTGGGATGAGATGCAATTTACGTATAGAATCCTAAACTATTTTTCACTTTATGGTGATGAGGATGTGCAAAAAATGGCATATTCAATGGCCCTAAATTACGGGCTTCTTAGTAATAATTTTTATGCATTATCCCATTTTGCTAGCTTATTAAGATACTATCCTGTACTTATGCTCATACAAGCTCACGATAGTCATACTACAGAATTAGAGGCTGTGGAGGACGACGTGAACAGTCTATTTAATAAGGCGTTGGCAGAATCATATAAGGAAGAGTATTACAAATCAGAGCAACAATTTAGACTAAGTCGTAGTGTCAGAAATGTTTCTAATCTTGCTGTCGTTGCGCCAACCTCTTATGGTAAGTCTCATTTGATGGTGTCTAAAGCTATTGAAAAGTTCAATAATGGTTTGTCTGTTTGTATAGTTGTGCCCACTAAATCATTGATAAATCAAACTGTATCAATGGTTTTGAACAAAAAAGGAAGTCGAACTGATGTTATAACTCATCCTGACATGTATGTTGAAAAATACAAGCACAGCCAATTTATTGCTGTGCTAACACAGGAGCGACTAATGGCATTATTGGCGAAACATAATGAGCTAATAATAGATTATCTATTTATTGATGAATCTCATAATTTATTTAAAGATGAGGATAGATTCTTAACTCTCTCGAGGGCGATCATAATCGCTAGTAATAGAAAATCAAGTGTGGCCATCGATTACTACTCTCCTTTCATTGTAGACCCAAGGTCAAGTCTACGTCTTATAAATGATAAACATAATTCAAAAAAGATACAGTCAAGGGAAATTACTGAGTATATGAAAATACCACGTTATTTTCTTTGGGATAATAATAGTCAATGTTTAGAGCTGTTTGATCAGTTTACGGCAAAATTTTACGAAATAACTGAATCGTCTACAGACTATTACCAAATATTATTTAGTAGAGGTGGGGATAAAAATATTATTTATGTTAATAAGCCAAGCGGAGTTGAAAAACTTGCCGATGCGCTAGCTGCTAGGACGCCAGAAATTAAATACAGCCCTGAAAGCCAAGTTATAATTGATGATGCATGTAATGTCCTATCAAGCTATGTTCATCCTTTCTATAATCTAATAAAGCTCGTTAAACGCGGCATAGTTATCAGTCACGGTAAGATACCGGACACTATTAAGGAATATGTAGAGTTCTTGTATCGTAATATTCCTGAGATTAGATTTATTGTTACTACGAGCACATTACTCGAAGGCGTGAATATTCCTGCAAGTAAATTATTCTTAATGAATTATTCCAAGGGGGCTAGGTGCTTGGACGTTCCTGATTTCAGAAATTTAGTGGGCAGGGTGGGCCGTTATAACATAATCTTTGATTTTACAAACCCAAGAATGGAACTATTAACACCAGAAATATATATAATTAAAAATGATGATTATATGAAGAAGGGAGCAAATGCTAGTAAATTCTTATTGGAGCATGCCAAGGAGGGGGTTGTAGTTGAGGACAGTATCAATAACCCGCTCCTTGCTTCTTATAAAGGAAGCGATAAGGAATATAGAATTGCCGATGAAGTTAACATACTTGCAAATATAGATAAAACAAGAGAAGCCATGTATTCGCAAATTAACAACTCAAAGCCATTATTGGCGCAGACTGAGCTAGGTTCTAAGTGTTATGCCCATAACGTGAAAATATTTGATATTGTGAAATATGAACAAATCATCTCTAAAAAGATGGAGCATCTCTTGAACACTCAAATAATTGATGATGGTAATAAGTTATTAAATACGATTATTAGTGTTTTTCTTGAGGTGACATATCAGACAGGTCTCAGGATCGATAAGCATAAGTATGGGAATTGGATATATTTACTATACACAGAGCCATCTATAAGGGATATTTATATAAGAATTATTGACGAAAAAGCTAATAATGAAGCCAGCTTTTCTACGTTGATTGCAAGGTCTGTTTCTATGTGGCGCGGTAAAATCGGAAATCCAGTATATGTTGGCGATATAGGAAGTTGTGGTATCGATGGCAAGACTGGATCGTGGAATAAATATCATATATTTCAGCAGCAGACTCAAAATTTGATGCCAAGTTATGCGGCTGCTTTAGCTAAGGAGAATCTTGATAATGTTGACCATTATATTATTCCATTTCTTGAGATATTGAATGATTTTGGCGTAGTCAAGGAGTCGTTTTATAAACGTATAAAGTATGGTACTGATAATGACTTTAAAATTGCTCTTATTAGAGCGGGAGTTGACTTTAGTTTAGCAAAAATAATTCACGAAAATGATAATCTAAGAGTGCTTATCTCAATTAATCAAGAAAGTCCTATGTGTACCGATAAGGCTTCTTTCTTAAAAATCATGCGCGAAGAAGGCATCTCTTTGATGTATATTAACCTAGCGCGTGAACTATTATAAATTAAAAAATATAGATGGCAGAATAGGGTTAGCGGTATCGTTTAATAGCCTGTAGACTTTTGCCCAGTAAATTATTTGTAGAAAGTGGTACTTAATTCTGCCGAAAAATATCCAACACACCAAACTTTCCAGTCAGCATGGCTTGGCTAATGATGTGCGGCGTGAGAGCAGCGATGAGTTCTTTGGGCTTTGTACTGTCTGGCAGATCTAGTATGCCGTCCAGCGCGTACACATAAAATTGATAGCGGTGCGTGCCAAATGGCGGTTGCGGCCCGTTCCAGCCAGGACGGCCCCAACTGGTAACGCCCTCGACGGCGCCCGCGGGTAGCGATTCGCCAGTGATTTCAGTGGTTTTGCTCGGTAAATTCCAAGCCGTCCAGTGGTAAAATCCATCGCGCCCAGGCGCGTCAGGGTCGTGGCAGACAACTACCAGACTTTTGGCATCTGTTGGTGCGTCGTTGATCTCGAGCGGCGGGCGTTGGTTGCCGCCGAGCTTTGCGTAGACTTTTGGTATCTTAGCGTTTTCGGCGAAGGCAGGACTAGATATCTTCATGATTTAATTTTATCATGCCAGTGCCGTCAGGTGTGAGGCGCGGTGAAATACGAAACCTTAAACACAGTAGTTGCTGAAGCAAAACAGTTTTCAGTCAGATTTTATCGACAGTTAGTTTACCGAATAATCCCTGGAGAGCCACCGGGATGTATGCTAAAATAAACATGTGAGATATGCTTTTGTTTTCGTGAGTATAGTGGCGATTTGGCTGGCTTTACTAATGTACATTATTTACAATAAGAATCCGCATGAAGCCTAAAACCGTTGCTCAAAAAATACTAGAATTTTACGACAGTCTGAAAAATGTTGACATAAATTTGCCAGAAAGATATCGTCTAATCAATCCATTCGCTGGCGCTAATCAGCAGCAAATAGCACAAATAATACATCGGTTTTACCACCGGTACTATCATGATAATAAGCGGCGGTTTATGATTTTGGGCAGTTCACCAGCACGGCGCGGGACAGCGCTTACCGGTGTGCCATTTGAAGACGTTAATCATTTACAAAAAGACACTGGGATTTCTATAGACGCTTTTGGAGCGAATAAACGCTCGTCAAGTTTCTTATATGAAGTGATGGAAGAATACGGTGGGCGCCAGAATTTTTATAAACAATTTTACATGAGTTTTGTGTGTCCGCTAGGTATTGAAAATATAAATTTGAAGGGTAATTGGGCAAATTGTAATTATTATGAAAATGCAGCTCTGAAAAAATGTTTACATCCTTTTATCATAGATTCGCTGAGGCGCCAGATCGATTTCAATATTGACACAACCGTTTGTTTTTGCATCGGCAGCGGTGAGAATTTTAAGTTTTTGACCAATATAAATAATAAGCATCATTTCTTTGATAATATCGTGCCGTTGGAGCATCCGCGGTTTATTATGCAGTATAATGTGGATCGCAAAGAAGAGTTTATGCAAAAGTATGTAAATATTTTCAGACAATATGGTATGGGGAAACAATAGCGAACGATATCAATCCAATAATTGCGATATAATTTAATAATGATCACCGACCACCTTCTCGCCAAATATCCCATCATTTCTGACCAAGTTGACGCCAAAGAACTCGGCGTCTTGCTACGAGAATTGGAAAAAGTACTGCAAAGCGGCGCGGCAGGAAACATCGTCGAGTTTGGCTGTTACGTCGGCACGACTAGTTTGTTCATTCGGCGACTGCTGGACGCCTATGATTCCACGGGCGAGTTTCACGTTTATGATTATTCGTTTATGGGCTTGCCAGAAAAAACCCAAGCAGACGCTAGCGCTGCCGGCGAGCAGTTCAAGGCGGGCGAACTATTGGCGCCACGTAAAACCTTCATCCAGAATTTCAAAAAGGCTGGCTTAAAACTACCAACTATTCACAAGGGCTGGTTTGCTGATTTCACCCCTGACGACGTACCGGAAAGTATCATCTTTGCGTTTTTTGACGGCGATTTTTATGAGTCAATTGCCGATTCATTCCGCGTCTGCGGCGGTAAGTTTCAGAAAACGGCGACCATTGTCGTTGACGACTACGCTAATGAAGCCTTGCCAGGCGCTGCGCGGGCGGTTGATAAGTGGCTGGCGAACAATCGTCAATATACGTTGAGAACGGAGTCTAGTCTGGCAATTATTTCCTCTTGTTCAAAAACATAAACGTGTTACAATTAAAACATTAGTAATATAAACAGGGGAGGGTTGTGATGGATGAGCCAATTCACATCACGTCTGAAATAGGAAAACTTAAGACCGTTTTGTTGCATAGGCCAGGTGAAGAGCTGGAAAACTTAACGCCAGATTATCTGACCGGTCTTTTATTTGATGATATTCCATATCTGAAGGTGGCGCAGGCTGAGCACGACGCGTTTGCGGAAGTGCTAAGAAAACATGGTGTTGAAGTGCTGTATCTGGATCAAATGGTGGCAGAGTCGCTCAGTACAGACCAATTGCGTGAACAATTTGTTGATGAAATGTTGGCTGCTTCTAAGCAGGATTCACGCCGTGTTACTCAAACTTTGCGTCAATTCTTGTTGGATTTGCCAACTCACGCTATGATCCGCAAAATTATGGCTGGTGTGCGTAAGGATGAAATTACTTTGCCGCCAGATCAGCATCAGCAGCTGCATAATATGATTGAGAAGAACCATTATCCGTTCTATCTCGACCCGATGCCAAATTTGTACTTTACGCGTGACCCAGCTGCAGCCATTGGTAATGGTCTGACTATAAATAAGATGCACTGGACAGCTCGTCGTCGTGAGTCGCTATTTATGCGTTATATCATCGATCATCACCCACGGTTTGCGAATCGCGTACCAGTCTGGTATAACCGTACTGAAAAATTCTCAATTGAGGGTGGCGATGAATTGGTATTAAATGACAAAGTAATGGCGATTGGCGTATCGGAGCGCACCACGGCTGAAGCGATTGAGAAGATGGCGACCAAGCTGTTTGCCGGCTCGAATTTTAAGAAAGTCATCGCTATGGAGATTCCAAAGTCGCACGCCTTCATGCACCTGGACACGGTGTTTACCATGATTGATCGGGACAAGTTTACTATTCATCCGGAAATCCGCGATCGCGGCGGTAAGATGAACTGCTTCGTGCTGGAGAAAGTTGAAGGCCAGCCGTTCCCGCGCATTACGCATGAGACGGATCTTGAGCACGTCTTGCGAGTAGCATTGGAGGTGCCAAATGTCACGCTGATTGAGTGTGGCGGCGGCGATCCGATTGCAGCAGCCCGCGAGCAGTGGAATGACGGCTCCAATACCTTGGCGATTGCGCCGGGCGTGGTGGTAACGTATGACCGCAACTACGTCACTAACCAAAAACTGCGCGAACACGGCGTTGAAGTTATTGAAGTGAGCGGTGCTGAGCTTGGACGCGGCCGCGGCGGCCCGCGCTGTATGAGTATGCCGCTAGTACGAGAGGATGTATTCTAATGGCTCAGAGTTTGAAAGGCCGGTCGCTACTAACCTTAAGCGACTACACGGCGGAAGAAATTCGTTTACTGCTGGATACGGCGCGTGAATATAAGCGGCTGAAATATGCCGGTGTGCCGCACCGGATTCATGAGGGAAAAAATGTGGCGTTGCTGTTTGAGAAAACCTCGACGCGGACACGCTGCGCCTTTACGGTGGCGGCTAACGACCTCGGTATCGCGCCGGAATACCTCGGTAAAGACGACATCCAGCTTGGCAAGAAGGAGACAGTTGAAGATACCGCCAAGGTGCTAGGCCGGATGTTTGACGGTATTGAGTTTCGCGGCTTTGCGCACAAGACTGTGGAAGATTTGGCGAAGCATGCCGGCGTGCCAGTGTGGAACGGATTGACCGACCAGTTCCATCCGACGCAGATTTTGGCTGACTTCATGACCATTGAGGACCATGTAGGCAAGCTCAAAGGTACCAAGCTGGTGTTTGTGGGCGATGGCCGCAATAATATGGCAAACTCGCTGATGATTGGTTCGGCAAAAATGGGCGTTGATTTCCGTATTTTGGCACCTCGTGAACTGCATCCAGAGCAAGCTCTAGTTGATAAGGCTAACCACTTTGCAAGATCAAGTCATGCACGTATAACCATCACCGACAACTTCGAAGAAGCTTTGCGCAGCGCTGATGTTATTTACACTGACGTTTGGGTGTCAATGGGTGAGGAAGACAAATTTGCTGAGCGCATCAACCAATTGCGCCATTTCCAGGTCAATCGTGACATGATTAACCTGACAGGAAATCCTGAAGTTAAGTTCATGCACTGTTTGCCGGCATTCCACGACGCATTGACAATTACTGGCAAGAAGGTCCAGGAAGATTTTGGTCTAGATTCCATGGAAGTTACGGATGAGGTGTTCCGTTCGCCACATTCGATTGTGTTTGATCAAGCGGAAAATCGTATGCATACAATTAAAGCCGTCATGGCTTTGACGTTGTAGTTGTTGTCGTAATAAGGGAGTGAAGGAGGCTCCGAGGCAATGGTAGAAAAAATTAAAAAAGCAAAGCAGAAGCTCCGCTCACCGTCGGCGTTTACTGTTCTGTTTGTCGTGATTATTATCATGGCAGCACTAACATGGGTTATCCCATCAGGTCTTTATAAAACAGATGATGATGGCAATCGTATCGCGGGGTCGTATCATGTAGTAAATAAAGATCGCACTGTCAAGGAAAAGAAGGATGGTAAAGATACTGAAGTCGATAAGCATGATCGACAAGGTTTATGGGACGTCTTCACTGCGCCGATTAAAGGCATGACGAATAAGCTTGATGTGATTGTTTTCGTCATGGTGCTTGGTGGATTCTTGGGCGTTACCATGAAGACCGGTGCTCTTGATGCTTCTCTTGGTGCGCTACTTCGCAAGCTTAAGGGTAAAGAAAAATGGCTCATTCCAATTTTGATGACGCTATTTGCTATCGGTGGTACAACTTACGGCATGCAGGAAGAAACTGTGGCGTTTTACGCACTAGTTATACCGATGATGATTGCTGCTGGCTACAACGCAATGACTGGCGTGATGGTGATTGTGCTTGGCGCCGGTACGGGTGTGCTCGGTTCAACCATTAACCCATTCTCTACTGGCGCTGCAGCCGCAACAGCAGACGTAAAGCTAGGTAATGTAATTCCAATTATGTCTATCATTTTAGTACTGTGTCTGATTGCGGCAATTATCTTCACTATGCACTATGCTGCAAAAGTGAAGGCTGGCAAATATAAGGAGGATGTTCGTTATAAGCCAGCTACGGCTGCTCTAGATATGGAAAACATACCAAAACTAACTACCCCACGAAAAGTTGTCATGGGCGTATTTGCTATCACATTTATCTTGATGGTCCTTTCGCTGATTCCTTGGGGAAGCTGGGAAATTACTTTCTTTGACAACGTGTTTAAGAGAGCTTCAGATTTACCAGTTATCGGTGCAGCGCTCGGCGTGGTTCATAGTGCCGCCTTTGGCGAATGGCTGTTTGGCGAAATCACTACACTGTTCTTGATGTCAACAATTGTAATAACCGCAATTTACTATAAAGAATTTAAAAAAGAAGGTATTTTCCCAGTCGACACTTTTATTGATGGCGTGAAAGACATCTTACCAGTTGCTTTGATTATCGCAGTGGCAACCGGCGTCTCTGTTGTGATGACTAACGGTGAGATCCAAGACACTATCATCAGCTGGGGTGAGGCGTTGTTGAAAGATGCTGGCGGTGGCGTTGTTGGTGTGCTGGCGTATTTGTTCTACTTGCCAATGTCATTCATCGTGCCATCATCATCAGGTTTGGCGGCAGCAACTATGCCAGTTATTGCACCAATTGCCGACCTGGTTGGCTCAAGTAAAGAAGTCATGGTGGCAGCCTTTGCTACAGCGTCAGGTCTACTTAACATGATGGCGCCAACTATCGCTTCTCTGATGGGCGGCTTGGCGCTGGCGGGTGTGTCGTATCGCGACTGGCTAAAACGCTCAGCACCAATTATGGCAGTATTCGCGATTATTAGCGTTGCGGTTATTGCAATATTTGGAGCGTTGTAGTAGATGGATAAGAAGCGTACTATTGTAGTAGCGCTCGGTGGTAACGCCCTGCAACGGCAGGGCGAAGCCGCATCTGAGCAGCAACAGCGGGTGGCCGATGAGACAGTTCGTCAACTTTTGCCGCTTATCCAGGCGGGTCATAATGTGGCGATTGTTCATGGCAATGGTCCGCAGGTCGGCAATATCGTCCTGCACGAAGAGGCAATCAACACGGCCGACGTGCCAAGTTTACCTTTGGAAGATTCTGGCGCCATGAGCCAGGGTTTAATTGGATTCTGGTTACAACAAGCCTTTCATGATGCATTTGCAGTTAACCAAATGAATAATCGTGCTATAAGTGTTGTAACTCAGACTATTGTTGACTTAAGCGACCCAGCTTTCCAAAACCCAACCAAGCCAATTGGCCCGTTTTATTCGGAAGAGGAGGCTAAAACTGTTGCCAGCGAGCGTGGCTACACGGTGAAAGAAGATGCTGGTCGTGGCTGGCGGCGCGTTGTGCCTTCGCCGAAACCACAGACAATCGTTGAAGCTGAGGTTATTAAGGCGCTGGTTCACGCTGGAGTTACTGTAGTATCAACTGGCGGCGGCGGCATTCCTGTTCTGCAGGATGAAACCGGGCAGCTAAAAGGCGTGGCGGCAGTGATTGATAAGGATTTTGGCGCAGCCAAATTGGCGGATCTTTTGGATGCGGATACGCTATTGATCCTGACATCGGTTGATGCTGCTAAAATCAACTTTGGCAAACCAGACGAACAGTCGCTTGGCGAAATTTCGGTGGCTGAAATGCAAAAACATATTGACGACGGGCAATTCGCAGCTGGCTCCATGCTGCCGAAAACCCAGGCTGCATTGTCGTTTTTAAGTGGTAAATCTGGCCGTACGGCAATTATCACCTCATTAGAAAAAACTGCCGAAGCAATTAACGGCTTGGCTGGTACGCGTGTCCAATCATAACATTTCTAGCAAGAAGTTCCTCGTAATAAAGCAGGAGCTTCTTGTGTTTGTTAGGTATTTATTTTATAATATAAAACTATGTTGCAATATCTCCGTTCTACCAGTAACGACTCGGTGATTAGTCCGCAGGAATTCTTGCGGGTAGGTTCTTGGGTGCGCTGTGAGCGTCCGCACGAGGAGGAGATATCGCAATTATTGACGCTTGGTCTAGATGAGGATCTGATCAGTGACGCACTTGATCCGCATGAGGTGCCGCGTATTGAATTTGATAACGATTGGACGTACTTAATTGCTCGTTTGCCAGACACCGATGATGATTTTAATGATTTTACCACGCCGATTTTGTTTTGTTTAAATAAAGATTATCTTGTGACATTATCGCGGGATAGTTTGGGGAGATTGTGGCAGCCGTTTATTGATAAAATGCATCTTAGGACTGATAGACAAATTGAGCTGCTGGTGGCGATGATTGAGGCGATTTCAATGCAATATCAGCGGCGAGTGGCGACTATTAATCGTCAAATGCGTGCTGCTACCGATAGTATTCATACTTTGCGAGTTAAAGATATTGCGACTTTGGCGGAATACGAACGTAAATTAAATGATTATCTGGACGCACTTATTCCGATGAATTGGGCGATTGAGCGGCTACTGGCCACACAAAAGCTTCGCCTGAAAGCTGACGATAAGGAAGACGTTGAAGACATCTCGATTGATTTAGAGCAGGTGATTGCGCGTTGTAAAAGTCTTCTGAGAACCATTACCAATGTTCGCGATAGCTACCGGGCAGTGATGGATACGCGCCTGAATGAAACGATTCGCCTGCTGACGGTAATCACCGTGGCGCTGACTATCCCGACGATGATCGCCGGCTTATATGGTATGAACGTGCCGGTTCCTGGTAATGACAACCCGCTGATGTTTTGGGCAATTACTGGAGTCAGCATCATCCTAGCATTTGTTGTTGGTTATTATTTTTTGCGCCGACGATAAGCGTAAGCTTTAATTGCCAATCTTTATCATTTATACTATAATTTACTCATGACGGTGGGTTACTTTGAGCGCAGGTTGCTGACTGAAAAGTTGGTGCAGGTGAATCGGATGCATAAAAGTGGCTGGATTCATTTGGGCGGAAGTTTTGATGCGTCACGGGTGGCGAAAGCTTTGTCGTTGTCCGTCAATATCGTTCGTGACGTTTTAGATATTCATGAGTTGCCTCGGGCGGAGTTTTATGATGGTATCGAATATATTTTTACTCGTATACCGTTTGGGCGAACTGATTCTGGTAAAACAGTGCCGTTTTTAATCGCGATTAGTGGTGGTCATTATATTACGATCTCGCCACACGCTAAATTTTCGCCTTTGGAGGTTAGTGATTTTCTATTTAGTACCACTGAGCGCCCAGCGGGAATCTTTGCAGCCAATTTAGCATATATTATCTCTCAATATGAGCAGCGTGTTCATTTATTAACAGAGAAGATTAGTGATGCTCGTCAGCGATTAAGTCGTCGTGAAGTTGAGAATTCTGATTTTATTAAATTTGTAGCAATTGAGGATACGCTCAACGAATATCGTAGTAGTTTGGAGGGGATGTCTCGGGTGATTGCTCAGCTGATGGAAAATCGGCGCCATTTATTCAAAACACGTGATTTAGAGGCGCTAGGGGATATTGATTTGCACATTCGACAGATTCTTGTAGCGATTAGCTCCAGTACTCACACTATTTCTAGTATTCAGAATGCCTATTCAACCGTCGCTAACAACACCTTAAATCAACGAATGAAAGTCTTAACGGCCATCACCATTCTTTTGGCGATTCCGAACGTTTTTTATGGTATGTATGGCATGAATATTGCTTTGCCGTTTCAAGGAGAACCTTGGGCTTATCCAGTCATTACTGGTTTTACTGTACTATTGATTCTGCTAGTTATGTTTGTGGCTAAGCGAATCCGTTTATTCTAATATCTAAAAATAAACATCGTGGTGGAGTTTTGCTTGACGTACTAATTGACGTTTGATACCATGATTGATGTGTCTCGCGCCGAAGCATTAAATTGCTGATAAATAAGTAATAAAGGTCGAAGCGCGTGGGGCTGCACATAAGTACGAGGAGTACAAAACACATGCCAATAGCAATCAAGTTTGTGTCTTCTAGGCGCAAAAAGATCGCAGTGGATGTGGTGCCTGCCGAATGGCAAACATACATAGCACAGTAAACGTGCAGTCGCTCTCACAGTAGAATAGGGACGACTATAAACAAATCCCGCTCCAAGGCACCGGAGCGGGATTTTGGTATTTTATGAAATCGGCTAATTTTTAATTTCGACGCCAGCTTTTTTCAGAGCTTCCTTAACGGCCGCCTCAATCGATCCTGAATTGTCCATTTCGGTATTTTTCCCGTTAATATAGAAAGTTGGTGTAGCGGCAACGCCGTGCTTGCGGCCTAGCGCCATGTCAAAATCAATTTTATGCTTAACTCTACTACTAGCAATGTCGGTTTTATACCGGTTTAAATCAAGCTTCAGCTGCTCGGCATACAACCTAAAAACGTTATCGCGATCTGCGGCGTTAGCATTTTTCCAAGCATCTTGATTGGCGTATAGTAGATTATTCATCTCCCAGAATTTCCCCTGTAAGCCAGCTGCTTCAGCTACAGCTGCGGCAGCTCGGGCATTTGGGTGAGAATTAGCAATTGGGAAATTACGGAAAATTAGCTGCACGTGGTCTTTATATTTTTTGGCAATTTCCTCGGCTTTTGGTCCGGCGGTACTACAGCCAGGACACTGATAATCAGCGTATTCAATGATGGTGACTTTAGGACTTTTACTGCCAAATTCATGGTCGGCAATATCGCCATTTCTGGATTCCGCACCGATCGTTTTATTTAATTTTTCGTTATTGATGTCGCTTACATCCAGGCGGTTTTGCGTCGAGATATAAATCATTCCGCCAACAATTGCTACCACGATAATCGAGAAAATTATCCAACTTTTCTTGTTCATTTGACCTCCATTTACTCTAGTCAGTATAGCATGAAGTGCGGTACAATAAAACCATGACGATTGTGCTAATTTTTGGATATGTGACGTTTCTGGTGGTCTTGCTAGTGGTTTTAGGCGTCCAGCCAAAGCTGTCTTCGCATAGTCAATTTGAACTAAGACGGCGTAGCAATACAGGTGATAAAAAAGCCGAATTATCTCTGCTTCAACGAAAATTCTTACGAGATATTATTTCCCTACAGCGCGTGATGGCATCTTTATGTCTGGTTGTCTTAACGGTGATTAGTGTAAATTTGTTTCATTGGGCATTTGGGTTGATGCTGTCGGTGGTGGTGGCTCTTGAGATTGGCGCAATAGCACGGATTCGTTTGTGGCAAAAATACTCGCAGCAATTATACGAAAAATATGAGCCGTTTATTTTAGTGACGATTGAAAAATATCAAGCATTACTTTCGTTAATTCGTTCGGTTGCGCCAGTGATTAACGATGATTATGTAATTGAGTCAAAGGACGAATTGCTGGAAATGGTAGCACGGTCTGGCAGGGTTCTTTCTGCCAATGAAAAGAAGTTGATTACTAATGGATTAAGGTTTAATGACATGAAAATTGAGGGCGTGATGACGCCGCGGAGCATGATTGAATCTGTGTCGGCTGATGAACTTCTTGGGCCGCTAGTGCTCGACGATCTTCATAAAAAAGGCTATAGTCGTTTTCCGGTTATTAAAGGCGATATTGATCACGTGATTGGTATGTTGAGAATTCAAGATTTGCTGACAATTGATCATAAAATAAAATCCCACCGTGCTGAAACAGCGATGAGTCGAGATGTTTATTATATTCGCGAGAATCAGACTCTACAACATGCGTTGGCTGCGTTTTTGAAGACGCAACACCACTTGTTTATTGTTGTAAATGAATTTCGAGAAACGGTTGGCTTGTTGAGTTTGGAAGACGTAATTGAGGCTTTGTTGGGGCGAAAGATTATTGATGAATACGATGTTTATGGAGATTTGCGAGAGGCAGCTGCGACAAATCCGCAGAAGAATAACACGCCAACAAAGACTCGCCGTGATGTTTAAGTCTGGGGAAACTTCCTAAGTCGTGCTATAATAACAGATATGAAAAATAGAATTTTGGCGGTAAATACCCCTGATGAAGTTGGGAAAAATATTACAGTGGCTGGCTGGGTGCATTCCCGACGCGATCACGGCGGGCTGATTTTTATTGACCTACGCGACCATACTGGCTTGGTGCAGCTGGTGATTAATCCTGAGCAGGCGGAAGCGTTTCGTTTGGCGGAAAGCCTGCGCGATGAGTTTGTGATTCGTGCCAGCGGTATGGTGACAGAGCGTGGCGAGGGTCTGAAGAATCCAAATATTGCCAGCGGTAATGTGGAAATTGTGGTGGAAAATCTGGAAATTTTGAACCGCGCTGAAACCCTGCCAATCCAGCCCTTTGCCGAGGAAAACCAAGCGGGCGAGGAATTGCGTTTCAAATATCGTTACCTCGACCTGCGCCGTCCGAAGATGCAGCAGATACTGAAAAAACGCGCTGAAATGTACCAGCGCATGCATCAGTACATGGACGACCGGAACTTCATTGAGATTCAGACGCCAATTTTGGCAAATTCTAGCCCTGAGGGCGCACGTGATTTCCTGATCCCCAGTCGTTTGCAAGAGGGTAAGTTTTACGCTTTACCGCAAGCGCCGCAGCAGTTCAAGCAGTTGCTGATGGTTGGCGGCGTGCCGCGGTATTACCAGCTGGCAGCCTGCTTTCGCGACGAAGATCCGCGAGCTGATCGACTGTACGGTGAGTTTTATCAGCTAGATCTGGAGATGAGTTTCGTTGAGGATGGCGAGGAGGTCCGCCAGGAGGTTGAGCCGTTGATGCGGCAGCTCGCGACCGATTTTGCTGGCAAGAAGTTGCTGGATTTGAGCGATCTGCCAGTGGGCGATGGTCAGCCAATTCCGCGCATTTCCTACCGCGACGCCATGGAGACATATGGCTCGGACAAGCCAGACCTACGTTTTGGCATGGAGCTGATTGAGCTAACTGACGTGTTCGCAAATACTGAATTTGGCGTGTTCAAAAACGCTGAGTGTATCAAGGCGATTTGCGTCAAAAATGGCGCTAGTTTGAGCCGCAAGCAAATTGATCAATTCACCGACATTGCCAAGAGTGAGGGGGTGGGCGGTTTAGCGTACATTAACTACCAAGACGGCGAAGCGAAATCGCCAATTGCCAAGTTCTTGAGCGAGACAGAACTTACGGCAATCCAACAAAAAACTGGTGCAGCTGATGGCGATGCAGTCTTTTTCGGCGCCGACACTCGTCCAGTCGTCAACGCCGTGCTTGGTCGTCTGCGAAACGAATTTGCCGCCCACTTCAACCTGAAAAAATCGGATGAGGTAGCCTTGGCTTGGATTGTTGATTTTCCGTTTTATGAATGGGATGACCACGGCAAGAAGCTTGATTTTGGACACAACCCATTCGGTATGCCAAAGGGCGGCCTGCAGGCGCTGGAATCGGCGACGACCGATGCTGAAAAACTAGCCATCGTGGCTGACCAATTCGACATGGTGATGAACGGCTACGAAATTTGCTCCGGCGGCGTGCGTAATCACAATCCAGCGGTCTTGTACAAAGTGTTTGACCTGCTTGGCTTTAGCAAAAGCTACGTTGAAGAAAAGTTTGGGGCCATGCTAAACGCCTTCAAGTACGGCGCACCGCCACATGCTGGCTGTGCCTTTGGCGTTGACCGCATCCTTATGGAACTCATTGACGAAACGAACGTCCGCGAAACCTTAGCCTTTCCAAAGAACGGCTCGGGCGTCGACGTGATGATGGATTCGCCGTCAACGGTTGACTCAGCGCAGCTAAAGGAATTGGGGTTATGAGCGCAATGTATGATCGACACGAGGTTAGCGTAAAAGTGGCGTTGTATAGTAATGATGGCAAGTGCGTGCTAATGATGTATTATCCGCACGATGATAGTTTTGGCCTGCCGGGCGGACATATTGACGCTGGCGAAACGCCTGACGTGGCACTAGATCGAGAGCTGCGCGAGGAGCTGGGTATCGCAATTGATGCGACACCGGCTGATTTCTATATGCGCTATCCGCGAGGTAGTGCCGTCAAAGACCATAAAATTATTCTTGGCTATACGGCTACAGTTGACAGTAACGTTGAACTGCCAGACCGGGCGTGTGATGGCGGCGAGGAACGTATAGTTTGGCTGACGCGAACAGAAGTCGAAGCTACTGACAAAATTGCGCCAGGCTACCGGGATTTTGTGCTGAAGTGGTGGCCGCAAGAAGCGTAATGTTTTAGGAGGTACAAGCAGGCTATGAAATCAATTTCCAAACGAACGCTGAAATTCATTGACTCATGGCTAACGCTGCGCAGCCAATGGGCGCGCTGGCCGGGATTTACGGTGGCGATAGCCAAAGACGGCGCTTCACATTCAAAAACGTTTATCGCTTAGCGTCAGGATAATTGCCAGTATGTTTGCGGCGCTTTAGGCAAATATGTATAATCTATACAGATTATGAATGATAGCGAAGTGCCCGCGGTAGGCAAGCAAGTGATCGTTGCCTGCGCGTTTATTCATCACAATTTTGACGGCGTTGAGAAAATCTTTATGTCTAAGCGTGCTGCGACGAAGAAGTTTATGCCAAGCGTGTTTGAACTGCCTGGTGCTCAGTTGAAATTTTAGCCAAATGCCAGTCGCCATCAAAAAATCCAGAAAAGACATATCAGCTGTCTTTACGCGCGTGAAAAATAAATTAGCGCTAGTGCTTGCGGATGGTTCGCAAATTCATCATGTCGGCAGTACCGCGGTGCTTGGTTTGGATGGTAAAAATATCCTAGATATCCTTGTTTCTGCTAAAGATAATGAGCATATGAACGAGTTGCGGGATAAATTGGTAGCAATTGGATATTTTCCCTCATTAAATCCAAGTTCCCGCCAAGATTATATCTTCCTGGCGTCCCGACAAGAAGAAACTGGCGAGGGCGATATCCATATTCACCTCGCGGTCGCGGATACTGAAACGCACGACAACTTCTTAATCATCAGAGATTATCTAAGGTCTCACAATGACGAAGCTGCTCAATATTCGAAGATAAAATATCAATATGCCAAGCAAGCAAATTACGACAGGTCGGCGTATAAAAAACTTAAAGCAGCTTATGTCGATAAGTTATTGCAACGTGCCAGGCAGTGGAAAAATGGCGGCTAATCTCCTCATTCATATTCCGCACGCTTCGCTCCATCTGCCGCCAGATTTTTGGCGCGATGTTACGGTTGATCAGAAGATTATCGAGTACAATCTACGTTTTATGGCTGATTATAAAGTGGGCGAGCTTGCCAGAGATATTGATTGCCATAAAGTAATAGCCAAGTATTCGCGGATATATTGCGACGTTGAGCGGTTTCGGAATGACGCCGATGAACCGATGGCGAGGCTGGGGATGGGCGCGGTATATACGCATTTGCCAGGCGGCGTGCAGTATCGCCAGGTAACACCTGAGCGCCGCAAGGAAATTATCAGGCAAGCGTATGAGCCTCATCATGCACAGCTAAACAAATTGAGCCAAAAAATTGTTAATCAGCACGGCTCGTGTATGATGATTGATCTGCATAGTTACAGTGATGATTTGGTGCGAAAATTGTTTGGCTATACGGAAAATCTGCCGGATATCTGCCTGGGGTATGACGATGAATGGTTTAGTGAAAATGGTGCCTTAAAACTGAAAACGTATATAGAAAAGCTGGGTTATAGCTGCGCGCTGAATTATCCGTATGCGGGTGCGCTGGTGCCAATGGATTTTTACCGTGATAAAACGCCAGGACTGCGCTCGGTGATGCTGGAGGTTAATCGACGCGTTTATCTGGAGGGTGAAACGGTGCGTGAAGAATCAGTGCGCAACATTGGTAAAATAATCAAATATATCGCTAATGAATTTTAAGGGTTATAACTGAACGCCCAGCCACGCCGCCAATACATCGCCGGCAAAGTAGGCTAGTCCAGCGGCGACTGCTCCCAGGAGCAAGGTGATGGTAGCTTCCCGCCATGGTGATTGCTTGCCGACTTTGCCCTTAATAAAGCCGATTGTTAAGAAAGTAATTGCCGTGAGCAGCGAGCTGATATAGAACAGGGTGGTGCTTGGTACTTTTAGGACTGCAACCACGTCGAACAAATAGGGTAATACTGGCACGCTGCCGACTGCCACAAAAGCCAAGAATGTAACTAAACCGATAATTTTAGGAGAAGCTCGCTTTTGGGTGCCGTGGGGGCCGATTCATCGTGTTCGGCGCTGGCTGCCAAGTAGGCGCTGGAGCCCATTGAAAAGCCATCGGCAATTAAGTTAGCCACGCCTAAAATAAGGATGACCGCACTGGAAATCCCCGCCCCAGCCGACGCTGCCACTACGGCAAAGGTTGTCACCGTACCGTCAACTGCCCCGTAGACAAATTCTGAAATATATCTTTTGAAAAGCATCTTCATAGCTATATCAGTGTAGCATATCAGAGCGAATTAAGCATAAGGCTATTGACATTTTAATACACTTATGCTATAGTGAAATAGTTAGATTATCTAATACAAACAAATCATTAAAGCATGCTACAATAGATATAACAAATACAAACTTCTGCAGAAAGGTAAGGCGTGGAAGATATTCAAACAATCATCATCTTGCTGTCAATCATTATTGGGCTACTATCAGTCATTATCGTGGCTCTACTGGCAGTGGTTATTACCTTACTGGCGAAACTAAATGCAGTCATGAAAAATGTTGATAAAATCACAACAAATGTGGCTAGTGCGACTGAGTGGTTGTCGCCCACAAAGGTTTTTAGTGAAATAGCAGGGTTGTTTCGTAAAAAATAATAAAAAAGGAGTAACAATATGAAAAAAGTATTAGCAGTTATCGGTGCAGCAGCAGCAGGATTTGCAGCAGGAATTTTAACCGCACCAAAGAGCGGTAAAGAAACCCGAAAAGATTTGAAAAAGAAAGCGGGAAAGCTGAAGTCTGATGCAGAAAAAGTTGCCAGTAAGGCTGCTACGGCCGCTAAGGATAGTGTTGGTTCATTAAAAACTGGCTCCCAAAAAGTTGGTGGCGCGGTGGCAGAAACTGCAAAAGGCGTCAAAAGCAATGTTGAAAAACAGTTCAAGTAATATTTGACTGTAATCGAGAAGACGTGAGATAATAGGACTGATGAAAAGGTTCACTTTCTATCTCGCGTCTTTTTTGATTGGATCTGGTTTGCTATTAATGCCGCAGGTGGCGCTAGCCCAAACAGCCGATACTGCTGCAAATTCGGAACTTGCAAAGATTCTTAGCCGGAACTGTAGTTCTGTAAGGGTAGCAATTAAAAATATTCACACCAATGATGCATTAACTCGAGTAAATGTTGGTCAGAGGTATAACTCAATTTCGACCAAGCTTATGGCCAGATTAAATGGTCGGTTGGCAGTCAATAAGCTGGATAGTTCTAAGCTAGTAAATATCACTAATGATTTTGAGTCGGCCCGCCTAAAATTTAATAGCAATTATAATGATTATGATACAACGATGACTGAGCTAGACCATGCCAATTGCTCGGAGGACGTTGCAGGATATTATCAAAAATTAGTAGCTGCTCGAGAAGCGCGAAATCGTCTGTCAGAGGACGTGAAAACATTGAATGATTTGTTGATAAAATATAGGACAGAAGTTCAGGTAGTTAGGGATTCGTTGTCTGGAGGGTCTAATGGATAAGCTTAAAGATTTTTTCGATAATTATAGGTTTGTTACGTTTGTCGGTTTGGTGATCGCTGCGTCTGTCGTGCTAGTGTCAATTGCGATGGTCGTCTATTATAAAACTGACGCATATCGGCTAGACTTGAGTCGTCCTGAATACGCTTCACGCCGTAATCAAATTAGTAAGGATACGAACGAAAAAACCCATGAGTTTGACGCCCAAGGTCAGGTTAATAAGGATACGCTGAAAAAATTCTTAAGCATATACGATAAAGAGGCGGATGGGGCCAGTAGAGTTAAGGCGTTTTCTAACGACGTGCTGAGCGATAAAGAATTGGGCCTGTCTAACAACTAAACTATTTCTTAATAATTGGCGTTGGTGTTGGCAGTGTTGCTAAAAGCACGCCTTCACGGTCAAAGTTCTGCAATAATCGGTGGCGCATTTCAGAGGTAACAGCCCACTGGTCGGATGGTTGGGTTTTCCCGGCGATGATCAGCTCAGTGCCGCGTCCGCTAATGTCGCCAACGGAGACAAACTTTGGTGGGTCAATGATTTTTCGTTGCCAGGCCTTCTCTTTAGCTAACTTCTCGCCAGTAGTGTTAATGATTTCGGTAACCTCAGATATATCAGAGCTGGGGTCAATATAAATACTGAACCTCGACATGCTATAGCCCATTGTCTTATTGATGACGTGTTGGATTGTGCCATTGGGGACATAATGAACGTTACCGCCCGAGTCGCGAATTACCGTCGTGCGAGTTCCGACTCGCTCGACTGTGCCAGCTGCTCCCATGACGTCGACCACGTCGCCAACACGATATTGGTTTTCGGCAATGATAAAAATTCCCGATAGAAAATCCTTAACCAGCGACTGAGCACCAAATCCTAATGCCACACCAATAATGCCAGCGCTGGCGAATAGCGGCGATAAATCAAATGAGAACAACTTATTGGCGATAATTGCCATGACGTAAAAAATAATAATAATTCGCCAAAAACTACGCGTTAGTTGGATGAGAGTTTTCTCGCGTTTTTCCATGTCTTTACGATGCCAAGAGCGGTGTTTGGCGGTGGAGCGGATAGAATAGTGAATCGCCCAAGACAGCAAATATTTGCCAAAAAAATAGACAAAAACAGATCCAATTATAATACTAATAGTTTCAATAATATGTTCGCTAATCAACCAACCCATGCTGTTGTTGTGTAGCCATTGTCCCAAAGTTGAAGAGTCTAAAAACTGTTTTATAAGCTTATCCATTACTGATTTAGTATAATGGAAAGTATGAATTTTGTCGATCCAAATCAGTTTATTATTACTCGTAAGCGCAAAAAATATAAGTTTGCTTTGTTTCACAATTCGCCACTGTGTTTTGAGTTTGAGGAGTGGACACCGCGCCAGGTTGATATTGTGGAAATTGGCGCTGGTAATGGCATGTTTACGGTTGAACTAGCGACGCGTCATCCGGAGCAGATGTTTGTGGCGGTTGACGTTAAGGGCGATCGCTTGCAAAAAGGCGCGCGGGAAGCGGAAGCTCGTGGGCTTAATAATGTGTTTTTTGTGCGAACTCGGGCTGATCAGATCGGTGAGTTGTTTGCGCCCGGTTCACTGAGTACTATTTGGCTGACTTTCTCTGACCCATTTTCGCGTAAACGTAGTGCTGGCCGTCGCCTGACGCATCCGCATTTTTTGAAAACTTATGCCAAGTTGCTGCGTACCAACGGATCGATAATCATCAAACATGATAATCCTGAGTTCTTTAACTGGAGCCTTGAACAACTCGTTGCCGAAGGTTGGCGTCTAAAAGCACTAACTTTCGACCTACATGAATCAAACTTTAGCGATGATTATAAAATCCTTACTGCCTATGAGCAGCGCTGGCTGGGTGAGGGCAGGGTGACGCACTGTGTTCAGGTGTTACCCAACAAAGCTGCGCCTGTATAGTACAAGTAGACAGAGACAGAGTCTATTTACTCAAAAACCATAACCAGCTACACTATAATTATGCAATTTAACGACTATTCAATAAAAGCAATTTCCACATTAACAGACAAGGAATCTCATCACTATGGTGATGTTGACGCCAGGTTAATGTCCCAGGTTTTGGGGTTGAGCGGTGAAGCTGGCGAAGTGATGGAGAAATTTAAGAAGATATTGCGGGATAAGAGCGGTATGATTTCTGAAGACGACCATGCTGCAATAATTAAGGAACTTGGTGACGTACTATGGTATGTCAATTCCATATCTCATCTACTTGGTAGCAGTTTAGAAGAAGTAGCTCGGAAAAATAACGATAAACTACTTAGTCGTCAGAGTCGTGGAAAAATCCATGGCAGCGGCGACGATCGCTAAGCCGTAGCTAGCCGTGTGCGTAGCCAGCCGTCGATAGTGCCTGCGCCCATACAGAGAACCAGTTTACCGGTCGCTTGCGCCGTAGTAATGGCGTGCCATAAATCATCGTCCATCTCTGCAAAGTAAAGTTTTTCTGGATCAATATTTTTGGTGAGCTGCTGTGGTGTTAGAATTGGTAGGTCTGGCTTTTCTCTAGTTAGGTATGTTGGCAACCAATAAACCTCATCAGCATTATGGAAAATATCCGCGGTATACTGGTCTATTATTTCATGCTGACGAACGTTTTGGTGTGGTTGATAAACTAATACCACTTGATCTGATAGCTCTCGGGCCATTTGTAGCGTTGCGCTAATCTCAATCGGATGATGTCCATAGTCGGAATATAAATTGTCGGCCAACTTTTCAAAGCGGCGCCCTGATCCTGGGAAAGAATTGAGCGCTTGATAGATTGCAGTTTTTTCGGCTGAAATGTCCATATTTTTTAGAGCCTCAATTATCAGTGTGGCGTTCTTGCGATTATGCACGCCGGGCAGGGCAATATTCTGGTCTATATTTTTTAGGACAATCAGATTTTTCTCGTCAAATACAGCGGCGTTTTCAGCCCAAGCGATAACTTTTCTAGATTTCTCGCCAAATTCATGAAAAGCTGCCAAATAATCTTCCTTTGTTAGATAAGTGTCTGGATGGTCGTAATCTACAGAGGTAATTAAACTAATTTCTGGAGAAAAGTGTAAGAAATTGCGATCAAATTCGTCACACTCATACACGAAAAATTCACTATTTTCATCAAACTCTCCACTTGGCGCGAAGCTTAATGTCGAGCCAACGGAATAGCTGATGGGAATTTGTAATTGTTTCATCGCCCAGACTAGCATGCTTGTGGTGGTAGTTTTTCCATGAGTACCAGCAATTGCAATAAGCTTAAGATTCTTATCAGCAATTATCTGCGCTAGCAGTTCGTCGCGTTTACTAGTTTTTATACCTAATTTTCTAGCTAAAACTAGTTCTGGATGGTCTTCGGGTAGAGCTGCAGTATAGATTAACCAGTCAAAAGGCGCTTTATCATGCTCTGCTTGTAAAAATGCACCAGATTGGTCAAAGGAAATAGCTATGCCGGCTGCTTCTAACTCATCAGTGATAAGACTTGGTGATTTATCAGAGCCGCAGACTTCATATCCTGCACCTAAGGCAATCCTACTAAGTGGACCGATGGCGACACCACCAATTCCCGAAAAATAAATCCGCATAACTTTATTATAGCACTGTAAGTTGGGTAGGTTCTCGTCATTTAGATAATTTGCTATACTAAAACCAGAGAGAAAGTGGTGGGATGGCAATAGATAAGCGAAAAACTAAATTTAGGATTAAGCGGCTGAGTCAGGTAAAAACGTGGCAGCTGGTGATTTTACTTATTATGGCTGGATTTATATCGGCGACATTTCTACGGCTTAATAACGTTGGTATGATTGAGCGGCGAGAAGCTGTGGAAAATGCTGATAAGACTGGGGATATCGTAAGTCTTCAGCAACGACTATATGACCTGCAGCGATATGTAGCCACACATATGAATGCTGACCCGGGGAAAATTGCACTAGATCATACCTATAAGCGGGTATACGACCAAAAATTAAAAGAATTTGAAGAGGCGATTAAAAATCGATCAAATAATGACACGATTTCTAAGGTTCGGGCGGTGTGTGATGCTAAGGCTCAACAGGGTGGCTATGGGCGGTTTACTACACAGGCAGATCCGCGTTACGTCAGTTGTATAAACGAGGAGTGGGAGAAATACCCTGCCGCTAAAACTTCTAGTCTACAGTTTGAGGCACCTTCTACCGAGCCATACTACCATACGTTTGTCTCACCACTCTGGTCAGCGGATTTTGCGGGCTGGTCACTGTTGGTGACGGGGGTAATTGCTATGATTATTATAGTGAGATTGGTAATCTTGGGGATTTTAAAATTTATGCTACGACGACAAAATCGACTTTTTTAGCTTGACAGGGGTGGGTAAGAGGTAGTAACCTATAAGGGTATAGCATTAATAGGAGGTATAGAACCATATGGCTTACAAGCATACCAACTCAAAGGGGATCACATACTACTTGCACAAGACTGACGTAACTTTGCGCGGCGGCAAGACGCAAACTATCTATTTCTTCACTAAGGTCGAGAAGAATGATAAGGGTGTTCCATGCGATTTGCCGGAAGATCGTGTTGTGAAAGAAAACCCACGCAACGGTTTCTTGACAATCTCAAAGAAGAAATAAGCACTTGCGTTATGCATCGGTTTAGCGGTACAATAGTACCAAACAAACAGGTGCCAGAGCTCCTCTGCGGATAGCGGGGGAGTTTTTTGATGAGGTTGATTATTTTTGGTGATTATGGTATAATATGAAGCATGAGTAGCGAAAAGGTCTTATTGGCTGAAATTTGTGACGATTCGCAGTTAACTCCTGGGCAGGAGGCTAAGCTAGACCATATCGTCGATACTACAGGCTGCTCTTATGATGACGCTGAAAGACTAATGGGTCTTCCCGTTTATGATCCAACGGAAGTTGGAAAACTTATCCAAGTATATCCGGTCAACGACCTTGTTGAAACGGCTATACGGGGCTTCTTTTGCGGCGACTGCTGTAAATACGTAGAGCCGGGTGAAAAATGTCCACACGTAAGAGTTGGCAGTCGTGGTGGACGATATGCTAGCGATGATGGCAGATACTAAAGAAAAAGCCCCCTTCTGAACGAAGAGGGGTTTTTCTTGGTTGCGGGGGTAGGATTTGAACCTACGACCTTTTGGTTATGAGCCAAACGAGCTACCAGGCTGCTCTACCCCGCGGCACGTATTTTATAATATCAGGTTAATGTAATAATTGCAAATGTCTCAGCGCCTGCGGCTATTGCCGCCGAATAAAAAGTTCATCCATTGCTGGAAATTACTGTCGGTTCTTGTTTGTTTGGGGGCGGGGTTTTGTGCGGAAATAGCACTGTCTGTTGATGGTGTAATAAGTTGTTTTTCGCCGGGCAGACCTTTACCAGTTCGTTGCCGAATAGTTAATTCTTGATACTCTTCACTCTGATAATATTTAGATTCATATTCTAACAGGGCGACCTGTAGAGTCTCGATTTCTACCTGTTGACGTTTATTGTCAATGGAGCGTTGCAGTTCATAATTTTTTTGCATTGACTCAATAGAGCCCCAAGCCCAGCTCATAGCAATTAAAATAGCGACAGCAATAACGACGTTATTTAAGGTCAAATAGTCGTGCTGTATCTGGTAAATTAGTCGTTTTAGTTTCAGTTTGTTCATTTTACAAATTCAATATCTACCACACTATATTGTAGCAGGAATGGGGAGAATATTCATCTTATGGTTATCAAGCTCAGACTGTGGTGGCCCTCAGTGAGTTCCATGCGAAAGAAGTCGAGCCGCTGCTACAGTTCCTGGCCACCATGGACCGAGGGCTCAACGAGGAACCCATATCTACAGTATCGCACAAATCGCAACGGAAAACTAGGAAACAACACTATAAAACACTAACCAGGGCAGAGCAAGACGAAATATGCCACTTATATTCCACTGGCACACTAATTACGACAATCTGCTCAAAGTTCAGCATTTCAAGGACAACCGTTCATCGAATCTGGCGTTCGCGCGGACTCTCTCCTCGTCAGCGCGGTCTCAACGAGACCCAGAAGGACGAGGCGAAAACCCTCTACCTTGAGGGCAAGTCCCTTGCTGCCCTGGGCAAGCTCTTCGACGTCAGCCCCAGCACCGTACGCGACTGCTTGCTCCGACAAGGAGTGGCGATGCGACCGAGAAGAGGGCGGAAATAGAAGGTTCGTATCTATACGTTCAATTATATTACTCTTTATATAACAACCACGCGCTCGAAGCGTCCCGTTTTGGAATAGATATCGTATAATAGATACGACGCAATGTGCGCCAAGAACACAGGAAGGAGATTGAGTCATGAAGTTAACACATGCCGAAATTCGTCGCTACAGAAGCATTAGTGAGCCTACTAGTTTCGATGTCGAATCAGATGTGACATGCCTTGTAGGAAAGAACGAGTCAGGTAAAACAGCAATTTTACAAGCTCTGTATAAGAGTTTCCCCGTTGGAAGCTCCTCTTGCTTTGATACAGATCTTGATTATCCAAGTCACCTGACACGCGAAATTAGAGGAGATAAGAGGGCGAAGGTCACGAAACTGACCTACGAACTCGATGAGGCCGATATTGCTGCCGTGGAGGATGTTATCGGACCGAACTCTCTGTCGAATAATGTGGTCTCAATAAACAAAAGTTACAACCAATCTGAGTGCACATGGTCGGTTCCTGTAGACGACGAAAAGGTGCTCCACTTCCTGCGCAGTCAGCTCGATCTTCCACAAGGGGATACCGAACGGATTGAGAAAGCAGATACCGTCGAAAAGTTTATCGAGATCTTGGGTACTTTGGAGTCAAAGACTCCAAGTAGCGGCGATGTCACCAAGAGGATTAACGGGTGGCGTAACCAGAGTCCGTTGCTCGCAGCGATTGACGTTCTTCATAAACGTCGCCCGAAGTTTGTCTACTTCGGCGATTATGACGTAATGCCGGGAAAAGTATCAATCCCACGACTCATTGATAAGGAGAATAACGATACGCTTGAGCGAGGTGAAGAGGCACTGCTCGCACTCCTGTCTCTGGCTGGTGTTGAGCTTAGGGACTTCATTTCAACCGACAATCATGAACATCTAATCAGACAGATGGAAAACGCGTCTAATACGATCAGCGACGAAGTATTTAAGTACTGGAGTCAGAATAAAGAACTTTCAGTAGAGCTTAAAGACATTTCCTCGCCAGAACCAGGTGCCGAGCCGCCACTTGATTCGGCGCCCTTGCTCCAAGTTCGCGTCCGAAATCAACGTCATCGAGTGACGGTCCCATTCGATGAACGGTCAAGGGGATTTGTTTGGTTCTTTTCATTCTTGGCATACTTCTCAAAGTTGGAGTCGGAATCCGAGTATCCATTAGTGTTGCTCTTGGATGAGCCCGGCTTAAACTTACACGCTACAGCCCAGAATGACTTACTTCGGTTTATTGATGAACGTCTAGCGCCAAAACATCAGGTCATATTCACGACACACTCTCCATTTATGATCAATCCACATAATATCAAGAGGGTACGCACGGTTGTAGATGATCGGACATGTGGAACAACTATCTCGGACGACGTGCTTCGAACAGATAAAGAATCTACCTTTCCACTACATGCCGCACTTGGTATCGAATTGACGCAGACGTTGTTTGTTGGCCCCCACGTTCTCCTTGTTGAAGGTCCTTCTGACGTGATATTTCTTCAGTTCCTTTCCGAACAACTGCGTCAAGCCGGGAAGGAATTTCTTGACGAACGTTGGACCTTAGTCCCCGGTGGAGGAATTACTAAGCTTCCGGCTTTTCTTTCATTGTTTGGGGCAAATAACCTAACGGTGGCATGTCTTTCAGATTCTTCAGTCGAAAATAGGCGCATTCTTGCTGAACTAAAAAAGACAGGGAAACTGTATAACACTTCATTGGTCCAAGTCGGCGATGCTCTAGACACGACAGAAGCTGACATAGAAGATCTTCTCCCAGAGAGTCTTTACATTGAGCTTGTAAACGAAGCTTATGCTGGCCAAGTTTCAAAAGATCCTCTCAAGGTAAGTGACCTTCCTGATGGAGACCGCATTACAAAACGTGTTGAATCCGTATTTTCTGCGCGAAACATCAATAATGGACACCTCAACCACTTCGCTCCCGCAGGCGCACTTTTGCGTCGAGATACGACGAGCGGACTGACAGAGTCGATTCTTTGCCGTGCTGAGAAACTGATAAAGGAGATCAATAGTCTGCTCAAGTAGTGTGCTCGCGATGTGTTGGCCCATTGACAACGGGCCAACACATCGCATCTCATCTCACCTCATCAGCTCCTCTACCTCTACGCCCATCTGCTCAGCGATGCGCTCCAGGCTGCGTAGGGTGAGGTTACGCTCCCCTCGTTCCAGTCCTCCCATGTAGGTCCTGTGGACTCCGAGGGCCTCGGCGAAGGCCTCCTGGGACAGACCCCTCCTCTGCCGGTAGGAACGGATGTTCCTGCCGACCTTCTTCTGGAGGTCTCCTTCTGCCACATCGGCAAGCCTGACGGCTTGCTACTTGAAGGTCTACAGACTTATGAGTAGCATCGTTGGTGTAGGAAGGAAAAGTCGAAGCTGCCCATACGCCTGAAAGGAAGAACTGAGGTAGAACCATGACCGTCAGAATCCACGCCTTCACTGAGGAGCACATTCCTCACATCCTTAAGGCATGTGCAGATTGGGAGGAGCTGGCCAAGCACGGGCCACCTTACTGGCGTCCGCGCTCCAGCGCCGAGCTTCGCCGCAAGATTGCTGCAACCTCCGGCCCCCAGCCCGCATCCGACTATAATTTCGTCCTGGAGGATTTAGGCCGACTGGTCGGCGAATGTTCCCTACACGGCATCGACTGGCGCAATCGTCACGCTCAGATAGGCATCTGCATCTGGAGTCCAGAGGATCGTCACCACGGCTACGGCACAGCGGGTGTCACACAGATGGTCCACTGGGCAAGTGACCATCTCGGACTCCACCGCCTTGAGGCGTGGATCTTGGCCGACAATGACGCTTCGCGGAGCCTGTTCCGCCACCTGGGCTTCACGCCAGAAGCAGTTCTCCGCGAACGCTACTTCCATGACGGTACATACAAAGACTTCCATGTCTACGGACGCCTGTTGAGCAGCGATAGGTGACGCACTGTGTGCCAGGGAGCAGATACGGACTACATGGTCTAACTGTGTGCCAGCTCAGGGAACTTCGCCTCACCGGGCGCAAGCGTCTGTCGAGCGAGCCGTAGAGAGTGTAGTCCGCGACTTCATGACCACCCGATTCATGGAACAAGTCTCGCCGTAACTCGGCAAAGTCAGCCCGAATATCTGCCTGATCAGCCTTTAGTCGTTCGAAGCGGGCTTCAAACCACAGCTTCATATCTTTCTAGGAAATTACGAACTACTTTGGTAAAATAGTCCTAGATATGAAGCATAAGCGAAAACCCAGCACGCCACTTACTAAACGCCTCCGTAAAACCAAAGCCTTCCTTTTGGCCACATCGCTAACACTTGCAGGCGTCCTTCTCATCATGCTCAATGGCTGGGTGAGTAATCTCAATCTTGGCGTCTGGAATTGGCTACATGCATTACCAATCGGAGAACTCGGTGGCACATTGTTCGGGGCGGGACTACTCAGTACACTCTTCGAATACACCTTCCGCAAAGATCAGGAAGAGGCAACCGTCGAGCAATTTCGTCAGATCATCCACGAACAAGCACCAGCCATGAGGGACGCCGTCATCGAAGGATTCGCCATCCACCCCGAAGACCTAAAGCGTGTCTCTAATCCGGACTTGCTCGATGACATCGCCGCCAACGTCATGGCCTTACGTCTCGGCGATGAGCAGTTCGCACGTGAAATCTATACCGACATTCGCGACCAAGCCATCCGCGCCGCCGAACGCTGGTATGACGTCGAAGTTCGTATCCGACTCTCCAGTGCACTGGAGAGGAGTACCATTGGTACTCCTCTTTTCGACGTTACTGTTGAATGGGAGTATACAACGGTGCCGTCGAGCGCGACACGCCGGTTCGCTTGTGTCGACAATAGGGAAGAATACACAGACCTTCGCGAAGATCTTCCAGCGACCTCCGCCTGGATGATGGTTCCACGCCCCGGGATGAACGCCTCGAGCAAGGAATCCTATGAACTCCTCGAGTTCACCGTTGACGGCCGTCCGCAAACGATCCGCCGAGCTACCCGAAAGTCAGGTCAGACATATACCGTGCACCTGGACGCAAAGTCTCGCACTGGTGAAGCCGTCCGCCTCCGCCAAATCTTCAGGACTATCACACCGTGTTGGGGGCACCGTCTGTTCTTCGAGCTACCGCAGCCAGCGAGGAATATGGCGCTGAGCTTGGACTATACCAACACGGACATCACACACATGCGGGTCAGCGACACAGTCGCATCGGCTCGCCCAGTCCATGTCGTCCGCTCGCCGCAAGAAGTCACCGACAAGGTCATCAAGGTGAGTGCTGATGGCTGGCTCATGCCGAAAAGCGGCTTCGCTTTCACCTGGACCCTTGAGAAGGAGCTGCCCCGCGACCAGAGCCGCGAGGCAGCATAACGTTAGACATTCGGGTCACTCGCCGCCGCTCATCATGGATCGTCACCTCCTCACACCGACTTTTCCTTCCTACACCAACGATGCTACTCATAAGTCTGTAGACCTTCAAGTAGCAAGCCGTCAGGCTTGCCGATGTGGCAGAAGGAGACCTCCAGAAGAAGGTCGGCAGGAACATCCGTTCCTACCGGCAGAGGAGGGGTCTGTCCCAGGAGGCCTTCGCCGAGGCCCTCGGAGTCCACAGGACCTACATGGGAGGACTGGAACGAGGGGAGCGTAACCTCACCCTACGCAGCCTGGAGCGCATCGCTGAGCAGATGGGCGTAGAGGTAGAGGAGCTGATGAGGTGAAGAGACTTAGCAATGTGTATGGCGCGCTAAGCACTTGTAATGTACGAAGAAATATTCTAAGCCTTTTAAAGGTTTGAACAGTTCTAAGTTCAAAACGACAGACACAATGTATATATCAAGTTAAGGCAAGTGAACTACACATATCCTTGACCAGTCGGCTCGACTATTGCTATCACTTTCCATTGCTAACAGGCATAACTATTGATTCACAACGGCCCCAGACGCTATCAAGGAGTACTTTGATTCTTTCAAAAACAGTAGCCTGCGCATCGTCGGCATTTACGTAAGCAACCTTTGAACTGATTGTTTTAATTTCATTTTGAAAGCGATCTCTACAACCCCTGCTGACCAACTGTACATTGGTGTCTCTAAGGCCTAGCGAAACCACAATAGCGCCGGTCAGATATTCGCTAATTATCTTATTTTTCAGCCCCAAGGTGGACGTAAGAGGAATAACATAAAAACCTTGCCAGCGCGAAGCGCTACTCGCCTCACCAAAACTCTCTAGACAATCGAACTGAACGCACCCAAATTGCATAGCACGAACGGCAGCAGTACGTGATGGAAAACGGCGATAAAGACTCTCGGATCTCCTCGAATCAGCTTTTAGGAGTATCGAATCCGAATCAGCGACACGCACCACTTGGCTACAGTCTCCAAGATAAGGCGCAACTCCGCGCAACCATAATTCCAAACGAACGACAAGACTACGCTTATAGTCTGTGGTGAAAAGGGCATTGAATAGTTCGCGAATTTCATCCTCTGAAGATGCAAGCACCTCAAATACTCGTCTAACCGTGCTCTCTACCTCGAGGTTAGACGACACGCAACGACACCATTCATCGAGTGTTTGCTTAGAAAGAAACGGAAGCACTTCCCGTTTCTGAGATAGAGTAGATCTATCGCTAGTGTTTGCCTGGCAGATCAGAGAGATATCCCTCAGGACATCGGCTACATCAGTATAAGTTTGAGTGGGTATATAGTAGTTTATGCCAAGATGGCTGTACCGTAAATCATCGAAGGCAACAAGGTCATAAAGCTCTTCTTCCTCTAAGCGCTTGTCTGTAACTGCTATTTGGTTAAGAGTCTTAATTAGAACAACAGTCTTACAGTACGATTGATTTGATTCTCCTTTTCTTTCTACATCAGTTTGATATTGGTCCCTTGCGCTTTTGTTCTGTTGCAAAAGCCGTATCAGAGGCTTATCTTCCATAGAAGAGCCTACGATCAACAGTACGTCAGCTCCTTTCGTAACGGCCTCCAGCCATGCCGCTACATTTTTCTCTGACTCTGCGTATTCACTTTCCGAAAACACAACACGTTTAGCAAGTTTCTTTCGACGAGATCGCGTACGTGTTTCAGAAGCACGAGGCAGGCGCCCGTGAAGATATATTAGCGGCACTATGTTCTTTTTCCAGAGACTTTTTCTTCTTACGGTCTCGAAAGAAGTCATAGCATCATAATCGATGTCTGGTAATATAGGGTACAGGTTCGATAGCGAGGTGCTAAGCTCATCTTCAATATAGGTATCATAGTTTGTCGTCACGACGGCCACTTCTTTTCCGCCGTGAATTAGCGCAGCAACTGTGTTGGAAACAAAACCCAAGAGCTCAAGCGACGTATTGTTTTGAGAGTACGACTTTCTTCTCTCGCTTTTCGTGTAGAGAATGTCAGTGAGATACTCCGCCAATTTATCTTGCGCACTTATAGCTTCGCTGTCTAACTTCTCAAGTCCATAGATCAACTCAGCAACCACAGTCGCGCAAACGAGCGGGGACAACTCGCTGCTCGTTATGCGCTTTATCAAGTTCTTTGGAACTGTCACGCCTTTGTCTTTTAGAGCACCCTCCTTCCTATTTAAGCGATAGGCTAATTGTTCAGCTATTTCAAGAACAAGTCGCCTCCAGCCAACACCTGTGCGAGAAAGTGTGACACCAGCGCCGCAATAAATAACCACGCGTCTAGCTTTTGCGACACTAGATAGAGCACTATGATAGTGTCCGTCCCAATCAGCAGTATTCATGCGCGTAGTAACTATCTACGACACAATTCTAAGCGGCATCGGGCACGACCCCAAGAACAAAACGAGCCGCTTCAAGGATTTTACGAGTAACATAAAGCTCCTCAAGATCTTGAGGCGTCATTCGTTTAATCTCCTCGAAAGAAAAACTCTCGGGATGTCTACCTCGAATCCAAGAATCTGGAGAAAACTGAAACTCTCCGCGACGCTCCATTGTTTCAATCCCTCTAATTAAAGCCTCTGACTCAGACATTGTCGTTACACTCGCTTGTCGCCCCAGTTCTCTCCCACAACGCTCACACAGCTGTTCGTGTCGCTGTGCTTGGCTTCCGCATTGTTCTAGTCGATCGTATTCACTAGGCATTACACTACATATTTTAGCAAAATCCATTGCTAAAACAAGTAGCGGCCAAGTTTCGGGCGGCAGCTTCCTCCTTTCATGCTCTGGTGCGCATCGAGACCGCCCATCGGACGGTTTCTGCACAACTACTGGACTGTCTGTTGAGTTTGCGATGGGGCTTCCGTCCCAGATGTGAGAGATTAACACACATTTTCAGGGCTGTATAGTGTATTTGGCACCGGCACTTCCACTCTTATGCTGAAAATCACTTGTCATATTGGTCCACTTCTTCCTCGTCCATCCTCGTTTGGAGTTTCCGCCACGCCACCATCCGTCGTCGGATGGTGTTCTCGCTGTACTTGCGGCGCCGCAGCAGGGCACAGTACTGCCTGAGGTCGCGGTCCTCCAGCGCCAGGACGTCCTTGTCCCGCTCTACCGCCCACTCGAAGATGTCTTGGAGATCGGCGTAGTACGCCCGCGCGGTCTGGTGGCCGTAGTCGATGAGGATGTCTTCGCGTAGGTCGAAGAACCGCTTCCAGCGGGCCGCAATCTCGGGTGGGATGTCGGGTGGGAACTCCATCAGGTAGTCGGGGTAGCGCGGCTCAACATCGCTCGACGCCTGTTTTGTGGGCTCGTCAACGTCACCAGGGAGGTCTGGCGATTGCCCCCATACCTCGCCGGGGCCTCTGTCGCGTGTCGTTGGCATAGAGCAAATCTACCACTTCCACGGTCTGCTCGTTGTTATCACGCTTATGCTTTGTCCCTGAATTGCAAGGATTTAACCTGATTTTGCCGTCACCGGTTGTTATCAGGAGGGGAGGAGCCCCTCGGCCAGGAGGCGGCGGAAGGAGCTGTCCATCATGTCCAACGAGATCATCTCCATGCCAGAGCCCTACGCCACGGGAGTCATGCCGTTCCACGGGCCGTCGTCACGGGCGGTGGCCCGCCAGTCCCGACGGGAGGTGGACACAGTGCTGGGACGCGCCGAGGTCGCGCACACACGGGATCAGGTGCGGGCAGTGCTGGCGTCCAGTGCCCTCAGCAACGTCAGTGCCTTAGTGGGGCTGGCGGAGCAGTGCTACGAAGCAGCTCCCTCTGGCGGCCCGTACTACGAGGCCATCATCAAGGCGTACGGGTTGGGCGCCGCCCGCCAGATCGCCGGGTTCTAGGCGCCGTCGGCGGAAGGGAGTAGGGGCAATGCAGTTCGTCATCAACGTACTGGCTCTCATCGGACTGGTGGCAGTAGCTATCGCAGCATGGGCGGTGTTGTCCTCGGAGGGCTCGACGTCCTCGCGGACGAGACGACCACCCTTGGGCAGCGGTGCTCCCGGGGGACTCCGTCGAAACATGAACGCCACAAGGCGGCGGAACGAGTTGGACGACCTCGCGCACCGGGCTGTGGTCGTGCGCTTGCAGCAGGACGCGGCAGCCCTGGAGGCGGCACGGACCATGCAGGCGATTGCCCGCAGTCTCCGGAAGGATTAACGCATTAGAGCAGGGCCGCACCACTGGTTCTCCGCTGAGTCGTTGCATTTTCCACAACAACGGTTTTCAGCGCCGCTACTGGGCGGTTGCCCGCATTCTACAACAACGTAGTCGCCCGGTCCTCGAGATCATTGAGTTGGTCCGTCCGTCGGGGAATGTCCGCCCGCGCGGTCTTGTAATTTACGGCGTCTTGCCTCGTAATACGGGGCAGAACCCCCGGGGACAGCGCCGTCCTCATCGCCGGAGCCGTTCCCGGGGCGAGGCAAACAACCAGTTAAGTCGAAAGCGAGGTCTATCTATGTCCACACCACCAACCACCTTCACGACCATTTTGGCCGATCCACCGTGGCCGGATCAGGGCGGGGAACGCCACTACCAGACGATGAGCCTGGAACGCATCGCTTCACTGCCGGTCTCCGACCTGGCGGCTGATGACGCCCACCTGTGGTTGTGGACCACCAACGCCCTTCTGCGCCAAGCCTACGAGGTTGCCGAGGCGTGGGGTTTCACGGTGCGCAGCCCGTTGACGTGGGTGAAGTTCCGCCTCGGCCTGTCGAGCCAGTACCAACTGCGCAACGCCACCGAGCAGTTGCTGTTCTGCACTCGGGGCCGCGCACCGGTCAATTTCCGGTCCCAGCCAACCTGGTTGCAAGCACCGGTCCAGGAGCACTCTCGCAAGCCCGCTGAACAGTTCGCCATCATCGAACGGGTCAGCCGGGGACCGTACCTGGAGCTCTTCGCCCGGCGCCGCCCCGAGTCGCGGGCCGACTGGTCGGTGTGGGGCCTGGAAGTCGACTCCGACATCACCATCCCCGGCTTTCCTGTCCCGTCGGATAGGGAAAACCGCCAGAAGAAAGGGGGACAGTCATGAAACAGATGAGAGGTGAGGACTATGAGCAATGGTGGGAGTCGCAACCCGTTTTCGAGCCTACTGCACGGCGCACTCGTTCTCCTTTTGACCGCCGTATGCGTCAATCTGACGGTGAGACTACTGGTCGCCGTGTGGTTGCCGCTGACCGTCGTCGCCGTCAGCGTCGGTCTGGCCGCCGCCGTGGCGGGGGCGGCAATGGCGTGGTGGAGAAGGGGCAACCACTGGTGAAACCCGAGCGCTTCCCCGGAGGAGACCGTCATGTCTAGGCGTGGCAGGCGCAGGGAGGTGGGACTTGGGCGATCCCGCTCCTCACAAGTGAGGGTCCGACCGCAGTGGCGGCGGCCTCGTGACGACCGCCAGCTCGCCCGCGCCCTAGCGCTCTACATGTTGTGGTGTCTTGATCACAGCACCGACGACGAATCATCGACGGATACGGCGGAGGAGCCGTCATGAGCCGACAGACATCCTTCACCTGGCGTATCGCCCACTTGCCGCGTCCACTGCGGTGGCCGACTGTTCTCGAGGCGGTCCACCGGTTGGTGGCCGATCCAACGTTGGGCACGTTGGCCTTCGAGACCAGAGCGACTCCCGCAGAGCTGCAATTCCTAATCGGGGCTGACCAGGGAAAGATCCGAGCGGTCGGGGAGTTGCTCGGCGATCTGGTCCCCGGGTTGTGCCTGACTACTCTGGAGCGTGCTCGCAGACCCCTCGATCTGGCTGCTGGAGTGTCCGTGTCTCATCCGTCGCTATCTCTCGAGACCGGCCGCGTCGAAGCGCTTGCCCGCGCCATCCTGGCTGGCATGTCCGGGCTAGCGGAGGACGAAGAGTTGGCGTTGCAGGTGATTGTCGGCTCGCGCTTGGCCCCGGTAACGACCACCATGGAAATCCCGGACGCCCGCCAACCATGGTGGAGTTTACTCACCATTGGGACTCGCCATCTCAGCGGCGAAGCGCTGGCACGCACCAGCGCCCGGCGGCGTCAGCACGGCGCTCTGGTCAGTTTGCGGCTGGCGGCCACCTCGAGCACTCCCCCAAGGGCGAAAGCACTCATACAGCGCCTTTTCGGCGGTCTCCGGGTTGCCGAGGCAGCAGGGGTACGGCTGCGCTTCACACCTGACAGCCCACTCCACTTCAACAGTGTGAGGATTCCGTGGCGCTACCCATTGCGTCTGTCCGCCAGCGAGATCGCGTGCTTGCTGGGTTGGCCGATCGGAGACGGCGACCTGCCGGGACTGCCACCCGTTTCTCCCCGCCTCATCGCCCCACCGGCGTGGCTGGACGCCTCGGCTCACCTGTTGCGAGGCCGTGTCTTCGCCCGCACCAACGGCCCCGGACCGACAGCACCAGTGGGCGTTGGTCCAAGCGACGCACTGTTGCACACCGTGCTGCTCGGACCCACCGGGGCGGGTAAGTCCACGGCCATGGCCCATCTCATCCAAGCCGACATCGAATCAGGACGGGGCGTGGTCGTCATCGACCCGAAGAACGACCTGGTCACCGATATCTTGGAGCGTGTGCCCGACCAACGCCTCCACGACGTGGTCGTAATTGATCCAACTGACGCCTCTCCCGTGGGGCTAAACCCGCTCAGTGGTGTCAAGAGCCCGGAACTCGCCGTCGATACCCTGTTGGCGACCTTCAAGGCCTTGTTCGCCGACTCGTGGGGAGTGCGCACCGAGGAGATCCTCACCGCGTGTCTGCTCACCCTCGCCAAAGCGGGCGGCGATACCGCCACCTTGATCGCCATTCCCAGCCTGTTGACCAATCCCGCCTTCCGTCGCACCGTGACCGCCGCCGTACGCGACCCCCTTGGCGTCTCCGCCTTCTGGGCGAAGTACGAGGCAAAGAGCCCTGAACAACAGGCGGTCGAGATCGCCCCCGTCCTCAACAAACTCCAACAGTTCGTCATCCGCCCCCAGATACGCGCCGTCCTTGGCCAGGTCACGCCCCGCTTCCAACTGCGCGACGTGTTCACCAAACGTTCCATCGTCCTAGTCAGTCTCAACAAGGGGATTATCGGGGGAGAGTCCGCCCGACTGCTCGGCTCGCTGCTCATCGGGCAACTGTGGCCGCTCATCCTGTCCCGCGCCGCGCAACCGAAGGAGCGCCGCCACCTCGTCAGCGTCTACGTCGATGAGGTCCACGACTTCATCCACGGCATACCCGGGGACCTGGCCGACGCCCTCGCTCAATCCCGGTCCCTCGGCGTCGCCTGGCACATGGCGCACCAGTACCGCGCCCAGCTCACCACGCAGATGAAGGGAGCCATTGACGCCAACGCCCGCAACAAGATCTGTTTCGGCCTGTCCGCACCGGATGCCCGCGACATGGCCGCCACGGCCGACAGCCTCGATCCTCTTGACTTCATTCGTCTGCCGCGATTCGCCACCTACTCCAACACCTGGATAGGCGGGCGCGCAACCGGATGGATCTCCGCCACCGCTTTACCGCCGACTCCCAGCCGCCACACAGCCATCGACATCAAGGCCGCGAGCAGCCACGCCTACGGAGTTCCCGCCCACAGCACCGAAGCACTCCTTGAGTCGTTCACAGGTGCCACCACGGCGCACGTAGCTCCGTACCCGAGGCAGAAGACCCAGAGCTTTGGCCGCAAACCCACCAAATCCGACCATCTCAGCGACGACGAACCGATAGACCGGCCGACGCAGTGAGCGCGTCGTCACCAACCGCACACTATCGCCCGCACCCCACCACCAAGGGAGGTGACTGTCTGCCCCTATTGGCAGACACTGCCGTCCCGGATAGTAAACAACCACGAAAGGAGTTCCTATGACCAGCCGAGTCTCCCGTCCACGCCTCGAGCGGATCGCCGCCTCTCTGGACGAACGCAGCTGGCGTGTCGTCCGTATTCTCGCCGAGCACCGATTCGCCACCACCAACCAACTCGCCCGCCTCCGCCAGTCTCATCACAAGACCGCTGCCTCGGCGCTGCGGCAAACCACCCGCCTCATACGCCACCTCCAAACGCTGTCACTCGTACATCACCTCGAGCGGCGCATCGGTGGTCAACGCGCCGGATCCACCGGTCTCATCTGGTACCTGACCGAACCCGGCTTCCGCCTCCTCGCGATCAACGCTGAGAGGCACACGACCACGCGCCACCGCAACGCCGAACCCTCCACCAGGTTCCTCGCGCACACCCTGGCTGTGATGGAGGCGCGGGTCCTGGCCGAGGAAACCAGTCAACGACGAGGCGTGAGACTCCTGCGCGTCAACACCGAACCCTTGTGCTGGCGCAGCCACCTCGGAATACACGGCAACCCCGAGTGGGTCAAGCCCGACCTTGAGATCGTCACCCAAGTGGAGGGGTACGAGGACCACTGGTGGTTGGAGATCGACCTCGACACCGAGCACCCCAAACGACTTCTCGTCAAAGCTCACGCCTACCTGCGCCACTACCAATCCGGCATCGAGCAGAACCAGCACGGCGTTTTCCCAGTCATAGTCTGGGTCACCGCGACCAGTGACCGTGCAGGACGCATCGCCGACCTCATGGCCGCCGACCCGCGATTGCCCGAAGGCATGTTCGCCACCGCCTGCCTCAACGATCTCCAGGCCCTCCTTGCTCCAAGCCCCGCAGTACGCGCCTCTGAAGGCCCGGAAAATCAAGGAGATCCATCCTGAGAGGACTGGACTTCCACGCCGAAATGAGCGTCAATAGAAGAAAGAGGAGTATCCGCGTCAAAGCTTCATTAAATGTTATGAAAAATTCACAGAAGAGAAGGAGGAACATTATCATGCGCCCCACCAAACACGCACCACACCCACTGGCGATCGGCTACCACCGGCATGCCACCGCAAGCGAGACCACCGCCAATTTGGCCAGCATCCGCGCCTGCGCAACCGGGGAAGGCCTCGACCTTGTCGCCGTCTACGCTGATCCACCCACCGGTCGCCGAGGAATCCACGCCGCGCTCGGTACCCTCGAAAACAACCCGGCCGTGCGCTACTTCCTCGTCCCTGACGGCTACCAGCTCAACGAGGGGGACAAGGAGCTAGCGGACCGCATCGTCACGGTCCTGGCCCGCCGGGCTATCACCTTGGTGCTAACTGGGGAAGGAGACGACCGATGACCGCCGACCCGCTGGAAGCCATGAGCCAAGCCCTCACTCCCAAACGCGCTATCTCCTATATCCGTGTCTCCACCCGCGGGCAGGCGCAGCGGGGCGGGGCGGCGGAAGGCTTCTCCATCCCCGCCCAACGCGAGGCCAACAAGAAGAAAGCCGCCAGCCTGGGCGCGCTCATCGTCAAGGAGTTCGTCGACCGGGGAGAATCCGCCCGCAGCGCCAATCGCCCTGAGCTCCAGAAGATGCTCGCCTACATCCAAGAAGCGGGGGACATCGACTACTGCATCGTCCACAAACTCGACCGTCTCGCCCGCAACCGCGCCGACGACGTCGACATCAACAGGGCCCTCGACCAGGCGGGCGTCCGCCTGATCTCCACCACGGAGAATATCGACCAAACCCCCGGCGGCATCCTCCTGCACGGCATCATGAGCTCCATCGCCGAGTTCTACAGCCGCAACCTGGCCAACGAAGTGGTCAAAGGAATGAGCCAGAAAGCTCGGAGCGGCGGCACCATCTGCAGGGCGCCCCTGGGCTACCTCAACAAACAGGGCCGTGACCCGCAAGGGCGGGAGGCCCGCTGGGTCGAGCTCGACCCCGAGCGCGCGCCCCTCATGCGCCTGGCCTTCACCGAGTACGCCACAGGGGAATGGACCCTGTCCACCCTCACCGACCACCTCACCGCCCGTGGCCTGACCACTCTGCCCACGCCGACCAGGCCCTCCCATCCACTCGACCACAACAAACTCCTCGACCTGCTGCGCAACCCGTACTACCAGGGAATCGTCACCTACCAGGGCGTCCAATACCCTGGCAAACACGAGGCCCTCGTAGACGAAGCCACCTGGCAGCGGGTCCAGGCCGTCCTCAGCCAGCACCGCAACGGGGAGCGCCAACGCCTCCACAACCACCACCTCAAAACCACCATCCGCTGCGGGCAATGCGGTGGGCGCCTCATCGTCCACATGGCCAAATCCCGCTCCGGACAGGTCTATCCCTACTTCGTCTGCTCCCACCGCCAGCGCCACCGCGACCAATGCCAGTTCAAAGCCGTCCTCATCGACGAAGTCGAAGCCCGCGTCACCGACATCTACCGCCGCATCACCATCACCCCCGAGGAGAGGCGAACCATCGAAGAACACCTCCACGACGAACTCGACCGCCTCCACACCGCCGCCCACCAGCACACCAAGGACCTCACCCGCCAGCAGGGCGCACTCAAAGCCCAGCAAACCAAACTCCTTCAAGCCCACTACGCCGGGGCCATCCCCCTCGACCTGCTCAAAGCCGAACAGACCCGCATCGCCCGCGAACTCGCCGCCATCACCGAAGAACTCCACTCCCTCGCCTCCAGCCACCACGCCGTCAAGCACCACCTCACCCAAGCCCTCGACCTTCTCCAGGACTGCCACAGCCTCTACGCCCGCGCCCCTGCGCCCCTCAAGAAACTCCTCAACACCATCTTCTTCGACCACATCACCGTCAACCCCCAGGACGACGACGCTCCACAACCCCACCGCACAGCCATCCCGCACCCCGCACCGCCCTTCAACCACCTCACCAACCCCGCACTCATCCACGCCGCCACAACCACCGCGCCCGGCCCCACACACGCAAAAACTCCCCCGGCGAACGCCGAGGGAGCCCAGAACCATATTCACTTCGACCCAGTTTCGTGTAAGACCCTGGTGGTGGGGGCGGCTGGGATCGAACCAGCGACCAATCGGTTATGAGCCGACTGCTCTAACCCCTGAGCTACGCCCCCGTAAAGCTTATTATAGCGCATCAGAGGTGATTAGAGAAGTTTTCCAGCGGCAATTCGCACAGCCTCCGACCAAGAAGTGAAACAGTGTGGCGTCGCCGCTAGTTCATCACTGGTTATTTTACACCGAATAGCTAAGGCCAGCTCAGATGCAAGATCACTGGCGTGTGGTCCAACAATTGTGCCACCGATAATAACTCGTTTCCTATCAACAATCAGCTTCACGAAGCCTGTTCGCTGATCAGTAATATTGCTGCGTACGGTCATGGTTAACGGTACGACTGCCATTTTTACTTTAATATTTTTTATCCGACAGTCTTGTTCGTTCATGCCAATTTGAGCAATTTCTGGCTGAGTGAAAGCTATCTGCATATGTGGTGAGTTATTAATTTTCAAGTGGTTGTTATGGAGCAGATTATGGGCAGCTACGCGACTTTGTGCTAAAACTTCGTGAGTTTGGAGTCTAATATCGACAGCGCTACCTGCAGCAAAGATGTGGCGAGAGGTGGTTTGTAGGTAGCGATTGACAGAAATACCGTTTTTTGTATATTTTACACCAGCATTTTCTAGACCCAAATCAGTAGTGGATAGTCGCTGATTGGCAATTAAGACTTCATCAACTCGCACTGTTTTTTCTACTCGTCCTTGTATGAAAGTAATGCGTTTTTGGATGGCAGATTCTTGAATAGCAATAACTTTGGCGTGAGTTAAGATGTTCATGCCACGATTTTTCTTTGCGTCGCTGGCTAATAGGTCACTGACTTCTGTGTCAAACTCTGGTAAAATACGCACCGATTCTTCCGCTATATAAACTTTAGTTCCCAGGGTAGAGAATAGATGAGCCAACTCTAATGTCGTCGCACCAGAGCCAATAATGAAAAGACTTTTTGGCGGGCGCGTGAGGTTAAAAATGGTTTTTGGGGTGTGATAAGATATACTATCTAATCCAGGGATATCCGGAATTTTCCAGGTTGAGCCGGTTGCAATAAGGAATTTGCGAGCCGATAAGTGCCTGCGATTTACGGTGATTTCATTTGGGCTTAGAAAATGCGCACTGCCCGCAAATACGCTAATTCCTTGCTTTTCATAGTAGTAACGGTTGCCGCCTGCGCCAGTTCGTTTGACAGTGGTGTCTTTCCAGGAGAGAAGAGAAGGGTAGTTGTAGCCAATGGTGCTGGTGCGCAGTCCAAATTTAGCGGCGTCTTTCGCGGCTCGATAAGTGCTAATAGCATAGGTTAGCGACCCCGTCGGTACGTCTCCCCAATTTGGTGATTCCCCGCCGAATGTTGCTTTTTCTACAACAGCAACTTTTTTACCAGCGCCAGCCAAAATACTTGCTGCCGGTGAGCCGCCCGCACCGCTACCAATAATGATACAGTCATAATCAAATGTTGGTTTTTGTGACATGAATTCTCCTAAATTATAGTTTTATAGTGTTCGTATAAATAGGCGGCATCAGGATGTAAGTCTTTCATAATACGCTGCGCTTGGCGGCGAATGTCGGCGGAGGTGATTTCTGGTCGAGTTTCACACCAGTTCATAACACCTAAGGTAACAGTTTTTGCAATATCTTGAGACTGTCCTTCTGGTGTACGAACGCTCAGGCAAGTAGCAACGATGGAATCGTGAAGCTTGTCGGGACTAAATTCTTCTGGTGGACGCTCCCCTCTCTTAATGACGTTAATTTGCCCCGGTTTTACCATAAATTGCCTCCGTAGCTAATCACGCCGATAACACGATCTACGAAAATAAAGGCCGCTAAAATCAATAAGCTGCCGCCGCTGACGAATTGTAAAAATCGTTTGTGTTTTTCTCGCCAGCGCTGTAAGTTAGAAATATTATGCCCGCTGCCGACGAGGATAATGATGATTGAGAGTGGCAGAACAGAGATGAGAGTGTAGGTGATGACGCTAGCGATTTGCAGTAAGGGGTTTGGTAGGGTGATGATTGCTAGCGCGGCAGCTAGGATTGGCGCAAGGATGAAGATAATTTCGGCAATAACGCTAGTTAATCCCAGAGCAAAGCTTTCGATAGAATTTCGGGTTTTTTTAGTTCGTTTATTCAAATAATCCGCAAAGCCGCGCGGAACCCATAATGAGGTACCAGGCTGGCGACGATAGTAAAATGCCCAGATGGCAATTCCTAGACCAAACATCATTCCAGAGGCGATTGCTGCAACTAATTGTTCAGCGCTGGTAATATGACGGATGAATAGAGACAAGTAATAAGAAATGGCACTGATAAGTAGTAGGGTGATGATTGATACACCAAATACAAAACTAGTACTCATACGAAATATTTTTCGTTGGGCGGTTTTCTTACCAATTGAATGACCGCTCAGCAAAGTTAAAACACTGATACTGAGCTGAAAACTGGCATGGATAATTGCTGCAAAAACGATGATGGCTAGCGATGAGATTGTTACGGGGGTCATGTTTGTGTATAAATCCTTCCCTACCAGTGTAGCACAAGCGGAATAAAAAGGTAAATAATAACTGAAAAAGGTATTGCTTTTTTGTCAAATTTATGGTAGGATAAAAACAGTTAAATAATTAACACAAAAAAGGAAAGCTTTATGGAAATTAACACCAGCGAATTGGCTGAATTTTTAGAGGTAACTCAAAAAAAGGAATTAGCTACGTGGGATCGACAGCGTAGCTCGCGAGAGTTGGATGGGTTTGTTTCACGGCGATTGGCTGCGTTGGACGGCGTTCAGGTTGATGAGCTAGAGCTAATCTGAGTCTTATAAAAACTCCCCGCCATATGGACGAGGGGTGATTGGATAATTTATGGTAGCACCGGGTGGACCCGAACCACCGACCTCAGGCTTATGAGTCCTGCGCTCTAACCAGCTGAGCTACGGTGCCACACTGCACTGATTGTAACAGATGGTATAAAATTTGCCAAATTGGTTTTAGGTATAAGCATTTTGTGAGATAATGGGTATGTGAGATATATTGTCGCGGTCAGTGGTGGGATTGATTCGGTAGTATTGCTGGATTTAATGTCGCGGACGGAAAAAGATTTAGTAGTGGCGCACTTTGATCACGGTATTCGTGATGATTCAGCGAGTGACGCTAGGTTTGTTGAGGCGTTAGCTGATAGATATAAGCTTCAGTTTGTTTGCAGGCGTGAGAAGCTGGGTGTTGATGCTAGCGAAGAACTGGCGCGTCAAAGACGATATGATTTTTTACGTGAGGTAGCGGCAGATTTTGATGGCGTGGTGGTAACGGCACATCATCGAGATGACGTTATCGAGACGGTGGTGATGAATTTGAAACGTGGCTCTCGGTGGCGAGGTCTGGCTGGCATGAGTGATGCGCGAGTAGTGAGGCCAATGAATGGTTGGACAAAGCAGCGAATTTACGAATATGCGACTCGACAGAAATTAGAGTGGTGTGAAGATGAAACGAACCAAAGCGATATTTATCAGCGTAACGTGCTTCGTCGGCAAATAAATTGTGGATTGGACGAATATCAGAAGATTGGGGTGTATGAGGCGTGGCGTAAGCAGCGAAAATTGAGGGTGGAAATTGAGCAAGCGCTAGAGAAGTTTGATAGGGAGATGTCCAATCGGTATTTTTTGACGATGATTGATGATAATGTCGCACAAGAATTAATATACTATTATATTTTACGACATTACGATGTTTCGTTACTGGGTTCTCAGCTGGAGCGAACGTTAATTGCTATAAAAACCGGAAAATCTGGTTCGCACTGGCAAATCGGTGGCGGTATAGTGATGAAATTGACATTAAAAAATGTTATAATAGACCGAGTTGATTAGTATAGGTGAAAGGAATAGTTGAGCATGGCCGTTAAGATGCCGCAGAGAAACGGAAAGAATGGAATTAAGCAGGTAGTACGATTTGGACTATTTTGGGCGATTATAATTTTTGTAGCGTTGATTTTTTATGCAACACTGTTCCCTGCCTCAAATCTTAAAGAAGTGTCATTGTCGGACGTGGTGCGTCGGGCAAATGAGGGTAAAATTTCTCAGTTAGAAATTCAGGGTAATGACATTAAGGTGACTGTGAAAGACCAATCTAAGCCCACTGAGCGGTCGGTCAAAGAGTCTAGCAGTATTTATGAACAGGGATTAAATAAGGACGCAAAGGTTGAGGTTAAGGTAATACCACCGTCAACGACTGGTGAGACGATTTGGAATTTGGCGGTGATGGTGGTGCCTGTATTGATTATTGTAGCGTTCTTTATGTTTATGATGCGCCAGGCCCAAGGGCAGAATAATCAGGCGATGGGCTTTGGTAAGAGCAAGGCGCGTCTGTATGGGCAAGATAAAGAGAAAGTACTGTTTGAGGATATCGCCGGCAATGATAATGCCAAGCAGGACCTGCAAGAAGTCGTCGATTTCTTAAAGCATCCAAAGAAGTACAAGGAATTAGGTGCTAAGATTCCGAAAGGCGTATTGCTGGTCGGCAATCCAGGTACCGGTAAAACCATGTTGGCGCGGGCAGTGGCTGGCGAGGCAGGCGTGCCGTTCTTCTCAATTTCCGGTTCAGAGTTCGTCGAGATGTTCGTCGGCGTTGGTGCTAGCCGGGTGCGCGATCTCTTTTCTAAAGCCAAGAAAAATGCGCCGTGTATTATTTTTATCGATGAGATTGACGCGGTGGGTCGCAAGCGCGGCTCGGGCATGGGCGGTGGCCACGACGAGCGCGAGCAGACCTTGAACCAGATTTTGGTGGAAATGGACGGCTTTGATGGCGACACTAATGTGATTGTGCTGGCGGCAACCAACCGGGCGGACGTGCTCGATCCTGCCCTGCTGCGCCCGGGGCGGTTTGACCGGCGAGTGACGATTACCCTGCCGGAGCGCAAAGATCGCGAGGCAATTCTCAAAGTTCATTTCAAGAAAAAGCCAACCGACGAGACGGTTGATCTGGATAAATTGGCAGCCAAGACGGCCGGCTCATCGGGAGCAGATCTCGCCAATATCGCCAACGAGGCAGCGATTATCGCGGCGCGGCGTAATAAAAAGAAGATTACCAACGAGGAATTGACCGAGGCATTTGAGCGGGTAGCCATCGGGCCAGAGCGCAAGGCCAAGGTGATGAATGACCACGAGAAGGAGTTGACGGCGTATCATGAAGCTGGCCATGCCATCGTCGGTCACGTCTTGCCAGACTCTGATCCAGTTCACAAGGTGACAATTATTCCACGTGGCGGTACCGGCGGTGTGACTTGGTTTCTGCCGCCAGAGGATAAGAGCTACACCAACGTCTATGAATTTAAGGATATTTTGGCTCGGGCCATGGGTGGCCGGATCGCTGAGCAGATCATTTACGGTGATGACGGCATTACTACTGGCGCTGGCTCAGACCTGCGTAAAGCCACCGAGATTGCCCGCGATATGGTGATTGAGCAGGGCATGGGTCAGAGCCTACGCGACCAAGTATTCCACGAGGACAACGGCGGGCTGATGTTTGATAAGATGACTCGCGAGCGGCCGTACTCGGATGAGACTGCCAAGTTGATCGACCAGGAAGTGTCGCAGTTGATCACCGAGGCTAAGCAGCGGGCGATGCTGGTATTAAAAGCCAATCGTCCGTTCCTCGATAAATTGGCTGAGGCGCTGCTCAAAGACGAAACCTTGGAAGAAACAGCGGTGGATGAGATTCTTTCGGGGACGAAACTGCCAAAGGAAGCAAAGTTACACGCGTAAATTGTTATGGGACGCGTCCGGAGAACTGTCGATAAGATCAATCAGCGGCTGACAGTCAAGTTGGCCGCAACCATTCTGGCTGGCTCGACTTTGTTGTCGAGCCTGCTGGGGTTTTTCCGTGATCGATTACTTAACTCTGCTTATATGCCAAGCGAAAATGGTGTGCTGGCGGGTTATCCAGTTGGGCTAGACGCTTACACGGCAGCGTTTATGGTGCCAGATTTTATGTTCGCTGTGCTGGTGTCTGGTGCGCTCAGTGTGACTTTCATTCCAGTCTTTAATGAACGTTGGGTCAAAGGAAATAAGCAGTCGGCGTGGCAGATTAGCTCTAGTATGATCAATTTTATGGCACTAGTGACGATGATCGCGTCGGTGTTGATTATTATTTTTGCTGATCCGTTGATGAAATATCTAATTGCGCCAGGTCTGAGTGAGTCGGGTCACGCTTTGGCGGTGAGCATGATGCGGGTTATTGCGGTGAATCCGTTTATTTTTGCTATTGCCTCAGTGATTGCCAGTATCCAGCAGGCGGTTGGTCGATTTATGTTCTGCGCCCTAGCGCCAATGATTTATAATGTCGGAATTATCATTGGTACGGTATGGTTCACTAATGGTATTAATTTGTTTGGTTGGCAGATATTTGACGGTGGAATTATGGGTGTGGCGCTTGGTGTGGTGTTGGGGTCATTCTTGCAGCTGATTGTGAGCGCGGTTGGGCTAGCAGGTCTGGGCTTTGATTATAATTTTAAGATCTATTGGCGCAATAGAGGATTTAGGAAAGTTTTGTCGCTACTGCCAGCAAGGTCGGTTGATCAGGGGATGGATTATGTGGTGAGCTTGGTCGAGGTTAACTTGGCGTCGCGCTTGGCGGACGGTACGGTTAGGGCGTATCAGCAGGCGTTGACCCTGCATTTGATGCCAATTAATCTCATCGGCGTGGCAATTTCTAACGCCGCCTTCCCTAAGCTTACTGAGCATTTGGGTGAGGGGCGCAATGATTTGTTTCAAAAGGATCTGCGGTCCCTGCTGAGGATTATTTTTTGGATGGCGTTGCCAGTGGCGGTGATAATTTTCTTTACGCGCGGTTATGTTGTGCATTTTATTCGTAATGGCGGCAATCAGTTAATTGCGGGTATTTTGGGGTGTTTAGTGGTGGCAATTTTGTTTCGGACGATTTACCACATGGCAGCACGGGCATTTTATGCTCGCCAAGACACGAAAACTCCATTATATATTTCAATTTTCTCAATTTCTTTAAATATTATTTTGGCTATTGTTTTGTCGATGGCTTTGGGGATGGGCGCCTATGGTCTAGCATGGGCACAATCAATAGTGGCGGTTTTAGAGGTGGTGATTTTACTAGCGGTTATGAACCGTCAAATGCCAAAGATGTTTAATTTGACTTTCATGCAAGCGATTTTTAAGATGTCTATTTCTGGTGTGTTGACTGGGTTTGTCTGTTATATTAGTGTACTCATTTTGCCGTTTCGTTATCATGACGATAGTTTCTTTAGTGCTTTTCCAAAGTTTGTCGTGATTTCATTGGTTAGCTTTGGCGCGTATGCCATGTTCTCAAAGTGGTTGAAATTGCCAGAAATTGATCCAATCCTGACGCGCTTAAGGAAGATGTTATTTGGTCGATTGGAGATTATGCGCTAATGAATAATATTCGCAATTTTTGCATCATCGCTCACATCGACCACGGTAAATCAACGTTGGCTGATCGGATGATGGAGATGACGGGGACGGTGGAGAAGCGCGAGATGAAGTCGCAGCTGTTGGATTCGATGGATTTGGAGCGCGAGAAAGGGATCACTATTAAGTTGGCGCCGGTGCGGATGAAATATGAATATCAGGAGGTGGAGGCGAGTGGCGCATCACCGCTCCCATCGTCGAAGACTCTTGCAGAGTCTTCACGTCGGTCGCTAGACGCGGGTCCTGTCAGTCGACCCGCCCCTTCTTCTGAAAAATCAGAGATTTCTTCAGAAGTGGGCGCTACCCCATCGACTGCCACCCGCTTAGCGCAGCCTGATTCTCGGGCTTGTGCAGATGTTGGCGTGAACGGGTCGACTCAATCAACTATCTACGATCTCAATCTCATCGACACACCTGGTCACGTCGATTTTAGTTACGAAGTCAGCCGCTCGTTGCAGGCTTGCGAAGGTGCGGTATTGGTGGTTGACGCCAGCCAAGGCATTCAGGCGCAGACGCTGGCGAATGTGTATCTGGCGATGGAGCAGGATCTCACGATTATCCCAGTGCTCAACAAAGTTGATTTGCCAGCCGCTGATGTGCCGCGGGTGTCCAAGCAGGTGATTAATTTGCTGGGCTGTGATGAGAGCGATATTATTCATATCTCGGCCAAAACCGGACAGAATGTTGACCAAGTTTTGGGGGCGATTGTTGAGCGAATTCCAGCCCCAAAAGGCCAGCCGGACGACCCGACGCGGGCACTAATTTTTGATAGTTATTATGATGATTACCGCGGCGTGATTTTGTACGTGCGAGTGGTTGACGGCCAGATTAAAAAGGGCGAAGCGATTCATATGATGGCGACTGGCGCTAATGGGCTGGCGTTAGAAGTCGGCCATCTCAGTCCTGGTATGATCCCCGACCCGTCGCTGGACACCGGTGAAATTGGCTACATCGTCACCAATCTAAAAACCACGCGTGAGGCGCGGGTGGGTGATACGGTGACGTTGAAGAAATATTTTGAATAAAATTAGCGATAAGGAGAAACCATGAATCCACAAACGATCAGCTTAACTGAATTACAAAAACACCTCGATCAAACGTATAAAGAAAAGGGATGGGATAAAAATTCTGTTACCGAAGTATTCTTATTGTTTACTGAGGAGGTTGGTGAGCTGGCGAAAGCGATTCGCAAAGAGACGGGATTTAAGGGAGAAAAAAGACCTGATAACCATGATAATCTGCGCGAGGAATTCGCGGACGTGCTGAATTATTTGATGGAGTTGGCAAGCTGGCTAAAATTACGTGAGCATAGCTATTGACAAATACATACTGTTGTACTAAAATAGAAAAAGTGAACCAGTCAAGTTTTGACTGTTTAAAAGCTAGTATTGAACGGTCCTTTATTATATATAATTGTGGTGGTCTCGGATCCAGAGAGATTTGTAGTCATGGCGTGGATGAGCGATGTAGTGACGCTAAAAATATATGACGAAAGAATAGTATATGACAGATAAAAGATACAAAGTCTTGAAGTCTATTGAGTCATGCAAGAGGTTGTTTGCTCGATTTGATGAAATATGGTTTGTTGGCAATAGAGCTGACCTTTGTAGGGTTTTACTTGATTTGGGGATTATTCAAAAGAGCAAGATAACGGTTGTGTATGCTCTAAATCTGTTAGGCCTTGATATAGATACGAAAAACATTATTACACCCGACGTCAGTTCGCTAGATTTTATGAGTATCCAAAACACTATTAGCAGGGAAGTGAATGATCGTATAAGAGAAAGTAAACTAGCACATAAAAAAGTAGTTATCGTTACGCATTCCCCGAATAAATCTCTTGATAATGCTATTTTAAATAACGACGCAGGTGATTACATAACAGTAGTTTCGCCCTGCACGAGTTATCTATACGAGATCCTAGAGCAGAAGAACACACTTAATAGTATATTCAGTCAGATGAGATCTGTCTGCAATATTGACGACCATGTGATAAAGTCTACAAGAATACTAGGAAGTGACACTTTCGAAAGTATTTGCGAACGACTCGGCAGTTGTCGATCTTTGTTTTTACAGCAAAACTTTTCTGCTGGTGGGGCTGGAGCGAGCGTTGTCAATAGCGCAAGAGCTTTCGAGAAAGCTATTTATCGAAGTAGTGGCTATGAGATGAAAGCATCTGAGTATATAGAGCACGCATATAGTGCAAATGGTTCTGCGCTCATCATGCCTGCTGCTTGTGGCTGTAAGGTGTATACTGATAGGCTATCTCATAAACTCATGGAAGCTAATATACTTCGTACGGGAGGATTTTGTGGTGTTGGTAATGATTGGACGATTGGGTGGTCTACTGATATAAACATGCAGTACAGGCAGGTAGCGACTGCTGTAGGAAATGTTTTATACAGGGTATATGGATATACTGGTATAGTCGGTTTGGATTTTTTAGTATGTGGTCGAGAGTATAATAAATTGAAGATAACAGAAATAAATCCACGAATTCAAGGCACTACACCCTATCAGGCATATAACTCAATTTTCTTGGATAGCGTGCCTCTACTCCTCGCTTATTTTATAGTTAAGTTAGGCTCAAACGAAGATAAGGCTACTCTCTTGGATATGCTAGAAACCTCAAGTTCATGCGACAATGGTAGTGGATTATTTTATCTTAAAATCCTATCCTCTAGTAAGCAAATAAAACAAGATATGAACGGTGTTTGGCAATTTAGCAACAATATCGGTGAAATTCGCTATTATGGTAAGGAAGTGAATCTGCCTAACCTATATATGTACGGAGACAATAAAGATTTGATTACTATTAGGGGCTCATCAAAGAAAGAGTATATGAATAATAGTCCTGTAGCGGCTGCTTATATTATCGGGAGAGGCAGAAATGTTTTCTCCAAAGCGCGGCCAGCAATGACAGATTTTGGCGCTAACCTATATAGCACTATCAGGGATAAAATTTATGAAATATAAATTAAAGATACTATTAGTCGCGGGGCAGTTCTACCCTGATCTCGCAGGTAGTGGCATTGCTACATATAATATAGCGAGACAACTGGTTCGACGTGGACACGATGTTACAGTCTGTATTGATGAAAATAATGCATACGATAATTCACCCAACGAAGGCTTTAAAGTTGTTAGACTGCTTAAGTATAAAGATTTTGCAACTGGCCGTGCTGGGTTTAAAGAAGCCACTTTATGTATATATGATCTTATATGTGGAGATAGTTTTGATATTATTCATGTGTTTAGTTACATGCCTATGCTGATGCTGTCTTTAATGGGAAAAAGTTGTTTGCCACCAGTAGTTTTTACATTTTGGAATGCACCGAATTCAGGAGAGAGGGCTATAGGGTTTTACGACAAGCCAGAATTAGATTTGAATCTAGCGAGCCAAATTATAAAGATGCACGGGTATGATAGAATCATTGCGGGTAGTAGAGCAAGTCGTGATATGGCTCTCGAGTTAGGGGCGGATAAAGAGATACTTAGGTTTGCCTATCATGGAATAAATATGCAAAAGTTTTATCAAAATATACATTCTGATCGCGATATAATTGACGAGTACTACAACCGACAATCTTTTAATGAAGGCCCAATTGTATTGCTGCCGGGAAGAATTACGAATAGAAAAGGTGTGTTTGATGCCATAAGAGCATTAGCTGTTCTTGCAAAGTCACATAGAGTGAATTTGCTTTTCACTAAATCTAATGATAATAAAGATGCTGAGATTATTAAAAAAATGCTGCACCTTGGAAAAGAATTAGCGGTTGCTGATATGATCCATATATCTAATAAAATGGTCGATCAAATAGATATGCCTAATCTATATAGATCATCATCCGTAGTCATTATTCCATCACATTATGAAGGCTTGGGATTTACTGCGGTAGAGTCATTGGCTGCAGGACGGCCTACGGTAATGACAAACGTGTGTGGGCTTAATGAAATAGGAATAGATAATTATAATTGCCTTATGGTTCCTGTGAAAGATGGGGTGTCTCTTGCTCAAGCAATTCGAAGGTTAATAGAAGAGAAGAGTTTGAGTGAGAAGATAGCAAAGAACGGTCCAGGATCCGTGGGTAAATTTGACATAAGCCTCTTTGTTAATTATTGTATGAAAGAATATAGAGAGTTGCTTTTATGCGAGAAATGCTAACAAATTTAAATTCTGTTATACCAACAGCAGGAAATGCGACACGGCTATATCCACACACGCTATTTCAACAAAAAGCTATGCTTCCTATGGGGTCTCCTGACAAAAGAGTGATTGATAGTGCTATTAATATCGCCCAACAAACTAATGAAACGTATATGACACTCCATTGGAATGAAGAATATACAAAACCTCTTCTTGGGTATATTGCAACACTTGATAGTAAAATTACTACTTTTAGAGATCGGCACATTATGGGTGCTGCCTCCCTGATAGAATTTTCTGATGAGCTATTTGAAAATGACATAGAGAAAGATACTATAATATTGCCAGCAGATCACATAATAGAAGGCCTAGATATAGAAGATTTTTATTTGACACATAAGAATTGTGACAATGATATTACGATATTATTAGTTTCCCCAAAGGACTATGGGCAATATGTTAGAACTAGTGAAAATCTTGCTGTTGATATATCTACAGACAGGGGCGACTTCGCACTAAGTTCTTCTGGCATATACATTATCCGCAATAAATCTATGCTAGAGTGGGTTGCTGGGGAGAAAAAGCAGGGATGGGCGGGAGAGACGAGGAGCATGCTTCAAGATTTTATAACGCCAAAGATTTATAAAGGGCAAGCTTCAGTATATAAGTTAGATAACTCTGGCTATTGGGATGACGTTGGCACCCTACGTAGGTACTATCTAAACAATATGAGGCTGAGTGGCGGGGAAAACGTTATTGATAATGGAGTTGAGCTGTCTCCTAGTGCTAAGATTCGGCACTCTATAATCTTGGGTAGAGCTGCCGTTACAGGCTTGTGTGACATCAATAGAGAAATTGTCTCGAAAAATGATACTATTTTATATAGGACTAGAATCGAACTATGATCTCAAAAGAGAGTATTTTCAAAAAATGGCACACACTATCGTCGCGTACATTGCTTGAACACCCGCGGCTCACTGTGGTAGAGAGCACGGTAAAGTTGCCAAATGGTAAATTAATCCGCTACATCTATTACCCTTATCTTGGATATGGCGGTGTGATTGTAGTATGTCGCCGCGGTGATACTATCCTTGTGCAGCAAGAATATTCATACCCGGTGGATGAGGTATTGTATCAGCTACCGGGTGGCAAAATTGAGGCGGGCGAGGATGCTCAGGCAGCAGCGCGGCGAGAGCTGGCTGAAGAGTCTGGCATTGCTATGAATAATCTGCGAGAATGTGGCTGGTTCTATCCCGACAACCGTCGTACTAACGCCAAACTCTACGTGGTCTACGGGGAATATGTTGGAGTAGATTGTCAGCACCAACCGGACGATACTGAGCAGATTATCTCGCAATGGTTGCCGATCGCCGACGTGCAGAGTATGATTGCCGCGGGCAGGATCACTAATTACGCTATGCTGGCGGCCTGGGCGAAGGCAAGCTGCCAATTGTTTTCTTGAAAAGGAGTAGAATTAGGCATTAGTGTGAAAGCGTACCTACAATTAGCAGAAAATGAAGCTGTACGCTGGAAGACAATCTTTATCTGCGATAAAATGGTATAATACCTATTAAGGCTATGACCAAAAAAAATACCGTCCAGCCCCTCCCCGGCTACAAAGAAGTCAAACCCTTCGTCTATGCGGGCTTTTTCCCGGTGTCCAACGAGGATTATAACGATCTGAAAGAAGCCATTGAAAAGCTGAGTTTGAGTGATTCGGCGTTGCAGTTCGAACCAGAGAATTCACCAGTGCTGGGTTATGGTGTGCGGATAGGCTTCCTCGGCTTACTACATATGGATATCATTCGCGAGCGGTTGGAGCGCGAGTATAATCTGGATCTTATCGTCACCAATCCAAGCACTGATTATCAAGTCAGCCTGACCAACGGCGAGGAGCTGGACATCAAGTCAGCCAGCGAACTGCCCGATCCAGCGCAGATCACGGAGGTTCGCGAGCCGTGGATTGACGGTGAGATTGTGGTGCCGCAGGACTACATCGGTGCGGTGATTCAGTTGATTGTCGCCAAGCGTGGCCGGCAGAAAAACCTTAGCTACATCGACGAGCGGGCGCTGATTTCCTTTACGGCGCCATTGGCAAATCTGCTGACGGATTTTTATGATCAATTGAAATCGGTGACTAGCGGCTATGGCTCATTTAACTATGAGCTAGCGGGGTACCAGCCGGAAGATTTGGTGCGCGTTGATTTCTATGTGGCGGGCGAAATGGTCGATGCACTCAGTGTGATGTGTCACCGTTCGGAGGCGCCAGGCTTGGGCCGCGAGATCGTCAAGAAGCTGAAAGACGTGGTGCCACGCCAGAGCTTTGAAGTGGCATTACAGGCAGCAATTGGTGGTAGGTTCATCGCCCGCGAGAACATCGGCGCTTACCGTAAGGACGTCACCGGCTATCTGTATGGTGGCGACGTCAGCCGAAAAAAGAAGCTCCTCGCCAAGCAGGCTCGTGGTAAAAAGCGCATGAAACGCTTCGGCAAGGTTGACATTCCGTCAGAAGCGTTTATGGTGATGTTAAAGAGGGATTAGTGATGAAGAAACCGATTATCTACATCGACATGGACGGCGTACTGGTCGACTTTACGTCGGCTTTGACGAAAGTTCCGTCCGAGATGTTAGAGAAATTCGCCGGTGAGTACGACAACATTCCAGGCATTTTTGCCTTGATGGATCCGATGCCAGGTGCTCTTGAGGCGGTAGATGCTTTGAAAGAAAAGTATGATTTATACATCCTGTCGTCATCGCCATGGGAAAATCCGACGGCGCTGGGTGATAAGCTGGCGTGGGTGAAGAAGTATTTTGGTGGCGATGGTCGGGAAAATATTTTCTTTCGCAAGGTTATCTTTTCGTCGGTCAAGCATTTAAGCCGCGGCGATATTTTGATTGATGATCGGACGGCAAATGGCGCGGGCGACTTTTCAGGCCGGCATGTTCATTTTGGCAGTCCCGAGTTTCCTGATTGGCAATCGGTGCTGGATGAGTTATCATAAATAAATATTATGTCGGAGATTGAAAGTTTAATTACTAATTATCAGCCAACCGAATCAACCGTCCAGCTGGTGCGGGATACAAAGATTGCGCTGCTGGCGGGAATTTCTGGCGCTGGCAAGGATACAATAAAAAAGCAGTTATTAAAGCTGCCGGAATTTCGCGATATCGTCTCCCACACCACGCGTCCGCCGCGGATTAATAATGGCCGCGCCGAGCAAGACGGTATTGATTATCATTTTATTGATCAAAAAATAGCCGAGGAAATGCTAATGAGTCATAAATTCATTGAGGCGAAATTTGTGCATGGCACGGTCTACGGAACCTCGGCGGCCGAGTTGAAATTGGCGCATGATCAAAATCAAGTGGCAATTACTGACATCGATGTCCAGGGTGTAGCGGAATATGAACAATTAGCCCCAGGTTGTATCGCGATTTTTATCGTGCCGCCGGATTATAGGACATGGCTGGAGCGGCTAAAAAGGCGCTATGCCACTGAGGAGGATTTTCAAGCCGAATGGCCAAAGCGCCATCAATCGGCCATCAAAGAGCTGGCGCATGCACTGGAAGTGCCGTATTATCACGTGATTATTAATGATGATTTGGAGAGGGCTGTCAGGGTAACCGAGGAAATTATTTTACGCGGTGATATTTTTAAGCGCCAAGACGACGAGGCTCGCTTGGCGGCCCGAAATCTGCTCAATGATATAATGGACGTATGAGTTCAACAAAAACTCCAAAAAAACTAGCAGTCAGACGTTTACAGTCATCAAGACCATTTACTGCATTATTAGACCAAGTTTTCTTTATTTTTGCAGGCTTGGCGTCGTTTTGGTTGGCGTGGTTGGTGCTTAGGGAGGGCTGGGCGACCGGAGGTTGGTGGTTGGTTGGATTGTTCTTTGTTGTTTGGGCAATTGTCTCTTACATAGCATTACCTCGATTGCATCGAATTCTAAGCAACGTGTACGTGCCAAATTATTTTATTGGTAGAACGAGAACGGCAGATGGAATATTGAGCGATCCGGTGAATTTAAGCGTTCGTGGTCCAGAGGAGAAATTACACAAGGCAATGACTACGGCGGGCTGGGCTCTGGCGGATGATATTACGCCGCGGTCGGCTTGGCGGATGATACTAACAACGTTGGGTCGACGGAGTTACCCAAACGCACCAGTCTCGCCAGCTTTTTTGTTTGGTCGGCGACAGGATTTTGCCTATCAGCAAGAGGTTGACGGTAATCCAACGCGTCGGCATCATGTGCGGTTTTGGCGATGTCCAGACGGTTGGTTGTTGCCGGGTGGACATCGGGTGGATTGGCTGGCAGCTGGTTCGTATGATAAAAGTGTCGGTTTATCGCTATTTACTTTTCAATTGACGCATAAAATTGACGAAAATATTGATATTGAAAGAGACTATATTATCGAATCAGTTAAAAATAGTGAGAAATATATCCGCGTGACGGTTCTGAAGGATTTTTCTACAGGCTATCATTCACGCAATGGTCATGGCGATTCAATTCGTACTGATGGTGATTTGCCAATTCTGGAAGTTGGTCGCGTAAAGCTTGATCGTCCGGTGACGACATTGAAGCGCTTCGGGATTATCATGGATGGGACAATTCACGATCGTCATCCGCGAAATCACGAGACGTTAATTGAGGAATTGTGGAGTCGTCGTCCGCCGCAGATTTTAATTGGCAGTGGTTTGATGGTTTTGGTATCGCTGTTTACGATTGGGCAAACGATGGTTAATTTTTCTAGCTGGCCAGAACTTTTGGCGCAGGTAACGAATATTGAGCAAATTGATATTAATCTGGCCAATACGATACTGTCAATAACATCCGATCTGAACCTGCTGCTGGTGATAGTAGAGTTTGTGTTGGTTTGGCTGCTGCTTCGGGGGAGCAGTCGGGCGCGGATATCGCTGTTGGCTGTGGCCACTTTGGCTATTATTACCGAGTCTCTGTCGGTGACGATTGAACGAATTAATATGTCGACCGTATTTCTTTTAACTTCAATTGGTGTGCATATTATGATTATGATGTTGTTTTCGTCAGATGCAGCACGCTATTTTACGGACCGGCGACGAAATTAAAATCCTAGCACTCTACTTGTACGAGTGCTAAACATGCGCTATAATTGATATATGACCGAACGTCAACAGGCGATTTTAGCTGCCATTATTGAGCAATATGCCGAGATTGCGGCACCAGTTGGCAGCGTGACGCTAGCCAAGTTGTTTGGTGTGTCCAGCGCCACCATTCGCAGCGAAATGGCCAAGCTCGAGGAGATGGGTTTTATTGAAGCGCCACATACTAGCGCTGGGCGCATTCCCACTGATAAGGGCTACCGAGTGTATGTCAATGGAATTACTGATGCTCAGATGACAGAGCTGCCCAGCGGCATCGATCGCAGTGCGAGAGCGATCGAAGCGCATGTTAACTCGCACGTTGATACGTCCGACCGAGCAATTCGCAGCGCCGTTGACAGCTTGGTCGAGCTGACGGGTAACTTTGGTTTTGCGTCGTTTGGCGCGCACTTGTATATGAACGGCATGACGCAGCTGTTTTCTCAGCCAGAGTTTGTCGAGGGCGGTCATGTGCAGGCGATCGCCAGGCTGATTGATAATATCGAGCCGTGGCTACATGAGGCTGCGCCGAACCAGCCGCTGAATGTGTTTATCGGCAGCGAAAATCCGATTGGTAAAAGTTCTGGCGCGACGCTGATTATCAGTAAATTTCGCTCGCAGTTTAGCGATGATAGCTATATCGGCGTGATCGGCCCGACGCGGCAAAATTATCGCCGGACGATGGAACTAGTGCGGCGAACCGGTGCTATGCTAGAGGGAATGTTGTAGGAGGAAAAAATGACAAAGAATAAGACTAACAAAACTGAAGACTTAGAGCAGCAATTGGGCGAGTTGACGCTGGATTTGCAGCGGACGCGGGCGGATTTTGAGAATTACCGCAAGCGCGTCGAGACAGAGAAACAATCGGCACACCAAATGGGCCAGGCGAAGTCGGTGATGAAGCTGTTGCCAGTGATTGATACGATTGAGCGAGCGATTGCCAATGTGCCGGAGGAGCTGAAAGATAATCCGTGGGCGAAAGGCGTGGCTGGCCTGAATAAACAGCTCGACAAGCAACTCAAAGAAATCGGCCTTGAGAAAATTGACGCTAAACCCGGTACGCTATTTAATCCCGAACTACACCAGGCTATTCAGTTTGATGAAGAAGCCGAGGGCGAAAAAGAAGTTATTGCCGAGGAACTGCGTGCCGGCTACACGCTAGACGGCACAGTGATTCGCGACGCGATGGTTAAGGTGACGCGCCAACCGTCAGCGCCGGAACAGGCGGAAACCGAACCAAACGCCGCCACACCGGCGGAATAATTAGCAACTAGTAAAAACCTGAATTAGCACTCTTGACATGGGAGTGCTAATTATTTATACTGAAATAGTTGGCACTCGACATAAAAGAGTGCTAAAATGAATATAAGAAAAACCAGATGTGATCGAAATAAGAAAGGGGAATCATATGGGTAAAATCATCGGAATTGACCTTGGTACGACCAACAGCGCCTTTGCGTATATGCTGGCGGGTAAACCAGAGGTTATCGCTAACGCTGAGGGTAACCGTACGACGCCGTCAGTGGTAGCAATTAATAAAAAGGGCGAACGCTTGGTTGGACAAGTGGCTCAGCGCCAGCGTGTGACCAATCCAAAAAACACTATTTACGGGGTGAAGCGTTTGATCGGCCGTAAGTTTAACGACAAGGAAGTCCAAAAAGACTTGGATATCATGCCGTACCAGATTGTTAAAAAAGGTACTGGCGTGGCGGTAAAGATGGGTGACAAGGAATACACGCCAGAAGAAGTTTCAGCCATGATCCTCAGCAAAATTAAAGCTGATGCCGAAGCATTCCTGGGCGAAAAAGTCACCGAAGCAGTCATCACTGTGCCGGCCTACTTTGACGATTCACAGCGCCAGGCGACCAAAGACGCTGGTAAAATTGCCGGCCTGGAAGTTAAGCGTATCATCAATGAGCCAACGGCGGCAGCTCTGGCGTACGGCCTGGAAAAAGGCAAAAATGACGAGACCATTGTGGTGTTTGACCTCGGTGGCGGTACCTTCGACGTTTCTATTTTGGAACTCGGCGATGGCGTGTTTGAGGTGAAAGCCACGAATGGCGACACCCACCTGGGCGGTGAGGACTTCGACAACATCATCGTTAACTATTTCCTGGATGACTTTAAATCTAAAGAAGGCATTGACCTGCGTAAAGATAACGCAGCCATGCAGCGCCTAAAGGACGAAGCTGAAAAAGCTAAGAAAGAATTATCGACAGTCACTGAATACGAAGTCAATATTCCGTTCATTACCGCTGACGCTGACGGGCCAAAGCACTTTGAATTGAGCCTGACACGGGCTAAATTGGAAGATTTGGTGAAAGATCTGCTAGCGCGCCTTGATGGGCCAGTTGAAAAAGCGCTTAAAGATGCCAAACTCTCTAAATCAGACATCCAAAACGTTGTCATGGTCGGTGGTATGACTCGTATGCCAGCGGTGGTCGAGCGTGTCAAGAAATTGTTTGGTAAAGACCCAATGCAGGGTGTCAACCCAGACGAAGTGGTAGCTGTCGGTGCAGCTATCCAGGGCGGCGTCTTGGCTGGCGATGTCAAGGATGTGCTGTTGCTGGACGTGACGCCGTTGAGTCTTGGTATCGAGACAATGGGCGGTGTGTCGACTAAGCTGATTGAGCGTAACACCACTGTGCCAACCAGCAAGAGCGAAGTGTTCTCGACGGCTGCCGATAATCAGCCGCAGGTGGAAATTCACGTCTTGCAGGGAGAGCGCGAATTTGCCAACGACAATAAGAGCTTGGGTCGCTTCGTGCTTGACGGTATCGCGCCAGCACCGCGCGGTGTGCCGCAGATTGAAGTAACCTTCAATATCGACGCCAATGGTATCCTCAACGTCACTGCCAAGGACAAAGGCACCGGCAAAGAGCAGTCAATTACCATCCAAAACTCAGGTAACATGAGCAAGGAAGACATCGAAAAAGCGCAGAAAGAAGCCGAACTGCACGCTGACGAGGACAAGAAAAAGCGCGAGACCGTTGACGCTAAAAACCAGCTAGAAAACGCCATCTACCAGGCAAAGAAAATGCCGGACGAGTTCAAAGATAAGATTTCTGAGGACGACAAGAAGGCGATTGACGAAGCAGTTAAGGAAGCGGAAAAGCACAAAGACGCTGATGACAAAGATGAGCTAGAAGCGGCAGCCAAAGCCTTGCAGGACGCCATCATGCCGATTGGCGCCAAAATGTACCAGCAAGCCGCTGAGGATAAAAAGGCTGACGAGTCTAAGGACGACAAAAAATCCGACAAGGACGAGCCAGTTGAAGGCGAGGTGGTTGACGAGAAATAGAAAGCTAGCCGCCTATATCCTATAGTAACGAAGAACTGCCCAACGATTAAGGGCAGTTTTTCTGTAGAGTATGGTATTGACATAATATAAATAATATGTTACAATTTGAGCGTGTGGATCACATTAAATTTACCCCCCCTCCTCGTCAGAATACGACCCCTCTCGTAAAGAGGGATTTAATGACCTGGATAGTATAATTATATCCAGTCTGGTTGCTCTAGCGGCCTGCGCCGTAATAGAGAATTCACCTTGCCAAGCTCGCGCCCAAAGCCCTATATCGTTGGCAATACCTCTGCAATATATAGAATAAATCCAAAATTACAATTTATAGATACTAACAGCGTGTATCGTCCGTCTTTCTATGAAGTTGAAAGTAAGGCGGGGACAAAATTAATTGGTATGGATAGCTATGGCTGCGTCGAGGCTAGACCTAGCGAAACAGTGAAAATTGCAACATTTGGGCTTAGCGGCTGTACTGCCGCCGCAATCGTTGCTGAGTATCCAGACGGTAGGAAATCTGCACATGTTCAACATTTTTCTCCGCTAGGTCGGGGGTTGAGTGAGGCTGTATTTCAAAAGGAAATGATAGAAAGCCAAGATGCGGTTTCGCGCAAGGTAGTAGTTATGACACCTGGTCAATATACTCAAGATAGTGAAGGCAAGTGGGTGATGACACCAAAAGATCAAGCCTTGGTGGATAGGCTACTGAAGGATGGCAATCTAAGTGACGGTGATGATGTAAAGACATACTCGTATGATATAGTGAAACATATCGAAAGCAGTTACGGACAGGGTACGCTCATGGTCGATCTGGGTGAAGAATCAGTTATTTACACTGAGATGTGTCCAGTCAAATTTGAATAGGGGCTTGGCTTATTAGAGTATAATCTTGGACTGAATGCTACTGGCTATCACTATATTTTGGCGGAAATCGGATCCCCCTTGCGCCAGCTTTCTCTGGCTATTTTGAGTCGTTTTATTGACGAAATTCCTGCTACTAGGCAACTCTAGCTAATTGACTTGTGACTGCAGTCCCCAGAATGCTAACAGCATCATCTGCTGTTGGTCTCCTTTCTGCGCCTTCATTATCTTTCCAGAAGATCGGAAACATCTCTTCAACCCGCGCTCCCACTTCGCGTGTTATTGCCTCCATGAGTAGCTCAATGTCAGCAATTTGTAAAGTCTGGACTGTCCCGTTGTGGTACGTGGCTTCTGTTGCATGGTATTCTGAATCGAGCTTGGCGTGGATTCTCTCCATAGCGTACATAGGGGTTTCACCAATCTTTGGTCGACTGGACGGAGGGGTATTCTCGTAGTTAGTAGGTTTCAATACGATATTGGCATTATTTGCCTTATCAACCACCACCCCTAAGACATCGATTTGCTTTGCCGTTCCGTCTTGTAGGTTGAGTTCGATAGCGTTCCAGGCATCGGCCCCATTTTGCCAGTTGTCTTTCATGACAGATATGGCGCTATACTGAGGTTTGCTGGTTCCCTTATCTTTCCAGCATAATATTCCAGCGATAACTGGAACAGAGTAGACATAATCTTGGCCGTTTATTTCACGTTTTATCAATGGATGATTGCCGGTATATCGTGCTCTAGGATCAGAATCTCCCATTGTCAGCCACTTCATGTCCTGGAGCCACTTGAGGACTTCTGGATTAGTGGCGAGGGTGTTTGCTAGCGGCGCAAGATCGGTAATTTGTCGTTCTTCCTTGTCTGAATATGATCGCAGCGATTCTAGAGCTTCGCTACTTGGTGGCAGCGGATATTTAGTTAATAATTCGCTTGGCATATTTCCCTCTTTTCGACTTGTTTATTTATGGTAACAAAGCCTCTGCTTCCTATATAACATAAGGGACATGAGAAGTCAACAGCTAAGAAATATTAGGCATATATTAGTTAGCACTCTTGCGTGTCGAGTGCTAAAAGCGTATAATGAACGTATATGAGCAAGCGTGATTATTATGAAGTGTTAGGCGTGTCAAAAACCGCTTCTGAGGATGCGATAAAGAAGGCTTTTCGCAAATTGGCGGTAAAATATCACCCGGATAAACAGGGCGGTGACGAGGCGAAATTCAAAGAGATTAATGAGGCATACGAAGTTCTGAAGGATAAACAAAAACGCCAGCGCTACGATCAATTTGGCCATGCTGGCGTCGGCGGTGCGTCGGGCGGCGGTTTTTCTGGCAATCCGTTTGAAGGATTTGGCGGCTTTGGCGGGCAAAATATTCATTTTGACTTTGGCGACGGCGGCTTGGGAGATATTTTCAGCCAGTTTTTCGGCAGTGCGTCTGGTGGTTCGGGCAGCGGACGTCCGCGCGGGCGCGATATTGAAACGAATATAACATTAAGCTTTGAAGATGCGGTGTTTGGCGTGGAAAAGAAAATTAGCTTGAATCTGGAGGACGAGTGCGAACACTGTCATGGCAACGGTGCCGAGCCGGGATTTGGTATGAAAACATGTCCGACCTGCAAAGGCGCCGGTCAGCAAACGCGGGTGATGAATTCATTGTTCGGGCAAATCCAGCAGGCGGTTACTTGCGAGACTTGTCGGGGCAAGGGGAAAATTCCGGAAAAAGAATGCTCGGTCTGTCGCGGCAAAGGTACGACTCGCCAGCATCAGGATATTACTGTCAAGATTCCGGCAGGGATTGATGATGGCGCGACCATTCGCTTGCGTGAACGCGGCGAGGCGGCAGCTGGCGGCAGTAAGGGAGATTTATATATCCATATCCGCGTTAAGGCGCATAAAAAGTTCACCCGCGAGGGCGATATCATCCTTTCAGAAGAGCATATTTCCATGGTTGATGCGGCATTGGGGACGGAAATTGACGTGGAGACTGTGGACGGCGTTATTACTATGAAAATTCCAGCTGGCACGCAGAGCGGTACTGATTTCAAGTTATCAGGTCACGGTGTGCCGCATTTGCGCAGTGAATCGCGCGGTCCGCATATTGTGGGCGTAGTGGTTGATACGCCAACCAAATTAACGAAAAAACAGAAAGAACTTTTAGAGCAGTTTAAGGGAACGAAGAAACGCGGTCTGTTTTCGTAGTAAAATTTCTCCATGAAAAGCCCTCTCGTGCTATACTAAATCTAGCATAAGGGGAATTAGGCATGGAATTGATTTTTCTGTTAGTAATTGTCATCGTGATAATTAAGGTGGCGCAGGGAGGCAGCAATCGGCTGTCTCGTCAATCTGAGGACTATCAGCGCGGTTATTGGGACGGCGTGCGCGATGCGCAGAATGGCCGTGCAAAAATTGAAGATAACGACGGTCAAGTCAAGCTTATTACCGAGAATCAGGCTGCAGTTTCACAATCTACCGGCCTTGTATTAATTGGCGACGAAGAGGAGGAGTCGAGCGATTCATCGGCTACTGATGCCGCGCCAATTGAAGAAAAGACTAATATTCCTGACGAAAAGACGCAGATTGTCGAGTGGCTATCCCCAGCTAGTAGTAAAAATAAAGAGAAAAATCGTCAAACTACCATCAATGTGGCGCTCTATACGGCATCGTTATTGCTGACCGCCGGTATATTATTGTTGGCACAAACGATTGAACTTTCGGCGCAGCTCAGGTTTAGTTTGGTGTGGTTGTTTATTTTTGTCTATTATGTTACTGGCCAGGTGTTGTACGCCCGATTGCCGATCTTAAAGCCAGCCTCAACGGCGTTTATTGGTACGGCGCTGGCTGCTGTGCCGATCGGCGGGTGGAGTATGCATTTACTGTTGGGGATTGATCCGGCATTGTGCTGGCTTATCACCTCCTTCATCGGTACTTTCCTATGCGTGGATGCTACAGTCAGGCTCAATAGCCAACCGCTCGCCTATATTTCTCTGCTGTCGATGTTCACGATGACCACTAGCTTGCCAGCTGTTATGCACGCTCAGTTGGTGTGGTATTATGCTGCGGTGCTATTGTTTGGATGCCTGATGACCTTGGCTGCGTACTTTTCTAATCGTTTTCCACGCCAATTCACTGAGCCGTTGACGCTGGTTAATCCGTTTATCGTTCCGTCCACTTTGCTTCTCGCTATCGGTTCGTCGGTGCATATGGGAACGCTTGACGTCAGTATGCTGCTGCTCATCAGCGTTATATATTATTTTACTGTTGCCCTCGTCGAGAAATCAAAGGATATGCGCACGTATGAACTAACGACGGCGCGCGTGCTGCTGATGGCGATGACTGCTAGTTTTGCGCTGTACTTATCGAATAACGACAGGCTGGTTATGGGCGTAGCGCTGGGGGTAGCGGTACTTGGTAATATGATTTGGTCTGTCAGATCGACGTATGTCCAAAAGCAGCCCGACAAGCAGCACGAAATAGTATTGTGGATTAGTTTCGTTGCGTCGCTAGTTGCTTTTTTGGTTATAGCTGGCGTCGAAAGTCCGCTAAGAGATGTGGTCATATTTATCCTGCTGAGTATGATATCGGCAGTAAGTTTTATGACGCTTGCATTGCTGCGCCGCTCCCGTTTTGGCGGTATGGTAGTAATGTCTGGAATTTTGTTAGTGCCGGCTGGCGTCAGGCTATTTGGCTTCGAACCCATAACAACCTTGCATACACATTACTCTATCTTTATGCTTATGGCTTTCCTGCCGATTGTCTGCCGATTACTGGTTTTGAAGCGCCCAAATATTACTAAAAGTCAAGCAATACTAGCGTATGGCGCGGCGGCCGCTTGGTGGTTAATGACGGTGTTTATAGCATTAGCTTTTTTGACTGCTTATCCAGCAGGAGAAGGCATGCTGTATCTGTCAGATTCGGTGGCGGTTGCTGCTATAGTCATGGGTATCGCTGCGTGGCGTGAGAAGGTTTATGGCTTAGTGATTGGTATTCACGCCTCTTTTCTGGCGATAGCGTTGCTGCTGGCTTCTTATTTCAAGCTGGCTGGCGAAAATCTTGCTATTTTGATGGCGTGGTTGAACGGCTTGTCGTTGCTACTATTAGTAGAGTGGCTGTACAATTACCGCAAAGAGGCGGCGGTTAAGTGCCGCGAATTGTTGTTATATTCTGCTATTGGCGCGGCTATCTTGATCATCTTTTCGTCTATTCATCCGGCGGTTTGGTTGCCATTAGTAGCGCTGTTGTACTATGCGTTTTATCGGCGGCGTGAGGATGGTTATCTGGGCGGAGCATACTTGGCGACGATCGCTTTGGTGCTGCTGTTCTTGCATTGGCTACGCGTGCCGCTAAGCGATAATTTCACTATCACTGCTTGGGCGACGTTTGTCGGCTTTGGGGTAGTGTATTGGTCGCTGGCGATGAATAAGCGATCATCAATCACTAGCGATATGACTCTACTAGCTGCTACGGTACCAGCGGTGATATTACCGATGATAAATCTATTGACGACGTATGGATTACCGTTCAAAATCTTGGGCTGGCTGGCAGCTGTCGCGGCACTTTATATGGTAGTGTATGCTAAGCGGGATTGGCGGCCGATGGCGATATTGGCGCATCCAAGTTTGGTATTGTTATTCTACCTAACTGCAGAGTGGCTCGGCATTAAGCTTGAGTTCATGTCGATCGTTTCGCTTATTACCTTTGCGGTGTTTTATGGCGCCGCTGTGGCTATGCGAACCAAGAAATTATCAGTTTATTGGTATTATGCGTCATTTTGGAGCGCTATCGGTTGGTCGATGACTTTACTGCTGATGGCCATGCCAGCCAGTATCACAACGGAGGCGGTGCTGCTAGTAACACTAACGTGGGCGGTCAATGGTAGCGCCCTAATAGCTGAGGGGTTGCCGAAGAAGAATATTTTGTACTTCGACTCGGGTGTGCTTTTAGTGCTGTGTGGCATTCTATTTGCTATTCATATGCTAATTGCGCCTGTTCACGACATAGTGGTGCCATATCTGTGGTCGGCAGCAATTCTTTCAGGGGCGGTGATGTCGTGGCGCTGGCTGGGGTATGCTCATGTATACACTATCGCTCATTTGGTGCTAGCGCTCGCTGTGTTCAGCTTATCGACCCTTGTCCTGGCGCTAAGGGGAGATAATGCTATGGAAATATTGTTCCTGGCCGAGCATTCGCTGATGGTTATCGTCGGCTTGGCGCTCGGCAGGCGGCTGATTACTATCTGGGGTGCTGTCGGCGTGACGTTGGCCTTAATTTACTTGCTGTCAGGCTATGCCTACGCGCTGGCTATTTTGGCTGGGCTATCAATTATCACGGCAGTGGTGGTTGTAGTGGCCAGAGGACAGAGGAATAAGCAGAAAAAAGTTGCAAAAAAGTAGATTTTATAAAATTTACAAATATGGCAATTCATGAATTGATGGGCTGAGTGCACAATATGTTATAATGAGTGTCAATTGTGAACGAACGACCGTCACCACCCGAATTAGAGAGATATTCCGTTGAATCTATAGAAAATCTTTATGCTCAGCTAATGGATTTGTCGCCAAAAATTGTTACAATGTTTACACCGTCAAATCGCGCTGAACAGGAGGAGAAATTTTTGTCTGGTGAGGTCAGGAACCCTCAGTTTGTTTATGAAAAATTGGGTACGGCTGATTTTGAAGCAGTGATAAAAAACATCCAGCAGCTTGGCGATAGCATACTAAACCACCCTGATTTACCGTCAAGACATAGGAAGGTCTATGAAGAATTTATTAAAAACTATCAAAAGCAAACTGAGATTCTTCTTTGCGCGCAGATGTATCACGTCGTCGGGTCAGAATATAGGCAGGATATTGCCGAGAGGTATGCGCGTCTGAATGTGGAGAATTATGGCGAACCAGAGGAAGAGACGTATCGTTCGCTATTGGGTGAAAAATTGAAAAATATCCATAGTAAAAAATTAACAGGAAAAGCAAGTAAATTGCGTGAAGAATTATTTGGCATGGTTGACTTCGATTCTGATATGGATATTCCAGAAAGGTTTCGTCCATCAGATGAGACGGTGGAATGGATACATGACGTAGCAAGGTCTTTGTATGGAGGTATGTTGAGTCATGTTCCGGTTGATAAATCTGAATTCTGCCCACATGAACTACAGGAAATATTCGTCAATGTTATCCAAAATGAGTTTAATACATATGGAAATTCTGGTGGTGTTAGGTTTTATAATGGTGCAGCAGAAGGCTGGCGGGTTTCTGTAGAGGAGGCTGGTTCTATTAATGTAAGATCTTCTGAGAAAAAGATCGTTATTCCTGATAATGGTATGATGAGGTCTCGTGAAAAAGTTGAAGAGCTGATAGTTCATGAAATTGGCGTTCATATGCTCAGAGCTATTACGGGTGGAGAGACTGACGTTCCTCCTTTGGCAAATGGTTTAAGCGGATACTATGACACAGAAGAGGGTTTGGGCGTGGTGATGGAGCAGGCTCTGAGGGGGAAGTTTGCCGAACGGGGCGTCGATCATTATATAACAGCTGGACTAGCGCATTATGACAAAAAAGATTTTCGTGGGGCATTTGAAGTGAAGTGGAGATTGTCGCTACTTAATTCCATTAAGGATGGTGATGATATTAGTGATAAAAAAATAGAAAAGGCAAAAAAGACAGCTTTTGCTCAGACCTTGCGAAGCTTCCGTGGAACAAATGATATGCCTTTATTTAAGGATTTGAGCTATTATAATGGCTCGGTAGAGGTTTGGAGATATATAGATTCCATGATGGAGACTGTAGATAATCGCGACCTTAAGCTGTTCCTGTTGTTGGCGGGTAAGGCGAGTATCTCAGTGGAGCATAGAGGAATTGTTCTTGATTCTAAAACGAAGTAAGCGCCAACTGTCATGTATTTGATGTATATCGAAAAATATGCCATAATATTTACGCATGAAAGAAAAAACCGTTATTGGATCGACTGAATTCGTGGATTTCGGCAAACGAGCGCAAAAAGTCCCAGCTAAGATTGATACGGGGGCCGACTCAAGTGCGGTGTGGGCGAGCAATATTCGTATTGATAAAGACGGAGTGCTAAAGTTTTCGCTGTTTGGCGAAGGGTCGCCTTATTATAACGGTAAAATATTCAAGAGAACTGATTATACTGTTGCTAGTGTGCGCTCCGCCATGGGGCAAGAGCAAGTTCGTTATCGTACACATTTTTGGGTAAAAATTGGCGGTCGAAAAATTAAAATGTTGATGAATTTATCCGATCGATCAAAAAATGAATTTCCAGTGCTAATTGGAAGACGATCGATTTCTGGAAAATTCATAGTGGACGTATCGAGGAAAAATGTCCGTAGAAAAAAACCGTCCGTAACTATTAGTCTTAATGAAGAAATAAAACAAGACCCATATAAATTTTATAAAAAATATCATCAAAAAGGTGGAGAGAAATAATGCGAATTGCGATCTTATCTAACGGGAATGCTAATTATTCTACACTCCGCCTAAAAGAAGAAGCCGAAAAACGTGGGCATCAGATTAAGGTTATTAAATATAAAAATTGCTACGTTTCAATTGACGAAAAACATCCGACGGTCATTTATAAAGGTAAGGAAATTGGTGAGTTTGATGTGGTGATTCCGAGAATTGCTAGTTACATGACAAAGTACGGTACGGCAGTCCTGCGCCAATTGGAGATGATGTATCCGAAAGCTTTTTTCATGAATCGGTCTATTGCTATTACGCGGGCGCGGGATAAATTGCGTTCAACGCAGCTACTGGTTAAGGCGGGTGTGTCAATTCCAAAGACGGTTTTCTCGCGGAATGCGACGGATATCGACTCGTTGATCGAAGAGATTGGCGGCATGCCAGCGATTATCAAATTGGCGCGCGGCACACACGGTAATGGCGTCGTCTTGGCCGAGACAAAAAAGGCAGCCAAGTCGGTTCTTCAGGCGTTTTATTTGACAAATTCTGATGGGACCAACGTGCTACTTCAGGAATTTATTAGAGAATCGGCAGGCGTTGATATTCGAGCATTTGTGGTTGGTAGCCAAGTAGTGGCTAGTATGAAGCGCCAGAGTCTGGATGATGATTTTCGGAGCAATTTGCATAAAGGCGGTCTCGGCGAATCAATCAAGCTTACTGATACTGAGCGAAAAATGTGCGTTAAGGCTGCTAGAGCTATGGGTTTGACGATTGCTGGTGTCGATTTTATGCGCTCGGGTCGTGGCGCGTTGGTGTTGGAGGTCAACGCTAGTCCGGGATTTGGTATTGAGAAAGTAACGCGTCGGAATGTGGCGAGTAGAATAATTGATTATATTGAGCGCAATGCTAAGCGCGGCAATAAAAAAGATAAAATCGGCGCTTAAGCATAAACTTGATATAATAAATATATGAGTGGGCTGCCGCATCCGGCAAGAACTCGGGCTGCTATTAAATGGCTGTTTATTTGTGGCGTGCTGATAGCTATTGGTGCAGCAATTTTTTATGCGTTTCGAGCGGTTGCTCCAAAAACGGAGATGCTTTATCTTAATAAAACGATGCTTCGAGTGGAAGTCTCTGACGACGAAGAGTCGCGGCGCAAGGGACTAGGCGGTCGCTTGGGGATGGATGAAAATTATGCGATGCTGTTCGTGTTTGATAATAGCGATCGACACCAAATGTGGATGAAAGATATGAATTTCTCAGTCGATATTATTTGGATTAATGAACGTAAACGTGTTGTTCATGTGCGACATAACGTTAAGCCAGATACTGAGCCTTATGAAAAATATAGCCCAACAGTTCCGGCGAGGTATGTGTTGGAGGTAAAGGCGGGTGTTGCTAAACGGGCAGGCGTGACGGTTGGGTCGCCGGTAAAATTTGATTTGGAGGAGAACAAATGAGCGTAATAATTTTATTTGGGGCAATTTTAGTTGCGGTTTTTATGATTGCATTTGTGTCGTCTCGGCGATTTGGCCTGTTGGCGTTGTCGTTGGCGGCAGGATTTTTGTTGTCAGAGTGGTGGGCAAGTTGGCTGACGGAGCTGTTGGATGGATTAAAATTGGCGGTTAGTTGGCTACCTAACGGAGTAATTGCGGCGTTAATCCTAACATTGATTCCGCTATTTACGCTATTGATGGGCGGACCGAAATATCAACGTAAACACGAAAAAATTATTTCCGCAGTAGCAATTGCGTTTTTAACAGCGTCATTATTGGTGGTGCCATTAGGAAAGTATATATCATTAGATGGCCAAGCGATGGAGCTGTATAAGGTATTTGCAAATAGCTGGCGGTATATTGCGACGGCGGGATTGGTGTTTGGGCTGGTAGATTTGTTCTTGCTGCACACGGGTGGACATAAATCTAGCAAGCATTGACCTCATGGGTGGTTTGTGCTAGGATAAAGAAAGCGGATTTTCCGTTTTTATGGATGGGCCCATAGCTCAGCTGGTTAGAGCACCTGCCTTTTAAGCAGGGTGTCCCGGGTTCAAGCCCCGGTGGGCCCTCCAGTTTTGAAATCGACTCCTTTTGGAGTCTTTTTTCTTACCTGTAATCTGGTTATACTTTAATTATGAGTAGCCACTTATTTGAGAAAATTCATATTTCTTGGTTGGTGGCGGCGTGGTGTTTGGGGCTGACGGTTGGTGTAATTGCGATTCATCATTTGCCGCGGTCGGTCGAATTTAACGTGCTGGCGTTATTTGGCGGGATAATATTGTTTGTGTCAGTACTTGTTTGGCGGTGGCGGATATTGATGATTGCGGCACTTATCTCTGGTGGATTAGTTGGGTTATGGCGCGGTGAAATGGGTCGAAACGGCTTGGAAGTTTATGACTCACTCATTGGTAAAAGTGCGGTTATTCAAGGCCGTGTTTTGGAAGATCCTGACATTGATAAGAAAGGGCAAACGGTGTTGCGATTGAGTGATTTACGGATCAATGGTGAGAATCTGGCGGGACAACTATGGGTGGTGACGGCTGACAAGCGTCCCATTAAACGCAGCGACATCGTTCAGACTCAAGGAAAATTGACGGCGGGTTTTGGTGCTTTTTCGGCGAGCATGTATCGGGCAAAAATTGGCAGCGTCGAGCGTCCAGTCCCTGGTGACGTGGCGGTTGGGGCGCGCGACTGGTTTGCCGAGCGGGTGCGCAAACATATTCCAGAGTCTGAGTCGGCGCTAGGTTTGGGGTTTTTATTGGGGCTACGGCGAGCCATGCCGACGGAGTTAAGCGACAATCTAAAGATTGCTGGACTGACGCACATTGTGGTGGCTAGCGGCTATAATTTGACGATTTTAGTGCGCCTAGCGCGGCGGTTATTTGCCAAGCGGTCAAAATATCTGGCGATGCTCAGTGCGGCAACGATGATCCTTGGCTTCATGGCGGTAACGGGTTTGAGCCCGAGCATGTCGCGGGCTGGGTTGGTGGCGGGACTCAGTTTGGCAGCCTGGTATTATGGCCGGACGATTCATCCGCTGGTACTGCTGCCAGTCTCAGCAGCGATTATACTACTGGTCAATCCGCAATTTGGCTGGGGTGATTTGGGCTGGCAACTGAGCTTCGCGTCGTTTACGGGCGTGATTATTCTGGCACCGCTGCTGCACAAATATTTCTTTGGCGGCAAAGATCCCGGCACATTTCGGCAAATTCTGGTTGAGACGCTGTCGGCGCAGATTGTAACACTGCCGCTGTTGATGATGAGCTTTGGCGTGGTTAGTAACGTGGCGCTGATTGCTAATATGCTGATCTTGCCGTTTGTACCGCTGGCGATGCTATTGACCTTTGCGTCAGGTATGTTGGCGGTGATGCCGATGATCGGCGCGGCTATTGCCGTACCAACAACCTGGCTGCTGGGCTATATGATTCAGGCAGCCAATTGGCTGGCGGGCCTGGAGTGGGCGCAGATGGAGGTGAATATTACTTGGTGGCAGTGCGGTTTGATGTATGCGGCGATGATTGGGGTCATGTGGTGGATGAAGAAGCAGACGAAGTTAGATCTCATTCAGGTGAATATCGTGGAGTAGTGTATAATAGTAACAGATTGAAATAGCAAATAAACGGTAGGAGATAGTATGTCAGGACATAGTAAATGGGCAACGACGCACCGGCAGAAGGCGATTGTTGATGCTAAGCGCGGTGCGATTTTTACGAAATTGGGTAATCAAATTGCAATTGCTGCCCGCGGCGGTACCGACCCGGCGCTCAATTCAAGTTTGGCAATGGCCATTGAAAAAGCTAAAGCCGCCAATATGCCAAGCGCTAACATTCAGCGGGCGATTGATCGCGTGGCGGATAAAAATGCAGCGGCTCTGGAAGAAATTACTTACGAAGGTTACGGCCCGGGCGGCGTCGGCATCATCATCGAGACGGCGACCGACAATCGTAATCGCACGCTGCCAGAAGTAAAAACGGCGTTGGTGAAAAACGGCGGGCGAATCGCTGACGCCGGCAGTGTGGTGTTTCAGTTTACTCGCAAGGGGGTGATCACCGTGGAAGGTACGGGCGAGGAATTGCTACTGCAAGTGCTGGACGCTGGCGCTGAAGATGCGGTCGAGGAAGACGGTGAGATTATTGTTTACACGGAGTTGAAAGATTTGGCAAGTGTTAGGAATAAATTGGTCGAGCAGGGATTGAAAGTAAAAGACGCCGAGCTGCGCTACATCGCTAACACGCCAGTCGAGATTGCTGATTCGGAAACCGCGCAGAAATTAATGAAAGTCGTTGACGCACTGGATGATTTGGACGATGTGGTGAACGTCCATACAAATGCTGATATTACCGCAGAATAAAAATTGACATCAGAAAAAAATCGCCTCATTTTCCGGGGTGGTTTTTATTTTGGTAAAAAGTACGCTACACTAAGGGTAGTCAAACATAAGCAAGGGGCAAGCATGAAATATCTGCGCAACACACTACTTATGATACTAATCGCGGCGTTAATTATGCCGTCGTCGTCAGTCTTGGCGGTTGGTGATACGGGGTCTAATATGAAATCCGAGGGTGACATACATCAGGCTATTGATAAATCAACTGATAATATGCCGCCTAGCAAGGATCTGACTACGGATACGCCGCCATCTCAATTGAATAATGATCCAAAACAAAATCCTAACAAAGAACAGTCATCGCCAGAAAAACAGCCTGAAGTCAATCCGCCAACTGCTGAGCCGCCAAAGCAGGAATTGCAGACACCCAATCAGGGTAATGATTCATTAGACAACATGTCGCAAATACTGATATCAAAAGTTAGCCCTGACAAGAAGTATATTGAGATATATAATCCAACGGACAGTAATGTTACCTTGGCGGGTTGGAACATTGAACACTATAAAACTGATGTGAAAACCGGCGGGAAAGAATTCAAGGATGAGGTGATTTTGGCGAATGATTTTCTGGTGCTATCAAATGATCCAGCGCTAACCAAAGCAGTGAAGTTTGATAAGGCGCCGAGTATGATCCAGAGTGAAGGGTCGGTGGTGCTGTCGCGGGCTGATGGGTCAACGGCGGATGTTATTGGCTGGGGTGAGGCAAAGAAATTTTTGGGCGCACCCGCGACTGGTGGTGTCAAAACTGTCTGGCGCTGTTTTGCCGGCGGACTCATCGTTGATTCAAAAAATAATTTCGCTGATTTTTCGTCAAATAAAACAGCTGGTGACCAGGAGGTGATGCCGTACACGCGTCCACGTTGCAAAACTCCTGAGCCACCAAAACCACTGAATAAGTGTGAAGGTTTGAAGTTGAATGAAATTGCTTCTCATGTTGATGAGCCGTTCATTGAATTGGTGAATGGGAGCAATAAAACCATTACGACGGCCGGCTGCAAGTTGACAATTGGCAGTAACAATTCACAGGATGTCCTTGGTGATATTGAGCTGAAGTCTGGCGAATTGTGGGCGGTTAAAGTGGGCCATACGAAATTAAAATTACCAAAAACCAAGGGTAAGGTGTACATCTTGGACGAGGCTGGCGCGGAAATTGATGCTACTGAATATGACAAAATCGCAAAGGACGCTTCTTGGAGTTTGCTTGATGGTGAGTGGATGCAAACGTTTGCGGTGACTGAGCATGCCGCCAATGTGTTTAAGGAATATGCGGACTGCCAGAATGGCTATGAGCGTAACACACTGGGTAAATGCGTGAAAATTCCAACGCCGCCTACTGTGTCTGATGTGTTAGTACCGTGCCCAGCCGGTCAATATCGGCATCCTGAAACTCGTCGCTGTCGGAAGATTGAAACCGCCAAGACCAAGCCTGTGACGCCGTGTAAAGAAGGCTATTACCGCAGTGAAGCGACGGGTCGGTGTCGCTCAATCGCCTCAGCCGCCGCCAAAACCTTGAAGCCATGTCCTGATGGTCAGTTTCGTAATCCAGCAACTGGCCGCTGCAAGAAAATCGCTGCCGCAGATGACATTTTGAAAGACTGTCCGGAAGGCTTTGAGCGCAATCCAACCACCCGACGTTGTCGGAAAATAAAAACTGCCAGTATGCCAGTTGTTGGCTCGGCGACAGCTGGCGTTCAACACGTTGCTGGTGCGACCTGGGGCTGGTGGGTGTTTGGTGGTGTTAGTTTATTGGCGGTAGGTTACGGCGCATGGCAGTGGCGCTGGGAGCTTTCGCAATTGATACGAAAATTGCGAAGATGAGTTAATGACCGAGCGGTCAAATCATTGATATAATATATACCATGAGAATTATTGGTATTGATCCAGGAACGGGGATTTTGGGGTTTGGTGTGATCGATTTTTCGGGCGGTAGGTTTAAGCTGGTGACAGCAGGGGTTGTCAGAACGCCAGCGCACACGCCGATTGATGAGCGGCTGGAGGAGATTTTTGATAGCTTGACGGAAATTATTACTGAGACCAAGCCTGATGTGATGTCGATTGAGAAATTGTTTTTTGCTCGTAACGTTACGACAGCGATTTCTGTGGCAGAAGCACGTGGCGTGGCGATGTTGACGGGCCGAAAAGCGGGATTGCCAATTGCTGAATATACGCCGCTGCAGATCAAACAGACGCTGACGGGCTACGGTAAGGCTGATAAAAAACAAGTTCAGGAAATGGTGCGCTTAAACTTGGGACTAAAGGATGTGCCGAAGCCAGACGACTGTGCTGATGCGCTGGCGGCGGCAATTACTCATGCAGCGATGAATCGGGTATAATTAGAATATGATTGCACATGTTTTTGGAAAAGTTGCTGAGAAATTTAATGGGTCGTTGGTGATTGATGTTAACGGCGTTGGCTATGAAGTTAGTGTGTCGGCTGGTGATTTTGAGGCGGTGGTGCTGGACCAGGATGTCAAGTTTTATACCTACCATCATGTGCGCGAGCAGGCGGAGGAGCTATTCGGTTTTTCGAGTCTGGCGGCAAAGAAGCTGTTTGAAATGCTCATCACGGTTCAGGGTGTCGGTCCGAAAGCAGCGTTGGCAATTCTCAGCCTCGGCGATGCAGAGCACGTACGCAATGCCATTGCCAACGCTGACAGTGCGTTTGTGCAAAAAGCTGCTGGTGTCGGCAAAAAAACTGCTGAGCGCGTGGTGGTTGATTTGAGCGATAAAGTTGGCTTGCCAACGCACTACGGTCGAGCGGACACGCCAGTCCAGGTTGAACTGAATACTTCTGATGAGGCACTGGAGGCACTGATGGCGCTGGGCTACACTTTGGCTGACGCTACCAAGGCGCTAGAGAACGTTGATGTCAATCTGCCAACGGCGCAGCGGGTGACCGAGGCGTTGAAGAAGTAGCGGATATAGAAAAGGACGCTAAAAGCATAGCGTCCTCATAATGATAATTAGTTTTCTTACGGCTCAATAATAATTTTTTTATTTGACCAGAATGACGGTTGGTAATGAATTTTGATTTTTGAATCTTTTGCAACCTCAAAAATAACAGAACCCTCTTTTTTACCGTTGACTGCCAGGTCTCCAGATCCCAGGCTATCGCTTGCGGCGAAAGCTGTGCTACTTGGTCCTTCAATGGCGCCGTTTGCATCCTCAATTTTCCAATCAAACGTGTTGAAAGACAACTCGCTATTTGATTTGTTAACGATTGAAACGTTTGCTTTAACATATTCTTTGCCATCGCTAGCTTTAATAAATTGATTACCAGAGTTCCAATTGCGATCAATTGACTTGATTGTTACTTCTTTACCGTCAAAAGCGATAGTTTCGCCAACTTTGAAAGTGGTCTTTTCGGATGGTTTATTTTCCGAAGTAGCGTTATTATTGTTTGAATTGACGACAGTGGCTTTGTTTTGCTGCGATGCGCTGTATGCTCCAATCACAATAATAACAACAACTACCCAAAACCAAGCCTTTTTAAAAACTGGTTTTTTCTCTTTTGTGTTCATTTTATCCCCTCCTATGAGATATGCTGTCTAACAAAAAGGACAGCCGTTAAATTTGGCTGTCTACACCTAGAACGCAAGTTTACGCTCAATAACGGCTGCCCATTATGCACGTAAACAATGCGCTCGAAACGCTTGGTTCTAGATGTAGACACTCCTATTGTACTACAAATGATATAATTAGTTTATGGCAATTCAAAGAATAGTCGATACCAGTCCGCACGATGATGACGCCGAGGAACAGCGGATTGAAGTCAGTCTGCGTCCGCAGAGTTTTAATGAATATGTCGGCCAGGAACGGTTGAAGCGTAATTTACGCTTGGCAATTGAAGCGGCAAAGAAGCGCGGCGAGCCATTGGATCATGTGCTGCTCTACGGTCCGCCAGGTCTGGGTAAGACGACCATGGCGACGGTGATCGCCAATGAGATGGGGACAAATTTGCGCATCACTAGTGGCCCGGCCATTGAAAAGGCGGGTGATTTGGCATCAATTTTGACGAATTTAGCAGACGGCGACATTTTGTTCATCGATGAAATTCATCGGCTCGGCCGGGCAGTGGAAGAGATTTTATATTCGGCCATGGAAGATTTTAAGCTGGATATCGTCATCGGCAAAGGGCCGGCGGCTCGGTCGATTCGGCTGGATTTGCCGCGGTTTACGGTGATTGGCGCGACGACGCGGACGGGTAGTCTGGCAGCGCCGCTGCGCGATCGGTTTGGACATATTTATCGCTTGGAGTTTTATGAACCAGAGGATATCGCTAAAATTGTGACGCGGAGTGCGGCTATTTTGGAGTCATCGATTCGGCATGAAGCAGCAACCTTATTATCGACGCGAGCCCGCCTGACACCGCGCATCGCCAATCGCCTGCTCAAACGCGTACGCGACTATGCCGACGTCAACGGTGATGGCATAATTGATGTGAAAACGACAACGAGCGCCTTGGAAATGTTGGAAGTGGACGAGCTGGGGTTAGACCCAGCCGACCGTAATTTACTACAATCAATCCTGGAAAATTATGGCGATAATCCGGTGGGGCTAACGACCATTGCCGCGCTGACTGGCGACGAAGCGACGACGATTGAGGATTTTTATGAGCCGTATTTACTGCAAATTGGCTTCATTGAGCGTACGCCGCGCGGCCGCCGGGTAACGATTAAGGCGAAGCGGCATCTTCAGAAATAAGATTGTGTTTTGAGGCAGATATAACTAAGACAATAAAAGTTTGCTATGGATCATGATATAATGTGGTCATGAAGCCACAATCATCAGAAGATCTAACGCAGCCAGTAGCCTACGATGCTGATGGGCGTCCGCTATATCATCATCCGCCGCAGACTGGTCAGCCAGCTCCGGTGGTGGCGCAGACTGAGTCTCATGTGACTTCGCGTCCAGAGATAATTGATGGCGAGAATTTTGACCCGCGCTTACGCAGTCAATACGCGAACGAGCCGCAGGTTGTGCATGTTGGCCGCGAACTTGAACGAAAACCGTTTACTATTAGCGACGAGTTAAAGCGTAAGCATGAAAGGTCAGTCCAGCAATATCCAAATCTCAACTTGAGTGAAGGGGAGTATGTTATTTTGGATATCAAGCGTCACCCTATTGGTATGCTGATTCCTGTGAGTATTGCAATTTTCTTGGTGTTGATAATTATGGTATTTGTGCTGATGTATCCGTCGCTAGCTCGTGATTCAATTATCTCACCTATGCCATCAGTAACTGATGTGTTTGGTGTTGCGATGTTACTAATTGGTTTGGTAGTTTTGGGCGGCGCGGTAGCACTATGGATTTATTTACAAAATCAATTCTTTTTAACTAATGAAAGTGTCATTCAGGAGATTCAAGAGAGCCTATTTTCTCGGCACGAACAAACCGTAAGTTTAGGTAGTATTGAGGATGCTAGTTTCCGCCAATCGGGTATTATTCAGACAGTCTTCAATTATGGGACCATCCGCCTAAGTACCGAGGGCGAAGAAACTACATATATTTTTCACTTTGTAGCAAGGCCGCGCGAGCAGATTGCGGTGATCAATAACGCTATTGAAGATTTCAAAAACGGACGCCCTGTCTGTGATGATTAGATTATTTGTGACGACTATTTTTAATGTAATCGTCTTCGCCAACTAGTGTTGCTACGAGCTTGTATGACTTGCATTTTCCACCTTTGCAATTTGTTGATTCGTAACGATAGCTGCTATCTTTTTCGCCAACTTTCTTACCGTTTGGATCTTTCAACAGTTCGGCATCCATGGTTTTTAGCGTTGTGTCTTCCAACTTCTCTGGATAATAGCCGTTCTTAACGTAGAAACTTTCCTCCAAACTATAATAAATGGCATTAATTGCGGTGCGTTTTTTAGTATTGTTTGATTCATTGATTAATTTGGTGTACTGTGAAAAACCTAAAATTGCGATGGCGATCAAAAAAGCTATGACGACCAATAATTCAATAACAGTAAAACCATTTCGCTTATTCATAGACTAATTATAGCAAATATAGCAACAAATCGGTATAATAAAACTAACAACTAAGGAGGGGAGCGTTATGGCGAAGGCAGACGACAAAAAAACAAACAAGGCAGTAGCGGCTGAGAAAAAGGTTGATGACGGGAAATTAAAAGCGCTGGGTCTAGCGATGGATCAAATCACCAAACAGTTTGGTGATGGCTCGATCATGAAACTCGGCGAGGCGCACAAAGTTGACGTTGAATTAATTCCGTCAGGTTCGCTGAGCCTCGATTTGGCGCTGGGCGGCGGCTATCCAAAGGGTCGTATCATTGAGATTTATGGCCCAGAAAGTTCAGGTAAGACGACGTTGACGCTACATGCCATTGCTGAAATTCAAAAGCAGGGTGGTACGGCGGCGTTCATCGACGCTGAGCACGCGCTTGATCCGAGCTATGCCAAGCGGTTGGGCGTGGACACTGAGAATCTGCTGGTTTCGCAGCCAGACAATGGCGAGCAAGCGCTGGAAATCACCGAAACCTTGGTGCGCTCAAACGCGGTGGACCTCATCGTGGTGGACTCGGTGGCAGCACTGACCCCGCAAGCGGAAATTGACGGCGACATGGGTGATTCGCACATGGGTCTGCAAGCACGGCTGATGAGCCAGGCGCTGCGTAAATTGACCGGCATCATCAATAAATCGAAAGCCACGGTGATTTTCATCAACCAGATTCGCATGAAGATTGGTGTGATGTTTGGCAATCCGGAGACCACGACGGGTGGTAACGCGCTGAAGTTTTACGCCTCGCAGCGCGTGGATATCCGCCGGATTGGACAGATCAAGGTTGGTGATGATATCCTCGGTAACCGCACCAAGATCAAGGTGGTGAAAAATAAGATTGCGCCGCCATTCCGCATCGCTGAATTTGACATTATGTATAATGAAGGCATTTCTAAAACTGGTGATATTCTGGATTTGGCAGCTACGCACGGCATTGTCGAAAAATCTGGCGCCTTTTACAAATATAACGGCGAGACTATTGGTCAAGGCCGTGATAAAACTAAGTTGTATCTGAAAGAAAATCCTGAGGTCTTGGCAGAAATTGACCAGAAGGTTCGGGAGAAGGTCAAAGAAGCAGACAGCTGATGCGCGCAGCAGAAACCGCATATCCAGTCGAAAAACATATGGCGTCAGTCAGCCTCGTCTTTGATAATGAGCAGAATGCGTATCTTCGAGAATTGTCAGAAAAAATGAACCTTGACTTTGGTGAGTTTATCCCGCACGTGACACTGATTAACGTGACTGATCAGGATATGCCACGCCTCAAATCAGCCGCTGCGGCACTACCTATCCTAAGTAAGTTGGTGCTTGATGGTGTTAGTTTCTTGCCAGACGAGGCCGGTAACTGTGTTTGGATTGAGCTACGCACGCAGAAAAATGCCTGGATGATTGAGGCGCGTCAGCAATTACTCGCGGCACTGGATGGTATTCACCCAGGGCTGGATGTTGATGGGTTCCGTCCGCACATTACGCTCGGTTGTGTCGAAGCCGGTACGCTTGACGACGTTAATATGAGCGCTATTCCAGGGCAACTGCCAGTCATCATTGAGCCGCGTGCTGCTGCTTGCTATAACGGCGTGCATGGTAAGGTTGTCGAGGTAGTCGAGTAGTCGCTATAGTAGCCGGCCGGTTATCTTCGCGTTATAATAGTTTTATGAAAATCACCGACATCTCTCTCCAGGCTCGCGATAAAAACCGCGTCAATGTGAGTGTTGACGGCAAGTACCGCTTCAGCCTTGATGTCTTTCAGGTGGGCGAGTTGGGGATTAAGGTAGGGCGCGAATATACCGACGAAGAATTGACAGCGCTGGAGGACGAGAGTCAGTTTGGTAAGTTGTACGCCCGCGCCATGGAGTATTGCTTGGCGCGGCCGCGCTCGGTTAAAGAGATGCACGATTATTTACGGCGTAAAACTAGACCGGCTAAGAAGCGTTCGCCAAAGACTGGTGAAATTACCGAGCGTCCGGGCGTGAAGCCGGAAATTACCGAGCGGGTGCTCGCGCGGCTGATTGAAAAAAAATACCTCGACGATGAAAAGTTTGCCCGCTTTTGGCTGGAACATCGTTTTTTACAGAAAGGCACTAGTGTCAGGCGGCTAAAATTAGAATTAGCGCAAAAGGGAATTGATCGCGAGACGATAGAACAGTTGGTTAGCGAAAATATCCGCTCCGACGACGAGGAGCTACGAAAAATTATCGCTAAAAAACGCCACAAATACGCTGGCGATCAGCAAAAATTTATGGCGTATTTAGCGCGGCAGGGATTTTCGTACGATGATATTAAGACGTCTCTTGAAGAAACCGGAATTTAGTCAATTTTTGCGGATTCGGGCTGTGTGCGTGGTTGCTTGCGGAACGGATTATCGTAGGAATTTATGCGCGGAGTTGGCATTTTCTTCTCGGCTGCATGCGAAACTGTTGCTGATTTTACAATAATTTTTTCATCAGTTATTTTAATGATCTGCGAGCGATGAATTAGGAGCTCTGTGTCGCCAAAGCTTTTTAAAAGTGGTCGGCGGATGCGTAATTGTTGAATAACAAAGCTACCTGCAGCCAACGTGTAACCAATGACCCGACCAATTTTATGTTTCTTTTCATCAATAACCAACTTATCCTTCAAAGTGAAACCGATATCATAGATCTCTTTAAGGCTAATCACGTCATCTACACCAACGATTTCATCAGTTGAGTCAATGATCATACCCAATGGGCCGATTTCGCGAATATCATCAACGCGTAGTAAACTAGGATGCTGGTCTAAAAGTCGCCCTTCTAGTTCGTAGGCAGCTACGGATAGATTCTTTGGGTTGATAACTTCGCGTGAGGTTCGCGCCAATTCCGAGCCAGTCTGTAGGCTCATGACAGGCGTATTGAGAAATCTATCAGCAGATATAAGCATATTATTAGTATATACGGTTATGGTTTATTCGGCAAACGGATTCGACCGCCCAGCAGGCAGGGCAAATGAGTCTTTGGCGGAAGTTGATGAGTGGAAATTCTCAATTGACTTCATGGTTTTTTTATCAAAACTTGTAGATGAGTTTTGTGGTGTTTCTGTAGAGATTGCTAAAAGTCCGCTAAGTAGGAATATTGCGATTGCTACGCCACCGATTACCACTACGCTATAAAGCATAACGTGAAATCGCCACAAGAACTTAGATAGCGGTTTTACGATTGGTTCGAGCTGTTCTGAGATTGATGGTTTCATCGTGTGTACACCTTTACTTCAAGAGCTTGGACTAATAATTCATGATTGTTGGCTCCTCTGGAGATTGAAATTCCAGAGAGCTGCATCCGGGTAACGTTCTTTTCAATCAGGTCAAGGAAGTGTAGGAATCGGACGTAATCAATATTTTCGCCCAATTGGATTGATACGAAGGTACTTTTCACACCAGCTGGAGTCGCGCCGGTTAGTTTTTTGCTAGTGGAGGTCGTTGACTTGGCGGCGGTTGATTCGGTTTGGAAGGTGAATGAGCGAATTGGTATGCCTGCACGATCAGCATAGGTTGACAAGTCTTGAACAATTTGATTTTGATATTGGTACATCTTTGACTGAGAGACAATATTTTTAGCCTTTTTTGCAATCTCAGAATTTTTATCCAGTTGGGACTTTAGAGCAAGTAAATTCTGGATTTTTGATTCAATGGCTATTGCCTCAGTTTGCAATTTACCGACATCATCTGAGGTTTTACTGAGGAATGAGTAGGCAACAATTACTGAACCAACCATTGCTGCCAGAATAACTAGAAGTAGTAGCGCCATGATGATGCGCGCAACGCTGGCGTTTAGTGTTTTTTTCATCGCTTTAAGACCTCCGGTTTTGGCGTGACACTGATAGTAATGGTAATTGGGTAATCATTAGATTTTTTATCTGATTTGCCATCACTATACACGATACTTTCTAGGTGGACATCTTTAAATATTTCCGACTCTTCTAGGCTTGTCTTTAACCGAATGGCGTCGCCCTTGTTTTTTCCGAGTGCCACCAGGGATAGTGGCTTGTCTAGGGCTGACGTGTCTAAGGTTAGTGACTCTAACACCATCCCAGACGGTACGCGCTGGGCGATTTTAGGGATAATTGATGAGTAGTGGGCCTCACCGCTGATTATAGATTTAGCAGCGTTTAAATCCTTGGTGAAATCGTTAACATCTTTTTGTACTGACTGGTATTGAGCAAGTTTTTCATTTCCTTCATTAATTTTGTTTTGAGCGGCCGATTGGCTACTCTCTAAGAATAGATAAAAACCACCAATTGTTAAAAATAACAGTCCAGCGAACATTAACGACACCACGCAGTATCGCCTGAGAATTACGTTAACGCGTCCAGCGCTGATTTGCTTTTTTTCCTGAGGAGGCAGAAGATTAATCATAGATATCCTCCTGTTTGATGAGTGCTAGTCCTGCAACGGGAGACAATTGAGAGCGCAGTTGCTTAGGCGGTTGTTCAAGATTGCCAAAGTTCAGGATCTGCCATGGACTTGCTACGCGCGCTGGCATCAATAATTCGTTAGTGAAAAATTCTCCAATTCCCGGTAAGTTTCCTCCGCCACCAACGATTAGAACCTGCTCAATTTTTCTATCATTTGGAAAACGATCAGTATAATATCGCATAACACGCTTAACTTCATTGGTCATTTTTTGTAGGCTTGGCTGCAGGGCGCCAGCAATTCGTGCTTGCCTCGGTCCAGGATTAAGTCCATTTAGCACCTTAAATTGATGGGCGGTTTCGATTGGCACGTTCATCTTTTTCGCTAGACTTAAGGTTAAGGTGTAACCACCGACGTTCAAGCCTCCTGTCACACGAATATCAGAATCCAGGATTGCAATATCTGTCGCTGATGTCCCGATGTCAACAATAATTGTCGGTAGCATTCCTTCTTCTGTTCGTTTCAATAGCCTAGCAATTGCGCTGATATTTGGTTCGATGATTGCTACTTCCAGTCCGCACTGCTGGGTGGCACTCAGCATATTGTCAATCATTTTTTTCGGAGCAGCACACATTAGCACGGTTAATTCATCTTTTGTGCGATTGATAATCCGATAATCCATATAGAGTGAATCTAGCGGAGCTGGGATGTATTGTTCGGCTTCCAGATTCACCGCGCTGCGCACGTTACTTTCCTCTTTTATTGGCAGTGTGAATGTGCGGGAAAAAGTTCGGTTAGTTGGGATACCAAGTGATACGCGATTACTATCAATCTGTCCAATGATATTTTTCTGCAATAAGTCTTTTATGTTACGAGCCAAATACTCGGTGTTATCGCCAGAATCGCTGTCGTTTTTTTGAGAATCGAGGTTAACTGAACCGTAGCCATGAACCAGCATTCGATTTTTATCAATCGACATAATTTTAATGCTAGTTCGGCTAATTTCTAGTCCGACAATTGGTTTCTTTCTATAAAATATACTTGACACTTTTATTTTCCCACCTATATACGAGTATTATAACATAAGCTTTTTTGAAAAACTACCCCTTAACTTGACCCGCCATACTGGTAATTGGACCCATCACACTGACTGCCACCAGAGCAATCACGCCACCCATTGCTACGATCATCACTGGTTCGATAATAGAACTGACGCCATCAATTGCGGTATCAACTTCTTCTTCATAAAAATCAGCGACCTTAATAAGCACTTTGTCAGTTTGACCAGTTTCTTCACCAACTGATAACATCTGGGCAACAATTGGCGGATATAGATCGTCGCGCTCGGCGATGATTCTTGATAAAACCTCGCCGTTTTGAACACGTTTAGTGGCGTCTCTCAGGGAGTCTTCGTAAACAACATTACCGACTGCACGGGAGGTTACGTCTAGAGCCTCGAGCACTGCCACACCTGCACCGATGAGGGCAGAGAAAGTTCGTGTAAAGCGAGCAATTGCCACTTTTCTGACAATCGCTCCAACGGCAGGTACTTTAATGATGACATGGTGGAATTTAATACGCCCCTTTGGGGTTTTAATATAGCGAATTAACGCCCAGATGCCACCGATGAATGCTGGCACAATTAAATACCAAAACGACACCATAAAGTCACTAATGCCGAGCATAATTTCGGTTAGTAATGGTAATTTGGCGTCCGGTCCACCCATATCTTTGATGGTTTTACCAATGACTGGAATAATGAAAGTCATGAGGATGAAGAAGGCGATAACGGTAATTACCAGTAGCACAATCGGATAAGTCATGGCCCCTTTAATTTTCTTTTTCATGGATGAGTTTTTTTCTTGTTGTAGAGCCAGCCTCTTTAGAATATCGTCTAAAATACCACCAGTTTCACCAGCAGCAACCATATTGACATAGATGTCATTGAAAGTTTCAGGATGTTTTCCTAGGGCGTCGGCAAATGACATGCCACCTTCAATATCTCTTATGACGGAATTAATCGTCTCTCGGAATCCAGCGCTCTCGGCGTGTTTGGACATTGAGTTCAGCGAGCGGAGAATAGGTACGCCGGCTGAGACCATGGCACTTAATTGGCGAGTAAACATCACCAACTCATCAGTTTTAGCGCCTTTCTTTTTTTTACTAAAGGAAAAGCTGAGTTCTTTTTTGGCGTTTTTTTCTTCAATTTTTATCAATTGTCCGTGCGATTTTAAGCTATTGACGGCAGACAATTTATCGGTCGCCTCAATTGTCGAAGCGACGGTCTCTTTCTTTTTATTGACAAGTAGATACTCAAAAACTGGCATTTTATTACTCCCTCGTTGCCCTCAATACTTCCTCAACGGTAGTGATACCGCGTAGAGATTTAATTAATCCATCCATCTGCATGGTTACCATGCCTTCGGAAATTGCTTGATCTTGGATGTCGTTACTGGTGGCGTTGGCGGTAATCATTTTTTGAATCGGAATAGAAATACCCAGAACTTCATAAATGCCAACACGACCCTTAAACCCGTTATGCCCACATTCATCGCAGCCGTCGGGATTTGGCCGCCATAGATGCTCGATAGTGATCTCGGTTGAACCCATCGGTGTATCTCCGCCAATTTTATCATCAAAGGCTTGCTGCTCGAGATTGTGGATTTTTTTAATTGACTCGGTATTTATATTAAACATCTCAGCAACGTATTTTATCTCTTCTTGATTTGGTGTATATTCCTGCCGGCAATTCATACATAACCGCCGCACCAAGCGCTGGCCGATCACCGCCTTGACCGTTGAGGCGATTAAGAACGGTTCAATTCCCATATCCAGCAAGCGCGGCAGACAGGTTGCTGCGTTGTTGGTGTGCAGAGTGGAAAACACCAAGTGTCCAGTCAGCGCTGCCTGCACACCCAGGTTGGCAGTCTCGCCGTCGCGGATCTCGCCAACCATGATAATGTTCGGGTCCTGGCGAAGCAATGCGCGCAGACCCGAAGCAAAGGTCATGCCAGCTTTGGCGTTAGTCTGGGTTTGGTTGACGCCGGGGATTTTATACTCGACTGGGTCTTCAATAGTTGAAATATTCACGTCCGGCGTATTAAGCTCTGACAACACGCTGAACAGGGAAGTTGATTTTCCCGAACCAGTTGGCCCAGTCACCAAAATCATGCCGTTTGGCTGTGCCATGGCGTCTTTCACGGTAGCTAGCGATAATCCCCAGTAGCCAAGTTTGTCGAGCGAAATTGCCTGGTTTGACTCGTCCAAAATACGCATCACCACCTTTTCGCCGTCGGCAATTGGCAGGGTCGAGACGCGCAGAGCGTATTGTTTGCCGGAAACTTTTATCTTAAAGCGTCCGTCTTGCGGCACGCGGCGTTCGTCAATCTTCAGATTTGATAAAATTTTAATACGGCTAACCAATGCGCCGTGAACATTGCGCGGTAGTTTGTTGACCTCTTTTAATACGCCGTCGATGCGGTAGCGGACTTGGACGTAATCCTCGCGCGGCTCGATATGAATGTCAGAGGCATTGGATTTGATGGCGTATTCTAGTAACAAATTAACCGTCTGGGCAATCGGTGAATTTTCCGCGAAATCATCTTGGCTAACGTTTTGATCTTCGGCAGAAGCGTCTTTCTGAACTGCAATAACCTCATCTAGCTCGGCGTCAATATTACCACGGTAATTCTCTAAACAGTCCAAGATATTGCTTCTTGTCGCCAGAAAAACCTTAGTGTTGTAGCCGATTTCCTTCTGAATAAAGTTCAGCGCCTGTACATCATCTGGATCTTCCATCGCCAGCGACAGGCTTTCATCTTCGTTCTTTTCAAATAGTACAACGTTATATTGTCTGGCAATATGCTCAGGAATTCTCTTTAAGATTTCATCGGGAATATCTTTTGGGTCAATCTTCGCAAAAGGCACGCCAATATAATCGCTGATTAGCTTCGTTAAATCCTCTTCAGAAATGGCTTTTTGCTCAATGGCAGTTTCTTGTAACGTTTGTTTTGATCGTTCAGCAATCACTTTCAAATCAGCAAGCTGCGGTTCATCGACAACCCCACCCTGTTTCAGAATCTTCTCAATTGTTTCGTCTGAAACGCGCATAATACTTATGGTTATTGTACTATTGTCGCTAAAAAAAAGCTAGCATAGTATAATACAAAGTGTGAGAATTGATAACGAAGCAAGAATGAAGCAGCTGGGCGAGGCGATCGGCCAGTCGCTTTCTGGCGGCGAAGTTTTGGAATTGGTCGGCGATATTGGCGCGGGAAAAACTACGTTGACTAAGGGTATTGCGCAGTCGCTAGGGATTAGCGAGCCAGTGCAAAGTCCGACTTTCACAATTTCACGCGTGTATGATTCGCCCAAAGGGCTGCATTTGGTGCATTATGATTTTTATCGTTTGAGCGAGGCAGGTATTATGGGTGATGAGATTCGCGAAGCTATGGACGATGATTCGGTGGTGGTGGTTGAGTGGGCGGGCGCGGTTGATGATGATTTGCCGAAAGATCGCTTAGTGGTAAAAATTACAACAATTAGCGAGGAAGAGCGGCTAGTGGAATTTCATCCCGGCGGTAAAAAGTCAATTGAACTTTGGCAGAAGATAAAGGAGAATTTGGCGTGATAATTTTATTAGATACTTCGACGGCAACTTGTTTTTTGACGGTGGTTGATGATGAGGCTCGGCAGGATTTTGAGTGGCAAGCGGGGCGGACATTGGCGCGTGGTTTATTGAAGTTTTTGGAAGAAAAAACCGGCGATTTGCACGATATCAGCGGTATCGGCGTAATGAAAGGGCCGGGCAGTTTTACTGGACTGAGGATTGGGCTGACGGTTGCGAATACGTTGGCGGATAGCCTGAATATACCAATTGTCGGCGCAATGGGCGAAGATTGGTGGGAGACGGCTCTTGGCAAGCTGCGCGCTGGCGAGAGTGAGAAAATCGTTATGCCAGAATATGGTGCTGCCGCTCATATTACCGCGCCGCGAAAATGATCATATTTATGCTATAATTTGCAGCATGACAGAGCGCGCCATAAAACCGAAACAGCCCGTAAAACATAAGAAGAAAGCTATAAAAGCTGCGAAAGTCAATACGCCTCAGCCAAACAGCGCGGCGGAAGCGGCTATTTTTGTTGGCAGCTTGGGGATGGCGTTGTATGCGATTTTTGTATTTGTAATGTCGGTGGTTGCTGTAGCGTTCAACGACACTGGCGCCAAAGGCGTAGAATTAATTAGTTTTGCGATATTCTTGTTTGGGGTTAATATTGTAGCCCAGAGTGTTCTTGTATCCAAAGAGATACGCCGGGTTGATCGTTATGGTCAAAGGATTATTGCTGTATATATGACAATTGCTCCGCTTCTAGTCAGTGTGGTGTTAATGCCGATTGTGCTATTTTATAACTCTAGCGATTGTAAATACGATGAAGCATCAGATGTAATCTGCGGTATTTTACGCGAGGTGCATTATATAGCGAATATGCAATATGTGTTTGTTATTACATCGATAGCTGGATCTACTTACTTGTGGTTTTTACTAAAGCGTAAAGACAAATTATTCTGGATATACGACGAGGCCTCAAAAAATAAAATTGCCAGTGAAAAAATAATAGAGCGATCAAAAAGTTTTCGCAGAATTGGCATCATGCTCATGACTATACCAGTGGTGCTTTACGCAATTAAACTAATTGTGACCATATTTGGCGGTTATAACGGCATAGAGGGAAATTCGCTTCAGGCTACTGTGCTCTGGGTGATTGATTATTTCTTTACTTCTATGATTTGGGTGCTGTTTATTATTGCTGGAATTATATTTTTCATAAAAAGCAAGTAGCCGTTCGGTGATTTTTCTGCCAACTTTCCGTGCGAAAACTTCTAAAACCGTGTATAATTAAATTACGGCGGTTTGTAAGTTTTGACTCGCCGGATTAGATAGTTTGAAGTTGATTGGCTGTTGATATATTTCCTTGAGGCGAATACTCCGGGGCAGTCGGTCGGAAAGGAATGACAATGATAGAGATAATTATCGCCGCTGCCATTGGAGCTGGTGCCGGTGTTGGTGGCTTCATGGGTTATCAGCGAACTCGTCAAATTAATGGTAAAAATCAGATTGAGCGCGATTTGGCGGATGCTAAGACGAAGGCTAGTGATATCGTTTTGAAAGCCAAAGACGAGGCGCTGAAAATCGAGAACGAACGCCGACGCGAATGGCAAAAAACCGAGAATCGCTTGGCTGACCGAGAAAAGACGCTTGACAATAAACTAGAGGAATTGGATCGTCGGGCGGAGAAGCTGCGCGCCCATGAAGATGAGGTTGATAGTCTTAAAAATGAGATTCGTGATATCCGTACGCGTCAGCAGGAGAAGCTTGAAAAAATCGCTGGGCTAAAAAAGAAAGATGCTGCTGATAAACTCATGCAGATGACTGAGCGTGATATTAAACAAGATTTAGTGGGTCTAGTGTCAAAATTACAACATGACGCAATGGATGACGCTGAAGAGCGGGCGCAAATGATTCTAGTTACCGCCATGGAACGGATGAGTAGTGAAGTGACAGCCGAACGTACAGTTACTGCGGTTAAGCTGACTGACGACGAGATGAAGGGCCGGATTATTGGTAAAGAAGGTCGCAACATTCAGGCTTTGCAGCGTGAAACTGGTGTTGATATTTTAGTGGATGACACGCCGGGTATGATTGTGTTGTCGAGCTTTGATCCGATTCGTCGGCAGGTTGCTCGCCTAAGCTTGGAAATGCTGATGAAAGACGGTCGTATCCATCCAGCACGTATCGAGGAAGTGGTCGCTAAGGCAAAAAAACAGATTGATAAAGAAGTCAAGCAGGCTGGCGAGGATGCAGCGCGCGAAGTCGGCGTGGTCGGCATTCCAAAGGAAATGCTGCGAATGCTAGGCGAGTTGAAATTCCGTACTAGCTTCGGCCAGAACGTACTAAAGCATTCAACGGAGATGGCACAAATTGCTGGTATGATTGCTGAGGAAATTGGCGCTGATGTGCGTATTACAAAAATTGCTACACTATTACATGACGTTGGTAAGGCAGTGACTCATAAAATTGAGGGTAAGCATCATCATATTGGTGCGGAATTGGCACGTAAATACGGCATGGATGAGAGAATTGTACATGCAATTGAGGCTCATCATGATGACATCGAGGCAACTACGCCAGAAGCGATTATTGTGCGGGTTTGTGATGCAGCTTCGGCGGCGCGTCCAGGTGCACGTAATGTTTCAGCTGAGAACTTTGCTGAACGAATGCGCGATTTGGAGAATGTGGCGACCAGCTTTGAGGGAATTGATAAGGCATATGCAATATCTGCTGGCCGTGAAGTTCGGGTGATTGTTAAACCGCAAACAATTGATGATTTATCAGCAATTAAATTAGCGCGAGACATTGCTACGAAGATTGAGTCGACTATGCAATATCCTGGCACGATTAAGGTTAATGTTATTCGCGAAACGCGAGCAATTGAGTTTGCAAAATAATGAAATTTACTGACGAGCAGCGGCGAACTTGGTTGGCTAGTTTAGATAGGCGTTTTTCCAGTGCGGCAGTATTGATAGAAAACGAGCAGGGCGAATTATTAATCGTCAAATCTGACTACAAAGACCACTGGTCGCTGCCTGGCGGAATTGTTGATCCCGGAGAATCTCCCTTGAAAGCGGCAGTGCGCGAAGTTGAGGAAGAAGTGGGAATTCGAATTGAGCCCAAAGATTTACGCCTTGCCATGGTCGCGTCGCGCCATTCAGATGAGTTTTTAACGCATCAGTTTGTATTTTTTACGCAATTAGAGGACAGTGTCTTGTCTAAAATAAAGTTGCAAGAGTCAGAAATTGTGTCTAGTAAACTTATTTCTAAGAGTGAAGTTGACTCTGACGACGCGTCGTTATTGTGGGCGATTCGTGCTTGGGCGGCTGATAAATTCGGTTACGTAAATACGAAAATAATTGATGTAAATGGTGTGAAAAATGAGCAAATAGAGTTTTTTGTGCCAATGCTTGGAGGAAAATAATGGGAACATTAGTTATTAGTCGACACGGCGAGAGTGAATGGAATCTGCTTGGCAAGTGGACGGGCTGGACGGACGTGGTACTCACGGAAAAGGGGCGGGCCGATACGGTGCGGCTGGGTGCACTACTGAAGGATATCAAGCTTGATGAGGCGTATACGTCAGCGCTGCAGCGGACGCATCAAACGCTGGAGGCGCTGCTTGAGGGGCGCGGTATGGGCAGTCTACCGACGACACGGGCGGCCGAACTAAACGAGCGTGATTATGGTGATTTGACCGGTAAAAATAAATGGGAAGTCAAGGCTGAGATTGGCGAGGAGGCGTTCAATGGCATCCGGCGCGGTTGGGATTATCCGGTGCCGGGCGGCGAAACGCTTAAAGACGTCTATGCGCGGGTCGTACCATACTTTGAGCGAGAAATTCTACCGAAATTACAGACGGGCGAGAATATTCTATTAGTAGCGCACGGCAATTCTATCCGCGCACTGATGAAGCACCTCGACCGCATACCAGAAGCGGACATGGCACATGTCGAGATGCCGTTTGGCCAGCTGTTGGTTTATACCTTTGAGCCGACATCTGATTTGCCGACGAATAAAGACGTGTTGTCGGTAGAGATCGAGGCGGTGAACGCGTAATTAGGCACGCAGAATTTCATAGGCACTCAGTGCTGATAAGAACTGTTGAAATTTAATAGTGTTCTCGCCGTGATATGGCCAGGTAGCGTGATTTAGCCAAAAGCCGATGAGTTTTAGGCAGTGGTTTACGTTAATCATGTCACGATACGGTGAAATATCGTGGCCGCTTTTATGTAAATCAATCAACAGGCTTGTAATATCGCTGCCCGGCTCGCCCGGTCCAGACCAACTCCAATCGACTAACCTGCTGCCATACTCTGGATGCCAGGCAATGTTTGACTGCCTAATGTCGTGATGACAAATGCGGTGTCATTATAATTTCAAGATTGATCTAGGCTGAAGTTGCTAGTTTATTATGTACTTATTTCACGATATATGATAGGATAATGAAAGACGGATGATAGTGTCATCTTTCGGGGTGTGGCGCAGTTGGCTAGCGCGCGCGGTTTGGGACCGTGAGGTCGAAGGTTCGAGTCCTTTCACCCCGACCAACTCAATGATCATTCGAAGTATTAAAATAGCTGAAAGTTTGGTCGGCTATTCTATTTTTTTAAGTTATCTATTATTATATACAGCATCATGAGTGTCGAATACAACCCATCGCAGAATAGTAGTGAGATACCCCCCGAAGACGATGATTACCTTCCTCCATATTCGGAGATATTTCGGCCGGGATTGCCTGGATCGCGCACGGTTATAGGCGTGGCGCAAATGACATACTATCCACGGACACCAGATTTTGAGGCCGCCATGCTGGAGCACCTTCCATATCTAGACGAAGTTACTCCAGATACTGTGAGAAAGTGGCTCGGTCTTGACGATAGCAGTGATAAAGAGAATTAAGCTTATTTACATATAGCCCAATAATCAAATCACCCTCGTGATATTCCTGTTTTAATTGCCAATGTGACGGCACTTGCTTCTTATACTCATCATAAGTTTTTGTGCGTAGAATTAACCAAACTCGCGGGCTTTTTATTGTATTTAATGAAGTTATTTCTGGAGTATTAAGCTTTTTGATTAGACCCCATTCGCCAACCCAATCCAACTCCTCTGCCGGTTTTAGTAAAATAATTTCCTTACCAGAGAGGTTATAGTATGAGGTATGAAAATAGGTGTAGATTTCACCAGAAATAATCGTATCGCTGCCTTTGATGTTTTTATTTATATAACTCATGGCGGTATTGGTGTTATTCCAGGACGCTTCTGTAATATTTTTATTGCCGATCTGCCACATATAATGTCCGATGGATAAAATAAGAATAATTGAAGTGCCAAGTTTCCACCATTCTTTATTAGAGAAGCCGATAGAGAAAATAAGCCCCACGTAAACCGCTAGTAAACTATAAAAAGCTGGTGCTGAGTAAGTAAAATAACGGTCTAGGTAAATCGGTCGGCCCTGGCTAAGTAAATAGACGATAATCATTGGTAAAAACGCCCAAGTCGTCAGCAGCCAAATTGCTGCTTGGTGTTTGCGGAATTTTCTGACCAATATGAATGACATAAAGACCATCATCGGCAGTAATAGTAAGCCAAAATATCGAACTAGCCTCTCGTCGTATGTTAAGAACATTGATAAGGTTATTGGTATGGTAAGCTTGGTGACCTCCGGAATCCAAAACCCGCCGCTTACTCGACTGGTTTGAGAAACCATAACGGGTAGCCATGGCAAAAATAGTAAAAAGCAAAACCCTCCGGCAAGCCAGATATTTTTATTTTTGGCAATTTGCACTATCGCCGCTCGAGTTCCGCCAAGTTTTAGCCATAAATATACAAAATGTGCCGGTAGTAGCAATGCCAAAAAATACTGCGTATAAAAGCCAGCTGCTATTAATGCGCCGTAGAGAAACCACCAGTATTTTTTATTCTTTTTCTCAATCGCTACAACAAATACATACGTTGCCGCTATAGCTAATAATGCCGCCAATGCGTACATTCGGGCTTCATCGCTATAGCGAATTAGGAATGGTCCTAGCGCTGCTAAAAACGACCCGAATATTGCAATTCTTTTTGAGAAGAGTTTTTGTAGTAGAAAAAACAACAGAGAAATTGTTGCAACACCACAAACCACGCTAAACCCTCTGAGTGAAACGGCAGAAACACCAAACACTAATTGCCAGACGTGCATAATAACGTAATATAATGGCGGATGAACGTCGGTGGTGGTGATGGTGACAATGTCATGAAGTGGTTGCTGAATGATTGCAGCAGTATAGCCTTCATCGTGCCAAATATCAGCCTTCGTTAAATATAGCAGGCGAACGTGGGTGGCTAAAAGTAAAATTGGAATTAGCCAAACCCAGCTGGGTATTCTATGAAAAAATAAGTTGAGTTTAATAAGTTGTTTGTCTATGCTTTTCATTATATTATCGGGGCAATCTTAAGGATATATCTCGTGCTTGGCGTGCGAAATTATCGTCAATTTTTTTCACTTGATTTATATCAATTCCGCGCCGCTTTAAAGCTTCATTGATTAGAAAATCAGCAATTTGCGGATTCTTTGGCAGAATTGGTCCGTGAAGATAGGTGGCGATAATATTATGATAGCGCACTCCCTCATAAGGGTCGCTCATGTTGTTGCCTGCACCTTTTATTACGTCACCGAGCGGTTTGGTTTCTTTATCCAAAAAGGTTTGGCCACTGTGATTCTCATATCCAACAATTTCACCAAATTCCCGACTTTTGATAACAATATTACCAATCATTCGCTCATTACCAGCAATTGTCTCAATTGGTAAAATATTTGCGCCGATAATTTCTTCGCCTTTGAGTGTACGGAAAAACCGACCGAATAGTTGGTACATTCCGCAAATCATCAACATCGGTACGCCGCTTGTTGCTAGTTGCTTGAGCTCGTCTGCTCGCTTTAGTAGGTCGTTTTGGATAATCGTCTGCCCAGAATCTTGTCCACCTCCACCAGTAAAGATATCAATGTCAGAAAAATTAGTCTTATCGCCTGGATTATGATCAATAATCTCCACCGTAAAGCCACGCCATTCTAGTCGCTTTTTGAGAGTCAGTGTGTTGCCCCAGTCGCCATATAAACTCATATCTCGTGGATAAAGTTGGGCAATTTTTATCTTGGTCATTATATTTCCTCCACGTCAGTTTTTTCACTAAGTAAGCGCCGAATTGTAGTCATAGCGGTATAACTACAGAATATCTGTTTTGGTTCATCGTTGTGTTTATTAATGAAATTATCCAGTGCTTTTGGAATATTAGTGTCGACTTCTTCAATTGAGACCTCATCATATTGTAGGCGTAACGCCATGTCATATGCTCGTGCTCCGCTAATCATTGCGACGTTTTTTAGGGAGGAAAAATCAACATCCCAAAACCAACTGACATCACGCCCGTCAGCATAATTATCATTAACAGCAATCATTGTAGCTGTACCACCTTTAGCGAACGACAAAAGGGCCAGTCGGAATCCGCTCGGATTTTTTACTAATATAAGTTCAATTGGCGTGCCGTCTAGGAAAATTGTTTCACCTCGACCAAAGGCTGGCTTGATATTTTCAAGTGCCGCTAAAATTGTGCTGGTAACTTCTGGGCCAGTGATTTGGCGAACTAAAGCTACGGCTGCCGCTGCGTTAAGTAAATTATAAACACCCGTCAACTGTAGGTCGACATCAACCTTTCTGTTGTCAATTTGCAAAGTTGCTTGCTGGGTATCGATTTTTGTCAAGAGGACATCGGCGGAGGTGTCTTTATTAGCGGTAGCGTTGCCATATTTTAAATTATCATCGGTTGGCATTAGCTGTAGCAATTTGCTAGTTGTACCAAAGAATGCTTTTTTTGCTTGAATATGCTTACTGATATTGAAAATTCGTGGATCATCACGGTTAAGAACAATCGTATCTGTAGTCGCTTCGGCTATTTTTTGAAGCAGCGATGCTGTATTGTCAATTTCTCCAAATCGGTCTAGCTGGTCGCGCATCACGTTTAGTAGCAGCGAGAACCGTGGGCGAACCATTTGTACAAATTTCACCGCCCAAGCCTCGTCGAGCTCCAAGACTGCAATATCAGCCTCTAGTTTACCGCGAAGATTGACCTCATCCAGTAGTGCCGCCGCAACGCCTCGAGAAAAATTGCTACCAGTTCGATTAGTAAAAACTTTCAGGCCAACAGATTCAAGCAATTCCACGACAATTTTTGTTGTCGTTGTTTTTCCATTCGTGCCGCTAATAATCACCACGCCCTGTGGTAAATTTCTCAATGTCCGTTGAATATACTTTGGGTCAATTTTTTCAATCACCAAGCCCGGCAGGGCTGAGCCGCCGCCGCGTAATTTCGCAACTTTATTGACGCTCTTGCCAATAATAGTACTAATCATTTGTCTTGCCATAGTGTCCATTATACTCTGTCGGGCTAATATGCTACAATATCAATATGTTTTTGGTGGGAATCTTTCAGTGGTGGTATGGTGATGGGTTGCTGCGCTACATTCGACAAAGTTTTCTGGGCGTCTTAAGGACGGCGGATTTTTTCTCAGTTGGATTGTTATTGCAGACACTTTTTAACCCATTTCGACAAATTTCAGCTGCACCAGTCGGCGGGGCTATGTCGATGCAATTATCCGCCTTTTTCGATAAATTATTCTCGCGGGCGGTCGGTACTGTGGTGCGTTCTGGTGTGATAATTGTCGGAATTTTAATGATAGTATTAAGATTTTTGTGGATGGTTCTGGGGGTACTTCTATGGCTGGCTCTGCCGATATTTCCGATTATCAGTATTGTGCTGTGGCAGATGGGGTTTTCATTATGAATATTCAGCCAAAGTTTAATTGTGACAGCCTGCGGGCGCAAAAGGCTCGGTTCTCAGTAAAATTCGGTAACGCTTGGCATGTGGTGACGGTAGTGGCTGCCATTGCATTAACGATATTGGGTGTGTGGGCGCTAATTGAGCATGGGGCGGTTGGCTGGCTGTTGTTGGGTCTTAGCGGCCCGATGGCTATGGTGTCAATTTGGTGGCAGGAGGATCTTAAGACTGCGGAAATTAGCCGAAATCCTCAGACAATTGACGATGTAATGGCGGCGGATATTTTAGGCAAGCTGCCGCGCCGACCAACACCGACGGATATTGCAGAGGCAATTACCGGTACTCGAGCAGGACAATTCTTAGCAGTGCGCGTAGGTCTAACTCCAAACTTCTTACATAATATTTCTATTGATGATCCAGATCGAACCGAGCAAGTTTGGCAGGAGGCGATTGAGATTTGGCAGGATACCAAAAGTCCAAAGATCACCAGCGCAGTTTTGGCGGCAGCAATAGTGAGGCAGCTGCCTCAGCATGATGCTTTACTGGCAAATATGAAAATTGATTTTAATGATATTAAAGAGGCGATTCGGTGGTATGAACGAATAAAATCATTGATTGAGCAATACAAAAAAAAGCCGCTGCGAACGGGCGGTATTGCTAGAGATTGGTCATTTGGGTATACACCGCTGCTGAGTCGATTTGCGCAGAATATTAGCGTTCGGGTGTCTGGCGGTGCGATGGCGACCAAGTTAGCGGCACATGAAGAATCGCTGGGACAAATGTTAAAAATATTTGGTTCGGGCGGGCGACAAAATATTACGCTGGTTGGTACGGATGGCGCAGGAAAAAGTACTGTGGTATCGGCGTTTGCGGAGATGTTGATTGATGGTCATCAGGGTGTGCCTAGATCGCTTCTTTATCAGCAGGTTTTTATGCTTGATGCATCGTCATTAATTAGTGTAGCGGCGGGGCGTGGTGAGTTGGAGAATCTGGTCACTATGATCCTGAATGAAGCCTTTTTATCAAAGAATGTGATTTTATGTTTGGATAATGCGCAATTGTTCTTTGAAGAAGGGGTTGGTTCGGTTGACTTAAGTAATGTGTTGCTGCCAATTTTGGAGGTGGGCAATCTTCGGATGATTTTAACGATGGACGACCAGCGGTTTTTACAGATTTCTCAGATGAAGCCACAATTAGCACACGCTTTGAATACCATTGCCATCCAACCATCAACCGAAGCAGAGACTATGAAGATTATGCGTGATCAATTAGTGTTATTTGAAGCACAACATAAAGTGACTTATATGTACCAAGCTTTGGCGGAAGCTTATCGTGTTGGCGATCGCTACGTTCAGGATTTGGCAATGCCAGGTAAAGCGCTGAAAATTTTAGAGGCGGCAGCGAGTTATACTAGCGGCGGGCTGGTGACAGCGCAATCGGTGGACGATGCAATTGAAAAAACCTTGGGTATAAAAATATCCACAGCGAATACCGGCGACGAGCGTGAGAAATTGCTTAATTTGGAAACACTGATTCATCAGCGGATGATTAATCAGTCGCGGGCGGTGACAGTTATTTCCGATGCTATTCGCCGCGCCCGTACTGGCGTCAGAAACCAAAATCGTCCAATTGGCGCCTTCCTTTTCCTTGGCCCTACTGGTGTTGGTAAAACTGAACTATCTAAAGCGTTGGCGGATGTTTATTTTGGCGGCGAGGGCAGTATGATTCGGTTGGATCTTAACGAGTTTGTCCGCCCAGATGACGTAGCGCGGCTGATTGCTGATGGCGCGCATGATCCAGGCAGCTTGACTGCCCAGGTGCAGAAACGACCGTTTTCTGTTGTGCTGCTAGATGAAATTGAGAAGGCTCATCCGCAAGTTTTAACAACGTTACTGCAGCTGTTGGACGAAGGTATTCTACGCGATGAGAATAACCGGGAAATTAGTTTTCGCGATACGATTGTCATTGCTACGTCGAATGCTGGAGCGGATAGAATTCGCGAATATATTGAACGCGGTTACCAGTTGGAGCAGTTTGAGCAAACATTTATCAATGAGCTAATTAATGCTAATCTATTCCGGCCGGAGTTTTTGAACCGTTTTGACGAAATTGTCTTATTCCGTCCGCTGGGCAAGGAAGAGCTGCTGCAGGTTGTCGATTTGATTTTGGCTGGTGTTAATAAAACTTTGGCGCCGCAAAAAATCCAGGTTGCGGTTGAGGAGGAAGGCAAGAAATTATTGGTTGAAGCTGGTTACGATCCGCGTCTGGGCGCGCGTCCGATGCGCCGCGTTGTCCAGCGAGCGGTTGAGAATACTGTCGCTAAACAGATGTTAGCTGGTACGGTTGCGCCTGGATCAACTACAATTATTACCACCGAGCAAATTCGCCAGATTTTAAGTAGCCAAACCCCTCAAGCTCCAGTGATTCCACCAGCCAGTTAATTAAGTCTCTCGACAATAGATTTAGCGAACCTTCTGTTAAATGGCACCACGGCCGCCACAGCTACCGCGCCAATACCTCTTACAAACGCGCGACTCTTAGCTTTGAAGCGTTCTTTGGTTGTCAGATTCGGATTTGAAGTGTCAATCTTTGGCGATTCAGACGAAAATGCCAACCACATAGCTCTTGTGCCCAGTGCCAGACTCCTCTTTGTATCGCCAGCCAGCGCTTCAGCGAAGCTAGTGCGAGCAGTAAAGTTAATATCATATTGGTCAATCTTGCGACTCCTATCGGTAGTATGCTTGCGAGACTCTTCAATATAGCGCAGACCTTTGCTTAGATTTTCTGCTGCTCGTTGAGAGTTTTCCTGATTATCATAAGAAGGGTCTGTTGCGATACGCTGCAGCTGCAAGGTTCCGAGTGTTGCGATGCTCGCCCCCAGTTCGCGGAGTGTGCTACGATTCTTATCTTCTTCGACCAAAGCTTCATGCTGAACTACCGCTTCGGTGGCCCATTTTTCAGATTCATCGTAGTCGCCTTGATGGCGGTAGGCAGCACTTAAATCGCGAGCCGCTCGCGCCTGCTCAGATGGGTCCGGTGCTAAATCATAGGCCAGAGAGGCTAATATAGCCGCCTGCTCGAAATCTTTCTCACGTATTGCCTTCAGGGCAGCTTCTATTACGCCAGAGAAATCATTTATAGGCCTTTGTTCGTTAATCTCCATGGTATATCTAACTACATCACTATTTAGCATAAAAGCAAGCAAATAGTAGTTATAATTAAAACCCGTCACAATAACGGGCTAATCTGGTACCCCGCACAGGAATCGAACCTGCAACCTTTGGTACCGGAAACCAACGCTCTATCCAGTTGAGCTAACGGGGCGTGTGTCTTGTTAATGCAATAAAATGGTACACCCGGCAAGATTCGAACTTGCGACCCCTTGGTTCGAAGCCAAGTACTCTAATCCGCTGAGCTACGGGTGCGTACAGAGGTATTATAGCATAGATGACTATTGAGCAAAATGTTATACTATATCTATGGATATCATGACAAATATATCACTGAAGCAATATACAACAATGAAACTGGGTGGTGAAACGCGCTATATGGCGGCGGTAGATTCTGCTGATGATGTAGTATCTTTATATCGGGATGCTCGGAGAGAAGGCTTACCGGTTTTTGTGTTGGGCGGCGGTAGCAATGTAATTACGCGCGATGAAGTATTTGAGGGGATTGTTCTGCTGAATAAAATCAAAGGATTTGAAATTGTTGCTGATAATGACGATACAACAGATATCAAGATTGGCGCTGGTGAAGTTTGGGATGAAGCGGTTGAGCGAACGGTCGGTATGGGATTGCAAGGAGTCGAGGCTATGTCGGGAATCCCGGGAACTGCCGGTGCGGCGCCAGTGCAGAATATTGGCGCTTATGGCCAGGAGGTTGCTGATACGTTAGTTAGCCTGGAGGCTTACGATTCTCGTACTGATTCAATCGTAACCATTACGGCAGATGAGTGTGATTTCTCGTATCGTAACAGTATCTTTCGTGGCACTCAAAGAGGTCGATATTGTATTTTGAATATTACCCTGCGTCTATATAAAGCGGAACCAAAACCGCCGTATTATACTTCATTGCAGCAATATATTGACAATAATGATATTCGTGAAGTTAATCTATCAGTAATTCGGGTAGCAGTACTTAATATCCGTTCAGAAAAATTGCCAGACCCAGCTGAGCTACCTAACGCAGGATCTTTCTTTAAGAATGCTTTGATTGAAAAATGGCAATTAGAGAACTTACAAAAAGAATATCCTGACATACCGAACTACGCCATGTCTGATGGAAAATATAAGATTCCGTCCGGTTGGTTAATTGAACAGGCGGGTCTTAAGGGGATGCGTAGTCATGGAATGAGAGTGTATGAAAAGAATGCACTGGTGCTGGTGAATGATGCAGCCACAGGCTATGGTGATTTGGCAGCAATTCGTGGACAAATCACCCAAACAGTATATGATAAGTTTGGTATAAAAATCGAACAAGAACCGTTAGAACTTTCTTTGTAATAAGCATAGGCTTTTTTGCAAATCTGCGCTACAATATGAAATATGAATCGTGGGATGGGCGGCTATACGCTGATGGAAATGATGGTGATTGTTGTAGTTGTGTCAATTTTGGCAGGTATTGCTTTCGTTGGCGGTGAGCGTTTTCTAAGTCGAACCAGAGATGAACGTCAGAGGGCGAATGTTTCGGTGCTGTCATTAAAGTTAGAGCGATATTATAAATATCATAGCGACAGCAACATCGGTCATGAATACCCTTCATGTAAGGACTTGCTTAAGAATTTTAAGTCAATTATTGGTGATGATTCTTTGAAAAAGGAACTGGTAAAGTGCAATCGCAGTGATTGGGCTGGCGGCAATAAGGGTGAGTTACTTTATGAAACCTCAAATATTGATAATGGCGACTGCACCAAGCCAACACATGGCGTACCGGCTGACATCGTGGCTGCGACATGTGTGAAATATAGCATTATCTACAAAGAGCGTTCAACGGGAATAGAAAAAAAGGTGGATAGTATATGGCGCGATTAGTGGGCGGAAGTGACGGTTTTACTATTGTTGAAGTAGTGGTGACGTTGGTCATTATCGGTATTTTTTCGATTGTTATTTTAAATATGCAGGCCCAAGTCAGCACGATATCTATTTTTGAGGTGCAACACACGAGGGCAAGCTACTTGGCATATGATAATATGCGGGCCTATGTCAATGACTCGCCGCCATCATGGTTTAAGTGTAATGCGTCGGCTAGTACAGGGTATAAGGTTATGACGAAATCAGGTCATGTCGATGGTCTGCCGGGGGTGGTTAAACAAGAGGTGGTTGCCTCAGCGCCATATGGCTGTAAGGATTCTAAGGGTATGCCAATTAAAGTAGAGTCGATCGTGGAATACGGACTGCCAAGTTCTGGCTCGGGTAGCGGAAGAAAGGTGACACATGCAACGTACGCGGCATTCTAGGGAAAATGGTTTTACGCTAGCTGAATTAGCGGTAGTGATGGTGATTATTGCTATGGTTGTGGGTGTATTTAGCCAAATGCTGATTACCTCAAATCAAAATGCTTCCACCAGTAAGGCCATGGTTGATATTAATCGCAATCTCCACAATTCCATGGACGCGATTGAGGTAGACGTACGCCAGGCGGTTCGTTTTAAGGCCAGCGGCTATGATGGCTATGACACATTTGCCAGTGATAAGAGTATTTCCGGGATAACTCACAAGTGGAGTTATATGAATACTCCGTATGTTAATGGGACGAAAGTCGCTCTCATATTATTACAGTATGCCACTACTACTGGTCGCGGCTCCGATGCTCGGGAGATTGTTTACCTAAGAACGCCGCGGTTTGATTGTGCGGCAAATAAAAGTCAGCAGCCAAAGTATAAAAAAATAGTTGTGTATTTTTTGGTGGACGGGCAGCTACATCGACGTACTGTCTATAACGATTTACTTGACACCTATGGTCATGTATACACTGGTGCTGCGGGGAATTATTTCTGCATGAATCACTCAGAGGCTGATAAGTTTAAGGATCGTGCTATGAAAACTCGCCAAGACTCAATTTTAGCAACTGGTGTATCGGAGTTCAAAGTCGAATATTATGAAGGCAGCAGGCCGGTACAGCACCAATATGATGTTGCTAAAAGCCATCCAAAAATCCTTGACGCTGCTGATAGTATAAAAGTCACTTTAAAGTTGCAGTCACCATCTAAAAATGTTTCTGATTCACAAACATTAACCATACGAAAGATAAATAACTTATGATTCGACAAAAAGACGGCTATTCTCTGGTTTTAATCGTGCTAATGAGTACTTTCATTTTGGCGGTTTTAGCGGGAGCATTAAGAATTGTTACCCAATCCTATATTTATTCTCAAGAAGAATATTATTATAAATTAGCCCAAGAGGCGGGCGAGGCGGGTACTGCATATGCGAACGCTTGTTTGGATGCTAATAATGCGGAGCAATCGTGGAGTTCGGCTCCTGGTGGTATCGGTCCTCTGCGGCCAAATACTAATTGTAAGGGAGCAGCGGCATTTCATAGCAATAATTATGTACTTGATAATGGTAAAGTACGGACGACGTTTGAGGTTGGCAATCTGGAAGCGTCAACGAAGAGTTCGGCATTATCAGCTGCTACCGCCCAGATTTCTGCTACTGGTAGAGTTGAGGTTGTAGGTGGCGGGTCTAAGACTTATGTGGCGGTCGTAAAAAAGTCTGTTACTTGGCCAGCCGACCTTGACGCTACACGGACAGTGAGTGGAACTGGGCGTACCTGTGCTATTTTGTCGAATAATGTATGGTGTTGGGGTGACAATAGCAAGGGTCAATTGGGAGATGGTACAATGACCAGCTCTGAGACGCCAGTAAAAGTACGTTCAATTGGCGATATGATTTATGGAAAAATTATTGATATGTTTGCTGCGCAGCACCACAATTGTGTTTTAACCCAGCTAGGCTCTGCAAAAAAGGTTTACTGCTGGGGTGATAATGAGCATGGTCAATTAGGTAATGGGCGGTCGGGTGCTGGTGAACGCTCCAATATTCCAGTTGAGGTTGGTGGGGCTATTGTTGGCAAAAATGTGACAGCAATCGGTGGCAGCGGCGATGTGTCTTGTGCGATTGCGGATGGTAAAATTTATTGTTGGGGAAGGAATGACTATGGTCAGCTAGGCTCTGGCTCCCCTGGTAATCCGGCTCGTTCTGTCACGCCCGTGGAGGTGGCTTCAGGTACTGATCCTACCTGGAGGTTGCCTGCTGGATATACTGCGAAAAAACTCTCTACTAGTGGTTCTCGTGCGCATAGTATGTGTGCGATCATCACCACCGGTACTGCGTATTGTTGGGGCCAGGCTACCTATGGTCAAAATGGTAGTGGCCCAGTGTCTAGTACATACAATTACGGACAGCCGGTTCGTGTCGTTGACATTTCTAACGTAACCGATATATCCCAAGATGGTTACACGTGGGCTAGTTATGAAGCAATTCCATACCTCGTACATGTTTGCGCAGTTGCCTCTGGTAAGGTGTATTGTTGGGGAGGGTCTGGTCGCGGACAATCTGGCTCTGGTTCTTATGGAAGTGGTTCGTACCAAAGTTTTGATAAGCCTGTTCAGGTTAAGGATTTGCCTGGTACGGCATTGCGAGTTGAAGTAGGAATTGCTCATTCTTGTGCTTTGGTGAATGATGCTGGCAAGAGAAAAATGTATTGCTGGGGAACAAACCAGTGGGGGCAGTTGGGGGTAAATAATTCTGGAGTCGATCACGCCACAAAGCCGCGTCCTGTCTATGTTGGAACGGATGGTCTGCCAGCGACAGAGGAAGTGGTAGACATAGCAGCTGGAGCAAACCGCGGCTGTGCGCTTATGACAAACAAGCGGGCGTATTGCTGGGGATTAAACCACACTGGGCAGATTGGCGACGGGACAAAGGATAATCGATATAACCCGACAGAATCATTGTTCTTGCGCCCGCTCCAAAATCGCTATATCTATTAAAAATGCTTGCGCTTTTAAAAACGTTGTAGTATTATCAAATTACAAATCAAATTAACACAATTTTAGGGGGCACATTATCGTGACTACAAAAAATATTAAAAATCAAGGTTTTACGCTCGTTGAGCTTTTGATTGTTATCGTTATCATCGCGATTTTGACAGTTGTTTCTTTGGTTGCATACAACGGTTTGCAAAACCAGGCAAAGACTTCAGCTGCACAATCTGCTGCTGACGCTGTTGCTAAGAAAGCTGAGCTTTACAATACATCAAAGAGTAGCTATCCAGACGCATTATCGAAACTGACAAGCAAGACAGTTGGCTCTACTACTGAGTCTCAGACTGGTGAACCATACTATTTGGACGCAAGTACTGTTAAAGAAGGAACTATCGGTACTACTGCTCCTGCAGAAGCCAACACTATTGAGTATACGGCATGTACAGGCAATAAGGGCGCAAAGATAAAGTACTACAACTTCTCGAAGGGTGAAGCTGCAGAGCGACAGATTGGTTCTTGCTAATTTTAGAATCAGCTAGATATTTGATTAAAACTCCGGTGCTACACCGGAGTTTTAATTATAAGCTTTTAAGTTTAAATACCACGTAGTTTCTGGCAGAAAGCCCTAACCTCCCGTCGAAGCTTGGCTAATTCTTCGTCATTATTACGATGATCAATTGCTAGTTTCAGCCACTCAGCAATTTTTATCATGTCATTCTCCTGAGCTCCACGCGTGGTAATTGCTGGTGTTCCCAGGCGAATACCACTTGGTCGAAATCGTGGTAATTTGTCATTTGGTATAGCATTGGCATTTAATGTCAGACCAGTCTTATCCATGGCGATTTCTGCCCCTTTACCATCAATGCCGAAACTGCTATAAATATTTGCCAAAATTAGGTGGTTACTAGTCCCACCTGTAACCAATTTAAAACCTCGTTTTTGTAGTTCTTCTGCTAGCTTTTCTGCATTCTTAACAATCTGCCGAGCATAATTCTTAAATTCTGGCTGTAATGCTTCGCCAAATGCCACCGCCTTGGCGGCGATAGTGTGCATGTGCGGGCCGCCTTGGGTGCCAGGGAAGACCGCCCGGTCGATCAGCGTTGGCAAGTTTTCTAAGGTTTTTTCTGGCCGCTTCAAGGGATTGCCGACCACGCCATTTGATAAAATCAAGCCACCGCGTGGGCCACGCAAGGTTTTGTGCGTAGTAGTGGTGATAACGTGAAAGCCGTAGTCAAACGGATTTTTAGCTACGCCGCCGACAATTAATCCAGCGATGTGGCTCATATCCGCCATCAGCATGGCACCGACTTCGTTGCCAATCTCGGCAAATTTGGCGTAGTCCAGCTCTCTCGGATAAGCTGAAAAGCCCGCCAAGATGATCTTTGGCCGATGTTTCAGCGCCAAACGGCGAATTTCTTCATAGTCAATTTCGCCAGTCTCGACATCCTTGATACCGTAGCGGATGAAATTATACTCGCGGGCTGAACGAGTGACTGGAGCACCGTGTGTCAGATGTCCACCGTGTGCCAAATCCATCGCCAGAATGGTATCGCCTGGCTCGCACCACGCATAATACACCGCCTCGTTGGCTTGGGCGCCGGAGTGCGGCTGGACATTGGCGTGGTCGGCCCTAAATAGCGTTTTAGCGCGGTCAATCGCCAGCTGTTCAATTTGGTCGGTGTTTTCTTGTCCGCCGTAGTAGCGTCGTCCAGGGTAGCCTTCAGAATATTTATTGGTAAAAACACTGCCCAGCGCTTTCAACACGTCTGGTGATACGTAATTTTCACTCGGAATTAGCTCCAGTCCGTCAGTTTGTCGATTTTTTTCTGCTTTTATGAGTTGCTCAACTTGCTTATCTTTCATACCTATACCTCCAATATTCTCATTATACCATTGCCTAAATATATCATTAGTGATATAATCCGGGCATGATCAAAGATAGGTATCTCCAAAAAATTGGCAATTTAATTGCAGAAAATCGTCAAAAACAGGGCCTTACGCAGACACAGCTGGCCGAGGCGATTGGTACGTCACAGAGCGCTATTAACCGGATTGAAAACGGAGGTCAGAATATTAGCATTGAAATGGTGGCGCGCATTAGTGAGGTGCTTAATAGTAATATTGTGACGGTCAATCATTCAGGAAAAATGAATTTTAAAGTGCATGGTGGTAAAAAACTGTCTGGTGAGATACGAGTTAAAACAAGTAAGAATGCCGCCGTGGCGCTGCTTTGTGCCAGCTTGCTAAATAAAGGAAAAACCACCTTCAGGAAAGTGGCAAGAATCGAGGAAGTTAATCGTATTATTGAGGTGTTAAATTCTATGGGCGTAAAAACTCGTTGGCTGGATGGTAACGATTTGGAGATTATGCCACCAGCCAGATTAAGGCTGGAGGATATGGATATTGAGGCTGCCAAGCGAACGCGTACGGTGATTATGTTTCTTGGTCCGTTACTTTATCAGTACGATGATTTTAAATTGCCATTTGCAGGTGGCTGTAATCTCGGTAAGCGCACAGTAGAGCCGCATTTGAGTGGTTTGAGGCATTTTGGCATGAATGTTATGGCAGAAACTGACTATTATCATGTAAAAACTAATGCTGATTCTGGTAATCGGACAATTCTTCTAACGGAGCGTGGCGACACAGTAACTGAAAATATTATTATGGCGGCGGCGCTTTCTCCAGATACGACGATTATTCGCAATGCCAGTCCTAACTACATGGTGCAAGATGTTTGCTTTTTCTTAAAAAAGCTGGGAGTGAAAATTGAGGGAATTGGCACAACCACTCTGAAGATTACAGGACGTAAACATATAAATAAAAACATAGATTACTACCCAAGCGAAGATCCGATTGAGGCGATGAGTTTTATCGCTGCGGCAGTTGTGACCGATTCAGAGATCACGATTCGTCGGGCGCCAATTGAATTTTTGGAGATTGAACTGGCAACGTTGGCGGAAATGGGACTAAAATTTGATTTGAGTGAAGAATATTTTGCTAATAATAGGCAGACGCGTTTGGTAGATATTACACTCCATCATTCTGAGCTTAAAGCCTCTAAAGATAAGTTACACGCCCTGCCGTTTCCGGGGATTAATATGGACAACCTGCCGTTCTTGGGGCTGATCGCGACAGTTGCCAGAGGGCGGACACTAGTGCACGATTGGAGCTATGAAAATCGAGCAATTTATTTCACAGAGCTAAGTAAATTAAATGCGCAAATTGAACTGGTTGATCCGCACCGCGTCTATATCACTGGACCTACCAAGTGGAAGCCGGCTGATGTCGTAGCGCCGCCCGCCTTAAGGCCGTCAGTGGTAGTTTTGTTGGCAATGCTGGCAGCGCCGGGTACGTCAATCTTGCGTGACGTGTATTCGATTAACCGTGGCTACGAAGAATTGGCCGCCCGCTTAAATTCCTTGGGTGCTGAAGTTGAAGTGGTTATTGAATAGTAATTTGTTTAGTTTCTGGTAATCTTTTTGGCTGAGTTTGCGACTTTGGAAAGAGGAATTTTAAATAATCTTTCATCATTCGAGCGCCAGAAATTATTGGCAAGTAGCTGCCTAATTGGTGGTGAATGTGATGTTCTAATAATTGACCATCTTGTAATATAGTGGCGGCTTTATGCATATTAACGTATAGTGATGAAATTTCTGCCTCGTAGTTTTTCCCTGTCACTTCCAAGCAGGCAATTGGTTGCACATCTGCTACTCCGCCATCACTTGTGGATATTAGTAGCTTTAAATTGGCAATATCTTTCTCCCATGACGTACCGCAGGCTTCTAAACCAATAATTGGCACATTGATAGCAATATCTGAACCGACCGCTAAAGCCCGACCTAACTCTTCGTCGTAATCTTGGATATAGTGAACTCGTTCACGTAGAACAGGGTCATGATCAATTAATTTTAACACTTCCAGCAGTTTCTGATACATTGTCGTGTCGCCCTGGTGGACTTTTCCCGCTAAAATATAATGCGCGTTATGACTGATAAGGATTTGACGTAGCGCGTCGGGATTCTCAAAAGGCATATAAGGGCGCTTGTAATTTGCAAATCGCCGCTTAAAATCAAACAATATTGCATCTTCTGGAATTTGTACAGGCTGATTATATTGATTTTTGCGCTTTGACAAGACTCGATTAAGTTCCAGGCGCCCATGTTTTTTCAAACGTTTTATGTCTGCACTAAGGAGTTTATTTACTTGTTCAGCGAACTTCTCTGTTGGTAAACCAAACTTGTCTATGATGTTGTATTCGCGATACGATTGTAAGATTTCTGGTAGCACCCATGTCTCTAAATCAATTCCATTGGTAATGGCATGGAATTTGACTTTGTCGTTGTTGCGGTCGCGGAAATTTGCCACTCGTGCGTGCAGTTTGCTGACGCCATTTTTGGCTTCGGTCAGCTCAATTGCCAAGAGATTTGGTCGTAAGCGGTCGTTACGAAATTGTTCCATCAGCCAGCAGCGTACAGCGTTGCTTTTGAGATTTGGCAGTACCAATTTTTCAAATTGCGAGCGGTGGAATTCTGGTTCAGCGGCCTGGAGTAGAGTGTGGTTGGTGTAGAGCGTGTGTTTGCGCACATAAACGATTGCTTCGTACAGATTCATACCGTTGGCACACAGCTCGTCCAGTCGAGCCAACGCCGCAAAAATTGTTGCGGTTTCGTTGAGCTGGATGACAGCTGGCTTGATGCCCAGCAGCTTCAGCGCTTTATAGCCCCCAAATCCAAGGGCCACCTCTTGGTAGAGCCGGTGATCGCCCGAACCTTCTCCTTCGTACAATTGTCCAAAGTTTGGCTCTGAGATAGTAACAAACTGAGTCGAGCCGAGTGCCTTTTTGAAAATGCTTAAACTAGTATCGGGAAACCCACGTGAACTGATGGACACGTTGTCAATGTACTCAAAACCATAGTCTTGTGGTGAGGCAGTTTCTGAAAATTCTTCCTGCTCGAGGTTGGTAATTTTTTGGTGCGATTCACTGCGGTAAAATGGCGTCACCACCACAAACGGTACCTCTAACTTTTCGGCCACCCGTCGAGTATCTGCCGCCAATACGCCCAAGCCGCCGCCGCCCTTAATGCCGTTGGCCTTGTCATAAATTTCCATTGTCCAGTAGATGTACGGCCTGGAGTCAGACAACTGATGAGTCAAACTACTACGTTCAATGACGTCATAAAATTCAGAGGCGTCTTCGATGTCGTGTGGTCGGTATTTTGGTTTTTCTGTGTAAAAATATGGATCCATGATGCCCTTTATGGATGGGAATTATCTTAAAATTGGTGCGGGTGCGGAGAATCGAACTCCGATCTCAAGTTTGGAAAACTTGCATACTAGCCGCTGTACTACACCCGCAAGCTTGCACTATTGTAGCAGAAAGATGCTATAATGTGAATACGCCCTGATAGCTCAGCTGGATAGAGCAGAGGACTTCTAAGCCTAAGGTCGTAGGTTCGAATCCTACTCGGGGCGCCATTTCATATAACAATAGGGGGTATATGGATGCAAATCGGAAACCGCAGATGACGCGGGAAATGGTGATAAGATTATCTGGTTCCAGGAATGGGTCAGTTGATGGATTTAAATCGTATGGTGCAACAGGTAGAAGTCTAAGCGCAAATCGCCAAGCAGACTCAGACCGGCGGTATATTGAGAATTATCGGACTTCCATGGCGGCAAATAACTCTACGAATATACGACGATTTGGCGCGGAAATGGGAATAGTTGCTCCGGCGAATAATACTGCCGATGGACTGCTGCCTAAGAATAATCGACAAATAAACGTCGTAAAGCCTTCTCGTAATAAAAATCCTGCCACATCATGTAGTCCTCGTCAGCCATTCAATGCTTCCAGCTCGCGACCAGTTTTTCGTGAGCCACCACCACGTCGTTATAATCCATTTGGGTAAAATAAAATCCTCACGGATAGTGAGGTTATTTTTTGGAGGGCCAGGAGGGGCTCGAACCCTCGACACCCTGCTTAAGAGGCAGGTGCTCTAACCAGCTGAGCTACTGGCCCACAATCTAATTATACGACAATCGATAAAAATGTCTACACTTTTATTATATCACAATTCGCCAGAAAAGTAAATCGCGACAAGACTTGGGGCGAATGATGGGGTTCGAACCCACGGCCTCCGGAGCCACAATCCAGCGCTCTAACCAAACTGAGCTACATCCGCCAAGATCCAAGCTCCTCGAATTATAACATACATCCTCTCTGTACTCAAGGCGATAAAGTTGCTATACTTAAGGGCAATGAAAGAACTAAACGGCTCAGAATTGGCTAGTTTTATTAAGGAGCGGCAGGCAAAACAAGTACGCGCCCTACGTCAGGCTTGGCGTATTCAGCCGTGTTTGGCAATTGTGACGGATGTTCAGAATCCAGTTATCGAGACATATATGCGCCTAAAGCAACGGTATGGTGCGGATATTTTAATTGATGTAGAGATTCATCGGGCTGCTGCTTGTCAGGCATTGGGGGTAATTGACGAGTTGAATCATCGGGAAGACGTTCAGGGGATAATTGTACAACTTCCAGTTAGCGATCTTGCACAAACCGAGGAGCTATTGGAGAGCGTTCAAAAAGAGAAGGATGTTGATGGTTTGTGTCAGAAATCGAACTTCCAAGCAGCAACGCCAACGGCGATAAACTGGCTGCTGGCTGGATATGGTGTTGAGCTTAAAGGGAGAAAAGTAGCAATTGTTGGACGGGGACGTTTAGTGGGTGCTCCTCTGGAACGTATGTGGCTAAAATCTGGCGTTGATGTGACAGTTTTTGAGAAAGGCGATGACCTTATACAATTAACTAACTATGATGTCATAGTATCAGCGACAGGCGTACCAGGTTTAATTACTAGCCAGATGGTTAAGCCAAAAGCAGTGGTTATTGATGCGGGCACAGCGTCGGAAGATGGAAAAATTGTTGGCGACGTAGCCGAGGAAGTGCGTCTGCGTAAGGATGTTGTTATTACGCCAAAAAAGGGGGGCGTTGGTCCGCTGACGGTGTCGGCGTTATTTGATAATGTAATTACGGCCTGTCTGAAAATTGCTAATCAGGTGAAAAATTAAGCAGTTTTTATTGCAGATTTGACCTGTTCGACAACCTGCCGTGGCGTAAGATTTGCTTTAACAATATAGCTATGTACGCCAAGCTCCTTTATCTCGCGCGGCGCCTCTTCCTCGCCGAGGTTAGTTAAAACAATGACCGGAATAGTCTTTCCCCAATCTTTAGCTCTAATATATCGCAGAGCTTCTGTCCCGTTCATCTCTGGCATTTGTAAATCTAGGAGAATGATATCTGGTTGGAATTTTTCGACAACTTCCACGCCAATTTGACCATTGGCTGCTAGCCGCACCTCAAAACCGTCTGATTCAAATTTCATGCGGTACATTTGGCTGATGGTTGGATCGTCTTCAATGATGGCAATTTTTATCATGCTTTAAGTATAGCATACAAATTATGGTATAATTTTTGGCATGGAAAAATACCCAAATAATAAAGAGAAAGAGTTTCTGGGTGGCATCGATCTGGAAGCGAGCCGGAAATTAAATGATGAAATCGCAGAACTTACTAAAGAAGGCTATGATGTTCAGGTCGGTGAAAGAACGGATCCCGCATATAAGAATCCGCAGGGAATAAAAAAGGTATTTAGCTATTTGAAAGATCGGTGTGAGAAATTCAATGAAGAACACCTTAAATTTCTGTATACTCATGCGAGTATGGCAGCATTAGCTAAGTGTCTTGGAAAAATACCTCTGCTGGGACGCTGGACTGTAGATAAATGGAATGAAAGAGTTGAAGAAATCCTGGAGTATCATCGTGGCGACTTATTGTATGATGCTAATGAAACCAACTCAGAGCCGTGGCATAAGCAGCGCGGTTCAGCATCAACATTTTTGTCAATCGCTGAGGCGTATGCGCTAGCGGTCATCGATGACGATAAATTAGTATTTCCTGGTAAATACCCTACCATGAGCGGTCCGATAGATGAATCTCTCTTTGAGGAAAAGGTGAATGATAAGCCTTTAAGAGAGGCGATGATTGAAGCGCAGATGAACAGGGGGGGGGAGAGTCGGCAGCAAGCTGAGCAGTCGGTAAATGAAAGATTGCAGAGCGTGCAAGAATTTATCAGCGCGCCAGTAACGCCAAAATTTGCTGAGATTATTAAGTATTGTGCGGATGGAATTGGTATTCGTGAGCGAAAAGACATTGTGAATAGACATATGATCAAGCATCTGAAGAAGACGGCAGAGAGGGATGAAGGCAGGTCAATTAACGATATGCTAATCATGAGCTTTGGCTGTGGAACGGCGCTGCCGACGCTGCAAATGATGAAAGCATTGAAAAAGGAAACTGGCCAAGCGCCAACAGTTATTTTGCTAGACCAAGATCCGCTGTCGCTGGCAGCAGCTCAGAATTTGGCGCGGCAAATGGGCCTGGAAGAGAATATAGAAGTTCATTGTCAGCGATTGTTCAGTAAACTAGGCAGACCGTTGGGACTGGAAAAAGTTCTAAAAGGTCGGCTGTTGGATATTGCGGAAGATTCTGGTTTGCGTGAATATTTGCCGGACGTGGTTTATAGAAAATTAACAAAAGAATCGTGGCGATTCTTGCGAGGCGGTGGCCGGATGGTCACTGGCAATATGAATGAAAACCGTCCACAGAAAGAATTCCTGCACGGCTTAATGGGTTGGCTACCAAGGGTGACTATGCGTAAGATTAAGCGGAGCTTTGAGCTACTTATAGAATCTGGTGTGCCAAGGGAAGCTATCTCTGCAGAAGTTGCACCGAGTGGTGTTTATACAATTTTTACCGCTGAAAAACCATAGATGATGCTATAATAGCATTAGCATGATGGTTCGAGCGTTAGTACTGGGCTTGATCGCGCTGATGGCGTTGATTTTGGGCGTGTTGGTGCTCAGAAAATCGAAACGTCGCCAGGGTGTCAAATGGTGGTTCTTTTTGGTTTGTCTGTGTCTGGGGGTATGGTCAGCTGGCCTTGAGCTGTTTTCCTTAGCGGATAATGCGATGGTCTTAGATATTGCTTCAAGGTGGTTTTATGTCGCTTCGGCGATTTTTTGTCCAGCGCTTGCCATTTTTACTGCCAAGTCATTTCTGCCGCCGACCAAATCGGTAAAAAGTTTTATCTATATGTCTAGTGCGACGTTCGTTGTTCTTGCGATATACATTTCTTTAGTACCAGAGTTTATTATTAATACTTCAGAAATTTACACACCAATAGATTTCTCGCAAATTCCAATCAATGCCATTCATTACACAGTTTTTGCTATCTTTTTTATGACATTTTTCTTGATTGCAATGTGGTTTGGTTATAGGGCTTGGAAGAACTCTGATACTATTCGCCGTAAACAAGTTGCAATATACATGGTTGGTTTATTTATATCCAGTATTCCTGGGTTTGTGGTTGATTTACTGCTGCCAGCGCTTAGGGATTATAGGTATATATGGATTGGGCCAGTGGCTACGGTTATTTTCCTCTTTGCGATTATGTATAGTATTGTGCGGTATCGTCTGATGGATGTAAAGACGGCGGTAGCTCGGAGCGTTTCGTACATACTGCTATTAATTGCCTTAGCGGCTATTTATGCAGTTTCCGCGTACGTTATTTCAATTGTTGTCTTCCAACGTACTTTAACTGTTGATAGTCATGTCAGTCTGCTAAATATGATTTTGGCGCTGATTTTGGCGTTTTTATATCAGCCAGTCAAGCGGTTTTTTGACAAATTCACTGATAAAATCTTCTATTACGGCGAATATGATACAGATGCTTTTGCCCGCGAAATTAGTAAAATATTAACTTATACTGCAGATTTACAATTATTGACGCGGCGAGTTAGTAATTATATCGCTAGGGCACTAAAGGCGGAAAAAGTGACATTTTGCATTCCAGAGAAGGGCATTTATGGACGAACAGGGCGTCGGCGCCTGTCGGTTATTGAAGAAGATGTACGTAGAATTATGGATTATTATCATGAACATTATGATTTTCCAGAGGTGATTTTAGCAAACCAAGTTAAAGACCCAGAATTAAAGAAGATTTTGGATATTCACCGGACAAAAATTATTGTGCCACTTCTACATCAAAATCAGGAGGTGGGAATCTTATTTCTAGGTGAGCATAAGAGCTTGGGGTATAGTTCACGGGATATTGAAATGTTGGAGTCAATCGCTGGTGAGCTGGCAGTATCGATTCGGAATTCGCTGTCGATGGAGGAAATCAATGAATTGAATAAGAGTCTGCAGCGAAGAATTGATGAGTCAACGAAAGAATTGAGGTTTAGCAATCGTCAATTACAGAGGTTGGACGAGGCAAAAAACGAATTTATTTCTATGGCGTCACATCAGCTTAGAACGCCATTGACTAGCATTAAAGGCTATCTGGACATGATTTTGGAGGGCGATTTGGGAAAAATTTCGCCAACACAACGGGCAGTTCTGAGAGAAGCATTCTCCTCAAGTGAGCGTATGGTGCGCTTAATCAATGATTTTCTTAATGTATCACGACTACAGACGGGGCGGTTTGCCATTGATAGGCAAAAAATAGATATTGCGCGCGTTCTTCGTGATGAAATTTCGCTATTGCAGGTTGTGGCAGATCAGCGTTCGGTTGAGCTGAATGTGAAGATTGATAAAAAGATACCACTGGCGACAATAGACTCCGAGAAGATTCGTCAGGTTATGCTAAATATGATTGATAATGCAATCTATTATTCTAACCCGCACACAAAGGTGGCTATTACGTTAAAAAATAGCGATAAAGTAATTGAGTTTACTGTGAAAGACTCAGGAATTGGTGTACCAAAAGCAGAGCAAGCAAGGCTGTTTAGTAAGTTTTTCCGTGGAGTTAATGCCAGAAAAAGACGACCAGACGGAACAGGTGTTGGGCTGTTCTTGGCAAAGAAAGTCGTTTTATTACACGATGGCGAGATGATTTTTGAATCAGAAGAAGGAAAGGGTAGTACTTTTGGGTTTAAGCTGCCAGTTCGCTAGCGAAAAAGACTGATAATTCCAGAGATGATCAGTGCTAGCGAGATTACTGCTAAAATGACAACTCCGATTGCGCGAAGAAACTTTTTCCGATCAAAAATCCACTGTGATAGTTTGGAGCGGTTAGTTGCTGTAATTCGAATTACTTTTGGTCGTTGAGTCGCAGCATCTGCTCCGGTGTATTTTTTATTGCGCCTTTTCTTCTGCTTTATCATGGGGTTATTATACATGAAAACACTCCCTGGGAGTAGGGAGTGTTTTATCTGAAACTGAGCGCTTCAGATAAGATATGGAGCGGTCAATCTCTATAGTTGTCGCCGGCTAGCAACGTAAGCTAATCCTGCCGTCAGTAGTGCGCCAACCCCTAGTCCGCTCATTAACAGGTCGCTGGAACCAGTTTGTGGCAGGGATGATGGTGTAGCTGACTTTGGATTTGATGGCGTCGTTTCTGGGCTTGTTGGTGTCTGAGCTGAAGGTTTGGTTGGACTACTTGGGCTTGTTGGTGTAGTTGGTTTGGCTGGAGATGACGGATTCGATGGTTTTTCTGGAACAGTGGGATTTGTCGGTTTTGAAGGCTCAGTTGGCTTATTTGGATTACTAGGATTTGTTGGTGTGGTCGGTTTACTAATCTCAACGGTAGCGTCATCGCAAGAATCTGGAGTATTTGCATTTGGATTTGCAACGTCTGGCGCATCGACGCAAGCGGTATTTTTAATCTTACCATCCTGGGCTGTAGGGATTTTTGCGGTAATGGTAAAGTTAGCAGATTGGCCGGATTTTAACTCAGCGATAGCGTGAGTCCATTTATTGTCTTTTATAGTGCCAGCGCTTGCCTTTACGAAAGTAACTCCCTTTGGTGCATTATCGGTAGCAGCAATATTTTTCAAGTCAGTTTCACCAGTATTGGAGACTTTAATCTGGTAGGTAAATTCGGTATTGAGTTTGACAGATTTGTGCTTCTCGCCATCGACCAGCTTCTCGACTTTTACGCCCGGCTTTTTAGTAGTCGGCTTCTCACCATCACCGATAACAAAGGCTTTTGTGCAATCTTCGCTGGTAACGGTTTTCTCTGAATCCTTCAAGGCTACAGTAATGAAGGCCTTCACGGTGTATTTACCTGGCTTGAAACCTTCAAACTTGTCGTTATCTGAGCTGTAAACTTCATTATTTGCAGAGTCGTAGACTTTATATGTAACTTTCTTGAAAGTTGCGCCGTTATTGGCAGTGTATTTGACAGAGAACTTAAAACTATCTTGGGAGATTTTGTCAATGGAAAGAGCATTACACTGGTAAACAGGAGTTTGCTCGCAGGTTTTTTCAACTTTTACACTGGCTTCGGCGTGTTTAGTGCCTTCCTGAATCGCTGCGCCAGCGGTACTTGAGAAGGAAACGCTACTACCGCAGGTTAGACTATCAACAGTAACTTTAGCTTGGTAGGTGATGATGGCGTTGGTGTTTGGCGCGTAGTTACCAAGATTAAGTGTTTTATTGAATATATCGCCATTTAATGTCGTGCCTTGAGGATTGTTACTATTGGTGAGCTTTGTTGAGCCGTCAATATATGTTAGTCCGCTTGGTAATTTATCCTTAACGAGGACATCACGCTGTTCGGCCGTGCTGGTATTTTTATACTCTAGGCGGTATTCAATAGTGTCGCCAGGGTTAACGGTTACGCTTTTTTGCCAAGCAGTGTCACCTTGTTTACGAACTTGCTTGGTAAAAGAAAAATTCGGCTGACCAGTATTGGTGTTGGTTTGGTTTGCCGTGCCCAGTGCGTTCAGCGCCGCTGGTAAGGATATAGCCATAATTGTAGCCATGGCTAATACGTAAAATCGCTTTGGAATGCTCCGCAGCCAATCAAAACTTTTATGCATGCGTTTTCCTCCTCGTTATCTGCCAATTTAAGTTGGCTGATTAAATGCATTGAATGTAGCTATTATATACAAAATATTAAGAAAAGTCAACAACAGATGAGAGGCTTACATACTATAGACATTTTTATGATAATTTGCTATGATACCTGAAGTCGTGGCCTTATCGTCTAACGGTTAGGACACCAGGTTTTCATCCTGGCAATCCGGGTTCGATTCCCGGTAAGGTCACCATTTCAAGGCAAAAATTCAAACCATCGTCTTTCTGGGCGATTTTTGATTTAGATTTTAGTTCGTTTACATTTGCTTGTCTATCGCATCAAAGTAATAGGCTTCACCAATTAAAATTTTGTCTTGGGGGTTTTGCAAGCTTATTTCCTGATAATGATTATTGTCATATTACATTATATCAATCATTTTCCATCACTGTTATTTCGTGGTATAATTTAAAAAATGAGCAGCAATACATTTAAACGAACAAAAATATTAGCAACAATAGGGCCGGCAACGTTTAGCCAGGAGAAAGTTTTTCAACTGCTGGACGCTGGCGTTAACGGCATCCGCATGAATTTTAGTCACGGTGCGAATGAGGAGCGAATTGAGCAAATCAATTGGGTGCGTACAGCTAGCAAGCAGTTGGGTAAGCCAGTAGCAATCCTCCAGGATTTACAGGGGCCAAAGATTCGTTTGGGTATTCTGAAAGATAATATGCTGAACGTCAAGGTTGGCGACATGTTGACTTTAGATTCAGAAATTGCCGAACATGACGGTAGTTTTAATTTGCCGGTACAGTATAATTTGGCAGAAAAGATGAAAGTCGGCGAACCGCTTTATATGTTTGATGGAAAGATTAAGACGATTGTGCGGGAAATTGTTAGTTCGACGGCGATTCGCGTGGAAGTTCAAAATGACGGATTTTTGATGAGCCGCAAGGGGCTGAATTTGCCGGATACGGATTTCGGCGGTGATATTATGACACCGAAAGACATCGCCGATCTGGAGTGGGGCGCTAAGCAAGATTTTGATTATGTGGCGCTTAGCTTTGTGCAGAAGGCCGACGATATTATTGATCTTCGGCAGAGGCTGGTGGAATTGGGTTCAACGGCTGATATCATTGCTAAGATTGAAACAAAATCAGCAGTTGATCCGGAAAATTTGGAAGAGATCGTCAAAGCTAGCGACGGCGTGATGGTGGCGCGCGGCGACTTGGCAGTGGAGGCTGGCGCGGAGATTGTGCCGGTGATGCAGCGGCGAATTATTGCTCTGTGTCGTAAATACTGTAAATTGGTGATTGTGGCGACACAAATGATGGGTAGTATGGTTGATAATCCAGAACCAAGCCGCGCTGAAGTGAGTGATGTAGCAAATGCCGTCATTCAGGGCGCCGATGTGGTAATGTTGTCGGATGAGACAGCTAACGGTAAATATCCTATCGAGACAATTCGGGCGATGCGTAAGACCATTATCTACACCCAAGAACATAGTGAAGTGATGATGGTTGATAAGACTGAGATGCGCGAAAAAACTGATGCGATTTTAAGCTACACGGCGGCGCAGCTGGCTAGGAGAATTAAGGCACGGGCAATTATTGCTGAAACTAATACTGGCGCTACCGCGGTTAATGTCGGTGCGTATCGTCCGAACTTGCCAATTGTTTGCGTGACCGAGAATGTCAAGACGGCGCAAAAATTAGCGTTAAGTTATGCTTCTCGCCCATACATTCGTCCGAATGAGCTGAACGCTGCGACGAAGCTGGCTGAGGAATTGAAGCGGGAAGGCTATTTTGGCGAGGATCCAGTTACAGTTGTGCTGGTGAGCGGTCATCATCCTGAGCCGGGTAAAACGGATAATATTCAAATTAAGACGTTGTCATAGGAAAATATTGGGTGGGCAAGCAATTTCCGAAGCAGACGATTCGTGACGTCAATTTACACGGAAAAACTATTCTTCTGCGAGCAGATTATAATGTGCCGCTAACAAAGCGTGGCCAGATTTCCGATGATTTACGAATTCGTGCTTCGCTGCCCACTCTTAATTATCTTTTAGAACAAAATTGTAAAATTGTCATCATGTCTCATCTGGGTCGACCAAGGCGAAAGGAGGCTAGATTCAGTCTGAACATTGTAGCGAAGCATTTAGAGAAGTTACTCGATCGGCCAGTCAAGTTATTGAATGACTGCGTGGGTGAATCGGTGCGCCAAGCTGTCCGTCGTGCGCCGCTAGGTAGTGTGCTCATGTTAGAAAATCTACGTTTTTATGACGAAGAAGAGGCGGATGATTTGGTTTTCGCCAGATCAATCCAACGGGCAGTTCGGGCAGATTATTTTGTGCAAGATGGGTTTGCGGTAGTGCATCGGGCGCACGCTAGTACACATGCTATTTCTCTTTGTGTGCCGGGATTGGCGGGATTATTGCTTGAAAAAGAATATACAATAATCACCAAAGCAATGAGCAGGCCAAAGCGTCCACTGGTAGCGATTATTGGTGGCGCAAAGATTAGTGATAAAATCTCCCTGATAAAGCGGCTAATCAATAAAGCTGACCAAATTCTAATTGGTGGCGCAATGTCAAATACTTTTTTATACTGCCGCGGTGTGAATATTGGTCGTAGTATTTTTGAACCAGGCATGGAGAAAGTTGTAGCGGAAATTTATGAGTTGGCGGCAGCTAAAGTTGGTGTTGAGAATGTTGATAAGTTTTTAGTATTGCCGGTTGATGTGGCGGTAGCGCCGGAGATTTCCAGGGAGTACCCTCGACAGGAAGTTGATGTTAAGAATATAAAAAATCATGATATGGCGCTGGACATTGGCAGCCGAACAATCGATGTATTTACAAATATCTTAGCGGGTGCAAAAACGGTGATTTGGAACGGGCCGCTGGGGTACGCAGAAATTGATAACTTTGCGATTGGCTCAGCACGAGTAGCGCTGGCGATTGCTCAAAATACTGAGGTGACTTCAATTGTTGGTGGTGGTGATACAGCAGATTTTATTTTAAAGTGGGACGGGCATGACGGAGCTAGTTTTACGCATGTTTCCACTGGCGGCGGGGCTAGTATGGCCCTGATGGCGGGTAAAAAGTTACCAGGAATTGAAAGTCTACTAGACGCATACGGGCTGAAATGATACACTAAGCATAAGGATTATCCTATGAGAAAAAAGCTAATCATCGGCAACTGGAAAATGAACTTCAATATGCATGAGGCTAGCTTGTATTTGCACAAGCTGATGAATACATTGCCGTCTCATCGAGATGTTGAAGTAGTCTTGGCACCTACAATTTTGACGCTTCAAAGTTTAAGTTTACAGATCAATCGGCGGATTGCTAAATTGGCAGCCCAAAACTGCTATTGGCGAGATTCTGGTGCTTATACTGGTGAGATTCCAGCGGCACATCTTCGAGGAATTGCTGATTATGCGCTAATTGGACATTCGGAGCGGCGATATATTTTCATTGAAAGCGAGAAAGATATTCGCTTAAAAGTGCAGGCGGCAATCCGTAATCGAATTTATCCTGTTCTGTGTATTGGCGAGACGATTCAAGAGCGAACACTTGGTGAGACGAAAGATGTTTTAGCGGATCAATTGACAAGTGGTTTGGCAAATGTGACGGCAGAAGAGCTGGATAAGGTGGTGATTGCTTATGAGCCTGTCTGGGCAATTGGTACGGGTGATGCTGCTAAGCCAGTTGATGTAAAAAAAGCAACACAAATGATTCGGCGGCATATTGCTCATTTGTATGGCAAAAAATCAGCAGAGTCGGTACAGATTTTATATGGCGGTAGTGTCACATCCACTAGTGCCGCAGACTATTTGGCAATCGACGGACTTGATGGTTTATTGGTGGGCGCAGCAAGCTTAGATGCATATCAATTTGGGGAGATAATTTCAAAGGCACATAAAGGTTAAAAAATAGGGGGCATATGACAGACATTGATTTTGACGAGCTAGACAGAGCAGTAAATTCTCTAATGAATAAGCAGCAAGAAGCGAAAGCGTCAGCAGAGGCGAAGACTGAGATTGAGCCAGATGTTTTGACCAGCGCTCAGCCAGTACAGCCAGATCCACCGGTTAGTGTCGCTAATACCAGCTTTACTCCACCTGTTACCTCTGCTCCTGTAGCTCCTGTTGCTACTCCAGCCCCAACGCCTGCCGCTACTGTTTCTAAGACTGAGTCGGAGCCATCTCTCACTCCTGCCTCTTCTCCTGCTCCTCATCCCGTAGAAGATTCTCAGCCCGTAGCATCCTCCTCTGTCTTGGCGTCGCCTCCCGAGTCTACTCCTATTGTTAGTCGAACCACAGGTCTGGCAGCAAAAGATATCAAATCTTCTCCGGCAATCACTAGGCGGCCAACGGGTCGTTTCATGGATGTAGTTCGCCCATCATCTACTACGGCTAACCCAAAATCATCTACTCCAATGCCATCTCGAACCGGCGTATCGCTTCAGCCTTCAGCTGACCTGGTGGATGTGGTTAATATGAATGGTAAGAGCTTGGCGACTGGGGAAGATTCGCAAGATATAGATACTCAGTCAGATAATTTGGATAATACCCCCGACCTTAAGGATATTGAGCAGAGCGAGTCGGCCTTTGCGGCAATAGAAAATGCACCGATTGAGGAGTTAGCGAATGATTCTGCCGCTGAGGAACACTCATTGACAAATAAAATTGCTCAGTCGCTAGCGGCAAATAATGAATCAGACGTCCCGGTCGCCGCTCCGCTAGAGTCGCCTTTTATTGCTAATGTTGAAGTTGAGAAGCGACCACTTGGTGCTGCTAATCGGATGACAGAAAATTCTGAGACAATTAGTGAGGAAGATGATGCAGAGACAACGGGCACAGAAGAGATGAAGCTGGAGCATCAGTATAATACTGGATTGGCTGACTATTCTACGGATAAGGAAATAATAAGCGATGCGCCAGATTCGTTGAATGATCTTAATCCAGAGATTATAGCAATTGAAGAGGCTGGAATTCCTGAGTCGCCAGAGACAGAAAAAGAATCAGGCAATAATAGTTCGGCAAAGACGCCATCTGCTGGCGGCACTTCGTCTGGAGCTCAAGCCGTAGACCCAGAGCCAGCACCGATGTTTGCCGCTGCCTCTATGGAGGTCAAGCCTTCATCTGATAAAGAGAAGAAAAAGTCTGGTGCCTTGACAGCTTTACTGATTGTTTTGTTCTTAGCAATTGGCGTAGCGGGTGGTGCTGTTTCTTACTTTTTGCTGATAAAATAGATACATGACTGATTTTACGGATGGTTTGAATGACGAGCAAGCTCGGGCGGTGACGCATGGCGACGGACCGCTATTGATTTTGGCGGGCGCTGGTTCTGGAAAAACAAAGACGCTAACGCATAGGATTGCTTATTTGATTGGCGAGTTGAAAGTTTTTCCTAGCCGAATTTTAGCAGTAACATTTACTAACAAAGCCGCCAAGGAAATGCGGCAGCGATTGGCGCAATTGCTGGATGAAGACGCTAATAATCGTCAATTTATGCCGTGGATGGGGACATTTCATAGTATTTGCGTACGGATATTAAGGATGGACGGCGCACATATTGGGCTGGACAGGCGGTTTTTAATCTACGATACTGACGATCAAGTAAGCCTGATGAAACAGATTATGAAAGCGCGCGGTCTGACGGATAAAGATATTAAGCCGCGGGCAGTGCTTTCGGTTATTTCAAACGCTAAAAATGAAATGCGCAGCGCGGAAGATTTTTCAATGTCAGCGCGCGGTCCTCGGGAGCAGAAAATTGCTGAATTGTTCTTTGCCTATGAAAAAGCTTTGAAAGAAGCGGCGGCGCTCGATTTCGATGATTTATTGACTAAAACCGTAGAATTATTACAGAACAGTCCAGAGATTCGCCATAAATGGCAGCGTCAGTTTGAGTATATTCTAATTGATGAGTATCAGGATACAAACGCTGTGCAGTACGCTCTGATCAAATTATTAGTTAACGAACGGCGTAATTTATGCGTGGTTGGCGATGATGCGCAGTCGATTTATAGTTTTCGCGGCGCTGATTATACTAATATTCTTAATTTTGAGCGCGATTTTCCGGGGACAACCATAGTCAAACTGGAGCAAAATTATCGTTCAACGGGCGCGATTTTAGATTTAGCAAATTCACTCATCCAACATAATATTCATCGGACAGATAAGAATCTATGGACGGCAAATGGTGATGGCATTGATCCAAAGTTATGGCAATTATATAGCGAGTCGGAAGAGGCGCTGGCGATTGCTAATGAGATTCAAGCGCAAATTGCCAACGGCCGCCAGTACGGTGATGTGGCGGTGCTATATCGGACGAATGCGCAGAGTTATGCGATCGAGCGGGCGCTCAGGCAGAGCTATATTCCGTATAAAATTGTCGGCGGCCTAAGATTTTTAGATCGAGCGGTCGTTAAGGATGTACTGGCGTATCTTCGATTGTTGTATCAGCCGAGCGATCGGGTTAGTTTTTTAAGGATTGTCAATGTTCCAAAGCGCGGTATCGGTACAGTGAGCGTGGCTAAATTTTTGGACTGGAATGATGCGGCGCGGTGGGATATTGTCAGTGGCTTGCTGGCGGTCGAAGAGGCCGATAATTTGACGGCGCGAGCGAAACGACCTTTGCTAGAGTTGGGAAAAATCCTGGAGGAATTACAGCAGGAAATTGATGGCTCGCCGGCAGAATTAATTGAAAAAATTATAAAAAGAACTGGCTATGGGGATTTTATCAATGATGGCACACCTCAAGCTGAGGAGCGGATGGAAAATATTGGCGTGTTGCTGGCGGAAGCCAAAGCTTATGTTGACGTGCCGGCATTTTTGGAAGAAATGGCGCTGATGTCTTCGGCAGACACGGCGGCGGAGCAACAGGTGACGCTTATGACGCTGCACGCGGCTAAGGGCTTGGAATTTCCGGTAGTATTTTTGGCGGGTCTGGAAGAGGGGATCTTACCGCACGCGCGAGTGTTTGATAGCGGTAAGGCTGACGATATTGAGGAAGAACGTCGGTTGTGTTATGTCGGCGTGACGCGCGCGAGGGAGGAATTATTTGTTAGTTGCGCCAGTTCCCGGACACAATTTGGGCAAATTGGCTATAATATGCCGTCGCGGTTTTTAGACGAGATGGGGCTGATGGTCGGCGGAATTGATAGGCCGGCTCAGCCGCCAGCAGAAGCCGATTTTTATTCAGAAGAAATAGGGCTGGAAGTGGGAGATAGAGTACGTAGTCCGAGCTTTGGCGCCGGTGAAATTATTGACAGCGAGGGCTTGGGTGTAACTGTTAAATTTGACGACGGAAAAATCAAGAAGCTAAACGTTGAGTTCGCTCGGTTGGAAAAAATTTGATATAATAAGGACATTCGCGCTGTAGCGCGTAGCATATGAGCATAAGACTACAAGCACATCATACGAGGAAAATTATGTTCACCGCCGGCATGACATTGATGCTATTTGGCGGGCTATTTTTCGTTAATCGGGCATTAGCTGAAACCGCCAAGCCAGTTGCCAAAGCTGGCGAAAGGCTGGTGACTATTTATGATAGAGGCGCAGAGCGAACAATTGTTACGAAAGCTCGGACAGTCCGTGAAGCACTGAAGTTAGCCAGGCTTTCGGTTGATGAACGTCAAGATGTGGTTGAGCCGGGTTTGGATTCTGAGATGGTGGCAGAGCGGTATAATGTTAATATTTTTCGGGCACGACCAGTGACGATTGTTGATGGCGGTAAGCGTCTGAGAGTAACAACAGCACAGCAAACGCCGATTTTAATAGCAAAGGCTGCTGGATTAGAAATATTTAATGAGGATAAGACGACGGTAGCGAAGGCCGACAATGTAGCTGTTGATGGTGCGGACATGGTAATGCGGGTCGAGCGAGCATTGGCAGTGAATTTTATACTCTATGGTAAAACGTCAACAATTCGCACTCATGCCAAAACAGTTGGTGAATTGCTGAAGGACAAGCACATCACCCTGAAAAAGGATGATACACTATCGATGGATTTATCGGCAAAAATTGTGCCCGGAATGAAAATCGAACTGTGGCGCAATGGTAAGCAAACGGTGACTGTCGAGGAAGAGGTTAAGTTTGAGACGGAGAAAATTAAGGATGCCAATCGAGAGACGAGTTATCGTGAAGTAAAACAGGCTGGCGAAAATGGTAAAAAGAATGTTACCTATGAAATTGAGATGAAGAATGGGACGGAAGTTAGTCGTAAGGAAATCGCTAGCGTTGTAACAAAGGAGCCTAAAAAGCAGGTTGAGATTGTGGGAACGAAGAGTTCAAATACGTTTTCGGGTAGTTTTTCTGAGGCGTTAGCTCGACTAAGGAGTTGTGAGGGTAACTATAAGTCAAATACTGGCAATGGCTATTACGGTGCTTACCAGTTCGATAAGCGAACTTGGGGTAAATATGGTGGCTATGAGGTTGCCTCTGAAGCACCGCCGTCAGTGCAGGATGAAAAAGCCTGGGAGACTTATAAAGCTCGCGGCTGGCAACCGTGGCCTACCTGCAAGATAAAGATGGGTCTTCAGGACATCTATAGATAATAATCTCATAATTTGATATAATTCTTTTAACGCACTTTGTGAGTTGCTGATTGAATTATGCGAGCAAAAGGTTTGTTTTTTGGAAAAATTATTGGCTTTGCCATATTGATTGCGGTTGCAATGCCAATGTTATCATTTGCCGAAGGAAAAAATCCCACGGAGCACTTAGTTCACGTTTATGATCGTGGTGGGGAGAAAACTATTGTGACTAATGCATTGACGGTGCGGCAAGCCTTGCAGGCTGCTCGGATTTCTATTGATGAAAAGCGCGATATGATTGAGCCAAATATTGACATGGAACTGACGGGCGTGAAATATCAAATCAATATTTTTCGGGCACGACCAGTCACAGTAATGGATGGTGCGAAAGTCCGGCAAATAACAACCGCGCAACAGACACCGTCGGGTATCGCTAAAGCAGCGGGCTTGGTGCTGTATCGTGAAGATAAAGTAGATTTCATGAGTTCTGATAATTTACTGGTTGACGGGGCCAGTTTGGTAATGAAAATTGAGCGGGCTAAGCAGCGGACGGTGACGGAAGAGGTTGACATTGACTTTGAAATCGAGCAAGTCAAGGACGATTCTCAGCCAATTGGTTTTAAGAGTATAAAGCAGTTGGGTGAGAAGGGCGTACGAAAAATGACGTACCAAGTTGAGGCTAATAACGGTGTGGAAGTTAGCCGTAAGGAGCTATCTGGTGAAATTATCAAGCAGCCCAAAAAGCAAATTGAAGTGATCGGCACCAAGCCGAAAAACCCACTAACCAAAGGCAAGGGCGCGCAGATATTTACCGATTCTAAAGGCGTGGCGCACCGCGAGACCTATTATGATTTACCGATGAATATTGTTGCTAACGCCTGCGGCGGCGGTGGCTATACCGTGCGGGCGGACGGCGCCAAAGTGGACAAGGACGGTTATATTTTGGTGGCGGCAAATTATGGTAATTATCCGCGCTGTTCGGTGGTGGAAACCAGTATGGGCCCTGGCAAGGTGTATGATACTGGCGGTTTTGCAGCCCGGCATCCGCATGGGTTTGACCTGGCGACTGATTGGACAAACGGGGACGGACGTTAGATGGCGTCAGCGCGTGGGCCGAAAAAAGAATTAGGTCAGCATTGGCTGCGCGACCCAGGAATCTTGGCAGAGATTGCCGAGGCGGCGGAGCTGAGCAAAGATGATGTGGTTTTGGAGATTGGGCCGGGACTTGGCACGTTGACCAGCCGGTTATTAGCGCGAGCCGGACGCGTGGTAGCGGTAGAATTTGATAGGGATTTGGCGCGCAAGTTACCAGGGCAATTTCCCGGCAAAAACCTGGAAGTGATCAATGAAGATATTTTGCAGTTTGATTTGAATCAGTTACCAGCTGGTTACAAGGTAGTCGCCAATGTGCCGTACTATATCACCAGCAAAATTGTTGAAAAGCTGATGACGGCGGAGAATAAGCCGAGTTTGGCGGTACTGCTGGTACAAAAAGAAGTTGCCCAGCGGATCGTAGCGGAGCCTGGCGAAATGAGTATTTTAGCGGTTAGCGCGCAGCTATTTGCTGAGGCAGAACTCGATATTGAGGTGCCGCGGCAGTTCTTCACGCCGCCACCAAAAGTTGATTCGCAAGTGGTGGTATTGAGAACTCGCACCGAGACATTGGTCGCCCCTGAGGACCACAAAGATTTTTTCCGCATTGTCAAAGCTGGTTTTTCTGCTAAGCGTAAGAAACTGCGCTCCAGCTTGAGCGGCGGACTGGGCGTCAGTAAAGATACCGCGGAACAGCTGCTAAAAAAGGCTGATATTTCACCTGATGTCCGTGCTGAGGATTTGGCGATTGACGATTGGCAGCGGCTGCTCAAAGAATGGCGGGCGCGATGATTGCGGCAGATCAGCCCGTCTGCTTTCCGTCTGAACTGCTCATTGCGGTTTCGTCGAAAAACGACGGCACTATGCTCAATCGTATTCGCGGTCGCCACGTAGCTGAGGTATTGGAGAATCGGCATCGGTTTTGCGATCAAATTGGCGTTAAGTATGACGACGTTGTTTATCACGTGATTTCATATGATCGAGCGCAAACTTTTGATACTATTGCCGAAGTCACTGAAACTGACACAGTGAAATACAACAACGAGGGGATTTTTGCTGACGCGCTATATACCGAAATGGCTGGTGTAGGATTGTTCCTGCCAGTGGCGGACTGTATCGCCACCGTCATCTATGATCCAAAACGCCGGGCGCTTATGCTGGCGCATTTGGGTAGGCATTCGACGGTTGCGCAGTTAATGTCTCGGGCAGTTCGGTATTTTGTCGAGCGTGGCAGCCAGGCAAAAGATTTACAAATTTGGATGTCGCCAAGCATCACACAGAAAAATTATCGTATGGATTATTTTGATCATACAAATGATACGGATTGGCGTAATTTCTGCCGCCAAACAGCTGATGGAATTTATCTGGATATGCAAGGATTTAATCGTTCGTTGGCTATCCAGGCGGGCGTTCCGGCTAATAATATTGTCATTTCGCCAATTGATACGGCGGATAATCCAAATTATTTTTTGCACTCATCGGGCGATACGGCGTGGCGAATTGCGGTGGTAGTGATGATGCGCGGGTGAGCCCTCGGCGAACGCATATCGGTGAAAATTGTTCCAGATAATGATACAATGAGTAGCATGACTAAACAATACGCCTACATCACTACTGCTATTCCTTATGTCAACGGTTTGCCGCACATTGGGCATGCCATGGACTACATGCTAGCGGATGTGTGGGCGAGGTATCAGCGGCAAAACGGCCGCGAGGTGCGTTTCCAGACGGGCGTGGATGAGCATGGCAATAAAATTGCCGCCAAGGCTGCCAGCCAAAATCAGACGCCTCAAGCCTACGTTGATCAAATGCATGGCAATTTCCAGAACATGATTGCCGAGTTGAATATTTCGGCTACCGATTTCATCCGCACGACTGATCCGCATCATGTTAGCGCGGTGCAGTATATTTGGCAGAAGCTGGCTGCGGCTGGCTATATCTACAAAGGTGCGTACGAGGGTTGGTATTGCCAAGGTTGCGAGGCGTTCGTCACTGACAAAGAAGCGGCTGAAAATAACGGTATTTGTCCTGACCATCAAGCGCCATACCAACGGCTGAGCGAAGAAAATTATTATTTCAAAACCAGTGCCTTTTCAGATCATATTCGCCAGGCGATTGAATCAAACAAGATGAAAATTGTGCCTGAATTTCGTAAAAAAGAGTTTTTGGAATTGATGAAAGATGGCCTGAAAGATGTGTCGGTTTCGCGTCCGCGCAAAAATTTGAGCTGGGGTGTGCCAGTACCAGGCGATGACACGCAGGTGATGTATGTCTGGCTGGATGCGCTGAGCAATTACATCACGGTCATTGGCTATCCTGATCGAGCTGATGAATGGCAGGCGTTTTGGCCGGCAGATGTACAGGTGATCGGCAAGGATATCCTTCGTTTTCATGCCGGGATTTGGCCGGCAATGTTGATGGCGCTGGATTTACCACTGCCGAAGGCGTTATTAGTACATGGATTTATCAACGTTGGCGGCACCAAAATGAGTAAGAGCCTCGGTAACGGTGTTGGCCCGGCTGACATCATCCCACACTACGGCGTTGAAGCTTTTCGCTATTATTTCCTGCGCCACGTGCCGACGCAAGATGACGGTGATTTTACCTGGGAGAAATTTGAAGCCGCGTACAACGGTGAGCTGGGCAATGATCTCGGTAATTTAGTGCAGCGCGTGGCCAAGATGGTGCAGTCATATCAGGCAGGCGTCATTGGTGATGCGCCACAAGCTGAACACGATATGGGTCCGTATCGCCACTCCATGGAAAGCTTTGCTTTCAACCAAGCCATGGATGAGATTTGGCAAATCATCCGCTCATTGAACCAGTACATCGAGCGCGTCCAGCCATGGCAGGTTGCCAAAAAACGGGCCAAAGATCCAGAGGCGGAAGCACACCTAGGCGAGATTTTGGCGTATGCTTGCGGTACATTACTGCAAGTGTCTGACATGCTGATCCCATTCATGCCGCAAACCGCTGAGAAGATTCATGAGATGTTTGCCAATGGTGTTGTGCCGCTAGAGCTGACACCACTGTTCCCGCGTAAATATCTCCACACGCCCGACCCACGCGCACCAAAAACAGACGCACAAGGCAGCAAATGATGAACCAAGCAGAAGCGACTCAAGCGACGGATTTGCGTTTGATCGATTCGCATTGTCATGTGCACGACACTGAGTTTTTCGCGGACAATCGTGATGAGCTGTATCAGCAAACAATAGCGGCGGGTATCGGCATGATTTGTGTTGGCACTGACCAGCGCAGTAGCCAGCAAGCGGTGGAGTTTGCCGCAAACCGCGATTACGCCTGGGCAGCAATTGGTGTTCATCCGCACGACAGCAAGGATGGCTGGGATGAGGTGGAGCGACTACTGAAAGTTAGGGCAGAGGATTCACCAATTGTGGCGATTGGCGAGATTGGACTTGACTATTATTACAATCACAGCCCGCGCGATGTGCAGATCCAGGCACTGGAGGCGCAGCTGCAGCTGGCGATGGATTATGATTTGCCGGTTAGTTTTCATATTCGCGATGGTGCGCCCGACCAGCCGTCGGTGTGGGATGATTTTTGGCCGATTTTTGATAATTTCCATGGCCTTCGCGGCGTGTTGCATAGTTTTACTGACACGCGCCTCAATTTGGAGAAGGGATTTGCCCGCGGGCTGTATGTTGGTTTGAACGGCATTAGCACGTTTACCAAAGACCAAACGCAGCGAGAATTGTTTGCTTCCATTCCGCTGGAGCGATTATTGCTAGAAACTGATGCGCCATTCTTGACACCAAAGCCATTTCGTGGTAAGATGAATAAGCCAGAATGTGTGGAGTTGGTGGCAAAATATTGGGCAGAGCAACGAAATATTGATTTTGATAGTCTGACTAAAGTCACCGTTCATAATACCAAGAATCTTTTTGGCATTTAAAAGTGGAGAACAATGAGTAAGAATAACCTTCTTCCTAGAGGCTCAGTTGAAGTTCAGAAAAAACCCGAGCCGTCTTATACTACGGAGAACCAGAAAATACCTGACTCTAATCTAAAGAGTCAGGAATTTGGTGGAGTTGCTTTGGCCGGGACGGATGGTGAAATTACTAGTTGTAGTGAGTATTCTGATTATCGAAATAAATTTGATAAGCACTCTCCTGTTATTAAAGAGATCTTAGGAATTGGCAAATTGATCAAGGAGCTTCGCAACGATAAAGTAAATGCGGGGTTATAAATGTCTCATTTACTAAAGAAAGCATTAAGTCTAATCTTCACCGACGACGATGGCTCGGCGTCGTTATTAAAGCTGCGAAAAAAGGATCGTCCACTGAAGAAGTTTACTGAGCGGGAATTAATTCAGCTGGAAAGTGAAATTGGTGCGACGATTTTTGGTGAGAAGCCGGCGCATGTGACGCGGCGGGAATTCTTTAATTTGGACAAAGATACTTGGATTTGGTATGAAGAAGTCACTGATAAAAATGGTAAAAAACAGGAATTGACGACGCGCTATGAAGTGCAGGCGAAAGGCATTTTAAAGATTCAGCCTAATTACCATTATAGCTACCTAGAGGGCGACGAACTTAATAACTTTGTGCTGGCGGTTAAAGAATATTATGAGCGAGTTTCTCGGCGGCTATATAGGCGAGATCCGCAAACTGGTCAGCCTCTCTGATATAATAAAGAAGTGAATAGCGATTATATTTACCTTGATCATGCTGCTGCTACACCAATGGATCCGCTGGTGGTTGAGGCAATGCTGCCGTATTTTTCTGAAAAGTTTTTCAATCCGTCTAGTCCATATGCGCCAGCAGTTTTTGTGAAGCGTGAATATCAACAAGCAAAATCGCGCTTAGCACGGTGTTTGGGGGTGATGGCTGACGAATTGGTGATGACGGCGGGTGCAACGGAGTCGGTTAATCTGGCTTTTGGCGCAGCAAATGGTATAAGTCTAATTTCGGCCATTGAACACGATTCGGTTATCAATTCTGCAAAAGCACGTTCGGAAGTGAAGCTAATCCAGCCAATGAAAAATGGACGCATTGATCCGCAATCTGTCAAAAAAATGTTGACGCCAGATGTTGGTTTTGTCAGTATTGCGCTAGTAAATCATGAGCTCGGGTATATCCAGCCAATTGAAGAAATTGCAGAAATTATCAAAGATGAGCGTCTTAGGCGTCAGGAAAATGGTGAGTCAACGCCGCTGGTTTTTCATACTGATGCTTCGCAGGCTACTGCTTTAATTGACGTGAAGATTAAACGATTAGGCGTTGATTTATTAACGCTGTCTGCGGCAAAAGTTTATGGACCAAAGCAGGTTGGTCTGCTATGGGTGCGGCCAGGCATTACACTGGCTGCTAATGTTTTAGGTGGCGGACAGGAACTGGGACTGCGTAGTGGTACAGAAAATGTGGCTGGCGTGATGGGGTTTGCGACGGCCTTAGAGTTGGCCCAAAAACGGCGTTCGGCGGAAATTAAACGTTTGCGATATTTGAGGGAAAAACTAGTGAAGGAGTTGTGTCAGGTTTTTCCAGAAATGGTCATATCATCGGATATGAAAAAAAGTCTAGTAAGCTTTCTGAATATCTCATTTCCTGGGTTGGATGCTGAGCGGCTGGTTTTCTTATTAGAGAGTCGCGGTGTATTAGTGGCGACGGGCAGCGCTTGTGCGGCCAACTCCGGGACGCGTTCACATGTATTGACGTGTATCGGTTTGAGTGAGGCGGAAATTGACGGTAGTCTGCGGTTGACGCTCGGCAAGTTGAATGATGAAGAAAATATCAATCGAGCTGTTAGACTGATAATTGAAGCGGTACGCGCAGAGATGGAGAGAAGTCGGCGATGATTCATAAGATAATTGGCCTAGTGATTTTTGCGGCACTACTGGTGTTTGGTGTTGGCATATATTTGTCGCCAAATGATTTGGATAAATGCGAGAGTCCAGGAGAGGAAAGTTGTCGAAAGTCTGATGCGATTGTAGTTGTGAGCGGGGGTGACACTAATGCGCGAACTAATGAAGCCATTAAATTATATAGAGAGGGGTGGGCACCATTAATTATTGTATCGGGCGCAGCTGCGGACAAATCTGGCCCATCCAATGCAAAGACTATGTATCAGCAAGCAATTGATAATGGGGTGCCAAGGCGTGCCATTGTTATGGAAGAGTCTTCTGAAACTACTAAACAGAACGCTACTGAAGTAAAGAAAATTATTATTACACGGAAGATTAAAGATGTTATCCTAGTAACGAGCGCTTATCATATGCGTCGTGCACAATTGGAATTCTCGGCGCAGTTTACTGATGTAAAAATTCGAAGCCACCCAGTTATGGCTGATAAACACTGGAATTCCTGGTGGTGGTTAACGCCATGGGGTTGGTGGCTGGCGTTAGGTGAGTTAGGAAGAATTGGTCTATTTGCTGTGGGGTTATCTAGGTGAGTAGGGTGTTTGTCGGTATGTCGGGCGGCGTTGATTCGTCGGTAACGGCAGCGCTATTGGTCGAGCAAGGTCACGAGGTGACCGGCGTGTATATGAAAAATTGGTCGGAAGATTTGCCGGGTATGCATTGTCCGTGGGCAGAAGATGTGGCTGATGCCAAGCGCGTGGCGGTGGGGCTGGGAATTGATTTTCAGGTGTTCGATTTTCAGAAAGAATACAAGCAAGAAGTCGTTGACTATATGATCCGCGAATACCAAGCAGGTCGGACGCCAAACCCTGATGTGATGTGTAATCAAGAGGTGAAGTTTAAGTTGTTTTTAGAGGCGGCGTTGGCGGCGGGTGCGGAGTATATTGCGACGGGGCATTATGCGCGAGTTGAACATGTAATAGACGGTGCAGCATTGGGTAATTCTGGCGCGGTTGTCTCACGCCATGGTGTTCACGCTGATCCATCGCTGTCGCCTGCGGAACTCACTGCGTTCAGACAGTCCTCGGCGATTCAGGACGAATCAACGCTTACACCTGGGCTCGTCAAAGCGCCATCACTACCCAACACTGCTCGCTTGCTTCGCGCCCATGACGACAACAAAGATCAAACCTATTTTTTGTACCGCGTAACGTCCGGGGCGCTGGCAAAAACTATGTTTCCGCTGGGCGATTTCACCAAGGCTGAGGTGCGCCAAATGGCTAAGGAGCGGGGTTTGTGGACGGCCAGCAAAAAGGAATCAATGGGGATTTGCTTTGTTGGGCAAGTGGGAATTCACGAGTTTTTGTCAGAATATATTGAGACTAGTCCGGGTAATATCGTCGATCGGCAATCAGGCGCGGTTGTTGGGCGGCATGACGGGGCGATATTTTATACCCTGGGGCAGCGGCATGGTCTGAATGTTGGCGGTGGCTTGCCGTATTATGTTGTCGGTAAGGATATGGCGAAGAATGAAGTTTACGTGTCCCGCTCAATTGATGATGGTAATTTGTGGCGCGAAGAATTGACGTTGACCGACGTTCACTGGATTAATCAGCCGCCCGAGGAAGATAAAACCGTTCAAGTCCGATTGCGCCATCGAGGAGCTTTGATTGATGCTAAAATTGATGGGAATATTATCCATCTTTCGGCTCCGGAACGTGCGGTGGCGCCTGGACAGTCTGCTGTAATATATGACGGTGAGGAATGTTTAGGTGGCGGAATTGTAAAAACAGATTGACGTTATGTAAAAAATAGTGTAAACTGTTCTGAAGTAAGGAATAATAAAACGTAGAGTTAAAGGAAGAATTAATTTTATGCTAGCAATTCGTTTGCAACGGTTGGGTCGCAAAGGTTATCCAGTGTATCGCCTGGCGGTACAAGAGGCGCATCGTCACCCGTCGAGTGGCCGTGTGGTCGCGTATGTCGGTAGTTACAACCCACACACTAAAGAGGTAAATATTCAGGTTGAATTGGCCCAGAAATATCTGGATAACGGTGCTCAACCAACACCGCGAGTTGTCAAATTATTGAAAGAAGCTGGTGTTAAATTGCCAAAATGGGTTAAACAACCGGTCGCCGATAAGAAAAAGTCAATCCGCAACCCAGAAAAGCTGCGCAAGAACCAGCCAAAAGAAGAAGCTCCAGTCGAGGAAGCTACTGAAGAATCAGCCGAGTAAAGCCGTGACAGGTTCAGAAAATTGCCCCCTTGGAGGGGTAATTTTTGTGGTATAATTTACAGATATGAAAGCTCAAGATATCCGCAACAAATACCTCGAATTTTACGCTAGGCAGCAGCATGCCATTATAAAGTGCGCGCCGCTGATTCTAACTGACGATCCGACAACGCTATTTACCGGTGCGGGCATGCAGCCAATGATTCCATATCTGCTGGGTGAGCCGCATCCTGAGGGTAAGCGAATCGCTGATTCACAGACGTGTTTGCGGGCCCAAGACATTGATGATATCGGCGATAACCGTCACACGACGTTTTTTGAAATGCTCGGTAACTGGAGCTTGGGCGATTATTTTAAACAAGAGCAGATTGACTGGATATGGACGTTCTTAACCGAAGAGATTGGGCTCGATCCGCAGCGGCTATACGTGACATGTTTCATCGGTGCGCCAGAATATAATATCGCCAAGGACACTGAAGCGGCCAAGTTATGGCAGCAGAAGTTTGCTGAAAAAGGCATCGAGGCTGAACTGGCCGACATTGGCAGCGAGGAGCAGGGCGCAGCGCGTGGCATTCATCCGGGCGAGCGAATTTTCTTTTATGATGGCAGCAAGAACTGGTGGAGCCGTAACGGTGGGCCAGAAACTACGCCGATTGGTGATCCGTGTGGGCCGGATAGCGAGATGTTTTATGAATTTGACTTCATTGAGCACGATCCGAAGTTTGGTGAGCATTGTCATCCGAACTGCGACTGTGGTCGCTTTATGGAGATTGGCAACAATGTCTTTATGGCCTATAAAAAGGTGGCGGACGGTGTGTTTGAGCTACTAGAAAAGCCAAACATTGATCATGGTTCGGGCCTGGAGCGGATCGCGGCGGCCGTGAATAATGACCCCGACGTTTTCAAGATTAGCTTACTATGGCCGATCATCGAGAAATTGCAGGATTTGAGCGGCAAAAAGTATGATTCACATACCGAAAGTATGCGAGTGATCGCTGACCACCTAAGGGCTGCTACCTTTATGGCGGTTGATGGCTGTGTGCCAAGTAACAAGGAACAGGGCTACGTGATGCGCCGCCTGTTGCGCCGGGCGATTCGCTATAGTTTTGACCTGGGGATTGAGCAGAATTTCCTCGAGGAGGTCGTGCCGGTAATTGCTGACTTATATGAAGCGGATTTCCCAGAGGTTAAAGAGAATCGTGAGCAGATTATTGCTGTGTTGGTCAAAGAGGAAAAAGCTTTCCGCCAGACGCTACGTAAAGGTCTCAGGCAAATGCAGCATTATATCGACGACGGCTTGACTGGCGAAGAGCTATTTACGCTATATGATACGTTTGGCTTTCCGGTGGAGCTGAGTACCGAAGAGGCCTATAAACAAGGTATCAAGCTTTCTGATAATTGGCGCGCCGAATTTGATGCGCGAATGGCCGAGCAACGCCAACGTTCCAAAACTGCGCGCAAAGGGCAATTTAGCGGCGGCCTAGAGGGTCACGATCCGATTCATCTGAAATATCATACGGCGACGCACTTGTTGGGAGCGGCGCTACGCAAGGTTCTGAAGGCGCCGGATTTGCAGCAGCATGGCAGCAATATCACTGCCCAGCGCCTGCGTTTTGATTTTAATCACGATAAATTGACGCCGGAGGAAAAGCAAGCAGTGGAAGATCAAGTTAATGCCTGGATTGACGCTGATTTGCCGGTTAGCTACCAGATTTATCCGACTGACGAGGCGCTAAACATGGGTGCAATCGGCGCTTTTGGCGAACGCTACAGTGATGAGGTGAAAGTCTATTCCATCGGCGAAGGCGACAATATCATCAGCTTCGAAGTTTGCGGCGGTCCGCACGTCGAGCACACGGGTGTCTTGGCTGAAGGCGGCAAACGCTTTAAAATCACCAAGGAAGAGTCCAGCTCGGCGGGAATTCGTCGGATTAAAGCGGTTTTGAGATAGGCATATTGAGACTGTTGCCTCAAAATCACAAGCGTTATATAATAAACCCTATATGGCATTGAAAGACATGTTGAAGAAGTCTGATAAAGATAGCCGCGAGCTACTAGTCAGCTTGGATATCGGTACAGAGGTTGTTAAGGCGCTGATTGCTGAGGTTGGGGACGACGAGCTGAAGATTATTGGCGTTGGACGCAAGCAACAAGACATGGGTGATATGCATATGGGTGCGATTGCTGATATTGCTGGTGTGGTCGCAAATTGCGAAGAGGCGCTGTCTGAAGCCGAGGATCAGGCTGGCGTTCAGGCTAAGCGAGTTGTTATTGGTATTGCTGGTGAACTAGTTAAAGGTGTAACTAATACCATCCGCTATCGTCGGCCACAACCAACTAAGCCACTAGACGTGGCCGAGATGGAGTTTATCATTGAAAAGGTGCAGGAGCGGGCCCAGGGTAGAGCCCAGGCGCAAACTGCGCTAGAAACTGGCAATGCAGATGTTGAAGTGAAGCTGGTCAACTCAGCGCTGGTGAGCATTCATATTGATGGTTATAAGGTATCAAATCCGATTGGTTTTCAGGGAAAGGACGTAGCGGTACAGATTTATACGGCCTTTGCGCCGATGGTACATATCGGGGCGCTGGAAAAAGTTGCTGATGAATTGGCGCTGGACCTGGTGGCAGTGGCGGCTGAGCCGTTTGCTGTAAGTCGAAGTGTACTGGGGTCGGATACCGACAGTAATTTTACAGCGATTTTGGCTGATGTTGGTGGTGGTACTACTGATATTGCGGTGGTCAATGACGGCGGCGTTGAGGGAACGAAGATGTTTGGTATTGGCGGTCGGAGTTTCACACGGACAATTACGGCTGATCTGGACTTGAGTTTTAAGGATGCAGAAAAACTGAAATTAAATATTGATAATGAAAAGTTGAAGCCAACGGTAAAGAAAAAGATCGACGCAGCAATTGATAAAACTATGGAAGTATGGCTGGCTGGTGTTGAATTGGCCCTCGGTGATTTTGATAATGTTGATTATTTGCCAAATCGAATCTTATTGTGCGGTGGCGGTTCAAGCTTGAAGAGAATTACTGAGGCTGTAAAAAACCGCCAGTGGTCTGAGGACCTACCGTTCACTAAAAAACCGGTAGTCCAATATATCAATCCGAGTGATGTGACGGGGATAGTTGATGAGACGGGTGATATTGACGATCATACATTTATTACCGCCATGGGACTGCTTCGGGTCGGGTATGATACAATTATCGGTAGTCAAGACGGTAATAGTCTGGTTGAAAAAGTAAATAGGTTATTAAAGATTTAAAATGAATAAAGACGTTATTTATATCGACACAGAAGATGATATTACGACGATAATCAGTAAGATTAAGGCGTCAAAGGAACGGATTATTGCGTTGGTGCCACCCAGGCGAATTGGTGTTTTGCAGAGTGCGGTCAATATTCGTCTATTGGCGCGAGCGGCAAATTCAGTAGATAAGAGAATAGTACTGATTACAAATGATACGGTTCTAGCGGGGTTGGCAGCTACGGCAAAGATTCCAGTAGCGAAGACATTGCAAAGCAAGCCAGAAATTGCTGAGATTCCAGCTTTAAAGATTGATGATGAAAACGATGTAATTGATGGTGGAAAATTAGCAGTTGGCGATATGGCTGACGCTGCAAAGAAGCCAGCCTCAAAAGGTGATGCTGCGATAGATAGTGCAATTGCTGCGGCGGATAAGAAAGAGCCAAAGGCAATAAATACACTAAAAAGTATGGTTAAAAAACCAAAAGTGCCTGATTTTAACATGTTTCGGAAAAAGTTTCTGCTTATCGGTGGCGGAGCGCTGCTGTTTATCGTATTTTTAGTCTGGGCAATTTGGTTTGCGCCACATGCAACGGTTGTGATCTCGGCCAAAACTACCAGCACGACAGTCAGCGAAGCGGTTAGTCTAAACGAAGGCGCCACTACTGACGCAAAAGCAAAAGTCATTAAGTCGATCAAGAAAGAATTAGCCAAGGAAGTTAGTGTCGAATTCGCCGCTACAGGGAAAAAGAATGTTGGCGAAAAAGCCAAAGGAGTGGTTAACTTTAAGAACTCATCTCCTAGTAGTATAACAATTGCGTCAGGTACGATCCTAAAAAATAGCGGACTATCTTATACGTTGAATTCTTCGGTAACTGTTCCTGGGGCGACGCTGGGCTGGAGTTGCCCTGGGCGTACTTGTGCAGGATCGGCTTCTGGAACTATTACGGCTGCCGAAGGTGGTGCTCAGTATAATGCAGCCACTGGCAGTATGAGTATTTCAGTCGATGATATCTCTGCGTCACTGCGGTCGGCTACTAGTGGCGGCACTGATAAAACAGCAACGGTTGTAACAGCTGGCGATATTGAGGCAGCAAAAAGTAAGTTAGGTGAGCAAAAAGTTGACGGATTAAAGGAAAAACTAGCGTCGTCATTTGGCGGTTCTGCGAAGGTAATTGTAGAAAGCTATGCTGAGAGCCGCTCAAACCCTAGCCCAAGTGTGGCGGTTGACGGCGAAGCGACTGGTGCAGTAACTCTCAAAACTACGATTACCGCAAGTATGTCAGCCATCGATAAAAGCGAATTGAAAAGTTTTGTAGAAGCAAAATTGAAAGATGAGATTTCTGGGAAAAAATCACAGCGAATCTATGATGATGGTGTTGATAAGGTGACGTTTTCTCAGTTTGCTGTTACGCGGAATGGGCAAACAGTTCGCTTGACCGTCAATGGTAAGGTTGGTCCTGAGATTAAAGAATCAAATGTCAAAGACCAAGCTAAGGGGCGAAGCTACGGCGAGGTTCAGTCGGCTATTGAGGCGATTGACGGTGTCGAAGATGTCGATGTTAAATTCTCTCCATTCTGGGTTAAGTCTGTGCCGAATGACATCAATAAAATTAATGTCGAATTTAAGTTGAAAGATGTCAAGTAAGAATTTTTTGGCGCTGGATGTTGGTGAACGGCGAATCGGTTTGGCGATGGCAGATTCTCAGGTAAAAATTGCCGTGCCTTTTGGGTGGTTAGAAAATAACGAACAAATTGTACAAAAAATAACAGAGGTAGTGTTGCGCCATGATATTGATGTAATTGTAGTAGGATATCCGCGCAATCAGTCCGGTGAACCAACAAAACAGACGGAATTTGTGGAAAATTTTGTTCAGCAGTTTACTGATATCGAATTAGACACAGAAATCGTCTTTCAGGATGAGTCATTAACTAGTGTACAGGCTGAACAGCGGCTGGGTAATAAAATTAAAGATAAGGGCGAGATTGACGCGGAAGCCGCTAGTATAATTTTGCAGGATTTTTTGGAGGAGAAATATGAGAATTCGTAAACGACGCATTGGGTTATTGATATTGTCGATCATTATAGCAATTATGGGAGTAAGTGCTTTAGGTGCAACTCTTTGGTATAAACAGATGCTCTTACCAGCAAATCCGGATAATCAGCAGGCTGTAAGGACAAATATTAAGGAGGGTATGAGCTCTAGTGATATTGCGAAATCTCTGGAAGATCAAGGCGTTATCAGGAACTCGCTGGCATTTTCAGTTTATGTTAGACTGCATAACGCGAGCGGCGGATTTAAGGCTGGCGTCTACTCAGTTAAGCCATCACAGTCAGTAAGCGAGATAGTTAGCCATTTGACAAGTGGTAAGTCTGATGAATTTGCCATAACCTTCTATCCTGGCGCAACGTTAGATAAAAAGATAAATAACTCCGACGGTAGGGAAGTCGAGTCTATCTTGCTAAAGGCCGGCTTTTCAAAAGAACAGATAAAAAAGGCGTTTGCTGCTAAATATGATAGTCCGGTTTTTGCTGGACGGCCAGATAATGCTGGGCTTGAAGGTTATATTTATGGTGAAACTTTTTATGTCTCTTCAGACGAGACAGCGCAGCAGGTTTTACAACGTTCAATTAAGCAGTTTGAAAAAATAGTTAAAAAGTATAACTTGGAGGAAAAGTTTAAAGCTCGTGGACTGACGCTGTATCAGGGGATTACTTTGGCATCAATCATTCAGCGTGAGTCAATCGGCTGTGGGTCAGGGGCAGAAATCTGTGAAGATCAGCGGAAAATTGCCAGTGTTTTTTATAACCGCTTGAAGGCGAACATGGAGCTAGGCTCAGACGTTACTTATCAGTATGTTGCAGATAAAACAGGTGTAGAGCGCTCACCGAGTCTAAAGTCTCCTTACAATACTCGTCTCCAGAAAGGTTTGCCGCCAGGTCCAATTGCCGTGCCCGGATTAAGCGCCTTAAACGCTGCAGCCGACCCGGCCAGTACAAATTATCGGTATTTTTTGAGTGGCGATAACGATGTTACTTATTTTGCAACAAAAAATGAAGAACATGAGGCAAATATTAAGGCTCATTGTCAGAAAAAGTGCCAGATTCCTTGACAAAACTCTGTTTTATAAAATTTATTGACTTTATTGTCAATATTGTGTAAAATAAACAGTAGCTCATTCATCGAGTCGGCTGGTGGAAGTTGATTGTGGTGGGTGGCCTGCCAAAATCGTCGCTACGGATATAGCAAAACTAATGTAGAATATAATTAATCAATTAGGTCGACAACATATCCTGTTCTGTTGCGAGAAGAAAGACGATTTGGTAGAGGTGTCAGTGGTAACACTGGTGCAAGGAGCACGATTATTCGTAATCATTTTAGAACTCTTCGGGGTAAGAAAAGTAAACTGCGTTCATTTGCGGTTTACGGTGGAATATTTTTATTGACTATTTCGTTTTTGGTCTACGGTAGTAATAGCAATAGTGCAGTCGCCGAGAGATCAAAGACTTTGGCGTCTGCAGAGACTTCTAATAGTACTGCGCCAGTAGTGACTGAATCTGCTAAGACCGTCTCAGTTGATAAGTTGACGGCCGCTAGTGCAGTAACTAATTTGGCGGAAACGGCTGAACTTCCTTCGGCTGGAGATTTGCGTGAATCAGAAACTTCACTGACTATTAAAAAAGATTTGTCTCAAAACGATACTGAAGTTATCACCAAGCCTGATATTGTTAAGCCTGATACTTCAGCGGCGCGTGGAATTGCTTCATATGTAACAAAAGAGGGCGATACTATGGAGACGATTGCGAAGAAATTCAAGATTTCATCACAAACTCTTCGCTGGGCAAATAATACTACCTCAGATGCTATTGAGCCTAATAAGACACTTATTGTTCCGCTGATTGATGGTGTTGTTTATACAGTTAAGGATGGTGATACGGCGCAATCTTTGGCTGATAAGTATAAGACTAGTGCTGAGCGGGTTGTTCTATATAACGATATTGATGATGGATCAAAATTAACAGCTGGTGCGCGTATTGTAATACCTGGAGGTGAGTTGCCAGAAAATGAAAGACCAGGCTATGTGGCGCCACGGGGTCGATCGTCGTATGGAAATAGTAGGCATGGCTCTTCGACTACCACTAGTGCTAGCCGAAGCTGGCTGACCGCATCTGTTGGCAACCGATATGCTGCTGGTAACTGTACTTGGTATGCTTACGAACGTCGCTTGCAGCTTGGTCGTCCAATTGGTAGTTTCTGGGGTCATGCCAGGGCTTGGAGCGCTAGTGCACGTGCAGCTGGATTCTTAGTTAATAATACGCCAGCGCCGGGTGCTATTATACAGAACACTTGGGGTGGCTATGGTTACGGACATGTTGGTATCGTGGAGCGGGTAGATGGTCAGAATATCTATGTTTCAGATATGAATTATGCGGGTTATAACGTTATCTCTTCTCGCACCATACCACTTGCTGAGGCTAGCCGCTATAGTTTCATCCACTAAAATCTTAAGACAACATCAATACGACGCCCTGTCGACTGACGGGGCGTTTTCTGGTATAATTAGCTCATGTTTGTTGATATCGCAAAAGTTTTTGTACGAGCTGGCAAGGGCGGTAACGGCGCAGTCAGTTTTCGGCATGAGAAATATGTTGATAAGGGTGGTCCTGATGGTGGCGATGGTGGACGCGGCGGTGACGTCATTTTTTTGGCAACCAAAGACCTCAATACACTGCTGAATTTTCGATACAAGCCAGAGCTAAAAGCAGAGAATGGCGGTGACGGCAGTAAGCGTAACAAGCACGGTAAAAGTGGTTCGCCGCTGTTTGTCAAAGTTCCGATGGGTACGTTTGTCAAGCGTGACGGCAAGGTGGTGGCAGACTTGACGGCAGACCAGCAACAAGCAGTGGTTGCTCGGGGCGGTGATGGTGGCTTTGGTAATGCGCACTTTACCTCCAGTACGCGCCAAGCACCAAAGATGGCTGAACTTGGCGAGGCGGGTGAAGAATTTGAGGCAGAGCTGGAACTAAAATTGCTGGCCGACGTTGGCTTGGTTGGCTTTCCGAATGCTGGTAAATCGACCTTCTTGAGTGTGGTCTCTAACGCTCGCCCGGAGATTGCTAACTATGAGTTTACGACGTTGACGCCAAATTTGGGCGTAGCGGATGTGGATGATGGCTCAGTGTTGATTGCTGATATTCCAGGGCTGATTGAAGGCGCCTCGGAAGGTAAGGGCTTGGGTGACCAGTTCCTCCGCCACG